>CAMYUL010000001.1 GCA_947302125.1 uncultured Candidatus Saccharibacteria bacterium
TAGTCATACCGGCCTGTTCGCCAAACTTCGAACACATCTCGATATATTCTTCCATAGAAACTTTATCTACAAATTCACCATCTTTGTAGCACCATTTACAGTAATCTTTATTAATACTGCCATCTTTTTCAGTAGAGTACATATCTTCTGAAGTTAGCGGCATTGCACAGCTTTGGCAAATAGTTTGTTCCATAAAAGATCCTTTGTTTACTTACTATAATTATACCATTGACATTGTATTTCTTTTACCTACTAGTGTGGGGTACAGAGTTAATGATATAATAGCAGTAAGATATGAATAGTAATCAACGTGAAAAGATTGTAGTTAAGACTAGTGTTCTCAGTATTGGTGCGAACTTGATGCTGGTGGGCTTTAAGGCGGCAGTTGGTTTCTTGTCGAATTCGATAGCAATTATTTCGGATGCCATTAATAACCTTAGCGATGCCCTGTCTAGTATCATTACGATTGTAGGTACAAAACTAGCTAATAAGACGCCGGATCGCAAACACCCTTATGGTTATGGACGTATTGAATATATTACTTCCCTGGCAGTTTCGGCGATTGTGCTTTATGCCGGTATCACAGCGCTGATTGAGTCTGTTAAAAAGATTATTACGCCAGAGGCTGTAGATTATAATATAACAACTTTGATCGTGCTAATTGCTGGTATTATTGTAAAGTTTGCACTAGGGATCTATGTTAAGAAAAAGGGCCGCGATGTAGAGTCCGACTCATTGGTGGCCAGCGGCGCTGACGCGTTTAATGATGCGATCTTGTCGATTTCTGTGTTAGCTTCTGCAATTGTCTACATGATTTTTGGCATTAGTTTGGAAGCCTATGTCGGCGCGATTGTATCGGTCTTTATTATCAAAGCTGGCATCGAGCTGATTAGGAAATCCGTAAATAATGTACTAGGTACGCGCGTCGAGAGTAGTCTGTCTAAGGCCATAAAGCGCGAGGCGTTGAAGGAAGAAAATGTTCAAGGAGCGTTTGATTTAATTTTGACTGATTATGGTCCAAATAAATATTTAGGGTCTATTCATATCGAAGTGCCGGGCACTTTGTCTGTGGCAGACATTGATAAAATTTCACGCAATATTACGAAGCGGGTGTCCAAAAAATATGGCGTGATGCTGCACACAATTGGCGTTTATTCGATTAACACTGAAGATGAAGAAATTATTGCGGCGCGAAAAAAGGTTGAGGAAATTGTGTTTGCGCATAAAGAAGTTTTGCAAATGCATGGCTTTTATCTAGACATGGAAGATAAGACTCTGAGCTTTGATATTATTATTAGCTTTAGTGCGCATAACTATGGAAAAATCTACCAGGATATTTACGACAAAATTAAGCAGTTGTTTGATGGTTACAAAATCAATATTACGCTTGATATAGATACGAGTGATTAAGTTTGCAGTCGTATATTCCTACCGCATAAACTCCTTTTTTAATTAGCTAAAGAGGCCGTGTTTTTTAGTGCCTTTGAATTCTTCGAGTAATTCTTTCTGCTTGCGGGAAAGGTTCTTCGGGGTTTCAACAATGATAGTAACGATGTGTGGGCCGCGATCGCCATCAGCGCGGAAAGGAACGCCGTGGCCAGAAAGCTTGAATGGCGTGCCAGACTGGGTGCCGGCTGGGACCTTCATGGTGATAGGACCGTCGACAGTCTCGACTTCTACTTCGCAGCCAAGTGCAGCGTCGACCATGCTAATCTTCTGCTCAGACAAAATCAACGTACCTTCGCGAGTCAAAGTCTTGTGTGGTTTGACGCGGACCATAACGTAGAGATCGCCCTTCTCGCCACCTTCTGGGGCTTCCCCACCACGGCCAGCCAAGCGAATGCTCATGCCGTCATCAATGCCGGCAGGGATCTTGAGCTTCAAGCTCTTACCCTCGACATTGATTGATTTGGTCGTGCCAAAAATTGCATCCTTAAAATCAATTGTAATTTGAGTGCGATAGTCTGCGCCACGGGCTGGGCGACGACGACCGCCACCAAAGCCAAATAAAGAACCGAGAATATCGTCTAGGCCACCGCCAGCGCCACCAAAGTCGAAGTGGAATTCCTGGCCGTTGAAATTGAATGCGCCGCCCTCACCAAATGGATTGCCGCCGCCGAATGGATTGCCGCCAGCTGCGCCGCCATTAACCCCGGCATGGCCGAATTGATCATAGCGAGCACGCTTCTGCTTGTCGGAGAGCACTTCGTGGGCTTCGGAAATTTCCTTGAATTTTTCCTCAGCTTCCTTGTCTCCAGGATTCTTGTCTGGATGGTATTTAACAGCAAGCTTACGATAAGCTTTCTTGATCTCGTCATCGGAAGCGTTCTTGCTAACGCCTAGAACTTCATAATAATCTCGTTTAGTCATATATATATTATATGGCGCTAGCACTCGGATGTCAAGAGTGCTAAAGCATTACTGGCGTGATCGTTCTGGTGAAAAAGTTACGACATGTGCGCAACTTTTTGTCTTTTATGATATAATTTATTCAAAGGAGTTTTTGATGGAAAAAGAAAGATTAATTCTGATCACAAATCCGGGAAGTTCTAGCCGGAAATATGCATTATATAAAGGTAATGAGGAAGTTTGCAGCCTCCACTTTGAGTTTGAAGGCAAAGGTATTATTTGTACCCTCAAGAAAGCTGACGGCAGCAAGAAAGTCTTAAAGCAAGACTTTAAGGAGCTCACTTCTACCGTTGCCAACATTAACCGCATCTTGACTGAGGAAGGTATCCTCGGCGGCATGGCTAAGATCGATGCAATTCTCGCTCGTGTAGCCTGCCCAGGTGAGTATTTCACTCAGGACCACGTTGTCGACGAAGAGTATTTGAAGATGCTCGACAAGGGCCGCAAGCGTGCACCTCTCCACGTGCCAGTTGTAGCTGCTGAGATTGAGCACTTTGTAAAGTCCTTCAAGGACACTCCAGTAATTGCAATCTCCGATTCTTCGTTCCACGCTGATCGCCCAGATTTAATGAAGTACTATGCATTTGATACTGAGCTTGCCGACAAAGCTGATGTAAAGCGCTTTGGCTATCACGGTTTGTCTGTTGGTTCAATCGTTAATTACATGAAGTCTCAGGACATTTTGCCGGAGAAATTGATTGTCTGCCACCTTGGTTCTGGCTCTTCTGTGACCGCAGTATTTGACGGTAAGTCCCTTGATACTTCCATGGGTTACACTCCACTAGAAGGTTTGATGATGGCAACTCGTTGCGGCAACATCGATCCAGCTGCAGCACTTCGCCTTAAGCACTACTTAAAGTTTGAGTCTGACGAATCTATTGAAAAATATCTAAACAAGGAAGCTGGTCTGCTCGGTGTGTCCGGTCAGACTGATGATATGCGCGAGATTTTGCGCCTTCGCGATGAAGGTGACAAGCGCGGCACCTTCGCACACGCAATGTTTGTTTACAAGGTCCAGAGCTTGATTGGCCAGATGGCTGCATCACTTGGCGGCGTAGACGCAATCGTCTTTACTGCAACTATCGGCGAGCGCAGCGATGAAATCCGCCGCACCGTTTCCCAAAAACTCAACTACCTTGGCTTTGCAATTGACGAGAAAAAGAATGTTGACGACATGCCAGAGCGCCACACTAATATTGCTGCTGAGGGTTCTAAACCAGTCTGGGTTATCCGCACTGATGAGGCTGAGGAAATGATCCGCAGAGCTGGTGCACTCTTAAACGATGAAGCAGAATAATTATCTACAACAAGTTTCCGACAACGAAACCACAGAAATTCTGAAGCAACTCGCTTCAGTAATTTCTGATGGCACGAAGGGTGACGTCGTAGAATTTGGGTGTTATCGGGGGGATACTTCCCTTTTGTTGCAGCGAGTGCTGACACGTGACTTTGCTGATTGCGAGAAGAATTTGTGGATTTATGATTCATTTGAGGGGTTGCCAGCACGTAGTGCTGAGGACGCTTCGGTAGCTGGCGATGCTTTCTCTGCTGGCGAGCTGTCTGTAACAAAACGCGAGGTAGTGGAGAGATTTAAGAAAGCGGGCCTACGTGTTCCGCGAGTGCGAAAAGGTTTTTTTGCTGATCTAGATTCTTCTGCAGAGTCTACGGATTTGCCTTCTGAGATTTGCTTTGCATTCTTAGACGGAGATCTTTATTCTTCTATTAAGACTTCTTTTGAACTTGTAACGCCGAGGCTTGCTGCTGGCGGAGTTATCATCGTACATGATTATAATAATCCGCAGCTGCCTGGTTCGGCACGCGCAGTCGATGAATGGCTACGCGCGCATCCAGATTTTCAGCTTGAGAGAAAAGAGACTTTAGCGATTATTCACTGAAACGGTCTTTAAATCTAAGGCCAAAGACTAGGCCGAAGATAGCGCCAAGAACGATCGAGAAGATTAGGCCAATAGTTTCTCCGGAAGTAGCACTGCCATGTTCTTCTTGGATAGAATAGCCAGTGTCTGGGATTTGGATGTTCTTAGTATCGGATGTAGGGGCAGGGGTTTCTGGTTCGCTTGGGTTGCTTTCGGAATTGTTGTTTTGGCCGGTGCCAGTGCCGGAGTTTTCTCCGCCATTGTTTTCGTTGCCGTTATTGTTATTATTGTCGTCATTATTATTATTGTCATCTTCTGGAGCGTCTTCAATGCCGTAAGTACCATCATCGTTTAAGACGGCTCTCTTGCCAGCTGGAATATTCGCAGGATCTGGCTCAGCAGCAAAGGTCCCGCCTTCGATAATTACACCGTTAGCAAAAGTGGTAGTATCATCAAAGGTGCCACCAGTAATAGTGGTGCCAGCAGGAATATTTGCACCAGTGAAGTCGCCATCTACAATAGTAATGTTCTCGCCAGCACTAAAATCGACATCGTCGAAATTCCCGCCATTGATCGTCAAAGTACTTTCTGGATTAAGGCCAACGTAGCTAAGAGAGCTATAGTCGCCACTATTGATTGTTAATTTACTACCATTGCTGATAGGAGCTTCTGTCGTAATGTCTTCCAGAGTAGTCACACCATTATTGCGTATGCCCTCACCTCCCGGAGTGTTATTGACAATCTCTAAGTTGCTAATCTGAACTAAACGATAGCCAGTGATATTTATTACCGGCGCGGCTTCACCGCTAGATACGGCTGGTTGCACAATAGTGCCAGGGCCATAAATATCAATTCCGAAAGGCCTAAAGATTGAGTTCTCATCCCAAACTATCGCTCCATCACCGTTAGTACTGACGGCAGAGCCTCGATTAGAACTAGATGTCAATGTGAACCCATTCAAAGAAAGTGCACAACGGTCATCGAGGCTAACATTCCAAGTCTCATCCTCTGTTAGGTTCATCGTTGCTTTGGCGTTAGTACCCATGGCAGGTGATATACCGCCGTTACCAGCGAAATACTCCGTACCATCATAATATGAATATGTGTACGTACATCCGCTGGCAGCCTGAGCTGACATTTCGCTAATTAGTTTAAATGATCCGAGCGTGGCAGACAAAATCAGAATTGCCGCGGCTGCGAAAAATGAATATTTTTTTGCATGTTTGAGTTTCATGTTGAGCCTTTTTGTGTTTGTTGTATGACCTTTGTGGTTCTACAATAGCACTTATGCTAATAAAAGTCAAGCATAGTTTCTATTATTCAGCTTTGTGTGTTAAAATACAAATATGAAGATTTTTATTAGAATTCTCAAAGCGGGCATCGTGCTAGCCGGTATAGCATTTACTATTATGTTCTTTTCTAACGTACCAGGCATGTATAAAATTTGGAGTTATCTAGCTACGCTGATACTTCCTTTTGCGGTAGATTTTATAAGGATCTTTGGGCTCAAAGTCTCAGAAAAATTTGAGATTGCTTATCTATTATTCTTGCTTCCGGCAATGATTTTTGGCATTGATCTAGATTGGTATAAGTTAATTCCACCATTTGATAAAATCGTACACGGTTTGTCGGGCGTCCTAGCAGCTTACGGCGCACGCGAAATTATCTTGCAAGCTTCTGGGAAACCAGATAAGCTCGGATTCAAGGTAATGTTTTCGATCAGTTTTGTCGCGTTTACGGCAGTGGCATGGGAGTGCACAGAATTCTTGATTGACCAGGTGGCTGGTACTAATATGCAAGAGCTACTCCAGTGCGGAACTGCAGACACAATGTATGACATGATTGTCGCAATAGCCGGCGGCATCATCGGAACATTCTTGGCATTTACAACGTTTAAGAAACCAAGGCGCAAAGCTAGCTAAAGCTCAGGGACTTGTTCGTAGATAAAAATTACAACGCATTTCGCGTTGTAATTTTTACACTCACAAATCTGGTCTAAATCTCATTATGAGCTTTAGCTAGTTTTGCGCCTTGGTTTCTATTTGTCGACAACTTCGCCTTCGACTGGCTCGTCACCATCGTCCTTCTTGTCGTCGGACTTTTTGTCGTCGTCTTTCTTGGAATCCTTGGAAGCTTCCTGATACATCTTTGCGCCGATTGGCATGATCTTGTCGGAAAGATCCTTGGCGGCTTTTTCTAGAGTTTCCTTGTCGGCATCGGTGTTGTTCAAAACTTCCTTGGCTTCTTTGACGGCTTCTTCGATAGTCTTCTTGTCGTCATCGGAAATCTTGTCCTTGTACTCAGAAGGCATCTTTTCTGCCTGATAGACAGCATTTTCTAGCTGGTTTCTAGCATCGACGGCTTCACGCTTTTTCTTGTCTTCCTCGGCGTGAGCTTCAGCTTCCTTTTGAGCCTTCTCGATATCTTCCTTGCTCATGTTACCGGAGTTCTGGATAGTAATGCTCTGCTCTTTGCCGGTACCCTTATCCTTGGCGGTAACATTCAAGATGCCGTTGGCGTCGATGTTGAAAGTGACTTCGATCTGTGGAATGCCACGTGGAGCTGGGGCAATACCATCTAGGATGAAGCGGCCGAGAGATTTGTTATCGTTAGCAAACTCGCGCTCGCCCTGGAGAACGTGGATCTCTACTTGTGGCTGATTGTCAGCAGCAGTGGAGAAAATCTCAGACTTAGAAGTTGGGATAGTAGTGTTTCTCTCAATGAGCTTGGTGGAGACACCGCCCATAGTTTCGATACCGAGGGAAAGAGGTGTGACATCGAGGAGGAGAACATCCTTGACGTCGCCCTGGAGAACGCCGCCCTGAATAGCAGCACCGACAGCAACGACCTCGTCTGGGTTAACGCCCTGCATTGGGTCTTTGCCGAAGATAGCCTTGACCTTCTCAACGACGGCTGGCATACGAGTCATACCACCAACCATCACAACTTCGTCAATGTCTTTAGCTTCGAGCTTAGCATCCTTTAATGCTTTCTTGACTGGCTCCTCGAGACGATCGAGAAGTGGCTGGACCAATTCTTCGAGCTTGGCACGAGTCAAAGTGTGCTCGAAGTGCTTTGGACCTTCGGCGTCAGCAGTAAGGAATGGAAGGTTAATATCGGTGCTAGTAGCACTGGAAAGTTCCTTCTTAGCCTTCTCGGCTTCGTCCTTGATACGCTGCATAGCGGCAGCGTCGTCCTTAATATCGATGCCGGATTCTTTCTTGAATTCGTCGAGGAGATAATTGACGATAATATTATCGAAATCTTCACCACCAAGGTGGGTATCACCATTAGTGGACTTTACTTCGAAGACGCCATCACCGAGCTCGAGGATGGAAACATCGAAAGTACCACCACCAAGGTCGAAGACTGCGATTTGCTCATCTTTCTTAGACTCGAGGCCATAAGCAAGAGCAGCAGCGGTTGGCTCATTAATAATACGTTTGACTTCTAGGCCAGCGATCTTGCCAGCATCCTTAGTAGCCTGGCGCTGAGAATCGTCGAAGTAAGCTGGGACAGTAATAATTGCTTCGGTAACTTTCTCGCCGAGGAAAGCTTCTGCATCAGCCTTAATCTTAGAAAGGACCATAGCGGAGATCTCTTCTGGAGTATAAGTCTTGCCATCCATTTCTACGGCAGCTTGGTTTCCCTTCTTGACGATCTTGTAAGGCATGATGTCCATATCGTGCTGGACTTCTTTATCATCGATCTTGCGGCCGATCAAGCGCTTGATACCATAAATAGTATTCTGTGGGTTAGTAACGCGCTGACGCTGAGCGACTTTACCGACAAGGCGCTCGCCTTTCTTGGTAACAGCGACAACGGATGGGGTAGTGCGATCACCTTCTGCGTTAGTAATAACTTCTGGCTTGCCGGCTACCATGTAAGCGAATGCTGAGTTGGTAGTACCGAGGTCAATACCGATAATTTTGCTCATTATTTTGTCCTTTCTTAGATTATTACTCTTCTAGGTGGTTAGCAGTCTATGGGTGTGGCTGCTAATTCTTACCCCTATTGTAGCAAATTAGCACTCTCGTGTCAAGAGTGCTAATACAGGGGTGGAAGTAAGATTTTTTGGCTATTTTTTGAGTTTGGTGAGGAATTTTCTGAAATGATAGATAAGCTCGTGGCGAAATTGAAGCAGAACATAAACGAGACCGATTAAAGCGATGCCACCTAGAGCCCAGAGTGCGACAAAGGTAGTCTTTTCCTCAAAGTTGGTGAGCGGTACGACTGGGTAGTCAGCACCATTGTTGTCTTTGATTTTACGGCAACGGCCAGTCTCGGGATTTCTTTCGTAGCCCTCTTTACAGGGAGCTTGGTCGTCTTCCTCATAGGATTTGCAACGGCCGGTGAGTGGATTTCTATACTTCCCTGGCCCGCAATCTTTTAACGCAGTGTTCTTGATGGTGCTAGCTTTGACGCAATTTCCGGTAGCTTCATTAATGATCTTGCCTTCGGGGCAGGATTGATATTCCTGGAAAATGTTCGTGGTGCCTGGGGTAATGGCGTAAGTGACCTGCCAGTTCTCTGAGCCATCTGGATGATAGCCGAGCATGGAATAGGACGTGGATTTTTTCTGACCGTGGGGATAGGCGAGACTGTCGACTGTCGTGCTATCGGCATCAATAAGTTCTAGTAGGTTTTCGGTGTTGGGATTCTTAGTAAGGCGGAAAGTCGGATGCATGACGAAAAAGTCGGACGACTGGAGGATGGTGGAGGTTTCTGTGAGACTATAAGTCTTACTTTTGTATCTAATTTTGCAGCCGTGAAGGTCGATCGGAATTTCTGAACCATTGTAGAGTTCAATAAATTGCTCGGTGGCATCAGTATCGTAATAGCTGAAAATTTCCGAGAATTCTAGGCCGCGGCATTGAGGTGGATGGGACGCGGCAAGGTCCGTTTCCGATGATTCGGTAAGAGCTTCGTCATCTGAAGCTTCGGCAGCCGGCGGAAGATATAAGCCGGGAGTTGCCGGATCGTATAGCAGCTCGGCGGTATTCGTGTGAGCATATTCTCCAGTAATATCGTCACGCAAGATGGTGGTATAGGCGCGCGACTTAACCGTAGTAGAGAAAATCGGTAGGCACTCTTCCCCGCCAAGCCAGCAAACAGAACTGATGACTTCGCCGAAGTCAGAAAGTGGGCTAGCTGCAGGAAGGTCGGATGGATTTATGTATTCCGATACACGAATGAGGCTCAAAGCCCCAGTCATAGCGAGTGAAGTGTCGTAAGTTAAATCTTGATTTCCGTCGACGGCTTCCGGGGCGAACTCGTAACGCAGCAAAATTGACCGGCCGATAAACTGGCTGCCTGGTGGGAACATATATATAATAGTAGATTTGCCGGGTGTGTCGGCGGAGCTAGACTTAGCGGTATAAACAATAGCGACGTTGTCTAGTGATATAGTTTGAGGGATGTGTTCGTCGCTGGAAAATATATCACCAGATGAATTATCAAAAACAGGTGGAGGAGAATTTACAGAGGTAAGGTTAGCTAGCTCTATCAACTCTCCGGTGTTTTTTATATCGTTTATGGTATATCCTGGATTGATCGCGCGGATGGCGATTGTGTCGGAATTTGCAGGTAAAATATCTGACAATATCGGAGAGATGCCAGAACTGTCGTCTATAGAAATAGTTTGTAAAGGTGAAAGACCGGCGATGTCTTTCGGGGCTATACCATGAGTAGGGACCTCAGAGGATATAGCCAAAGCTAATGCTAAAAGAAGAGGAAGCATAGCTTTTGCCGCTTCAATTAAGCGCCTCACAAAATGAGTTTAGCACGGGCGGAGAAATGACTGCAAGCATAAGCGTGCGAAAAAATATTGTAGAATTTACAACATAGCAAAAATTGCAAGCATAAAATCAAAGTGCGTAAATTGGGGATGCATAATTTCAGTACGTAATGTTGACATTACTCAAAATGCGTGATAGAATATAGGGTGTATCGCGGGGTAGAGCAGCCTGGTAGCTCGTTTGGCTCATAACCAAAAGGTCGTTGGTTCAAATCCAACCCCCGCCACCAAGACCATATACAGTTCGGCGTTTGGCCGATTTTTTGTTATATATCTAAGATGTCAGCCAATAACGATTCGTCATATAGTTCCACAAAGCGCTTAAACTGCGGCGAACGATTCACCTCAACTAACTTCAGGTCGCCATTCTGCAATATAGCTAAGTCGATGCCTATAAAATCAAGTTCAGATCGCTCGACTATCTTTCTGCAAAAATCTTTTTCTCTCTTCCCCAAATTGCGTTTGCCGATTATCTTAACCTTTGATTCCACGGATTTGCTGGACTTGACGGTGGCTTGCTCAATAACCTTTCCAAATATCGCATAAACACGTAATTCTTCATTGATGTCCATCAAGTCTTGGACAATCCAGTCATCGTTAAATTCCGCTTTATGGAAACAGATACCCCTGGCTCGCTGCGAAATACGCTTTTTTGCCAAATGTTTACCTTCCTTAAAGTCAACTTCTGATGGCAAGAATGTATTCGGCATAAATTCATGGTACCGCCTGAATTGATTATACTTATCCTCGTACTCCTCAATAGTCTCAAACGAGTCTACATTATCAATACTTTTCGAAAAATTAAATATACTGAGTGCTTTCTTGACATACTGGCCCACTGACGGTAGTATTTTTTCGTCGTTAAACGGATCCCGTAAATAAATATAATCATAGGATTGTTTTTCACTTGGAAGCTTATCATACCGATATACGTGCCACCCGTGTCTCTCAAAAAACTGCGCAGATAAATCTTGACTAGTTGTAATAATTGCCTTCATGGGATTATTATATCACTGATTTATTTTTTGTCTAAATAGCGCCCTTGGTGCGGTTCTCGTAGGCAAACTGTGCCTGCTCTGGGTCCTGGTAGTTAATCTTGCCAGTCAAGAATAGCTCGTCAAATAGTTCCGGATCATCTATATGCTTTTCAATAAATTCCCAAACACGATTAGCCCCGTTATAATAAATGAGATCTTTGTTGTTTGGTAATTCTCCAGTGCCACGAAAACAACGCTGGACATCATTAAAGACCGCATCCGTTTTTTCACCGGTCAGTTGCTTTAATCTACACTGAATGTTGTAGACTTCACGAAAATTCTTACCCATGAAAGTGGCCAGCCCAATATTAATATAGTGACTAACGCCGGAATCTTTATATTCCCCATTAATCGCCTGCTCGACAGCCATCGCTACGCCATCGTCAAACTCTTCATTATTGGGTAGTCCCGAAGAAAAAGCTGCCACAGGATGGTCAACATATGGAATAGCGCGCATCACATGAGTGCCAAGCTCATGAACGATGAGGGCCTTCGCACGCTCAGGTGTGTATATTTTTCCTTCTGGGAAAATTATACAACGGTTTTTCCCTTCATGCTTGACCGAAGCGTTACCAGCATTTGGATCAATCTTTGCATGATAAGTGTCGTCTTGTATTTCTTCTTTAAGAATCTCATTAATGATGTCGACCATGTCTTCAGAGCTAAAGCTCTCCTTACCTTCTGGGATGTGTCCCAGAAAGCCACCATAGAAATCATTAACTAGTTCGGAGAAACGCTCAATAGTTTCTGGTTGAGGTCTGAAACGCTCACTAGTCGCTTCTGGGATTTGGCCAATATCCTCTAGGAGTTCACTATAGACCTTTTTATCATCATCGGATAACCCATCGTAATCAACACTTGTTAGTTTTTCTTTAAGAAGTGCGTAGAAGGTATTTTCGTCAATCTTGCCGTAAAGAGCCTCGTTGGCTTCACGATGTTGCTCCGCCATGAGCTGTTTCGACTCAGGATCGGCGGCTAAATTGTAAGCAATATTAGCAGCAAGAAAATCGTTCTTTTTGCGACAGTCATCAACGAGATAATTTAGAAGACGTCGACGAGAGTCAGATAAATCTGCGCTGTCATTGAGCTTGCTTTCGGCTTGCTCTAAATATCTAAAGTTCTTGCTGATTTCGCTAGCTCTGAGGTTGCCGTATTCATAATTAGGCCTGGTCATTTCTGGATTTTGCAGAAATTCTTCTTTGGCTGCTTTGGTATTAGTCGGGTTTAAGCGTTCATAAACGGTGATATCAGATTCGGAAATCAGCTCGGAAATTTCATCAAATGTTTTGTCGGCGGCCGTTTCGACTTTTTGCTTGGCTACCTGCACAGCTTCGCGCGCACTAGCCTCGTTAAAATCCCCGCTCATTGCGGCGAGAGATTCAAAACCTTGAGAATCTGCGTTTCCGGCTGATTCCCCGTTGCTATTTAGTATTTCCGGCATACCCTTCCTCCGATGAGTTATTTGCTGTTTACGATTTTCTTGGCAGCGGTCTTGACCAAGGACGACCAGGCATTAGCTGGGTGCGGGGTGGCAGCAATTTGAAGAAGCGGGATATTGTGGCGAATCGCCAAAGCGATTTCCTGCAAACATTCGGCAGCGCGAGGCCCAACCATAGTTGCGCCAAGAACCTTACCTTGATGATCAACAATAATCTTGAGAAAACCAATTCTACAGTCGCTAGTCGTGGAGGCAATTGCGTCGGAAAGTGGAACGATAACCTTCTTGAATTTCTTGGACTGCTTCTTAAGTTCTTCTTCTGTACGACCAACAGTGGCGATCTCTGGGCTAGTGCTCAAAGTACGCATGAAGCCCTCATAATTGACGAAGGCCTTATTTCTGCCAATCATGTTCATGACAGCGATTTCTGCAGTATAAATTGCTCTTTCTGTGGAGCTTTCACCGCCGATGACATCGCCAGCGGCAAAAATATTTCTGGCGCTAGTTTGCAAAGTCTTGTCGACTACGAGCCCATTCTTGTCAAAGCTAACGCGAGCATTTTGTAAGCCCAAATCAGTAGCTGGTTTTCTGCCAGTGGCAAGGACGATAGTATCGACACGAACGGTCTTTTCCTGTCCGCCACGCATAAAGACAACGCGAGAAGAAATCTTATCCTTTTCTAGAGCGGTTACACGAGTGTTAGTAAAGGTCTTAATACCGAGTCTCTTAGCGAGATATTGTTCCATGACCTGGCCGACTTCTTCGTCTTCTCTCGGGAGTAGACGTGGAGCCATTTCGACAATGACAACCTTGGCGCCAAGCTCAGCATAATACTCAGCAATCTCGCAGCCGCTAGCTCCACCGCCGACGATGAGCACGGCCTTTGGCGGGCGAGCAACGGTAAGAGCGCTAGATGGAGTATAATACGGAACGGCGTCCAAGCCAGAAATGCCATTTTCCTTCATTTCGGTGCCAGTGGCAATTAGGAACTTATTGGCAGAGATTTGCTCGTGGCCTTCGATGGAGAGATCATATGGGCCAACAAAGTGAGCCTTGCCTTTGATGAAAGTGACACCTTTTTCTTCTAAGGCTTTGCGATCAAACTTGGCGCGATTAATTGCGCGCTCTTTCCAATGCATAACAGTTGGATAATTATAGCGCAAAGTGGCCGAAGTCATGCCAAATCTACTACCGGCAATAGCGTCAGCGTAAAGATGCGAGAACGTAAATAAAGCATTCTGCGGGATGTCACGGTCATTGATTGCGGAGCCACCCCAGCGGTCTTGTTCAACGACTGCTACTTTGCGGCCTGCTGCAGACAACTGCTTTGCTGCGGTCATACCGGCTACGCCGCCACCAATAATGATAAATTCGTAATTAAATCTTTTTGCCATAATGAATCCTTTATATTATCTTACCACGATTTTTATAAATAAACGCTAGGTCCTTGCTATACTTCTTAACCTCGTCGGCTACTTTCATGTTGATGTCGCTAGTGGTGACTTCGCCGCGTTTTTCTACCCATTTTGCGACTTTTTCGGCGACTTTTCCGGAAAAACCTTTGGCTTCGCCAATTGGGATTTTGATGATCTTAGCTTCTTTTAAAAGTTCTTTTTCTAATGCGGCTTTTGAAAATGATTCTTTTTTGCTTGGAACTTTCTTTGGCGCTTTTTGTGATTTCTTGGATTCTTTTTTCTTAAATAACATGTTAGGCCGCCTTTAAAATTTTAAATGCTAAAAGAAATGCTGCTAGAACGAGGAAGCCGATGCCAGCCAAGACTCTGAGGAAATTCTTGTTCTTGATGCGCCATTTTTGAACATCGACGATAGTCTTTCCCTTTCTGACCACAATGCGCATAACGAGAAGTGGAAGAACGGATAATATTGTGTAGATTGCAATTGCTAAAATTTGTAGGGCTTGCGGCAAGGCAATGATACTGTTGCCGGCAACCATAATTAAGATGATTGTAAATGGAGCTTCTGCGAAGCAAGCAAGCATGCCGAGACCGAAAGCTTCAGTGTTGCTTTCGGTAACGTTGGCGCGCTTATTGATATAGCGGGCGACGGACTTCGGGAGCCAAAGTTCTGTGCTCTTGCCGCGGCGATAGTAGAATGCCCAGACGCTGAGCGCAAGTGCGACAAGCACGCCGACGACAATGGTCAACATAGCTGGGTTCATCTCGCCCTGGCAAATGATGTAAATAATAAACCCGACGGCGGAAACTGATAGACCGGTAAGTAGAGCGTTGCCAAAGATATAATTAGTAACTAGGGCGCGGGTGCGCAAAGAAACATGTTTGCCAAGGCTAGCATGATATAAGATTAGAAGAGTGCCAATACCGAGTTGCAACATGGCGTGCACTACACCTGCCAAAAGCACTACGAACAAATCTGGCTTCATAGTTCTAGTATATCACGCTTAAGCTAATCTGGCAATCAGATTAAATGTAGGCACTGTTGGCACAACCGCTGACGGCGCCGTTGTCGGCCTTCTTACAGTTGTTAGTAACGTAATAGCTCTTGTTGAGTTCGTTGTCTTTGCCGGAAAGGTAAAGTGAGTATTCTGGGAATGGATAGTAAACATCGACAAGCTCGATGCGGGTTTCTACGCGGCGATAAAGATCATTGGCACGGCCAGTGGAATCTACGGCAGCCTGGACACCGGTAAACTTGGTATGGTCAGTACACTTGCCCTCACTTACGGCAGTACACAAAGTGACGGAAACGTCAGTGTTTGGCTGTTCGTAAGGAATGTTGACGCGAAGGAAGCGCGTAGCCTGAGCTGGAGGAGTCTTGCGGAAGGTAGGAGGTAGCTCGACCGTAACGGTACAGGCAAAGTCGGAAGTGTCGTTACAGTTAACATTGATCGGAGCGTTGTCGTATTTATCAGAGTGATCGAGCACGTTGGCGGCGGTAATTAAATTGGTACCGCCGGATTGAACTGGCTTGAGGACGAGAAGCGAGTGGTCGGTGCCATCGGAAGCATCATTGTTGGCGCTGAGCTCACCTAGGGTGAAGTATGGTTGGCCGTTATTAGAATCGGTTTGGAAGATTTCGAAAGTGATAACTGGTGGAGCGTAAGTTGTACTGGCTTTTTCTAGAACATTGGCGCTCATATATTTATTAGTAATGTCGCTAACGTTGTTGGCGTACCAGCTAAACTCAATGGCATTGACGCTGTTGATGTCGGCAGAGCGGAGTGGAATAATGCGGACGTCATCGGAAGAAGTCAGAGTTGTGAGGTAGTCATCGGTTTCTTCAGTGATTTTGACGCAGGTGTAAGCTTGCGCTAGCTCATAGGAGTTGCCGATGTCAGTAGAGTGCTGAGTTTCCTGAATAATGACCTCGTGCTGGTCTTCCTGGTCGCGGCCGAGAACTCTCTGCACTACGTCACAATCGTCGTTGTTGGCACCTTGTTCCATTTGATAAATAATGTCTGGGCAGGTGCCGGAAGTGGCGCCGTTTTTGCCAACAGCACCTTGAGAAAGACAGTCGTGGTATTTGAGGAGAGCAATTTTGGCGTCTTCCACGCCAGCGAGAGCAGAATCGTAAGCGGACTGATACAAATCAGCGTTGGTTGACTCAGTAGCATCATTTAAAATAATGCGGATAAAGCTAAGGGTGATAACGCCAAAAATGAGCGTTAAGAAGACGACAATGTAAATAGACACTGCGCCGGATTTATATTTTGTAATGGTGTGTTTAGACATCTGCTGCTCCTACTGCCTGTGCGGCGAAATTAAATTTGTTAATAGCACAATAAGTGAACTCACTGATATATCCCTCTTGTGGGGCGGTACAATAACTACTGTCTGCCAGAATGTCGACATCGCCCTGTAAGCTGGCGAGAATGAAAGTACCAGCATAGAAGGCGTGGCCGGTTAAATTATGGCGGCCCGGTCTGAATACGTGCAAATCATAAATAGCTAGTTCTGTATCGGAATTGCCAAGGAGCTCTTCTGGCTCGCTCATGAGTGAGAGCGAAAGATTGTAAGTATCGGCATTAAGCTCATAGGTGCTGCCATTGAAGTTATTGCTACAAAGATCATTTAGTGGGTCTTTGACTCTAAGCAAACGGAAGTCCTTGGTCTTGACGTCTGAGCCATCCTTAGGATAGGTGACTTCGATACGGTAATCTTTGATGGTGTTATTTTTGCCATTAAGAACGTAGCCGGAATTCCAAAGGTAGGTATAACGGCCAGTACAGAACAGGCCGAAAGTTGGAACGGAAGTAGAAGTAACGTCGCGAGTGACAAAGTTGTTAGAGCCATCGCTATAATACTGCTGATAAATATGTTTGTAGGCACCGTCAGCACGGCAGGCGACAGCAGCTTCTTCGGAAAGCCCAGAACATAGAATGTTAGTGTTGGCTAAGTTGCTGGCAGCGATGTGGTGATCGAAGTCATCGATAAGTTCCCTACCGCCGGCATTGACTGATTTGACGGATAAGGTCTTTTGGTAAATTGAAGACATTTGAATAATAATGTAAGAAACCGTGACAAGCAGAACGCCGACGAATGACAGCGCGAGCGTGGTTTCTACCATGGTAAAGGCTTTTCTTACTTTCATTTGATTCCCTCCACTAATTCTGGATTATATAAGCGGACGATGGTGCCGATGGTGCTTGGGCGATCCTGACCCGGAGCAACCCAACAAGTGTAGATATGGAAATCATAGAATTCTGGAGTAGGTTCGACAACGCTAGTATCGCTAGCGCTGTTAGTCTCGTCACGAGTAGCGATAACCCAAAGGCCTTCGATGCGGGAGACGTAACGATAGTTGCCGGTCTCATACATTTGGTCAGAGTTATTGCCGTTGTCATCAATTACCAACTTTGGATCCTTGCCGGTAAATAATACGCGAGGATTGACCTGAGTGATGCCAAAGCGATCCGAGGCGTCCTTAGTAGAAACGATAATTTCCTTGAGATTGTTATTGTCAAAAGATGCGTCTTTTGGATCAATAGCGCGAAAATCGACAACAAAAGCAGTCAGCTTATTGTTGCCAATGATACTCTTGTCGCCACCATTATAGATTTGGGCACAATTGTCAACGGCAAGCTCCGGAACATTCTCAGCCTTGTTGACCATGCCGGAATTGAAGGCGTCACTGTCGCGGCTTAGGCGGTACCAAAGCTCGCGGTAATCTTGCTGTTCTGGATGAAGCTCACGCTCGAGCGAGTACGAATTGTGAATGAAGCGGATGGCTTCGGCCTGAGAATTGATTTCATTTCTAGCCATGGTGACCTCGAGGGAAGCTTGCGCGGTGGCAAGGCCGGAGTTCATGAGCAAAATAGAAAGCACAGCAACAAGTGAGAAGATCGCAATGGAAAATGCGACTTCGACAATGGTGTCACCACGTTTTACTCGCATGCGTTACCTCCTTCGTCTTTTGATAGATCGGTCTCGATGAATTCGACGCCAGTGGCGTTGTGATTGTCGAGAACGACGCGAACATTATTGCGCTTGGAAACAGTCATGAACCCTTCATCGGAACCAACACAGAAATTAACTTCCTTCATTTGGAACTTGCCATTCTTGAGATATTGATTGAGATTGGAATTCATATTAGTAGTCATGTCATAAACTCCTCTGGCATTATCGCAAGCAACCGAGCGATTATGCGCGATGATGCTCTGGAATTGGAGATCCTTGTCGTCGTCAGTAATTTCTAAGACATAGGTGTGCACCGCGCCAGAGCTTGGCGAGCGAGTGATGAGTAGCGCACCCTTAAACATGTTGCGTTCCTTGGCAGTGGTCTCGATTTCTGAGGACCAAGGTGGACTAAACTTCTGGACCGTGCCAACTGGATTGACTGCGCAATCGCTGCTGCCTGGCTTCTTGGTAACTGCAAGAATATCGGCGTTGACGGCGGCAAGTTGGTCGGTAATACTGCCGTCACTACCGGCTGGCAAAACTAATGGGTGAGAGATGTCGATGGCGCGACCGATGACGTCATAAACATAAATAATGCGATCATCATCGTCCTGCGGACTGATGCGGTCTTCCTCGGAAGTGTAGCGCTCGCCGAACGTGATAAGCTTGCCGTAGATCGCACAACCGGAGCGGCCAGGATAGCCGTCGGAATCCGGATTGGCGGCACCGTTTTCGGCGGCGATAGCGTGAGCATTCTGACCGGCGAGAGTACAGTATTCGTTTTGATCATCGATACTGCCGGAGCGACCGTTCTGGACGTTGATGGTTTCGGAATAAATTCTACGGACGAAGTCGGCAAAAGAATTAGTTGCATCCTTGTAACGCTCACGGCCGATGCGCGCGGAAATAGTAGCGATGAATGCAACCAAAGTAAGGACGGAGATCGCCATGACGAGCGCCGTCTCTACTAAGGTGAACCCACTCTTTTTTGGGGCCTTCATTTAGTACCTCGGCGCGAGCTCGCGCGTATAGGTTGCCGTGGCCTGAGTGAAGCGTTGTGCTTGAGAATAGGCCCAGTAAAGGGTGTCTGGACGAAGGTTGAAGATTTCGCCTGGAGTGATGGAGCCGGTTCTGGAAAGGTTGGTGTCTAGGACAGTAGAGCCGGAGCCAGCACCTGGGTAAGCGCCACCGGCGCGGTTCAAGCGGATACCGTCAGCAAAGACTGGACCGTTGACGATGAGGGTGGAGTTACAGGCAGATTCTGGGGAGCCCATGCTGAAGTCGGTACAGGTGTTGATGGTGCCATTAGTGACGAGCCAGGCATCAACATGAGTAGCGCCGGAGGTAATGTCGATTCCCTTGTCGGCGATGATGACGACTTGTGGAAGACCGTACATGCTGGTGAAGTACTCACTGTTGTTGTTGAGGCGGACATCGCTGCTATTATTACAGGCGCCGTTGCCGTAACAAATATTGCGGTCGATGATGACTTTGCCACCGGTATGGATAACTAGGGTGCCGTCAGCATAGTTAGATGTGGTTTGCTCAGCATTGGCACTCTGGCCCTGGCACATCTTGAGGGAGCTGGTGCCGTAGTTACAGTTGTAAGTGGTGCGATCTGCGTTGTACATTTCTGTGGAATGGAAGGCATTGACGATGTCGGAAATTCTAATGTCGTCAGTCTTCTTATAAATGTAGCGGGCGCTATTGTCGAGTTTTCTACCGACGTAGCTAGTGTTGTCGCCTTCTAGGGCGTAGCGAGAGTAGATGCGCTCGAGGATGATTTGCTGGGAGGTGTTGGTGACGCCGGAGCGACCAGTAATATTCCCTGCACAGCCGTCATTAGCAATCGTCTTCTTTGTGACATCACAGTAGGTGCTAATCGAAGCCGGGTCCTTGCCACCGCGCGGCCTTAGTGAAGGATAGTAACCAAGGGCTGCACCGGACGCAAATGTTCTCACATCCTTAGCGGCAACTACATAGTATTCTTCCCATGAGCCAAAGGCTCCAGTAGGCTCAGTACTACCGCCAAGGCTGACACCGACGTTCTTATAGGATGCACTGGTTTCGATATAGCCATTCGTATATAGACCACCATTCCAAACTTGGAAGTTAGGTTTCTTGGCAATGGTACGGCAGGATACTCCGGAAATACGCCAAGCGGATGGGTTGCTCATACCGGAAACAACTTCAGCGTCAACGATGCCGTGAGAATCAGCAGTAGAGATGCCTACGGCGACACAGTATTTCTTGCCGACTAGGTCGTCTCTGTCGTCAGGGACTGCACGAGTTTCGGCATGGCTGTAGTTCTCGCCCTTATAGCGGCCTTCTTTGTTGAGCTTTGGACCTTCGCGCCAAATTTCGCGACAGTCACCACCAAAGTAATTACAAAGATCATTGCCGGGGACATCGACTGGGGCAACTCCGCCACCGCCTGGAACATCATCCGCGATGAATTCTACGGCCTGGATGAAACCATCAACGAGCGTTGCGTAAGCTTCGTTTGAACGGACTTCAGTGACGACGCGCGGGAGAATGTTGACACTAAATGTAGACGTGACGCTCTGACCTAGATAGATAACTTCGCCTTCATTAATATAAGAATCTGCGCGAGTGCGGTAACTATATGGAACGTTGACAGAAGCCGTCTGGCTTTGATGACCGAGATTGATCGGATGAATGTTGCCTCTTTCTGTGTAGGTTCTAGACTCAGACTCGTAGAAACTTTGGCCAGGACGGTTATTACAGACAGCCCCACGGTCGTTGTAACCGCATGATTGGTAGCAGCTATAACTGTAATATCCGCCATCACACCACCATTCTTCATGACTTCCATATTCGTCATAAATAGTATGCCACTGGCCCCATCTACAGTCGGAGCAACCATCTACAACCCAGTGGTGCCAAGAATTGCAACCACAAGATCGGACATCGCAGTCGTTCTTAAACTGAGCCGTACTATTTTGATGCTTCATGACGATCCCCCACATATTGCCACCAGCAGTTTTTGCCTCGTTCAACGACGCAAACGGATTACCCATTACTCTAATATTTTGTCTTGTTAACGAATTCCTGTCGTTATAGCTCCTATGGTCGATAATTTGACCGATATCATTATAGTTACAGCCAGCACATGAGCCAGAACGTTGATACTTATATAATTGCCAAGCTTGAATGCGATCATATTCAATAGTTTGAGAAATAACACCTGGGCTATTTGAGACATCGGACATGTTGCCGGTTTGGCTGATGGCTGCACAACCCCCAGTATCTACACCTGGAATTTGATAACCAAATCCAAGGAAGTATGGAGAGAAATCAAAGATCATACAGTTGTAATTAGAACCGTCTTTCTGGCCCGGTGAATATAACGTAAACTCGTAGCTACTAGTGTAATCAACCTTATCATTCGGGACGGCGCCACCAGTAGCAGGACCGATAGTTGCATTATGTGGTTGATTTAAGACGTGTTTACTTGGGCCAATATATTGTGCATTCTCGCCGAACAAGTAGTTGTCATTCTGGGTGGCTGAGAGCTGGAAATATTGGCTATCTTGGCCAGTCCAGTGTTGAGTACGAGCTGGATTGTAATCGTCCGCACCAACAGCTTGAGCACCCCAACAATAGTAAATCTTAAACTGGATAGTGTCACCAGGACGGGCCCAAACGGTGCCACCTTCGCGCCAACCGGTATTAGTGTTGATATTCTGGACAGAAACTTTACCGATTGTATCACCCCAGTGATTAGCGTCATGACAGTCAGGGTTGCTGCTAGGTGGAACTGGCGGTTGTTTGAGAAGTTCTTCAATCAATTCCTTGAGCTCTTCTTTTTCTGCCTCGGTCAGTTTTTCTAGTTCTTTGCCAATTCTGTCGGTAAATAGAAAGGCATTTTCATCAAGAAGATCTTGTGTAAGCACGCCAGTAGCAAGAAGCATATTGTAATCAGAAAGCATTTCCGCGACAGACTTCACGCTAACGCCATTCATGTCTACACCGGTCTTTGCTAAATAATCCGCCACCTTAGCTACGGCATCGGCGGCTTTTTGACCCTGATAGCCCCAGCTACCATCATTAAGACCGACTACGCCAATGATATCGCCAGGCTCCACCCATCTCTTAACGCTCTCGCCGGTTACCGGATTTGTATCGGTGACCCATCCAGCGTTCTCTGCATAAGTAAATTCAATCCAGACGTTAGTACCAGCAGGTAGACTTTCGATGTGGGTCTGAGTAATACTAGTTGCAGGTAAAGTAACGCTACCGGTAGTAGTTGTTGGCCTATCGAAGACGATTGACTGCAAAGCGGTATCGCTCATGAGCTGCTCCCTAGTGACTTCAATACCAGCAACGTTGCGGCTATATGCAATTGTGTTACTAGAATTATTGCCAATGTGCTGACCACCAGCATTAGCATCGTAATCTTCCTGCTTGTTTTCGTCTGCGACCTGAGCTTGGGAGGTCTCACTGGTGCTATCGTTAAGTCCTGCGAAGACATTTGAGCCTATAGTCAGCCCAAAAAATACTGATAGTAAAATTGCTGAGATCCTTTTACTATTCTTCATCGGAGCCTCCTCCCATTGGTACGTCAAAGGTTATAAAGTTTTCGTTAATATTTAACTTGTCAAATAGCTCTTGGTATTTCGCTACCCCATCTTC
The DNA here is from genome assembly GCA_947302125.1 of uncultured Candidatus Saccharibacteria bacterium. Taxonomy (GTDB): domain Bacteria; phylum Patescibacteriota; class Saccharimonadia; order Saccharimonadales; family Saccharimonadaceae; genus Nanosyncoccus. The sequence goes on from CAMYUL010000001.1 coordinate 22,587, forward strand.
GTTATTTTCACTCTTGTAGATGTCAATGAAGCTGCTATATAGCCAATATTTACGAAGATCCGTCAATGATCCTTGATCTTCCAGTCTATTCAAAAGAAGCAAAGCGTTATCAGGGTCGCCAGCCTGGTAGATAAACCTAGCCATATATACATAAACTTCAAATAAGAAGTCAGGATCAGTATCGGAATCTTTCATATCCAAGATTAGATCTTTGAGGTAAACTATGCCGTCATAGTATCTACCAGTAGCATCAGCCGCCTTAAAAGTTCTGCGCTGAACTTCTATCATGCTGGCAGGGAGTTCTTCTTGCGTTCTCTTGCCAATGCGTCGGTTACTAATATTAATCACTACAAAAATAACGGCAAATACTACCGCTATAGCGACAATAATTCCTAGAATAGTAAATAATGTTTTGCGAGTAAAGCGTGTCCGCCGCTCAGCAACTTTTTCTTTGTTTTTCTTGCCACCCTCTACTTTAGAAAAGTATTCCGTCGTGGCCTTTTCACCAATATTATCAGAGGTGAATTCAAAATCTTGGTCCTGACCTTCTTGCATGATTTTATTTTAGCATAAACAATATAAAAAATGCAAATTTTACCAATGAAAACCGCTCCCTTTTCAGGGAGCGGCTGTGTCGCTTATTCGTTGTATAAAATGATGAAGGAGCTATCCTCGTCTTTATTAGCGAACTCACTAGCTTTAATGTACCCAACATCAAAATACTTAGGCTCACTGTTGTACTGGAAATAGCCGTATGTTAAACCGTCCGACGTCCAGTCCTTAAATGTGATATCTCCGGACGCTAGACGTCTAAGCCTTGCGACGACATCTTCAACATAATGCTTTGAATGACTAGTCACGATGGCTCCAACTTTTAGGTCCATAACATCAGTACGTTTAGACTCAGGATTATCCACTACGTCAGCTCTATAGCATTTTTCTCCGTCAGTATAGGCAATGGTCATACATGACGAGTTATCTTCGAACCACATAAAATATTCTGTTCCGTCGATAATAATGCTAAAATCTTCTTCATCGTAGAACTTATAATTGAGAGACTCAATATAACGGTTGACAGAGAATGCTCCATCTTCCTGGTATTCACTGCTAGCGAGCACGTCAGAAACGATTTCTGCTTCAGTGGGCTCAGGCTCGGGAGTAGGCTCCTCAACCACAACCTCAACGGGCTCAGGCTCGGGAGTAGGCTCCTCAACCACTACTTCAACAGGTTCGGGGTCAGGAGTAGGCTCCTGAACAACGGGTTCCGTCTGAGTAGCCGGGGTAGTCTGAGCAACGGTTTCTCCGCTGCAACCTACGAGTGTTACGATAAGCGATGTTAATAAAATGATGCTAAATATTTTCTTCATAATTTTACCCTCCTTTATCTATATGAACTTGAAAATATTTCTCATTACTTATTATAGCACACTTTAGCGAAAAAATCAATAGCTATAAGCGTTTTTACATGGGGGCGATGCGAGGGGATAACAGGGGTGGAGGCGAAATATTAACAGGGGCGGAGATAAAAATAACAGAGGTAATAAAATACACAAACAGAGGTGAAAGAATAAGTCAACAGAGGCTAAGAATAAATCAATAAGGGTCAAGAATGAGCTAACAGAGGTGAGTATAAAATTAAGCACCGAAGAGGAAGGAGAGCCACTGCTCGTAGTTGCTAGGCTCATCCTCTACAACTTCTACAGTCTTCACATCATGCTTGTGCTTAGCATAGTCAGAATTTGGAGGTAGATAGATTAGCGATTCCCCGTCTAAGACTTTGTTTTGCTTATCTCTGGCGGCGAGCTCCTGATATTCCTCCGAGGAGTAGTATTGATTTTCTAGTTCCAGCTCGCTAATTTCTAGCTGAAGCAGTGCGAGTTCCTTGCGGCGAGACTCTAGGCGTTGCTCAAGTTGCCAGTTTCGGTTCATAGCAGAAATAGCGCCCCAAGTCCAAACAAGGCAGGCGATTACGGCGAACGTGAAAATAGTGTGGTCTCCAGAAAACCACCTTTTGATCCGATAGCCGAGACGGCGAAAGTAGGTTCTGATCCTTTCCATTTACGCTTTTTTATTATATCATTCTCTGCTATAATAAGTCTAGTCTCTGCGGGCGTAGCTCAGGGGTTAGAGCAGGCGGCTCATAACCGCTTGGTCGTTGGTTCGAACCCAACCGCCCGCACCAGGGGGCCTTTTTTTAACTTCTCTTTAAGTTCGCTAAAACCGATCGTTGCGCAAACTACAAAAATTGGTGCATAGCTAAAGAGGTATCTAGCCCTAGCCTCAAACAGCATTACGAAAAGGAAAATCCCTATAAGCGACAGACATATGACCAGCTGTGACTTAGAGTTGCTGCGACGAATAAAAATGCACCCGAAAAGTACAGTGATCCAGATGATTTGGTTGAACTGATTAAATAGACGGTAATTTTTTCCATTACTATAGAAGTAGCTAGCAAGCATCTTAGAAATTGCGTCGTCTCGCTTTGGGATATTGACGTAGAAATTTCCTTCGCTAGACCAGGCGAAGACGCCACTATTGTAGTTCGTCAAAAGTTTTTTGGCAAAGAAATTAGCTTGCTCACAAGGGTTCCTGGATAGTAGCCGGTTCTTGAATTTGCTAAGCTCTGCCTTCTGGCCGTTAGCAATTTCTTTTACATCGGTTGCGTCCCATCGCCCACAGGTCTTATCGTTTTGGCCCATCGCGAGAAAATGCGTAAACGTCGCTGGCAGGGCGGGAGACTTTTGGAAGTTAATATAGTAATTAGCGGCAAACTTCATCAGAAAGGCTAAGCCAATACTTGCAGCAATAGCAGCGGCCTGCTTAAAATGTTTCGCGGTAAAAATAGCTTTCGGACTCAGAGAAATTTTATGACTAATTAGCTCAACTGCGAGAATGGCAATCAGCATGATAGCGACAGTCGGTTTAATAAAATAGCCAATGAGACAGATGAAAATAATGAGACAGTACTTAAATGGCTTGTTGCAGGCAATATAAATGTAGAAAGCAAGGATCGGCAATAGAATGCTGAATGTATCGCTGTATGGGATGATTATCCATGGGCTAAACAAGACTAGTGGCGCAAGGATAAAGAGGGACAAAATGGCGGCGCGAGATGATTTTAGCTTCTTGATGGAGAGGCATGTAAATAGGCAGGCAAGGTTGACGAGCAACGCGTTAATAGCGAGTAGAAAGAAATATTTATCACTAACAATCGACACGGATTTGATTACGGCAAAAACTGCCACGATGAATGTATTATTTGGATAGCGCTGAAGATATCCATCGCTAATAGGGATCGAGCCAGTGCGAACCACAGAATTGGCGAGAGAGTTTACATAGCCAGCGTCCCAAGCTGTGTCAAAATATGCAAAATATAAAATTGCTAGTTGTATTAAATAGGCAATGATAAAGAATGCAATAATAATTCTTCTGAAGGCGCGTTTTGAAATATTAATTTTGCGGGTGACAAAATATATTAGCGCAACTGCGACGAGGCCAATGAGTAATGAAACTATATTTAAGAATATGAAATCGTTCTCGCCGCAGTACTTGATCCAGCTAAAACATAGAAGGATGAATAATATCACGCTAAAAATTGTAATGAAGCAAAAGAAAATCGCGTTTTGCAATACTTTAGTAATTTTTGATGCTTCTTTCTTCTTCATCCTAGTGCTGGTTGCGGCTACAATTGATGAGGCCGTCGATATTATGGTTGGCGAGAATCTTGACGTTGCCCTTGTCGTCTGTGATTTCAGTAGTCTTAAGGCCGATGTTGGTGACTGTGCCCTTGAAGCCGTCGGCCTGAACAATGACAGTGTCGCCAACGCTAAACTGGTCTTCGGCGATAATGGCAATGCCGGCAATGAAGTCCTTGATCATGTCCTGAAAAGCGAGGCCGATGACGGCGGTCAAAATCCCGAGGCCGGCAAGGAGTGAAGTAACATTGACGCCGACAATCGACAGCGCAACAAGTAAGATAATAATTAGAAATAGGTATCTCAAAATACTAGAAAGCATCTGCGAAATAGTCTTGATACGCTGTTTCTGGGCTGGGCTAGTTTTCTTGCCGCCAGCCTTGTTGAAAGTAACCTTTAGAATTCGGCGCAAAATGAGGTAGACGATAAAAACGAAGATGATGTAGAGCGCGGAATTAATGAGTTTTTTGACGCTGATTTCTGTGCCGAAGAAATTGAGATTCATAATTTAGCTCCTATCCTATTAGCTCAGTACCGTTAATATCGTAATCAGAAAGGGCAGCTTTCTGAATTGCTGGATCTTCGTAGGTGTTCCAGTAATACGTGTTAGTTGCGGTAGAGAAGCCGCCGGTATATACAGTCTTCTCAAAATCGCCACTGCTCATAGCGGCGGCGCCGTCGATCATGGCTACGCCAGCCAAAGTGTGAAAGAGGCGGGAGATGTTTTCCTCCTCGGTAGACTTGGTAGGATAGTGGGTATTAAGATAGGCAACGCGGACAAAGCGAGACGGAGAGTAATAATCACCTGGCAGGCCGCGCATGAGCGAACCGGAGCCAAAGGCGGTCATCTCAGCTTTTCCCCATTCGACTTTTTCTGGCTGAGGACTAGAAAGATTCATGTAGTTTCTGAGGTTTTCCTTGTGCCAGCCATAACCTGGCTGATTAGTAAGGACGTCGACATTGTTATGGAAAATTTGCATACCATCGGCAGTATATTCGACGACAATACTGCGGTTCTTGTCTCCAATGATCCAGTGAAGCATGGAGACTGGATACTTGTCGTTAATTGGTTTGGCGACGATTGCGATATTCTTAAGTGTATCCTCTACTTCGTCTACTGTAGAAAAGAAAGTGGCGATGAGTAATGGGAACTCGTAAGCAGCGACATTAGCCTTGCCGTCGACAGGATTTTCTTCATACTGGGCATAGCCTGGGAAGTTGAGCCCGGCAATGGCGAGACCGGCTTCGTTAGCACAGTCAAAGTAGAGTGGGGTGTTTTCTTCAATGATGCCCATGCCAATGGCGGCGTGCTTCGGAGTGAGGTCGCCCAAGAATGCGGATTTATACTTATATCCCTTCGGAGTGACTACAATTTTCTGGCCGTAGCCTACGGACCAGTCAAGATTTCTACCAAAATACATGTTGCCTTTATCATCAGTGAAGCGAACGCCTGTACACATTTTTATGCCCTTTCTTTATTTTATGTGTATTTTAGCATGATGCTTATGCTTGTACAATATAAAAATAGCTCGGAAGTTTGCACTTCCGAGCTATGTATTATAACCTATCGAAGACTATTTCTTCTTAAGAGTCAAGAAACCGTTTCTAGGATTCTCGTTAACAACACGATCTGCTGGAAGATCAATTGGAGTACCTTTGCCGCCGTTCTCAGTCTTAGTAAAGAAGTAGATAGTTTGCTTCTTGCCGCCACGAAGGGTAACTTCAGACTGACGTAGGTAGTAGGTAACACCTTTGCTGTTAGTATGTTGGTAGGCCATAATTTCCTCCTTAGTTGATATATTCTTATCTTATGACCCCTTTACTAATCTGTCAAGGGTTTTTTCTATTTTTTTAGGAAAAACAGAGCTAGGCGTAGGACGCCCCAGATAAGGACCTTTGTCAAAATTACAACAATTAAGATTATGCATAAAACACTGACGAATCCGGAAAGGGTGGGCGTCCAGATTGGCGAGGCAAAATCGTAACGGAAAAGCGCAGTGGATGGTAACGAGGCGACGTAGGTGTCTTCAATGCGGTCAGTAGTAGGATATTTATTGATTTCTCCGGTCATACAATCTAGGTAGCCCTGGCTATTCCAAGCCCAACCATTAGCGATGGCCTGCGGTTTACAGACGTCCATAGCCTTGGCGAAGACATTGCCGTTTGGGTTTCCGTCAGTGGCGGCTTTTTCTTCGGCTTCTTTGAGCGCTGCGGTTGCAGCTCTCTCGTACTCGTGCTGGAGATAAATTGGGCCAGTGCCAAAAGTGACGTATTGTTTGCCATTCTTTTCGACAACATTAATAATAGTATGACTAAAAGTGAACTCCTTAAGATTATTGAGCGCGGTAGAAATCGCTTCGGCATCTCCAGATTCATCAGCGACGGCGACTTCGGCCTTGAGATCAGTCATCTTGATATGGTCAAATCGAAGTAGTGTGGCAGAAATAAAAAGCAACAAAAGTAAGATCAGCATTAATTGCCAAGTCTTGACTTGCTTTAGGGCCCGTAGATGTTTTTTGACCTCAAACTTATTAATGCCACCCATAATCTGCTATAATTATAACATGAATATATATATTTCTGGTATTTCTGGAACTGGGCTGGGACCGCTGGCCTTGATGGCGAAAGACGCCGGGCTAGCCGTTTCTGGGTCCGATCTTTCTGAGGGCGCGGTGACAAATGAGCTCTTCCGCCATAAAATTTCCTTTGTAACTGGGCCTAATGCGCAGAACGGTGATTTTTTGAAGGAACAAATTGCGGCAAACAAAGTCGATTGGTTTGTTTACACTTCCGCGTTGCCGGCTGACCACCCGGAACTTTTAATTGCAAAGGAAGCTGGAATCCGCGTTTCCAAGCGTGATGAGTTGATTGCGTATTTAGTAGAAAAACTTGGCCTTAAAATGGTGGCAGTAGCTGGCACGCATGGCAAGACTACTACGACATCCATGATTGCCTGGACGGCGCTTAATCTAGGCCTGCCGGTTTCTTATTTGATTGGCACGACTCTGCCATTTGCTGAGGCTGGACATTACGACGCCGCTTCGGAATTTTTAATTTATGAAGCCGATGAATACGACCGGAATTTTCTACACTTCTTCCCTTGGCTTTCTGTGATTACAACAGTATCGTATGACCATCCAGATATTTATCCAACAAAACTTGATTATTTGCAGGCTTTTTCTAAGTTTGAGAGCCAGAGCGAACGCGTAATTCGCGGACGAGCAATGGAGGGTGCAGCAGTAAAAGAAAATGCTGCGACCTTGGATTTTTCTGATAAATTCTCTCTTGCAGGGGAGGCTCGTCGTTACGATGCTAGCTTAGCGATGCAGGCGATATTTGAGATGGTAGAAGAAGTAGACATGGTTGAAGCTGAAGAAACCCTGATTGATGGTGGGACTTCTTATGCTGGCAGGAAGATTGACGAGGAACTAATTGTAGAAATCTTGAACAATTTCCCAGGGGTTGGGCGCAGATTTGAGCGGGTTTGCCCTGGCGTTTTTTCTGACTATGGTCATCACCCAGAAGAAATTGCCGCAACTATTAAAATGGCACTGGAGGAAGCCTCGCGCGGTGGATTTTCTGGCGTAGTTGCAGTTTATGAGCCGCATCAAAATACGCGCCAGCATGAAGTACGCGAAGGCTATAAGGATGCGTTCGTAGGGGTGTCAAAATTATTCTGGATGCCGACATATCTCGTGCGTGAGAATACTTCGCTTCCAGTAATCACTCCGGCAGAATTTATTGACGGCCTTTCCAATGCGGAGGTTGGAGAACCTGCCGAAATGGGCCCAGAGCTAGCAAAGCAGCTTCGCGATTTACGGGATGCGGGAAATCTGATATTATTAATGACGGCTGGTCCAGCAGATGGTTGGCTAAAGAAAGAAGTATTTAATGAGTAAAAAAGGAACTGTATTAAAATATGTTGGCGTCGGAATCGGCGTAACTCTGATTGATTTTGTGACCTATTCGCTTTTGATGGCGCTGATATTTTCTGAAAATGTAGACATGGTTGGCGTAGCTTCAGTGATATCCGGAATCGTAGCAACATTTGCTGCATACCTCCTACACGGAAACATCACCTGGAAGACTAGAGACCCTGGAAAATTCGGGATCGTAAAATTTTTTGCATGGAACGCCTTTATGGTGATTCTACTCAGGCCTTTAATGTCTGTGGTGTTTAAGTCATTTACCGGGCTGTACCAATTCGGCTACATGATCTCTTCGGCGATTCATTTGCCATTTGAATATGACTTCGTGGAAAATACTGGCATCTATCTTTTGATGACAGTAGTAACTATGATATTAAACTTTCTTTGCTACGATCGCGTGGTGTTTGGCAGTGCTGATAAAAAGCAGCGGGAAGAGATAAATGTGGAGGGCGTTCGGAAGTCCGGAGAAGAAAAGAAGAGTAAGAGCAAAACCAATTAAAATGCTGTGTACCAATGGAGCGGACTGATGGTCCGCTTTTTTGATGACATAGATTGCAATAGCCAAAATAATTACGCAGCCTAACGCGCCAGTCTCTAGAAGTAGGCTAACGTATTCGTTTTGGACAATTTCCTTCGGGCCGATTTCTGATGGAGCATAGCCGTTCATAGCAATACCGGCCGAGCCAAGACCTGTGCCAATTGTGAGATATTGAGGATTGCTTGCCCAAGTTTTAATCGCGAGCGAGTTGAGATTAACCCTAGTGTCAGTGGATTCTGCGACGTAGCCTGAGAACTTGGAATCCTCCTGAGCCTCTGTGGTTGGTTCGGAAGGCTGCGTGGAAATGTCTTTGGAGGCTTGCGGGCGCAAGTCAATTTTGCCAAGGCTGAGTTGATGAAGAGACTTGGTTACGCCGGAATAGAAGGTGTCGGAAGTTTTACTAACCGTAGCAAACATTCCTTGCATAAAAAGTGCGAGGGCGAATGTCGCCACTACCAGCCCTGCGGATTTTAATAGGCTTTGTACTTTTTTGTTTTTGGATGCCAAATAAATTTGTTGGAAAGCGGCAGCTGCTAAGAAAGCATAAATTGCACCGCGTGAGAGGGTTAGGAATAGGACCGCGATAATTAAGATGGTGATTATTAGTTGGGCTGGCTTTTTGATGAGATATTTCTTAGTAGCGAATAAATAAAGACAGAGAAGTGCTGGTGCTAATAATAGATTACCCATGAATTGTGGCTCGATAGCGAAACCGTTTGGATGGGGGAAGCCAAACATCTTATAGGTGCAGCCATTACACATCAGGGTATACTGCTGACTAAGGCCGGCAAGATCTAGAGCACACTGCAAAAGACAAATAGCTGAAACGACCGCAGCGGAAATTAATAAAGATTTCTGGAGCAACACCTGGAGCTTTGTCTGCTTCTTTAACATGTAAATAATGTTAAGCGCCGCAAAGACGAGAAGCCAAAAAATTCCGCAAGTTAAAATCGCGCGGGCATGATTAGCTGACCAAATGATTGATATGGAGAAATATAGCGGGAGGATAAAAGCGATTGCAGTCTTCTTTGGCCCGTAAAACTTCGCGAGATTCTTGATTTGCGGAAGGTTGACGAAGAAGAAAATCACCAACCAGATTTCTGGGAGTGATAGCTCGAAATTCATATAACTATTCTCGCCAAGGGAAATAACTGGATGGAAAGAGAAAAACAATACAGCCGGCATTGCAATTAGAAGGATAGTTCTGATTTTATTCAAGAACTTCATGGACTAGCTCCTTAATTTTTTGTTCAAAAATTTGCTTGTCGAATGGTTTGGCGGAATTTTTGATATCATTCTTGGAATAATTTGCCGGATCAAAAGCCTTCATGGCAGAAACTAGGGACTTAACAGTTTGCTCTGAGAATAAGATGCCGTTCTTGCCAGGCTGGACGTAGTCCAAGGCGCCACCTTTGCCATAGGCAATAACTGGTGTGCCCATAGCTAAGGATTCAATCGGGGCAAGACCAAAAGGTTCCATACTAGGAAATAGATAGGCATCGGCAGAGGCGAGATAATTCTTTAGCTCGTCCTGCGGCATAGCATTATAGAAATGGATATTTTTCGCGTCGCCAGCGAGCTTCACTAAGGACTTGTGCTCTGGGCCATCGCCAACAATTGTGAGGTCGTCGCCAGTCTCTAGGCAGGCTTTTATGCAGAGGTCTAAGCGTTTCCAGTTGACTTGTCTGGAAGTTGTGATGTAATTGTAGTGATTTTTCGCTTGATTTTCTTGGTGTCTTGTGTCGTGATTTTGTACAGGTTTTGCACTGGCTGTGGAAAACTTTTGCAAATCTAGTGGTGGGTGGATAATTACTGATTCCCTCTTGTAGTATTTCTTAATCTGATCTTTGGCATAGTCAGAAATGGTGATAAACTGATCCGGCTGTTGAGCGGCTGCATAATCTTTCTTTCTGAGGGGCTTAACTAGTAGCTTGAGGCCAAGACGGGCAAAAGGGTTTAAGATACCAAAACCTGGATTTTTAAGATAGTCATCGTACATAGCCCAATAATACTGCGTCGGCACGTGGCAATAGCAGAGGTGGACGCAACGATGTTCGGTTTGTTCGGTTTTATTGCTCGTTGTTCGGTTTTTAGTCCTGACTGATTTTGCCTCGGCGCCAGTGACAGAGATAACTAAGTCGTAGTCTGATAAATCCAGGTGCGAGAAATAACTTTGGCGAAGCGGGCTGATAAAGCGTCGCAGACAAGTTGGGAAAATCTGTAACCAACCAGTGCGAACGTCGGCGTCATTAAACCAATCAATTCCCTTCTTGTTGTATTTCGAGGTGTAGATTGGGGCATCTGGGTACATCTTGTGCAAAGTCAGAAGAACACTCTCGGCGCCACCGATAGTTGTTAGCCAATCACAAACTAGTGCAACTTTCATTTATTTTGCGCCCTTCTGAGAAAAGACAGCGCCAATAGTACGGAACATAATACTAATATCTAGCCATAGCGACCAGTTTTGGACATAATAAAGGTCTAGAGCGCGGCGCTCATCAAAGGAGATAAAGCGCCTACCGGAAACTTGGGCGAGGCCAGTTAAACCGGATTTGACGGAGAGGAGCAATGACCTATCACCATAATCACGAAGCTCGCCTGGGACAAGGGCGCGTGGGCCAACTAGCGCAATATCGCCCTTAATCACATTTAACAGTTGCGGTAATTCATCTAGCGAGGTCTTGCGAATAAATTTGCCAATCTTGGTGATGCGAGGATCATTTGATAGAAAGTCCCCGTTCTTTCTGTATGGTTCAATAAGTTCCGGTTTGCCCATCTTGGCAAAAGCCTGCTCTGGCATCATACCGCAATACTCCTGCTTCATGGAACGGAATTTATAAATCTTGACCTTGCGATTATAACGAGAGAGGCGATATTCCGAATAAATGGCTGGAGCGTGAATATCAGAAAATTTAATAATCAGCCAAATAATAGCCATTGGGATAGCGGCAAGAATGAATCCGATGAGGCCGAAAACAATGTCCATGGCACGCTTAGCAATTCTGGCGCCACCCATTAGTGGAGTAATGCGAACAAAGATGGCCGGGGTGCCACCGATCAATTCTAGGTCGCCGATGTGTGAAGAGAGTGCAGACTCTGACGGGACGTAATAATACAGGGCATGATATTTAATAGCTTGGCCATAAACATACTCAGTTCCCTGCTCGTCAGTTTGGAAAATAACATCCGCCGAAACACGGGCTAAAGCTTCCTTGAGCGAGGAGTATCTCTTTTTCTGGAATTTGTCCGGAACTAGGCTCTTATTAGCAACTACGGCGGCCAAAGTGTAGCCGTCTTCTGGAAATTCCATAAAATGATTAAGCAGTCTCGTAGTGTTGACGCTGTTGCCAATCACAACAGCCCTCAGCGTGCCACGGTTTTTACGGGCAAAACGAGAGCGCACGTAATGAATAATCCCGCGGAAAATAAGTAGCATAATGAAGCAAAGCAACATTGCATATAGTGCAACGGTGCGGGTTGGCAGAATATTTTTGTCCGTAAAATATTCATAGGAGATCAATGCCATCGTGCCAAGAATCGAAGCGACGAACAAGCGGAGAATTTCCGAGAAGTGGGAATGGTTAAGAATGACTTTCTTACTATAAAGGCCGATGACGAGTAGCAAGATGATCCAGACTGGGATCAACAGAATAATTGCACTTAAAAAGTCTTCTGGGTTGGCCTCAAAATAATACGGACGTTGATCGATATTGATACGGAAAAGATACGCAAATAAAAAGGCCGTGCCAACAGCTAAGGCATCTCCTAGAGCGAGCACTATGCGAAAGATCAATCCGGGATCTTTTTTCATAGATTTATTATACCATATTTATAGTATAATATATAGTATAGACAGGAGTAGAATATGAATATTTTAGTTACTGGCGGCACTGGTTATATTGGCTCACATACAGTTGTTGAATTAATTAATGCCGGCCACAATGTAGAGATTTTAGATAATCTTTTTAATAGCAAAATTGAGGTTCTAGATATTATTGAAGAACTAACTGGCGTAAAGCCAAAGTTTCACCAGGTTGATTTACTTGACCGACCTGCTATGGAAAAGGTTTTCGAGGGGAGCAATTTTGATGCAGTGATTCATTTCGCAGGGCTCAAGGCCGTTGGCGAGAGTGTTGAGCAACCGCTTAAATATTATGACAATAACGTTGCTGGGACAGTCAACCTTCTTAACGCCATGCAGAATCATGGTGTTAAGAAAATCGTCTTTTCTTCTTCTGCCACAGTTTATGGTGACCCTGGCGTAGTTTCTTATACAGAAGACCTGCCTACTGGGCAGAATATCCCTAGCCCATACGGAAAAACTAAGTATATGATTGAAGAAATCCTAAAGGATGTGGCTTTTGCTGATCCAGAATTCTCGGTCACACTGCTTCGTTACTTTAATCCAGTTGGTGCGCATCGTTCCGGCAAGCTTGGCGAGAATCCTAATGGCCGCCCAAACAACTTGATGCCAATTGTCATGAAAGTTGCCACTGGCGAAATTGAAAAGCTATCTATATACGGTAACGACTATGACACTAAGGATGGAACTTGTATCAGAGACTACATCCACGTAGTTGATCTTGCCAAAGGTCACTTGGCTGCTATTGATCATATCAAAAACGGCGTATCAATTTATAATTTGGGCTCCGGAAAAGGAACTAGTGTCCTAGAAATGGTTGCAGCTTTTGAGAAAGCTAGCGGTAGACCGCTACCATACGTTTTTGCTGAGCGCCGTGCTGGCGATCTTCCGGAATTCTTTGCCAATCCTAAAAAGGCGGCGGATGAATTGGGCTGGAAAACCGAGCTCACGATTGACGACGCTATGGCCGATACGTTACGCTACTTAGACGGTTTGTCTGCGTGAAATTGTCCGCGCAACACTAGGTAAATATTCCAAGACAACTTAAACATCCATTTCCCGACCAGTAGGCTATACATGGCGATTTTATCACGAGTACTGGCCACAGGATTTTTAGTAACAAAGGTTTTATTTTCTTTTAACCATTTAATAATTTCCGCTTCTTGCCCTTTCTGCGTAGGTGTCAATTCTTTGGCATTTAGCATTTGTCTAAGTACCGAGAAACGCCCGTGTGCTTTGCGCAAATTCGTCGTGTTGATGAGGTATGGGAAACTATTTGAAAGCTCATCGCACATTGCGTCAGTTAGGTTGATGATGTCGAATTTCTTATCGGAAAACTCTGCTGCAGAAATTGACCCAGAACGTTTGCGATAATTATATTTTGCCTCCGATCCATAAGCTACACGTGGACATTTTTGGATTAATTTGTAGGTGGTACCCAAGTCCTCGTGCACTGCGCCTTCTGGGAAAGTTACGCCTTCGAATAGATCACGACGATACAACTTCGCATATGCAGACACATTGAATCCCTCTTCGCGAAGCATCCGACCAAGCGCTTCTTCCGTGCTCATAATTTTTTCATCGTAAATCGCGCCATAATCAATTTCTTTTTTCTTCTCGGTAATTTCTTTGATTGCGCAAATCGACATTTTGGATTGATATTTTGCGCACAAACTATATAGATACTGTGCGTAGTCTGGTGCTAGAAAATCATCCGAGTCCAGAAAGGCGATGTATGCTCCGGTACTTTCGGCTATCCCCCTATTTCTAGCTGCCGACAAGCCGGCATTGTTTTGATGGATAACTTTTGCGCGACCATCTTTCTTGGCAAACTCGTCGCACACTACGCCACTTCCGTCAGTAGAGCCATCGTCAATAATTACAAATTCCAATTTAGGATAAGTTTGAGCCATGAGAGAGTTAAAACAATCTCCTAGGTATTCGTGTACGTTGTAGACTGGGACGATTATAGAGATTAGTGGCGTTTCCATAGTTTCTTCTCCAACCTTGTCGAGATTTGGGTTGTTAGATATGCTATGCCGACGCCAGCATAAGGTATCATGAACAAGTAGAACGACATCATGTACTGAGTCTTATTTTCCCAGAGGAGATAAAGTAGTGCTCCGCCCAAAATACAAATTAGTGGGCTTAGTTGCTGTATCTTAATTTTCTTTCTCATTGTAATTAGACAGGTCAGAGCGCCGCAAGCAAGCACAGTTTGCATCGTGTCCATAATGAAGATCAAAACTGCATTTGCTTTGCCATAATAGAATGACCTGCCTAAAGCAGTGTAATCTCTTGCGCACATTGGGTATCCTTCTTCCCCGGCGCCAGTGCACCAGTTGCTTGCCAAAAAGCTTTCAAATGTAGGTTCAGTCCATTCGATGATGGCTTTCTTGCCGAGATATTCTACGGCCAAACCTGGGTCAGCCACATAATGGTCTAATCGCTTCTTGAGATATTCTTTACTAGTCTTTGAGATGTTTTCTGGGGAATATTCTGCGTCCGGATGAATCCAAATAAATGCGTCAAAGTAGCCAGCAGACTCAGTGTCATTTCTTATCGAATCGTCGCCGCTAATGTCTGCATAATATTCCTTGCTGCCACCAAGCCCCATTGTGATCCAGGCGATTGTTGGTACGCCATTTTGTAAGTTGACGTTATATTTTGCAGAAATAATGGCATTTAGTGGGGCGATACATACTTTGGATAATACTACCACGAGAATAGCGGCGAGCAGCGGGGCTAATTTTTTCTTCTGTTGTAATCCCCAAACCACCCATACTACTGCCAATGCGAGCGCAATAATAATCATGGTGGATTTGAAGAATGCCGAGACTACAGCACATAATATGGATAGTATCAGATATTTAATAAATTTTCTGCGGTCTTCGACGCTGTCTATGGCGCGTTTCTGTAGATACCACGCCGCAATTGCAAACGGCATACATATTGTGTTGCCATAAATAAATGTGCAGTACAGCACCATTGGGAAGAATAATATACAAAGCACTGCCGAGATGAGAGTTGCTTTTTTATTCTTGAACAATACATCAGTAAGCTTAACAATAAAGTACAGCGAAGCCGCGCATGATAGACAGTTGAGTAGTTGGAAAAAGATTAGAAAATTCTTGCCAGCAAGATACATGCAGAATAAAACTAGCAGAACAACTGGTGTCTGAAATGGAAAACGTTCCATATAGGATCCAGCCCCTGTGCTCCATTTTTCTAAAGCAACTGCGGATGGATGTTCGGAAACAATGCCAGCCGCATTAATCACATCTAATGAATCCCACATCGGAAAGACACCGGCGATGAAAACCCATAAGATTGAAGCGATTAAGCTGACGAAGAATACAATGTATGCGAGCTTCTTGACGTTAATTTTTTCTAGCCTCTTCATCAGCGGCTTGATCATTAATATCACAAAGAAACTGATTAGACCAATAATAATATATGGTGCAAATTTGATAGGCATAGTACTGCGACCATAGTCAGAAATATACGTCGTAAAGACGAACGTAATAATAGTCAGGATTGCCAAAAAAATTATGCCCACATATAAAATTGCTTTGGAAAAAAATCTACTCAACTTCTTATCCATATTAATATTATACTATATCTGTGGTATAATATTAATATGGGAATTTTCCTTTCAAAAAAGAATCATGTCTTACTGAGCGAACTAGTAAAAACGGATTTTAAATTACGCTATCAAGGCTCGGTGCTCGGCTACTTGTGGGCACTGATTAAACCTTTGATGATGTTTGCTATTTTATATGTAGTGTTCTGTAAAATTTTGCGTTGGGGTGGAGATATCCCACATTACCCTGTCTATTTGTTAGTTGGTACAGTTTTCTGGAATTTTTTCACAGAATGTACTGGCCAAGGCATTCATGCTATTGAGGTCCGCGGGGATTTAATTCGTAAAATTAGTTTTCCAAAATATATCGTCGTAGTGTCGGCCACGTCAACTGCTGTTATCAATGTATTGATTAATATTTGTGTAGTGATTATCTTCGCCTTGATTAATGGCGTAACGCCAACATGGTCATGGCTGTTGGTCCTACCATCGTTGATCGAATTATATATCTTGGCACTGGGCATTTCCCTGCTGCTTGGCTCTATCAACGTGAAGTATCGCGACATTGGTTCAATTTGGGAAGTTATCACACAGGCATTATTTTATGCAGTACCAATTATCTACCCAGTTAAAATGATTACTACAGCTTCTCCGCTGGCTGCAAAAATTCTTTTAATTAATCCTATTGCTCAGGTAATTCAGGATGTGCGCCACAACTTAATCACCACTGCGGCAGAAACAACTTGGGAAGTGTCTGGGATGGTTTGGGGATTTGTGGCAATCGCTATCGTAATCGTGATCTTCGGAATTTCAGTTTTGTACTTCCGAAAGAAAGCTAAATATTTTGCGGAGGAAGTATAATGAAGTGGAGCGATAGATATCTAAAGAAAATGAAAAAGCAAGCTGCAATTGAGGCCGCAAATACTAACGTTGCGATTAAAGTAGATGGGCTATACAAGAGTTTTAAGCTACCTACTGAAAGAGCTTGGGGATTGAAACAGGCCTTCTTTAATCGGCTAAAAGGGATTAAGGGCTTCCGTAAACAAGAGGTCTTGCGCGGGATTTCTTTCGAGGTAAAACGCGGAGAGTTTCTAGGGATTGTCGGCCGTAATGGTAGCGGCAAATCAACTCTGCTTAAGTTGCTTGCTGAAATTTACGTACCAGACAAAGGCTCTGTTTCTGTAAATGGGACGCTGGTGCCATTTATCGAATTAGGCGTTGGATTTAATCCAGAGTTAACCGGCCGTGAAAACATTTACCTTAACGGTGCGCTACTTGGTTTTTCTAATTCCGAAATGGATAAAATGTATGACGAGATTGTACGTTTTGCCGAACTAGAAGATTTCATGGACCAAAAGCTTAAAAATTATTCATCCGGCATGCAGGTGCGCTTAGCATTCTCTATTGCAATTCGTGCACGCGGAGACATCTTGATCCTAGACGAGGTGCTCGCAGTTGGCGATGCAGCATTCCAGGAAAAATGTAACGATTACTTCAAGAGCTTACATGGTAACCAAACTGTAATTCTCGTTACGCACGACATGGCCAATGTGGAGAGATTCTGTGATAGGGCGATCTTAATTGATGATGGCAAAATAACCTGCGAAGGAAAACCTTCGAAGGTTACTAAAGCCTACATGAAACTTTGGAATTAATTTAAAGTTTTACTGAGTTCTAGCGCGTTTTTGATGGCAAGGTCCATATCCCAATAACGGAAGGCGCCAAGACGACCACCAAGAATGAGATTTGGATATTTTTCTTTGGCCAGCTCAACATACTGCTGATAAAGTTTTTCTGACTCTTCGTTGTTGACTGGGTAGTATGCTTCCCCACCACGCTCGTAGTCTGCTGGATACTCGTGACAGATAATAGAAGTCTCATTTTCTACAACTTCTGGCTGGTGGATTTGGTAATACTTGTAATCATGAGAACGAGTGTATGGAACATCTTTGTCGGCTTCGTTAATAACGGCCTGACCAAGAGAATCAGTGGTTCTCTCTTCTTCGAACTTGAGACTGCGATACGGCAAAGTGCCAAGCTCATAATCTAGCAGCTCATCGATCTGGCCACAGTAGATAATCTTAGTAGTAGCCGGAACTTCGCTCTCGATGTCCTTGAAGTTAGTGCTAAGTTTGACATCAATATTGTCACTGGCTAAAAGGTTTTCGACAATCTTGGTGTAACCTTCTTTTGGAATGCCTTGGTGCTTGGCGGTAATAAAGTACCTATTATTGTGTGAGAAACGGACTGGGATACGGGAAAGAATATCAGCGGACAAGTTCTTAGCACTAGTATTCCATTGCTTTTCTGTATAATTCTTTAGGAATGCGGTATAGAGCTTTTCGCCAACAAGGGAAAGACCTTTTTCTTCGAAGTTCTGTGGGTTCTTAATGCCGGTCTTCTCGGCTTCAGATTTGACAAACTCTTCGGCTTCTTCGGCGTCCATGTCGGTGCCGTATAGCAAATTGATTGTGTCAAGATTAATTGGCATTGGATAAAGCTTGCCATCATGACGAGTGTCTACGGTATGGATGTAATCATTAAATTCACCAAACTTAGTGATGTAATCCCAAACATCATCATGCTCAGTATGGAAAATATGCGAACCATACTTGTGAATTTCAATACCGGTCTCTTCGTCGGTATAGCTGTAAATATTACCGGCGAGATGATCGCGCTTGTCAATGACTAAAACTTTTTTATTGTTTCTTGCTAAATTTTCTGCCACCACTGCGCCAAAGATGCCGGCGCCAACAATTAAATAATCATATTTTTCCATAGGTCAATTATACCATAGACTAGAGGTTTTGTTTCTTTTTGCGACGATATGTCTTAAAGACCGCAATGAAAACTTTTGGCGGCAAGTCTAGAATTGTACGGAGTGCACGCCAATGATTCTTAGGAAAATACTGTTTCTTTAGCATATCCTTGTTGTCGGCGTCATGGAATTCGGCACGCATGCGCAGAAGGAATTTTTCTAAATCTTTGTCGTTTAGTCGCAACATATTCCAGTGATACGCTGCAAACTTTACGGCTTCAAATACATAGCCAAAAGTCTCCCATTTCCCTTTTTCCTTGAGATACCTTTCGATTTCTTCATACTCCGTATTAACGGCAAAAATCTTATCGTTGCTCTTGACTGAAGAATTGGCATTGTCTTTGCGATAATGATAATATGGCTTGTCGGTTAGGATAATTTTTGCGCCAGAAGCTAAGACCTTGAAATTAAAGCTAGCGTCCTGATAAGAAGCGCCTGGAGTATTCAAAAAACCGAGCTTCTGATCAATTAAATACTCTCGACGATAGATTCCGGACCAAATTGCTGGATTCTGATAGAAAATTTTGGTATCTTCTACCGCATCAACGAGGAAGCCGGTCTCATCTGGGAAAAACGACTCGTGGATAGTATTGTTGCCGTTGCGATATTCGAAATAATTACTCTTTACGATGTCTGCATCATATTTTTTAGCGAGGGCAAAAAGCTCAATATACATTTCTGGGTCGATGAAATCGTCAGGCTCGACAATGCCAATGTACTCGCCAGAGGCAAGCTTGATGCCCTTATTTAGGGTATCGCCATATCCCGTGTTTTTCTTATTAACAATTTTTAAACGTGGCTCTTTTTTGGCAAAATCCTTCAACATATCTAGGGAGCTATCGGTGGAGCCATCATTAAGACAGATAATTTCTAAGTCGTCCAAAATTTGGTTAGACAAGCTCTTTAAACATTCTAATAAATACTCTTCCGCATTGTAGACTGGGACGAGGATTGTCACGCGAGGGTTTTTCTCTATTACCATATATATTATTATATAACAGATTATGATATAATGTTATAAAAGAGTTTGGAGAAAAAGAATGAAAAAAACCGACACCCTCTATATTATTATTCCTGCGTACAACGAATCTGAAAATATTCGTCAGGTTGTTGACGACTGGTACCCAGTCGTGGAGAAATTTGGCAACAAAAAGTCTCGGCTTGTTATTGTTGATGATGGAAGTAAAGATGACACTTATAAGATCCTGAAAGAGTGTGCAAAAACTAGACCTCTCATGGAGCCAGTTACTAAGAAAAATGCAGGCCATGGAGCTACTGTATTATATGGGTACAAGTATGCTCTAAAAAATGGTGCTGACTATGTTTTCCAAACTGATTCTGATGGGCAGACCCTGCCTAGCGAGTTTACCCAATTCTGGAAAGATCGCAAAAAATACGATATGGTAATCGGTCATCGCAAAGGACGCGAGGATGGTCTCTCTAGAGTTATCGTTACAAAAACTTTACGTAGAGTGATCAAAATTAAGTTCGGAGTGTGGGTAGTGGATGCTAATACTCCGTTCCGTCTAATGAGTGCCACATCCTTGGCAGAAAACATTACTTATGTGCCAAAAGATTTTAATCTCTCCAACGTTATTCTTTCTGTCGTCTACACCAAAAAAGGACAAAAAGTTAAATATATCCCGGTTACTTTTAGGCCAAGACAGGGCGGCACTAACTCAATCAACTTGAAGAAGATTTTTGGAATTGGCAAGCAGGCGCTGCGCGATTTTAAAGTTATCAATACCTCGTTGAAAGAGATTGATAGCAAAGAAGCAGGTGCCGCGGCTACCAAGAAGAAAGGATTAAAAAGGGCATGAAATACAAGATTCAATCATTAGTTCTTCCTACCGAGGACAAGCATAGGGTCTGTCGGAAACTGTTTTATCGTGGTAGCTTTGGAATCTTAGACAAGGCTAGCCAGACATTGTCCATCGGCTACGGACAGAGCTGTGATTTTGTAACTTACATCAATGCCTGTTCTTGGCGAAAGTGGCAGAAATATACAGATGCAAAGAAAGTGGAGCTACACCTTGAGTTTGAAGGTGAGGCCGAAATTACTTTTTTGGGATACAACAAAGAAGCTCTAACTATTGACCGTAAAGAATTTGACGTCAAGAAATTCTCCAATAAAACTCGTAAAGAAATTGTTTACGAGTTCCCAGAAAATAACGAGATGATGCTCGGTTTCGAGATTGCCGGCTTATCAAAATGTACTATTTATGGTGGTTATTTTACGGTTGAAATTCCAAAGAGCTCTGTAAATAATGTTGTCTTGAGCTTAGCAACTACAACCTGCAATAAAGAGGAATTTATTAAGAAAAACGTTAAGTTGATTGAAAAAGAAATCCTCTCCATAGACGATGAAATGTCAAAGAATTTTTATCTTCATGTTGTTGATAATGGCAGATCTTTGACAGAAGAAGACATCTCAGGTAAGCATATTTACTTGCATCCTAATATTAACGCTGGCGGTTCTGGCGGATTTGCCCGTGGAATGATGGAGTCATTAAACCAGAAGCCAAAAGCTACGCATGTACTCTTGATGGATGATGATGTGTTAGTGCTGCCAGAAAGCATTCGCCGAACATATAATTTACTAAGGTTGCTCAAGCCAGAATATAAAGAAACCTTGATTAGTGGGGCAATGCTTTATTATGAGAAGCCTAACTTCCAGCACGAAGATATTGGCACCGTCGGTAACGACTGGAGATATTACCCACTGAAAGAAAAACTTGATCTAGGTAAGATTACCAATACTCTTGAGAACGAAAAAGACTACACTCTACATAGAAACGCTTACGCGGCATGGTGGTATTGCTGCGTACCAATGACTCAGATCGAGAAGCATGGGCTGCCACTACCATTATTTATACGTAGCGACGATATGGAATACGGACGCAGATTGAATATTCCTATCATTACGCTAAACAGTATTTGCGTCTGGCATATGGGCTTTACAATGAAGTTTAATGCTACTTTCAATCAATATCAGCAGCTTAGGAATAGTTTAATTGCGCAATCAACAACTGGCGTGATTCCAACAGTAGATATTATGCACGCACTTTATGATTCTTTCCGAACCGAGATTATGCAATTTAACTACGGCGCTGCGCAGCTAATTGTCCGCGCGCTTGAGGATTATATGCGTGGTCCAAAGTTTATAGAGACTGCTGATGGTGAGAAAATTACTCAAGAAAACTTTAAGTTAAACGATAAGTTAGCGCCTCTATCAGAGCTTCCTGATGGGAACACTTTCCGTCCGCGCGACTCGTACGAAGCTCCACAACTCAGCTTTAAGAACCGCGTTCTGATTAGATTGACCTGGAATGGGCAAAGATTCTTCCCTAAGTGGTTGGATAAAGGCGGCGTTGTGCCGATTAGCTTTGATGACGATATCCAGATACAGAGAATCGCGCTGCACAATAAGCTTATCGCCGTAAACCCATATAACGAGACTGGTATTTATAGAATCAAGGATAAAAAACGTTTCCGTGAGCTGATGCGACGCTATAATCGAGCAATGCGTGATTATAAACGTCGTGGCAAAAAAGTTCGCCAAGCTTATGCGGATGATGCTAAATATATGACTTCGGAAAAATTCTGGAGAAAATACCTAGGACTTCAAAATGGCAAATAAACCCCTCGTTTCAATTGTTGTCCCAATATATAAAGTAGAGAAATACTTGAGAACTTGTCTAGATAGTATTTTGGGACAATCTTTAAAGAACATCGAGGTAATTTTGGTGGATGACGGGTCTCCTGATAAGTGTCCAGAAATAGTTGATGAGTATGCCAAAAAAGACCGCCGCATCGTTGCGCTGCATCAAAAAAATTCTGGCTATTCTACGGCCGTCAATAAGGGTATTGCTATGGCGCGTGGCGAATATATCGGCATAATCGAGTCTGATGACTGGATCGAGAAGGATATGTACGAGAAGCTTTATGCCGACGCCAAGAAGTACGATACAGATTTTACAAAAGGCATGCTCTCTATCTATAACTCCACCTTGCCAAAAGGTCGCCAAGATAAATTATTTGTAAATCCTTGCGGGATTGACCTAAATAATGCGCCAAAGGGACCGTTTTCTGCAGCAGATTGGCCGCAAATTATCGGGTTCCACGCATCAATCTGGTCTTCAATCTATCGATCAGATTTTATAAAAAAGATTAAGCTGATGGATACGGCTGGCGCTAGCTATCAAGACTTCCCTTTCATGGTAGAGTTTGTCACTAAGGCTAAGCGTATCTCTGTGGTTAAAAAGATCTTTGTGCACTGGAGGAACGATCCAGAACAAGGTAATTCGACGTCGGCTACTGGCAAAAAATTACTACTTATGGGTAAGAACTCTTTGTCTGGCCTCAAAGTACTGAAAAAGAGTGGGCAATATGATGCCCTAAAGGAGCCGTTTTTCGCCCATGTGCTTTGGACAAATATTGAATTCTTTTACAAGATTGATGCTGAGTACAAGCCAGAATATTATGCAATTCTAAGAAAGATCTTCTTAGAGCTCAAAGATGATAAATCCTTTAAGTATAAATACTTCCGACTAGAAGATAAATCAGAAGCAAAAGCTTTTATCAAATACGATACATGGCAGAAATTTTATCTCCACCACAAAATAACTATTGTGTGGAGATTGCCAGCAAGAATCCTACGCGGAATTAGGCGCCGTATTCTCGGGCGTTAGCTCCAAACTTGTCCTGTCTTAACGTTGTAATGAATAGTTCCCTTTTGATAAGTCTGCGACTGAATGTCGCCGTTAGTCTTAATGTTGCTGGTTGGGAAACCGAACTTTCCAGATTCAAAGTTATTCTTCTGCCAATATTCGCGGATTTTGCCACGTGATTCGAAGTAGCCAGTTTTATCGGAGCCGACGATTGCACCGTTCTGATAGTATTGGAAGAAGGCTCCGGTACCTGGATTCTTCTCGATGTTAGAAGTTGGGAAGCCTAGTGGGCCGGACTCGAACTTTAGATTTTGCCAAGCTTCGCGGATCTTACCACGTGATTCGAAGTAGCCAGTTTTATCAGAGCCGACGATTGCGCCGTTCTGATAGTATTGGAAGAAGACTCCAGTGCTGCTATTGGTCTCAATGTTTGACGTTGGGAAACCAAGCACGCCAAATTCGAAGCCCTGCTTAGACCAAACATCGCGGATCTTACCACGTGATTCGAAGTAGCCAGTTTTATCGGAGCCGACGATTGCGCCGTTCTGATAGTATTGGAAATAAATTCCAGAAGCAGAATTGTGCTGAGTCCCAGAAGTTGGGAAACCTAGTGGGCCGGACTCAAAGCCTTGATCCGCCCAGGCGCCACGAATCTTACCGTCGGAAACGAAGTAGCCATATTTATCGTTACCGACAATCACGCCCTTCTGATAGTATTGGAATTTTATGCCAGTCTCAGTATTAATCTCAATGTTAGAGGTTGGGAATCCGAGTGTGCCAGACTCAAATCCTTGCTTCTTCCATACCTCGCGAATCTTGCCGGTAGACTCAAAATACCCAGTCTTATCAGACCCGACAATATAGCCTTTTTGATACTCTATCCAGAAAATTCCAGTGCTCGTGTTTCTTTGGAGATTTGTCTTTGCGGTGCCCAGGTAATTTTCGCCATCGAGCGCTGTGTATGACGAAGTAATTTTACTTATAATTTTGGCCATGGCGGAAGTCGTGTGGGTGTCGCCGAACCAATCGGTATAATATAAATAGAAGTTTCTGTTGCCATAAGCTGAGCAGTAATCACCTTCTCCATAGCCAGCATTTAATGCTGCTTGGTTAGGTTGATATGGGGTGTAAGTATAGAGCGCACCAGTGGCCCTGTTCTTAACGTTTACTTCGCCGCGCTCAGAACAGCGTGGGCTATATAATATATAGTTTTTGCCGACTGGATAGTTCGTCCAGTCCATATTGCCATCAAGATTTTTGCGGAAGAATTTGGCAGAGTTTCTAATTTGATTCTTGAAACCATAGTACTGTGAATCACAAGCGGCGGTGTCTGGGCAGCCATAGCCAGTGGCGGAACGATATTGGAGGTTGGAATTTGGCCACGTATCAGTAACTAGGCCCTGCTCTTTTTCTAGAAGGACGATCAACACTTTTGGATTGATTTTGTAGTCCTGCGCAGCTTGCCAAATAATGTGCGCGGCAGATTCTCCGTCAAATTTCTCATCAGCCATACAGACAAAATGGCCATTTTCGATATGATAGTTTAGTTTTGGATAAGCTTTGGCCTTGGCTACGTTTGTATCATTGCAGCTATTCTTGGATTTTAGGAATGAATGAATTTCCGCTTCCGTCATAGAGGCATAATCCCCCATAACTTCATCGGACATGATGTCGCCGGCGTTGAAATTTTTGGCGTTGGCGGCAGATGCCTTGCTTAGGTTTTTGTAGCCAAGAAACCCAAGCGTCCCAGCAAGGACAAATGCAAAAAGAAGGACTAGGAATCTTTTCTGACCATTTAGTAGATTCTGGATTTTCTGAATTTGGAGAGAGTGGTTTTTTATGAACTCTTCTTTCATTAGAGCACCCCTTCCCCGTGAATTGTTCCAGATTTACCACTAGAGCTCTTAATGGTGGCTGAAATTTTCCAAGCACCAGACTCACCACCTAGGTCCGCAAATAATTTGTTTAACCCACAGTATGTGGAAGATGGTCCCGAGGTAGTACTGTTGGAGAAAGTATAGACTTTTCCGGATGGGCTAGTTAATGTGAAATCACAAGTACCTCTTGAGACGGTTTGATCGATAGCGACACGAATCATAACCGTGTCCTCGGAGAGGCCAACATAGTTGACGATTCCAGTTAGGGAATTCTCGTTATTGACGTCGCCACCCTCATATTTTGGATTAGATTTTTCGTTCTCACGGGCAGGGGTTTCCTCTTTTTTAGTCTGCCCTTTATCAGAATTCTGCTCGTCCGAAGATTTATCATCGGGCTGTTTTTCATCAGGCTTTGTATTATCCTGAGTGGAGGCATCTGGTTTTTTGAGGATTGGATCGTCAAAACTTTTAATGACTTTGTAACCAACGACTCCGGCCGCAGCAATTAAAATCAAAAACAAAACAACTACGATTGGGCCATAGCGGTGACGCTTTACACCAGAGGTTTTAATATGGCCAGTACTTTTTGGTTTTTTAGTGTTTCTTTTGACTGCCATGTACTATCATTTTAGCATGACACCCCTAAAATGTCAAGCTTAAACTATTTATATAAACCGAGGTGCTTTTTGCCGTCGTAGACCATGGTTGGAATTCCCTTTGGCTTAATCTTTTGGTCAACTATCTCGGCATTACGTTGCAATTTTGCAGTAATCTCGTCGGAGTATAGCTTTGCTTTTACCTCAGTAAGAGCAGCTTCGTCCATTCCCCATTCCGCTAGCCATTCGTTAAGGAGCGCGCCAGCCTGTTCGTTATCCAATCTATTATTAAATACTTCTTGGTAATTAATATAGTCAGAATTATACTCAGTAAAAATACGATTAATAATTTTCTCCGCCATATCATCGCTTACGGTGAGGAGGTAGCGTGAGATTAACTCGGAATTCTTAAAACGATAGCTCCCGTCAGTATTCTTAATCGGGTATGTCACGACTGCTAATTTGTGGGTTTTTGAAAAGTCGCTATTTTTGAGGTTTTTGTACGATTGCATACAGACAGAACATCCTGGATCAATAATGGATAGCGCAGCGGAACCATTGCCAGTAGTAAAGGCAACGTTAAGCGCGTCGTTTCCGTTAACATAGTCTGCGGCGTTCCAAGTTTTGAGGCGATCTGGGATATTGCTGAAAATTTCGCCCCACTCGGTAAACCAGTTGAGATTATCTTCATTGATAGAACAAGAATCGGCACCAAGTGCACAGTTTGAAGGCTGGGAAACATTACAAGTGCCAAGAGTCCAGAGTGCGAGGCCAGCCTTAACGCCCTCAATAAGTGACCAAGCAGTAATAACTACAATTAAAAGACTGGCAACCTCTAAGGTGATGCTAAGTGGCTTAACTAGCTTCGGCCTTCTAATAACAACCTTTTTTAAAATTGCGGTTTTTACATCTTCGGAAAAATTAGTGTCGCATTTTTGTAAACGTACGCGCTTACCAAAACAATGAAAGGATTTCTTAAATAATTTGAGATATTTCTTGCCAAGCTCGCGATTAAAAATGCTCAAGAAAGCAACTACGACGCCAACAATAGCAAGGATAATAAACGCTGCAATACAAACCATATATATATTATATCACTTACTTTAGTTTATCGAGCACGGCGATAACTTTGTCGATATCGGATTTTCTAGTATGGTAGCCAAGTGAGAAACGAAGGAGTGGTGGATAATGGCAGATGTGATCCAAATAATAGTGTACACAAAAGTATCCGGTACGAGCCATGATTCCCTCGTCGGCCATAGCAGCACCAAGTAAGTGAGAATCAATACCTTCAACATAGAATGACATGGTGGAAGCTGGTGCCTTGTTAACTAGGTGGACCTTCGGATGAGTCTTTAAATATTCGTAGAGTCTAGTGTACTGTTTTTCTAGCTCCTGGTGTGCAGATTTTGGCAATTTCTCTAGCCAGTCAATTGCAGCACCGAGGGCAATAATCTCGCCCCAAGCCTGCAAGCCGGATTCGAACTTAGTATAAAGATGTTCCTTATTATCTGATGACAACAAATAAGTCTCCTTATTGACGTCGTCAACCATGCCACCGCCGATAAAGGTGGTATTAATCATTTTTACAAAGTCCCTACGACAGATGATACCACCAAGAGATGGAGCGTATAGCTTGTGAGCGGAAAAACAAATTGCGTCAGCTTCAGTCTTATATAGAATTTCTGGAGAATGGGCCATGGCCTGGGCGGCATCAATAATAATAAAGCCTTTATTCTTGTGGACAGCCTTAACAACATCTTTGATATTTACGAGCAGGCGGCCATCAATATTGGAAGCCGCATTGATGACTACTAATGACTTTGACGGGATCTTAGAAACGTCAATAGATCCGTCTTCGGCGCGGTTAATAATAATGCGCGGAATCTTGGCGCGCTTGGCGAGCGACATAGTAGAAAGAAACGGCGAGTTGTGTTCAATGTCGGATGTAACAACGCTCTTGATCCCGGCCTTTTTGTAGTCAAATTGCGAGAGCAAAAGATTGAGACCGTAAGTTGTATTAAGAGTGAATGACACAAAATATTTACGCGGAGAGAGCTTGAGATATTTAAGAATTTTCATGCGGGTTGCTTCGACTTTTTGATCCGTAGTAACTCCCCAAGGATACTTGACGCGCTCGCCGCAGGAATTAAATTTTGTGTAATACTCATTTAAAGCATCAATAACTGGCTGCGGGCGTAAACTTTGGCAAGCACAGTCTAAATAAATATCGTTTTTTGACAAATATGAAAAAGCGTTCATATCTATATTATAACATTCGCTAGACAATATTGCACGCTCCTTGGAGCTTTCCCCTGGGGCATTTGCGCTCAAATGCTATTTGAGATTTTTGGAATTTTTCTTGTTAATAATATAGAGTGGCCGATCCTGAGTGTCGGCGTGAATGTGAGAAATATATTGAGCAGTAATAGCCTGAGAAATAAGGACAATGCCGATCAAGAATGTAATAAATACGGTCATCTGCACAGCACCGTTCCAATATAGACCTAGTGGATCACCAAGAATATATTGTTGGATAATAATAAATAGCCCGAGGATGCCAGAAAGAAGCGTAATGATTGCACCAAGCCAACCAAGGAACATTAGCGGAGTATTAGACATCGAAACGAACGAGTCTAAAGCTAGGCGGGTAAGCTTTTTCATGTTGTATGAAGGCCTGCCAGCCATACGAACCCCATAGGTGTACTCGATGTATTCCTGGTTGAAGCCAAGCCAGTCAATAAGACCACGAGTAATACGATTGTGCTCCGGGAGATTATTGAACTCATCAACGACAAGCCTACTAATTAAGCGAAAATCAGTACTGCCTGGAACGGTGTACTTGTTCCCCATTTTGCGAAGTAGCTTGTAAAACAACTTCGAGCCAAGTTTCTGAATAAAGCCATGCTTAGTATAGTGATCGCGGACGCCAGTAACGATATCGGCGCCTTCCTCCCATTTTTTAATAAACTTTGGAATTAGTTCTGGCGGCTGCTGACCATCGGCATCAATAGTAATAACAGCATCGCCCTTAGCATACTGTAACCCAGCAGACAAGGCAGCTTCTTTGCCGAAGTTTCTGGAAAGAGCAAGAATTTTAATTTCCTTATTATCGTCAGCAAGGGTGGTAATTTTTGCCAAAGTATTATCTGTGGAGCCATCGTCTACCAGAATAATTTCGTTTTTATAGCTGTCGATATTATTTACTGCTGGAAGCAGTTTGTTGCTCAAAAAATCAACAATCCCCTCTTCTTCGTTGTGGATGGGGACAACTATGGAGATTAATTTCTTGTGACTAAGTAAACTCATTATACGTTTTCCGATAAGTCTATATCTAATATTTTAGCAGCTTTTCTCAAAATGTCAATGTCCTCCTCAGAGGCGGTGGCCATTTTTTCTTTGAATAAGGCAGTCGTTTCTGTATGTAATAAGTCCACTGCTTCTAGAGAGCGCGCGGCGCCAGGATTGCGCTTCAATGCACCGAGGGCAACAAGATTATCAATGTGCTCGGCCACAGAGGAAACAGAGGATAAACCAAGGCCAGCAGCCACCTCGCGATAAGAAGGGGCCGTATCATGATCTTTAAGATATTCAGCAATATAATTATAAACAAGAAGTTGTTTTTTGGTCAGCTTAATACTCATCTTGTTTAGATTATACCACTTTGTGAAAGCTTATGGTATAATTATACTTAATGGTTGAAAAAACTGCGAGGACTATCGACGGTATGCGCGTCAGGCCAACAGGGCCTGGAATGCGTACTGTTGGATTTGATCAGCCGACTAGAAGACAGGTAAAGCAGATCGCCACTATGCGGCAAAGTGCTACTCCTGTTCGTAATGCTCGACCTATCCGGCCAGCTGCTGATGAGGATACTCGTGTTCAAGTAAACCGTAGAGCTGTAGGTATAAGCAATAATTATTCTAAAAAAGAGCAGCTGCGTGCTACGGAGGATTTTCTAAAACCAGTGTCTACGCTAGATTTTGACTTAAGTTCTAAGGAGCTAAAACCGGATTATAGCTTAAAAAAGAGAGATTTATCTGCTGAGGCGCCTAAGAGCCGTCATAATAAGAAAAAACAGAAGACGAAGAAAAAGCATACTGCCAGAAAAGTATTTCTCACCCTGCTAGTACTGATTCTTTTAGCTGGTGGCGGCATGTTGCTATGGGGTAACAATTTAATTGCTAAATTAACTGGTGGAAAGTCCGGAATCTTTGATTTAGTCGGCGTAATGGGTAGTAACGTAAAGCTAAAAACCGACAAGAATGGTCGCACAAATATCTTAGTCTTTGGAACAAGTGGTTATACAATGAGTGGTGAGGTTGATGAGTATGGGGATGAGCATGATGGCTCGCAGTTGACCGATTCCATCATGGTTGTATCTTTGGACCAAGAAACCAAAGATGTTGCGATGGTGTCTTTGCCGCGCGACTTATACGTCGGCAATACTTGCACTTCGACCGGCAAAGTAAATGAGGTTTATTTCTGCTCCAACTTAGACCAGGAGGATGAAGAAGATGGAGTGCTCGCCTTAAAAAATACAATTAAGGAAATTCTAGGAGTGGACATACAATATTATATCCACTTGGACTGGGGTGCATTAATTCAAGTAGTGGATGGTATTGGCGGGATTACGGTAACGCTGGATGAAGACATTGAAGATGATTGGACTGGCACTTATATACAAGCAGGCGTGCCAACTGAGCTTAATGGAGAAAGAGCACTTGGTCTAGCTAGGGCTCGCCACGGCACCGAGATGGGAGATTTTACTCGTGGCAATAGTCAGCAAAAGATTTTGTCAGCTATTCAGAATAAGCTCGTTAACGGTGGGATTGACCTAGGGATGGTCCTTAATCTAGTTGATGCGGTTGGCGGCAATGTTAGAATGGACTTCTCATTAGAAGAATTAAAGAGTGCGTATTATCTTGCGAAGGACATTTCTCTTGATAGTATGCGCCAGGTACCGCTGATTGATTATAAGAACGAGATCGTCTACTTAACAACTGCAGAGATGAATGGCATCTCCTATGTTGTCCCAGTTGATGGCATTGGATACTACACCACTATCCAAAAGTATATTAATGAACAATTTAAGACCCCAGTGCCGAAACCATCTTGTGAGCCTAATGAGGATGGAGTAACTCCTGAAGAATGCGAGACTACTAGCGAAGAGTCTTTGCCAGTTGAAGATGAATCCTACTAAAAAGAAGCCGCGGCGACGGCTTCTTTTTTGATGTTATATATTTTATTCAGCAGTAGTTTCAGCTGGAGCAATAATTAATTGGCGCTCGCGACCTTCACCTTCGGAATAGGTCGTGATGCCAGAGTAGTCTTCTGCTAGCTTGTGGACTACACGACGATCAGCTGGGGAGAGATCTAGGCGCATAGGCTCACCAGTTTCCCTAACCTTCTTAATCCAACCTTCTGCTTTTTCGGCAATGCGGTCGGCTCTTTGACGTTTGTAATCTGCAACATCGACATTGACACGAGTAACTTCTGCGGATTTTGCAATGAGCGCCTGAGAGACGATGTATTGCAAAGCACGCAAGTTGTCTGCGTTTCTACCAATGAGCAACGAGTTTAGGCTAGTTGATGGGACGGAAAGTTGAATGACCTCGTCATCAACAGTGGAGTCTATTGCAACGTTGATACCAAAGAAACTCAAAAGGTCCTCTAGATACTTAGTCGCAAAGCGTACCGATTCATCTTTGTCCATAATTATTTTCTCCTTTTCTTTTTAGTATCCTTCGCGGAGATACGAGTGATTTTTGTTCCTGATTTTTTGTTTTCTACCACCTCAGCTTCCTTGGCTTTCTCAAGGTTAGCTTTTTTAAGTTCTTTAATGATTGCCTTGTCGGCGGATTGCTCCATCTCGTCCTCGGAGCGCTTTAAGATAATGTGTTGCTGAATAACACCGATCGAGCTAGATAACAGATAGTAGAATACGATTGCACCCGGGAGATAGAACATAATGAAGAACATCATAAGAGGCATCATGACAGACATCTGTCTTTGAGCGAGCGCATTGATTTCTGTCTGGTCTGGTTGAGCATCAGCATCACCATTCGCGGCTTCTTTGAGAAGCTGGCGGAAAGACTTAGACTTCTTAGACTTGTCGGAAGGCTGCTGCTGCTTGGCAGTGAAATATTGCATAAAAGCAGCGCCAATAGCAAAGATTAACATCGTAATGCTGCTAATAGAGATCTTGCCGGCGAGGACATCGGAAGGATGCACGCCGAGGTCAACAAGCCAGAAGAGCTTTGGCTCGAAGCCGTAGACTGGGGCGTTAACTTCTTCGCCGTTATCCTTTGCTGCCTTAGCGGCGTCGACATCAGCAAAGTATTTATCTTGTATATCGATAATTTCTTGGACGCGGCCAAGAGAGCGGACTGGGGCGTAAGCACAGTTGGCGACATTGGTATAGCCACAAGTCTCACCTGATGGGCGAGGGTTAGCGACAGCGGAGATTGACATGAAGAGCGCTAGGAAAATCGGCAACTGGATAAAGGTAGTAGTAACGGAGCGGAATGGCTTGATGTTATTGCGTTTGTAAAGATCCATCATCTGGAGAGATTCCATTTGACGGTTACCGTTACAGTTTTTCTTAATCTTGGCAAGTTCTGGCTGGATCTTGCGCATTAAACGAGTCTGATGTAGCTGCTTCTTAACTAGCGGCCACATTAAGAACTTAACTAGTACGGTAAAGATGATAATAGCAAGGCCAAAATCGCCTACAAAATTAAAGATGACGAGAAGTAGGTTGACAATTGGTCGGACAATAATTGTATCAATTAGCCAAAACATAATAAGAGTATTATACCATACTCTGTTCTAAAAGTGAATGTATCTGCTCTCTGAGCTCGGAGAAGTCCATAGTGGCAATATCTTTGTTATAAACGATGAAGATATGGTCACGTTTTAAGTCATAATTTGGTAATTCTAACCTGAGCGCTTCGTAGACTCTTCTTCTAATGCGGTTGCGCGCAACGGCGGTCTTTTCAACCTTCTTAGAGACGACTACTGCAAAACGTTGGAAGCCACGGCTGTTGTCGTTATAGATTAAGGAAAACTTAGGCGTCCTAATAGTCTTACCGTGAGCATAAGTGTAGCGGACTCCTCCTCGGGAATGAAAACGGAATTTTTTCTGTAGCATATATATATTATATGTTATTTTTGAAGAGTTTGGTAGAATTTATTGTGCAATAGATTACTGTGCGTGCCGCGACCAACCAACTTGCCATTATCAATGACTAGAAGCTCATCCATTTGTCTCATAAGCTCTGGCTTATGCGTGATTACTAGAACAGTGTGATCCTTCTTTAGTTCCTTCAAGACCTTGGTGATTTGCTTCGTAGTATCAGCATCTAGAGCAGAGGTAACCTCATCAAACAATAATACTTCAGACTTCGATAATAGGGTCCTGGCAAGAGAGAGCAACTGCTTTTGCCCGCCAGAAAGGTTTGAAGCATCGGCAATGAGCGGAGTATCGTATCCTTTGTCCAATTTCATGATGGCGTCATGAACGCCGGCGATTTTACAGGCCTCAATTTGATGCTCAACGTCTGGATCTACGAGGCTAAGATTTTCCTTAATGGTCATATCGAAAACAAATGGCTTCTGCGTGACGATACTAACGTTGCTGGCGTAGATCTTTCTAGAGTAGTTCTCGATATTTTCTCCATCAATCGTAATATTTCCCCGGGTCGGCTTATATAATCGCAGTAGTAGCCTGAAAATGGTGGATTTCCCCGAGCCAGATTTGCCGACGATGCCAGTAAGTGAGTGCGGCTCAATCACAAAGCTCACGTCGCGCATTTGTGTCTTTTTCTCATACTTGAAATAAACGTGACTAAATTGTACTCTTCCCTTAATGTCGTCCGTGTCGTTATTGCCAAATGATAGCTTGTGCGCTGGCCTGTAGCCTAACAAGCGGTGCATTCTATTAATCGCAACCGCAGATTTGGAAAGTTCAAGAATATGCGCCGCAGCTTCCTCATAACACTCTTGCATGTTTTCAAAATAGCCGATGACAAGCACTAGCATAGCTACACTATATTGGCCGTTAATAATCAATGGAATAGCAATGAGGTAAGCTGCGATTCGGCCGAGCCCGAGGATAAATGGGACGAGGGACTCTGCAAGATCCGAGTGCAAACGCTTTTTATAGAAGAACTTTCGCCAATTAGTTTTATCCTTTTCCAAGACTTTTTCCAGGTCCGACTTAAGGTTGAAGCTATGAACCTCCTTGTGGCCATCGATAAGTTGGCTATATAGCCCAGAAATATCATCCTGATATGCTCGCTGAGTCAAAGTGTAGTCGTCACGCTTCTTCATGTGGTAGACGAATATCGCGATACAGGCGATGGTTAATGCTAAGGCGATGCTTCCAATTAACACGTCGACAAAGATCAGGATGATAGCATCAATAACTATCGTAACAACACTAATAGTAAAATCGAAGAGATAGTCTGGGACGCGCTGATTTCGGACGACATCCTCAAAGGCAGTGTTAATAATTTCTGCGTGAGAAATATTTTTAGTGAAATCTTGATCAAATGTGACTACCTTGTCAAGAATTCTACGTTGCAACTCATTATGAATATAAAGGGCGTTCTTAGCATACGCGCTAAATGCTAGGTGCCTACAAGTGACATGTAGTAAGGCACTGGCAAGAAAGACTGCGGTGTTGAATATCGCTAGCTTAAAGTTTCCGTCGGTCGCAGCTTCGACGACGAGTGAAGCAGTGAATGGGATGAGGAGCTTAGAGCTGGTGCTAAGTAGAGACGCAAAGAATAAATACGCCATCAGCCTCTTGTCGTAGGCTTTTAGTGAGAAAAACTTTTTAAAAAGTTGATAATAATACCGCATATTAGATTCCTCCCGTTTCTGACTTTAGCGCCTGTAGCGATCGGTAAAGTGGACTTCTTTCTAGAAGTTTTTCGTGGGTTCCAATATCAGAAATCCTACCGTGATCTAAAACAATAATCCGATCTGCAAGCTTCATAAGTTCCGGTTTCTTAGTAATCATAACAATTGTGCGCTTGTCTCGAATTTTACTAATTAGATTAGGGACTAACTCTGCAGTATCTGGATCAAGAGAAGTTGTAACATCGTCTAACAACAAAACTTCGGCATCGGTCAAAAGCGTTCTAGCAATAGAGATCATCTGGCGTTGCCCGCCAGAAATATTATTGGCGTTTTCACGAAGGACGGTATTGTATCCTAGTGGCAACGTCTCAATGAAGTCATGGATGCCCGCGATCTTGCAGGCCTTAATCTGATGCTCGATATTTGTATCTACGAGATTTAGGTTTTTTCTGATGCTCGTGTTAAAAATAAAGGGCATCTGATTAGCAACGGCAACATTAGATGTATATACTTCCCTGGTGAATTCATAAATATTAATATCATCCAAAAAAACCGTACCGTGAGTTGGCTTATTAATCCTTAGGATTAGGTCGAAGAGCTTAGTCTTGCCGGAGCCAGGATATCCGACAATTGCGACAAATTCGTGTGGCTTAATTCTGAAATTAAGATTCTTGAGGATCTTACGCTTATTGAGTGTAAGGGAAACATTTTTGAATCTGATCGATCCATTGATGTGATCTAGGTTAAGGTCGCCATATTCGATAGCTTTTGACGGGTGATAATTAAGAATACTCGTAACGCGGCGGATAGCAGCGTGAGTAAGTCGAATATCCACCGTCGCATCAGTGAAGTCTCGGACGTAATCTATGACCTGTTCGTGGTATGAGTACAATAAGACTAAAATATCCACCTCAATAGAGCCGCGTGACATAAGATAAATACACATAATAAGAATTAGCGCTCTAAATATGTAGTATGTAGCCTTCACGTCATTGTCACGTCTAGTGAAATGCTTTCTTTGGATAACGTAGAATTTATTATAACTTGTTTGGATCCTACTTAAATGCTGACGTAATCTGGTTAGCATATCAAAAGTCTTAACTTCTTGGAGACCGGTGACTACTTGTCCTAAGAAGTTACTATACTCATCATTTTTGATCTGAGTTTTCCACCAGTAGTGATTATATATCCTGTCATGCTTAGTCCTCATGCGGACCATCACAATACAGGAGATGATCATAAGGATAGCTACAATAATGCTGTATCTCGCCGAAATAATAAGTACCCCGATGATCTGGAAGAATGTCGTGAAATATTCAGAAATCTCATCATTCATTTCCCCAATCTCAAGAAGGTCAGAATTAATAGTGTTCATTAATTGACCTTTACTAATAGTTCTAGTGAAATCACCATCGATAGATGTGAGCTTATTGAAGACCTTAGTCTGTAGGTTTTGATAACAGTAGCTAATATTCCAGCTGTATGCGCGATAATTTAAGAAGTACATTGCGCGATAGAAGAAGTAAACCGCAAAATATAGACCAGTGTACAAGTAAGCTTGTTCCGCGTTCTGATCGGTGAGCGCCTTAATGATCATCGCCGCAGCAAACGGACGCATGATTGCGGCGAGCTTATAAAGGACGGCCGTCACTAGGCTAACAGCAAAAAGGGCCTTATTAAGACCGGCAATCTTAAGATAGGCTTTGATATACCTGTGCTGCTCTCTAAACATTAGCTTTATTGTAGCACAAAAAAGCCCCTTTTTACAGGGGCTTAATATTTATGCTGTAAGGCGAGCGCGGCCCTTAATGCGGCGGCGCTTCAAAACTTTGCGGCCATTCTTAGTGGCGTTTCTTTTCATGAAGCCATGCTCAACTTTGCGTTGGCGCTTGTGTGGCTGGTACGTACGTTTTGGCATAATGATTTCCTATTAGTTTTATTATTCTTAAAATCTTATTCTAGTATAGCACTTTTTTACACAAAAGCCAAGGAGTTTTCCACATTTTCCCCAGGTTTAGGAGTCGTGTTGTGGAAAAGTCTTTCCCTGTTATCGCGAATAAATATTATAAAATATTTGTTTTTTGAATTATGTTGTGGAAAAGTCCCACAATTGGTGTATAATGAAATCAGTTATTAAACTAGGTCGTGAAAGGAGGTTATATGTTTGATGTGTGGAAAAATATACTTGCCGAAGTTGAGCAAGCTATTCCACATGAAGCGTACACGACCTGGTTTAAAGATGTTAATCTTTCCAGCATTGAAGACGGTTCCGTAATAATCGAGGTACCAAATGTCTTTAAAGTTAGTCAAATAAAGAAAAAATATGATGGGGTTATTAGAAAAGCCTTAGAACATAATAATATAGAATTTAACAATGTAGAATATATTGTCTCATCAAAAAGTAAGGTACGTGTACGCTCTAGAGAGATTTCTATACACGATGTAATGTCGTCTCCAAAAGTCAGAAAGCCAGCCAGCTCTACACAGACTAAGAGTTTTTCTTCCGGCTTGAATCCTAATTACACAATGGATAATTTCGTAATTGGGTCAAATAACGATCTAGCTGCATCGGTTGCGCAGAATATTATTAAAGCTCCAGGTAAAAGGCATAATCCATTTTATTTATATGGTGGCCCTGGCCTTGGTAAAACTCACTTGGTGCAAGCGATTGGTAATGCCTTAATAAAGAATAACCCTGAACTTAAAGTCTCCTATATGCCAACAAATAGTTTTTATATTGAGTTCCTGGAGGCATTGAAATCTAAGCAGGGTAATAGTTTTACGAAGAAATATCAGAAGGTTGATGTATTAATTATTGATGATATTCAAATGATCGTTGGTAAAGAGGCGACTCAACAAGCGTTCTTCGATATTTTTAATGAGCTTTATCAGCATGGTAAGCAAATCATTATTACGTCAGACCGTCTACCAGAACAATTAAAAAGTGTTGACGAGAGATTATCCTCCCGTTTAGCTTGTGATGGTGCATATGATATCCAATTACCAAAGTTTGAAGATAAATGTGCAATCTTGCGCATGAAGGCAGAATTCGATGGGGTGGAAATTGAGGATGAAGCAATTGAATATATTGCAAGTAACGTAAAGACTAATATTCGTGATCTCGAGAGAGAGTATAAACGTGTACTAACTTTCGCTGAATTTAAGGGTGTAACTCCTCTTGAAGTAATTAATAATGGATACTCAAACACTATAAACACCAACTCTCATGGAACCGTCTCTGCGAAGAAGATTTTAGAAACTACTGCTAGTTGTCTTGATTTAACGGTTAAGGAGATGTGTAGTAAGAGTCGTGTATCACATATTAAAACCGCTAGACAAATAGCCATGTATCTACTATCAGAAGAATTATCTATGAGCACTACAAAGATCGCATTAGAAGTTGGTGTAAAAGACCATACAACAGTGATGCACGGTATTAAGAAAATTAAAGAGGATTTAAAGTTGGATTTTGCAATGCGTGAGCAAATTGCAACTATTCGGGAGAAGATTTATGCTTAATATGTGGAAAAACCTGGGTAAAAGTTTGCGAAAAAAATGTGTAAATATACGTAAAGTTGTTTATAATTTTTTAGCTTCTTATGTAGATGTGTGTAAAAATGCCGTTTCCCACAATATTTTTCACCAGCTTTTTAACATGATTTCCACAATCACTTTTAAGGATTCTAATCTGTTTAGGAGGGCTTTTTTCACAGTTTCCACATAGCTTATTA
The DNA here is from genome assembly GCA_947302125.1 of uncultured Candidatus Saccharibacteria bacterium. Classification (GTDB taxonomy): domain Bacteria; phylum Patescibacteriota; class Saccharimonadia; order Saccharimonadales; family Saccharimonadaceae; genus Nanosyncoccus. The sequence goes on from CAMYUL010000001.1 coordinate 60,754, forward strand.
TTACTACTATTATATATTTATTAAATAAAGGAGGACCATGGAGATTGAAGTAACACAGGAAAAGTTAGCTAAGGCACTAGCAACAGTTAGTAGGGTTGCAATGGGAGCTAAGTCTACATTACCAATTCTATCTAATGTGCTTATTAGAGTTGATCATGAAAAAGTCTCTCTTACTACAACCAACTTGGATATGGCTGTGGTTGAGTATGTTCCAGTAATTAATTCTAAAGATGGTGTAATTACAGCTCCAGCTAGATTATTAGCGGAGTTCATTCAGAATTTACCACGGGGTGAAAAGGTTACCATTAAAACTAATGGCGATAAAATCTCTACTAAAGTCGGCGATAAATATGCATCCACAATTAATGGTGCATCGGCTGATGATTTCCCAGAATTGCCAGAAATTAATGAAGAAAAAGCGGTGATTTTCAGGATGAATATTGATGAATTTAAAGCTGGACTTTCTCAAGTAATCATTGCGGCTAGTGGTGACACAACTAGACCATCACTTACGGGCGTGTATTTTAATACCTATAATTCGGCTCTATATATCGCTGCAACTGATGGATATAGATTAGCGGAAAGAAAGTTTATTAAAAAGGTTGAGAGTGATATTGCTGCTATTGTACCAACTTCTTCCCTACAAGAAGTGATGAGATCTATTCCTGATGAGGCTGATGAGATTGAAATTTTATTCGATGATACACAAGTGAGATTTAGGGCGGCTGAGCTTGAGATCACTTCTAAATTAATTAATGGTACATTCCCAGATTATCGTGAGTTGATTCCAAAAGATAATAATGTAGAAGCTTGTGTAGATAGAGATGAACTGATTAGGGTGGTAAAGATTGCTGCGTTATTTGCTAGAGAGTCAAATAGGGCAATAGATTGTACTGTAGATAGTAAGAAAAAGACATTAGAAGTAGCCTCAATTTCAAATGAGGTTGGTGAGAATAAATCAGAGGTAGATGGTCAGGTAAAGGGGGATGGCGATATCAAGTTGGACTCCAGGTTCCTAATGGACGCATTGAATGCTTTTGAGGGTAAAGAAGTGAGGTTTAGTTTCTCTACTGGGACTTCTCCATTACTAATTACTAATAAGGATGATGATAACTATTATCACTTGATTATGCCACTTAATGGGTAGTATGACTGATGCTATTATAAAAAAGATAACACTTTATAACTTTCGGATTCATGAGAGTTATAAACTTGTGATTAATAAAAAAACTACATCTATTCTTGGTGAGAATGGATGTGGTAAGACGTCAGTACTTGAAGCTATATATATAGCGATGAGGGGTAAGAGCTTTAGGGCGGTAGATAAAGATATCTTAAAAAGGACAACGGATTTTTATAGAATTGAGCTAGAATATTTAAATGGCGAGAAAACTGTAGTTATCTATGATAATAAAGACCTAAAGAAGAAATTCTTAGTTCAAGATAGAAAATATTTAAGATTACCTAAAAAATTTAGGTATCCAGTGGTATTATTTTTGCCGGAAGATCTACATTTAATATCTAGCTCTCCAACTTCAAAGAGAGATTATTTTGATAGGATTTTATCGCAGATTGATGACAATTATAGTAATTCCCTATCTAGATATAATAAAGCTTTGAAGCAGCGGAATGAATTATTAAAACAGGATAATATTAGTCGTGAATTATTATTTTCTTGGGATATAATGTTGGCCAACTATGGTGTTTCTTTGAGAAAGAAGCGTGCGCAGCTGATAGAGATAATAAATAAGAGGCTAACAGATGTGTATCTTTCAATAGCTGATACTAATGATAAGGTGGAGGTTGTATATAAAAGCAGTTCATCTGAGATTTTAGAAAGTGAGTATGTAAAGTTGCTGAATATGGATTATGAGAGGGACGTAGCGACTAGGCATACTAACTTTGGAGTACATAAAGATGATTATGAGTTTATATTTAATGGCTCCAATGCGAATGGGAGTGCGTCGAGGGGTGAGACGAGAAGTATTATTATTGCGCTGAAATTTATTGAGGCTGAGCTGTTGTATGAAAAAAATAACAAAAAGCCAGTAGTACTACTTGATGATGTGTTCTCTGAGCTTGATAAGACTAGGCAAAAATGCCTAATGGAAAATTTTAAAGACAACCAAGTGATACTGACAAGTGTTGAAGGTGTTTAGTTGCAAGATGTTTTGATAGTGAAGATGGATGGGTCTATATCAAAGGATTTAATCCAATCTTTTGTTTCCTGTATGACTATTTTTTGAGTGGTTGCGTCACATTTATCAAGGAAGATCTTTAAAGATTTATTGTCATTACGGTCAATAGTGAAAGTGGTGTTGGCACTTGAGTCTAAACTATACGGTAGTTTGTCTATAATATATAGATATGGGTCATCTACATCGGCGTCGAAGCTAAACTCATCTTTGCAATGAAAATCTTTATAAATGATATCTTTTTGGCTGACTAAGCAGGAGACCATGACTGATGTGCTGGAGATATTATCTAGAGTGTTATTATCGGACCATTCATATTGTGCAAGGTAAGACTGCTTTAAGCTGCTAATATCAATAATAAATTTAGCATAGGTAGATTTTGTTTCTTTATCATAGTCACTAGAAAATGAGCCATCGCGAATCATGGCGCCAGTTGTTGGGATGTCGCCAGTGGTATTTTCTTGAACGAGTTTATAAAGAGTACTTAGCAAGGTTCTTTTTGTGTCTGAAGGGATATTCTTGGCATAAGTCGATAAATTATTTATAGCAAATTCTGGCTCGCGGTTTATATTGGATAAAAGAATTACTACACCAATAACACAAACAATAGAAACGGAAAGAATAATAAGTGGGTATTTTTTTGATTTTATTATTGTGATGATTGATGGTGTTTCCATTTAAATATTCCTATAAATTAATCTGTGGTGGATAGGCGTAGGTATATAGACTTGATGAATACTCTGATAAGCTATATGAGTGTGCTCCAGTCCAGCTAAAGCCCATGGAACATCCAGCTTCACCAATGATGATCTCATTCCTTTCCTTGTTAATACCTAGAACAACTCCGGTATGACCACACAATTTGCCATCGGCGCAGACTGTTTTGCCTTTTGGTACACTAAAAACGGCATAGACTTGTGGGGTATGTCCACCCGGCTTCCAGCCGTAATTACTGACTAAGCGGCTAGCAACATCTTTACCATTGCCTATGTTAGATGCCTTGGTGCCAGTATAAGTGTAAACGAACCATTTTACGAAGGAGACACAGTTTTCGAGATCACTACCCGTACAGTTATTAGAAGTAATTCCGTATTTTTTAAGATCAGGGTTTTGGGAAACTTCGCGTGGGCTAATACTACGATAAGCCGCCATAACACTACTATTAGCTTCAGACAACGTGAATCCGCCGGACTTAAGATTAGCTATGTTGACCTCATCACATAAGCCACTTTCTCCAGGCGTAAGGCCGGTGAAATTATTGGCATAGCTTGTTCTAGTACTGACAACCATCTCGCTTTGGTCTTGCGGGGCTTCATATTTTTTAAGAACAAGCTCTGTCGCGCTGCGTAAATCTAATCCGTTGAGTGTTGCTGGTGATAGACTGTAGTCAACGAGTTCTTTATAAAGATATTTAACCTGGACAGTGAGGGAGGAAACTGGTAGGCCTAGGCTATCTGCGAAAGCTTGTAAGCCTTCAACGCGGCCAGAGGAAGTCCATTGGGCGATTCCAAACCCGCCAGAGTATGTCTTAGACCCATTCTTATATGCGACAAAGCCTCCATCGACGAGATACCCAGGATAATCCTTATTGGCGGAAATTTTCTCTAGCTGGCGTGGCTCGAGGTGGCTCTCTGCGTAGAGATTGCCCATAATTGCAGCGGCGGCCGTGGCGGAGTATCCTTGGCTGGTAAGGAATTGGAATATGGTAGAAGCGCTCTCGCCGGTATCTAAGACTAGAGGATCACAATTGCCATTTCTAAACCTGGAATTACAAAGGCTTTGAATGCTAGCTTTTTGCCCTTCTACGGCGGAGGAGATCATATTGGTGAGGGCTTCGGCGCCTTCGTCATTAAGGCGGCCGAAGAGTCCGTAGAAATCGGAGTTAGCTATAGATGCCCAGTCTAGAATATGGAAATTGTCAAATCTTTCGACGGAGCCGTAAATGAGGTCGTTGGCATCGGGATTTTTAGGGTCGTAAAGACTCATGATAAGAACTTGAACATTAGGACCGACGGCGGTATGGAGGGAGTTGATGTCGTTTTCGGATAGATCGGCGTCGTCTGTGCCAAGGAGCCAGACAAGAATGTTGGCGTCGGTGCCGCCGCTTAAGGCGTTGAGGCCGTCACTCCAAGACATGCCACGCTCGGCACTAATTGTGGCATTTGGCAATGCTTCTTCTAGATTTGGGACGGCTTTGACTGCGAGATTATCGCCAATAACTTCTACAGCAGCGTCACAGTCTTCGTCTGGATTCCAGAAAAAGCTATTAGCTGCCTTCATCCGAGTGCGAAGGAAATGTGGTATGTCGGCAAAAGCTTGAGTTGGGCCGGTGACAAGTAGCAAGAGCGAGAAAAAGAGGGGCAAAAAACCAAAGTATAGGCGTTTTTTATGACCTCCAAAATGCACCATATAATATATATTATAGCATAAGAATTTAGTTTAGAGGAACAATCGGAGTGTATTCATAGAGGATCTCGTAGTCTGTAGGGTTGATTCCCTTTTCGAGTAAAAGCTCCTTAGCGATATCGAAATTGCCGCCAGTAGAATCGGTGACCTTGAGGCAGAAATCAGAGTGGCAGCCTTCAAATTTGCCGCCGTCAATGCGGAACTCAGTGTAATTATATTTTTCATCATATTCGGCAAAGATAATAGGCAGCAGGGTTGTAATTGGGAATTTTTGGCTGTAAGCTTCGGCTCTAGCAGCAGCTTCACGGGAGCCGATTGCTGACATAATTACGTCGTCTTCTTGGTGTGTCTCATACCAAGAAAAAGTGCCGTCCTGTTGCAATAAGTAGGCGTAAAGACGATCATTCTTAATGGTGTCAAAAGTGAAGGTCTGGGTAATAAAGTTTGGCTTTTCGATGCGGACGGTAAGTTCTCCAGCTGGTAAACGGTAAGTTCCGTTTTCATAAGTCTTGCCATCGATGGTTACTGTTGCGGAAGTTGGAGCTACTAGGATCTCAACTTCGCGGGTATTTGATTGGGAGATGATGGCGAAGAGGATAACGACGACTGTAATGAGCGCAAAAAGGATTAAAGCTAAACGAATGAGCTTGTTAGTTGAAGTATTTTTAAGCATTGCCACCTCCTATTAGTCTAAAGATACGGTATGAACCGTCGGAATAATAACTAATGCCATGGTCGGCGGTGCGATCGCCGTGGGAGGCTGAAGCAATCTTGCTGGCTTGGCCGTCTTGGACGTAGATTTCGACGTGGCTAGCCTTGACTCTAATGTCGCCAGGGCGGAGATTGGAAGGATTGCCAATATTAGGAATTTCTTGGTATTTGCCGGAAGTGGCGAAGTAATGCATCATTCTGGCAGCGCCGCAACACGGAACGTTAGGATCGGCTCCAGAATAGCGGAGGACGGTGGCAACAAAAGCGTCACAGCTAGCGCCGATTTGGACGTATTTGTCGCCATAGTTGGTGAGTCCAACTTGGGCTAAAGCAGCGGAGTATTCTGGTTTTGGATCATTGAGGCTATGCGAACGATCGGCCCAGGAAAGTGCAAGGGCGGTGGCGTTGATATCGCCATTGCCATAAGTGTTTGGCCCGCAGCTGTTGAGGGAGAAGGACGTGTTAATGGTGCCAGCTACATTGCCTTCGGAAGAAGTCTGCCAACCTTTTTCTTTAGCGCGATTGACGATAGCAGAAATATAGGAACTGACCTTCGGAACGTAATATGGGTCGGTGGCGTAGCCGGCGGATTTTATTGCAGTGATGTAGCCATATGGATCGCCGGCATAATTAAAGGCGCCAGCTTTTTTGTAACGAGAGTTTTCCTCGATGAATCTGTAGTAGCCTTCCCAACCGTCGGCTGGAGAGTTATAAGAATAGGCCTTATTATATGGGTCACTATCAACTGCGCCGATGCCGAAGAAGTTATTCTTGTCTTGTGCGATGTGGCTAGTGCCAGATGCGGATTCGAGGATGCCTTGGGCCATGACAGCTTCCCATGGAATATTATGCTTGGCGCTGAGGGTGGTGGCGATGTCGTGGTAGGTATCAATAAAGGCAGACTGAAGGCTAGTAAGACCGGCAGTAGTGACTCCGTCGTATGAGCCAAGGCCTGGGAAACAACTATCAGCAAAGCCGTAAGGGTTGTAATGATAAGTGCCGTTTTTGTCCATATAGTCTAGGACGGTGTCCGGGAGAGATTTAGAAAATGAAAAAGCCGAAGCATTAGGCGCGATAATAAGGGCTAAGGTAAAGATTGCGATGAGGATTCTTTTTAGGCGCATGTTTCCTCCTGACGACGAGGGCTGTCTATTGACTTGCGAGTGGCACTAGCTGCTACGAGTGACGAACTGTACTGGTCTTTAGAGTCGGTAAAGTTGATAGGTGTATCTTCGTCGTTGGTAAAGTTATAAGCGAGAGAGGCGTCATAGTTGTCAAGTTTCTGATAATAATCAGCAAGAGCGAGGACGCCTTCGGCATCGTCTTTGGAGAGGCCGGAGATGCGAGCGAGGTAGCCAGCGCGAGAGTTATCAAGAGGATGTTCTTTCTCGTATTCGGTCTGGAAGACGGCGACTGGGCTCTCTCCATTGTCGTAGAATCCGAGATTGGTTTTTACGCGATTGGTAAGAACGTATAGCTGATGGTATTTTTCAATGCTCCAGGCTGGATTGTCGTCTGAATCAACATAGCGGGAGCCATCGGCGACGGATTCGCAGTAATCTGAGGCAGGCTTAACCATGTCAGCAATGTTGGATAAGAGCGGAATATATCCGAAACGGTGCTCGCAAGCGTCGGCAATGCCGGCATCCTTGATGCCTGGCATAGAATAACGGCCCATCCAGAAAGTGATGTAGTCGGCTAACGGTGAGTTTGGAATAATAGTTTCGTGTCCATCTGCATCATATTCGATACTCTCGGAAATAACTTCTAAGTATTCTGGGTCATCAGTAGAAAGATCTAGTGTGGAAAGATCGTGGGTGGCAATGGCCTTACAATAAAGGTTGCCGGAAGCACCAATCTCGGCAAGCTTGTCGCAGTAATTGCCGAAGCTGGTCATAAAGGAAGTGCCTTCGCCGTCAGCGTAAGCGGGGTTGAGTGAGGCGATTGAGGAATTGACGGTTGAGGCTAGAGTGGAAAGCGGAGCGGAGATAGTCGCGGAGGTGGTAGCGAGAGGAAGGAAGGAAGCGGTGAGGCTGCCTAAGAAAGTATTCTTATTAGTGGCGTCGAATGGGCTATGATTCTTGCGGTCGATTTCTGCGGTTTGGGCAATTATCTGGTTGTTAACACGGTTGTAGGCAAGAACTTGGTCTCTTGAGGCGGTGGATGCACCAGAGTTTTGTTGGGCGGAAAGCTGGTTGGCATTAGCTGCGCCCATAGCAAATGCTTCCCCACCGGCAACACCAACGGTATTTTCGAATGGGTTTTCAAACATAACATCTGCGATAGTTGGGACAAGAAGGCCTAAGACTGAAGAGGCGATAATTTGAACGCCGGCACCAAGAGTGTAATGAAGTAAGAGCCCGATCGAAGCCTTAATTAGCGGACCACCAGGTACGCCAAGAGCGGCGAGGCTGATGACGGCCCCAGCGGCTTTTTCTACTTTGCAGGCTTCGGTAGTGAGGCCGGAATTTTCGATACTTCTATCGGTAGAAGTAAAGGAGCGCTCGAGGGAGTATTTTCTAGTGTTATTAGAATTAGCAGTGAGTCCACCAAGAACGACACGCATACCTTCGCTCTCTAATGGCGAGCCGGTGACCTCGACTTTTTCGCCAGTTTCTGCATCATAGACTGTGGCGGTGGCGGTCTTAGTAAACCAGTTTAGGACGGAGTTAATGGCGGAGCCATCATTATTGATGTAGCGAGATTTGCTAATAGGCTCCATTTTAGTCATGTATTCGTGGATGGCGGTGTAATTATTATTGGCGGAAACGGCGGTAGCGACGATGTTGCCAATTTGGAGAGCGGCACATCCGGGGGTGTCTGCTGTAACTTTTTCGCCGACAGAATCAAGGTAGGCCTTGGCGCGATCTTCCGTGGAGTCGCCTTCTCCGGCGCTAACGCCAACGGTTTCTCCGGTGGAAACGTATTTTATAACCTCGTTTCCCTCTTCATCTTCTTCAATGGTTTCTTCGGCGGTGTCAACATCGACGTTTGGGCTGCCGCTAAAGTAATTAGTCATCTTATTATTATAGTAAGCTGTGTCGGTGTTGTTATCTCCTGACGGTGTATCGTCATGGAAAACGTCGCGAGAAAGACCGAGTTTTTCATAAAATTTTTCGGCGGCAGAGTCAAAGAACATAGCAATGCGGCCACGACGAGCATACGTAATAGCTTCTCTGAAATAGACATCAGAGTCGTAGAGGTTTAAGTAGTTGTCGGCAGTAATAGTTTTGCCGTCATATTCCCAAGTAGTGTCATTTATGACCTTGATGTCATTTTGAGTGAGGCGGTCTCTGAAATAGTCGGGCATTTCGAGCTTGCCATTTAGAATTTCAAGAATAATTTCGTTGCTTCTAATGGAATAAGCGGTGTAGTCGGTGCTAGTAGCTTCGGTGAAAAGAGATTCTAGGTGTGGGCCAAGAAAAGAGTTGGAGCCGAAAATGACGAAGAGGCCAATTAGGAGAATACCAATAATACCGAGCGCAAAAGACGATTTAAGAAGGCGGCTTTTGGCTTTTTTAGATTTTTTGGAAGGGCTATTGGCGGCGTGAGCTGAGGATCTGGAGAAGAGAGAAGTTTTTTCGGATTTTTCTGGAGAATAGAGACCATTTGATTCGGATTTTTCAGTGTTTTTTGTGGGTGTGTTATCAGGGTTTTCTTCAAGATTTTTGACAGCCAAAAAGTCCGGCTTGATGTCGTTTTCGCCGAAGTATTTTTGGCCTTTGTCCATGGTTATATTATAACACAAAAGGGGTGATTACTCAACGGCTATTGGATGTTTTTGTCTTGTTGGACGGGGTTGGTGGTGATGAGGGACTCTTCGGTGTCGGAGGCAATAACTTGGATGTGGACGTGGTTTTGGCCGGCAAAGAAGAGACCTTGGCCGACTGGGAAGTTGGAAAGGCGCTTCTTTTCCTCATTAGTAAGTTTGAAGACGTCGGAAAGGACATCGACGGCGGAGCTGGATTGCTTTAAGAGAAGCTGCATAGAAGAGTTGTTGACGATAGCGCGGCCCATTTTGCTGCTCATAAAGTCCTCAACGTCCTGAGTAATGGTGGTAAGACCAAGGTAATATTTACGAGCACGCTTAGCGAGGCTGAAGAGGAAGTTGGCGGAATCTTCGTATTGCATGAGCTGCCAGGCCTCATCAACGATAAGAAGGCGACGCTTTTGCTCGGCGCGGACAACGTTCCAAATGTGAGACAAGACAATATACATAGCAACTGGGCGGAGCTCGTCTTCTAGGTCGCGGATATTGAAGACGACCATTTGGTTATTAATATTAACGTTGGATTGCTGAGAGAAGATGCCGGCGAAGGTGCCAGTGGTGTACTTTCTGAGGCGTTGCGCGAGGTTTGGACCGGAGCCACCCATGTGAAGGAGGGTGTCGTAAAGATTCAAAATGGTTGGTGGAGTGGACTGGTGAGTGAGAGGGTCGGAAGTAATGCCGGCGCGAGCGTAGGTATCGATTAAGGCCTGATCGAGATCGGCTTCCTCGTTTGGAGTAAGACCAGGAGCGGCCATGGAAGCTGCACCACCAGATGACTGAGCGGCTTGCTGAGCGGCACCGCCGAGCATTAAGCGGAAGAGGCCGTGAAGAGTAACGAGATTAGCGCGAAGGGCGTCGTTGGCATCTTCGGCATCGACGACTTTTGGAAGGTCGAATGGATTAATGCGGATGTCAGAGTTGAGGCTGAGGCGAATATAGGAGCCGCCGACGGCGTCACAGAGACGCTGATACTCGTTTTCTGGGTCGATAATTAAGATCTCTGAACCGGTCATCATGGAGCGTAAAGCTTCGAGCTTGACGGTGAAGGATTTACCTGCACCAGATTTAGCAAAGACGACCATGTTGGCATTTTCTAGAGAGAACCTGTCGAAAATGACGAGACCGTAGTTGTGCATATTGATACCATATAATATACCTTTTTCCTGGGTGAGGTCGGCGGAAGTGAATGGGAAGCTGGTAGAAATGGCGCCGGTGTTCATGTTGCGGCGAATGAGAAGCTGGTCGGTACATTGTGGCATAGTGGAATTCATACCCTGTTCTTGCTGGGAGCTAGCGACCTTAGAAAAGACCATTTGTTGACCAAAGAGAGTTTCGATTTTTCTTTGGACGAAACCGAGTTCCTCAAGGCTGTCGGCCCAAAGGGTGACATAAAGACCAAAACGGAAGAATTTTTCCTGGCCGACTTGGAGCTGGTCGCGGAGTTCCTCAGCGTCGGAGAGAGCAGCTTCTAGCTCTGGGTCACGAATCTTGCCGCGTTCGGAGTTGACTGCAGCGGAAGCCTCAAGCTGAGTCACTTTCTTCTGAAGGTTTTTCATGACGACGGCAGTTTCTACTGGATAGACGTACATGGAAATATCGAGAACTTCGTCAATATTAATTAATGGAGAAAGCCAGCCGGTGATGAGAGTACGAGGATAACCGTAGACGTAGAGAGTGCGGCCATATTTAGTGCCGAGGCGGAAATAATCAGAATGGATTTCGATGCTGGAAGGAGAAATGAGATCGCGGAGGGTGGTAATGCCCTGCTCAAAAGCGCGCTGGATTTCTGCTTCTTCCATAGCCTGAGCTTGAGCAGCGATTTGAGAAGCGGAAAGCTGCTTGTCCTTCTTGTCTTTTCTACTCATTGTTTGGTTCTCCTTTCTTGACGTAAGTTGTGGCTAGTTTGGTAAAGTCGACGAGCGGTTCCCTAACGGCGGTGTCAGGGTTGTTGAAGTTGTAATACAAAGCGCCAAGCTCACGAGTGTTTAAGCGAACGCTTCTGACGCCGATGTTGAAGAGGCCGGAAATGACGGTTTCCACGCGGTTGTTAATCTCGGTAATAGCTTTGTCGTAAGTGGCACGGTCGATCTTGGTGACTTCTGGAGTCTTGGACTTGGAAGAAAGGCCGGAGAAGAAATTGCGAGTTTGGGTGAGAACCTTTTCAGCCTCGGCGGAAGTGTAATAAGGAATGATAATAAAGAAGGACTTGTCCATAATATTGGCTTCCTGAGAAAGGCGGTCAATGAAGTCGATATAATCATCCATGAGGACGCCAAGAAGCATGTTGTCGTTATTTTTTCTAATTTCAGTGAGACGCTCAATGTATGGGCCGATGTCGACGCGCTGGGAGCGGATAAGAATTTGAGTAGTGAAGTTAAGGGAGTTTAGAAAGTCTTGGTAAGAGAACTCGACGGCTTCGCGTTCGGCTTCGGACATGAGATCGAAGTTAATAGATTGGCAAGCGACGACAGCACGGAAGGAGCCATCCTTCATAATGACGAGACCGTCGCGGAGCTCGGAGATTTGGAGAGTAGACTGAGTGGAGATTGGATCGTCTGGAGTGACGTTTCTAGGGACTTGATTTTGTGCGGCCTGAGGATTCTGTGGGGCAGCCATAGCATTGCCAATTGGAGAGAGAGGTTTGGCGTCGGCTGACATATTCATTGAAGTAGGCTGAACCATAGCCGGGCTGGCTGGTTGAGCTGGTTGAGCTGGTTGAGCTGGGGCTGGTTGGGCGCTGGTTGGTGGCATTGGCATACTAGCAGCAGTAGCTGGTGCTGGAGCTGCTGGTGGCACTGCGGTTGGCGCGCCGGTAGTGTAGGGGTTGTATGCTTGTGGCATTCCCTGGGGTTGGTTTTGTGGATTCATTTTTTCTCTCCTTATCCTCTCCGATTATTGTTTTCCATACGTGCAGCCTCTTTGGACAGAGTGGCGACAGTGTAATCATTAATATTCGCTAGGTTATTTAGTGCGGCGGACGGTCGCGCAGGTGTAGCAGGCTGTTGGATGGCCTGAACTGGTTGAGCGCCCATCATGGTAGGCTGGGTAGACTGCATATTAGCTGGGAAAGTCTGGCCCGGATATTGTGGAGTAAGAGTAGTTGTAGGGGCGGCCATGGCGGCTGGGTTGACAGCGGAAGCGCTAGAAATAGGGTTGATAGTGGTGCCAGAAAATTGTGGATAGTCGCCAGTAGGCTCCTCGGCGGCTTCGGTTTTGCTAATAGCGGAACGCATCTGATTGAGCATTTCTTGATGGCGGTCATTTTGCTGTTTTGCAAGCATCTCATTAATGACTGGTGAGGCTTCTACGTCCATAACATCTGGGGTAGCATTGGCTTCTTCGACAAATTCTTCGCGGAAAGCAACATTGTTCAAGCCACCGCGGACGGCGTAGCCTTCAGTATCAATAACATTGGCAAGGAAGTCGATACGGTTCCCTGCTTCTTCTTCGGTGATGTTGCGAGTGCGAGGCTCTTCGGATTTCTTTGGGGCGGTGATTAAGATGGTGGACTCTCTCTGCCCAGGATTCCAAAAACGTTTGTTTGGCTTGAGGCGGAAAGAAATAACCGCGGCAAGGTAGGTTTCCATTGGCTGATCCTTTTTGAGAGGGAGAGCTAGGACGGCAAAAAAGATAATAAATGGAACGGCGAAGAGGGCGAGCGCCCAGAAGATTTGAAATAATGCAAAAGCAAGGCCAACAAATCCACCCATGATCATGAGATAGACGAACTGGCGAAAGGTGAACGGGCCGAGGAGTTTGTCGTCTGCCTCGACATCTTGTGGTACCTTGTATTGTGCCATGTAGTTTTATTTTAGCATAAAAAGTATGGATTTTCTAGAGATTTTCGAGAATATTTATGGAAATTAATCAGAGACGTAAGTGCTGATTAAGTCCTGAAGTTTGCTGGCGTGATCCTCGACGGTGAGGGTGCGGTCATTGCCGTTGAAGATAGCATACTCATTGAATTCGTCGATGACTGGTTCGAAGCGGCGATCAGTGGATAGAGCGTCCATGAGATAGTCATTAGCTCTACTGAAGAAGGCGTCAGTGTCACCGACACACTCAGCGGCGATCATATCAATATTCTTGAGATGATTCATAAACTCGCTGTCTTGGCGATTATAGAAGGACCAAGGAGCGTTTCTCTCGGAGCGTGTAAAGTCGCGGTCGACACGGTTAGCGTTATCCTCGGAGCGTTGCATGCGAGCGCGAAGCTCTGGCGAAGCGGTGAGAATGCTGCGAAGTCTAGTAGCGTTAGTCAAGGTATCGCCGTTGTTGGAAAGTGGATCCACGAGCATTGGATATTTTCTGCGGATTTCTGCAAGATTGGCATTCTTTGGTAAGTCTGGGAAGATCTTGCGAATTTCCTCATTGTTAGACAAGCCGATAACTTCTGCCCAGAGATCGTTCCAGTTAGCTTGGGCGCTAGGCTTCTGGTTGTCGATAATATTTGGCGTCATACGAGACATCATGTTGGCAAACTTTGGAAGTGCCCCGTTAATAAACTTGTTAATAACGGTATTCTTGAGCTGCTCGTAGGTGGCCTCACTTGGGTCGACAGTATGACACTTGAAGCCGCCATTGCCATTTGGAATGAGATTGCCATTCTCGTCAGTGTCAAAGACCGTACCCTTCATTTTCTCGCCGTTGACGTTCTTGTAAGAACGGAGAGATTCCTCATTAAAGAGCATCTTGTCCCAGTTAGCAGGATCCATGAGCAACTTGAGCTGCTGGAATTCGGCGAAGTCCTGGGTGTTGAAGTTGCTTGGCTTACCGGTTTTGTTAAGGTTATCAAGACGGGCAAGGTTCAAGTGGACAAAGTCCTTGATGTAACGGTTACCAACGGAAGTAGCATACATTGGGCCGGCGAAGGCAGCTTTTTCCTTGAAGCCGGAAGACATGGTGGCACGGTTCAAAGTGGTGCTGAGGTTGGCAAGACCAACGCCTGGGAGATCTTTGATAGACCCCTCGTTAATACCGGAAAGAATACCGTAGAGGCCGTTGATTGGATCAGCGATCGGCATATCCCAGTTGGCGAAGATTTCCTTCATTGCAGGAGTATCTTTCTTGTAGACACGGGTAACGAAATTACCTTCCTGGTCAACAGCGTCATAGTAGAAGCCGTTTTCATCCTGTTTCTCATAAGCTGATTGCTCAGCGATGACCTCTGGATGGTAGAGCAAGAACTCGCCTGGGCTTTTCTCAGTGACTTTGATTTTATTGCCCTTTTCGTCGAGGACGAAGTTGCCGCTAGCATCCTTCTTGTAGTAGAAGGCTTTTTCGCCAGTTTTGCGGTTAAGCGCAAAACCATCATCATCGGTATAATAACCAACAAGCATTGGACGGGCAGTAGGCTTAGTGTAGCCATATTTACTGAAGACGTAGTTGGTGTAAGCGCGGCGCTTAGCCTCGTTGGCGGCAGACTTGCTGATAACTTCACCAAGAACGGTGAGCTCGCCTTTCTCGCCAAGAGCGCCAGCGGCGCCAGTAATGTAATGCTTATAGTCATGCTCAGCGTTGAGAGTCTTTGGAATAAGCATACCGTTTGCATCGCGCATGAGGTTGCCATCATTGTCAGTCTTGTAAGCATTGCGGAACTTGTTGTACTGACCCATGACAAAGTCTTCATCGGCGAAGGCGTCGTTTTCTTCGGTAAGGTTAGCGCGGTAAAGCTCGAGATAATTGTGGCCAGCGGTATGGTCAAGATGCTTGTCGCGCTTGGTAGTCTTGTGGTACTTGCCATAGTTGTCGAGAACGTGGGCTGTATCCTTAGTAGCGGCAGCGAGCTCGAGCTCGGTGTTCTTCATAGTCTTAGCGCCACGAGTAGATCTGGTAGTTCTTAGGCTCTTCTGGCTTTCGCCGTCGGCTGGATCGTACTTCTGAGTACCGAGGATACTGCGCTGAGCGTAAATGAGGCCACGGCTACTTCTAGTAGTAGTCTCGTTCTTAATGTTCTCTTCGCGGAGAGAAGTATGCCTATCTAGGAAGCGGCGTATGCCGGCGGATGGGGCAGCGGAATGGTTGATGTGGCGGAGTTTAGCGAGTTCGCCATGGGAACCGGTCCAGTCTTTGGCGACAGCGCGAGGTTTGTCGGCGATGCTGTCGAGCTTGCTGCTGATTTTGCCAAGAACAGTATTGCTCATCTTCATGAGGGATACGGAAGCGAATAATGGGAAGACCTGAACGGCCATACCGAGAATAATGCCAAAGGCGCTGCCGGATTTGACGGCATTAGCAATTAGTGCCCAGCCAGCGAGTTTGGATGCTCCAAAGAGAAGACTGAACATTGGGTAGAAAATAAGCATGGAGGCGAAAGTGTCTTTCCATTTCTTGAACCAGGATTCGGTGTTTGGTAGGAGGTAGGCAACGAAGGCAAGTGGCGCGATCATTACGAGCATGGAAATGAGTGCTTGGCGAAGGCCGAGAGTGACAAGGCCGACAAGCACGGAAAGGATGCCGCCGATGAGGGTGCCAAGTAGTGGCCAGAGGAAGCCGCCGAGGCCGCCGGCGATGGTTGCAACGCCAAGGCCTAAGACGGAGCCGCCACCGATAAGGGCAGCAGTAAGTTCTGTCCAGGTGACTCCGGAGGCATCACCAAGACCGCCAGCCAGGATGGCTTGGGCTTGAATACTGTCAAAGACTCCCCCAATGCTACCACCGACGACGTTGCTAACGTCAACGAGGACGGCGCAGAGTAGGTAGGAGAGGTTGATTAAGACGGCGGAAACAATCAGCTTTGGCAAGACCTTTTTGATGCCGTAGTTATTGATACCGAGACCGGTGATCTGAGAATAGATCACGATGAGGAGCATAATTACGAAGATGATATTAGTAATATCGCGCATAATTTGCCAGACATTGTAAACTGGTGAGGTATTGTCGGCTGTCATAGGGGTGACAATAAGGAGATTCTGGATAAGTCCATAAATGGAGTCGATGGCTTTGCCAAGGACACCGGTAGTAGGACAGACTAGCCAGCCGATGGCGCCAAGTTGGTCGTAACAGGTATCAGTGGCTTCTGATTCGGAGGCACTGTCGGCGTCGCTAACCTCGTCGGTTTCGACGTCGGCAACTAAGTTGCTTAAGCTTTCAGGGGTGGAGATAGTAGTTTCGGCAATTTTGGTCGTTTCTGGAGCAATTTCTGCGGTCGCTGCAACAGGGGTGGAAAGTGTTAATGCTAGATTAAGGCCAAAACTTGACAAGATAGCAAAAATAACACCAAAAATGGTTCTAGTGAGCCTGGATTTTATAGGTGTAATTTTACTCATAATAAACAATCGCTATCTATTAGCTCTGTTTTCTATTATATCACACATAAGCGGATTAGTCAATAGGTTTAACATAGTTTTTAAGGGAAAATGCTATTTTCTTGCTACTTAGGGGCAAAATATGGTATCATAAGGGTATGAAAAAGTTTTTTGCTTGTATTTGTATGATATTTACACTGGTATTTGGGGCGGTAACAGTGGCGCCAGCGGCGGTTTATGCCGATAATAATAGCAATACGACTGATAATTGCGATGGTAATGGATCGGCGTTCTTTTCCCTGAAGCCATGGTATGCTGGTGTGACCGAAAGCGTAAATGGTAACTGCGAGGTGAAGAGCCCAGATAAGGGGGATGGCGAAGGATTTGCAAAGTTTATCTGGACCATCGTGTTAAATATCTTGTATGATTTGACGGTGATGGCTGGCTATTTAACCATTATCATGGTGGCGTGGGGTGGTTACCTGTACATGTTCTCTAGCGGTATGGCAGATAGGGCTGAGAAAGGCAAAAAGACTTTGATGGCGGCGTTTATCGGATTGGCGATTGCGATGTTGGCAAGCGTAATCTTGAATACTATATCGGTGATTTTAATTGGATAGGAGGATTATGAAATTTTTTGCAGTAATTCCAGACGAAACTAAGGAGCTGATTAACAACCTGCCAAATAACAGTGGTGTGGGGGCGGCGAATTTGACAACGATTTTGAACTGGATCTATATTGCTGGTGGGATTGTGGCGGTGATCGTGATTGTTTATGCTGGATCTAAGTACATTCTTTCTCAGGGGCAGCCTGAGAAGATGAAGCAGGCTAGCCAGATTATCGCTTATGCGATTATTGGTCTAGTCGTGGTGGTCCTAGCGGCGGCGATCACGGCGTTTGTATCGGGAATAATTGGAGGTTCAACACAATAATGAAAAAAGTAATTTTGGGGATTTTGGTATTAGTCTTTGGGGTGGTGGCTTGTGGAGCAGTGATGGCGCCAGAGGCAGCGTATGCTGAGAACGAGTTTACAAAGAAGGGGTGTGAGCTAGCAACGACTGAAGAGCAGAAGGCTGCGCTTGGGTGTGATCAGGAAGCACAGGCTTCGAGCACGGCGAAGAATTTGATTAATGCGGCAATTTCTATACTGGGGATTGTGGCGGTGGCAATCTTGATTGTTGCTGGCCAGAGGTATATTGTAGCTCGTGGCGATGCAAACCTGTTAACGCAGGCTAGAAATATGATTATCGCCGGTGTTGTAGGGTTGATTGTCGCAATTTTGGCATTTGCAATTGTGAACTTTATTCTCGGTAGTGTTTTTCAATAAAAGTCTTGCTACATCAAAAAGGTGTGATATAATATTATTAAAATAATCTAAAGGAACAAATTCTATGAAGATTACAGAAAAACTTAAAATGGCAACTATGGGTCTTGCTGCTGTCGCCACTCTTGGTGCAACTGCTCTTATTGCCCCAACCGTAAGTGCTGTGGATGGCTATGACAACGCTTCCAAGTACACCAGTGGTGATAAAGCTGGTCAGGGCGCTGGTCAGAGCACAGATCTTATGACCATTCTTAACACCATTATCAACGTTGCTCTTGGCGTTATCGGTTTCGTAGCTGTCGTGATGATCATCGTAGGTGGTGTTCAGTACACTACTTCCGCTGGTGATGCTGCTAAGGTTACCAAGGCTAAGAACACTATCATGTATGGTGTCGTCGGTCTCGTAATCGCACTTCTAGCATTTGCAATTGTCAACTTCATCTTGAACAACGTGTTCAATAGCTAATTGACTTTAAAAGCTCCCCTTTTCGGGGAGCTTTTTTTGTGATATAGTAGAGATAAGATATTTAAAGGAGTAAAAGATGAATAAGATAAAGATGCTTGTGGCGGGGGTAGTCATGGCAGCAGTGGCAGTATTTGGATTTTCCACACCAGTATCGGCGGTGACCTGTCCAGCTGGAACCTTGCGTGGGGATGCTGGCGAAGAGGCTGATTCCCTGGCGCAATGTAGTGTGCCAGTAGATGAGCCGGGCCAGGATTTGATGAGCACGGTCCACGTAATCTTGAACGTGGCACTTTCTGTACTAGGCATCGTGACAGTCATAATGATTATCCTTGGTGGCGTAGAATACACGACATCACAAGGCGATGCTACTAGATTAACTAAGGCTAGGAATACTATCTTGTACGGCGTGATTGGCTTAATTATTTCCCTGTTGGCGTTTGCAATTGTAAACTTTGTACTAGTCAATATCTTCGGTGGAAGTGGTGGATCGTCGTCTAGCTCATCTTCATCTTCATCTTCGAGCTCAAATAATCCAAATAGTAGTGCTACGATTACGCAGCATTAGGATTGGGCGGAACAAGTAAATATAAGTATTTGAGCTTATGGACTTGTTCGTAGATAAAAAATACAACACATACGTGTTGTATTTTTTACACTCACAAATCTGGTCTAAATCTCATTATAAGCTCAAATACTTATATTTACTTGTTCCTTGAAACTAGAAAGCGTTCGTAGTAGAAAATACAGCGAAAGTTGTATTTTTTACACTCACAAATCTGGTCTAAATCTCATTATAAGCTCAAATATTTATATTTACTTGTTCCTTGAAACTAGAAAAGCTCCCGAGAAGGGAGCTTTTTATTTCTAGGTGTTGTTCCAGAATTATTGGATCTGGATTTTCTTTGGAGCTTCGACTTTTTCTTTCTCGAAGGTGATGGTGAGGACACCATCTTTTAGCTCAGCTTTGACGCTATTCTCGTCTTCGCGGACCTGAACAGGAAGAGCGATAGTACGAGAGAATTCGCCCCAGTAGCATTCCTGGATGTGCCAGCGAGTGGTGTGTTCATCTTCGCCACCGGACAAGACACCAGAGATAGTTAAGATGTTGTCTGAGATGCTGACATCGAGGTCAGATTTAGAAATTCCGGCTGTGCGAGCCTTTACTACTAGTTGATCGGCGGTTTCGTAGACATCTACAGCGAGCTGTCCAGGAAATTCGTCGGTATTGTCCCACCCGTCGTCATCTGCTGGAGCAGTATCTGCAGCTTCCTCAGGGGCAGCAGCAGGAGTAGCGGAGCTTTCATCGAGAAAAGCAGCGGCGAGTTCGTCCTCCATCAGCATGTCGTCGTTATTACGAGCCATATTTCCTCCACATGAATTAATGTTGTTATGCTTTATTATAAAGCGTTCCTTTGATAAAATCAACAAAAATATGGGTTTTGATGTAAAAAATACAACATTTTTTAGCCTCCTCGACATGGTATTTCCCTATACCTGTAGGGGGTGCGGGCGACTGGGGAGCGTATTATGTGGGCGTTGTAAAAAACACAACATTCAGGCCTCCGTGGGAATATGTCCAAGGTGTAGAAAAATCATAAAAAGATGTTCTTGCATAGTGCCGGCGTACGGGTTTTGTTATCGGGAGGGGGTGGTTGATGATCTACTGAAAGAGTATAAATATAAGTCGGTGCGAGGCGCGGCGGAGGTGTTAGCGGAGTGCTTGGATGCAGCGATTCCAGATTCGGTACTTGAGGCGGAGATAGTTCCCTTGCCGACAGCACCGAAGCATATTAGGGCGCGAGGGTTTGATCATACGCTATATCTGGTGAAGGCGCTTTCGAGGCGGCGTGAAGGATTTTCGGTATGCAGAGCACTTCGGAGGGCATCTAATGATGTGCAAGTGGGCAAAGACGATAAGACGCGTGAGGAGCAGGCTGCGCGAGCATACAAGGCCAGTAGCGCTTGTCGGATTGATCCTGAGAAGCTGTATATCTTGATTGATGACGTGTGGACGACGGGCTCTTCGATGGAAGCGGCAATTAAGGTTATGCAAAAAGCCGGGGCCGTTAAATTGGCCTCGGCTGTGCTCTTGATGCCAAGATAATTATTGCTGCTCGGAAGTGGTCTGATTATCTAAGTGATCGGTATTAGCAGCAGTGTCGGACTCGCCGGTGATAGCATTGATAACGAAGTTGACAATAGCGAAGGCGAGGATGGAAATGATAAGACCGATGATAGCATAAAGAATGGTGTTTTTTGCGTCGGTAACTTTCTTGCTGTCGCCGCCGGAGATAACATAACGGAGACCGCCATAGATAAGCATAATGACAGATACAATACCAACGATATAGAGAACAGTGTTAGTAACCTGAGTAAAAACGCCTTCTGGGCCAATAAGGTTGTACGGCATGCCATCAGCGCGAGCGGCTTCGGCGCCATCCTGGACGGAAAGGGCGGCAGCGTTTCTAAAGGTGGACATCAAAACTGCGCCACCAAGGCTTAATAGAGAAATGATAGATAATTTGAGTGATTTTTTCATATGTTCTCCTGTTATGGCGGAGGGTGGGAGATTCGAACTCCCGCTCCAGATTACTCCAGACTAACGATTTAGCAAACCGTCCCCTTCAGCCACTTGGGTAACCCTCCAATAGCTCTATTTTAGCATATTTTTTGAGATGGGGGTAGGGTTTAGCCAAGAAGAATAGAAATTATGATTGGAAGGGAGGCTAGAGAGAAGATGGTTGAGACGGTGACAAGTTCGGAGGCCTCGACTTCGTTGCCGCCGTACTTGGTGGCAAAGAGTCCAAGGCTGGTGGCGGTTGGGAGAGCTTCAATAAGCGTGCAGACGTAAATAACTGGAGTTGGGAAATTGAGCCAAGTTAAGAGGAAGTAAGTGGCAATTGGGCCGATGATAAGCTGAGTGGCAGCGGGGATGATGAGCTTCCACTTCTTGATGAGGCCTTTTAAGTGGGCTTCGGAGAGCATGAAGCCAATACAGAGGATAGAAAGTGGAGTGGTAGCACCGCCGATGAAGCCGACCGAGTCGGTGACGACGGCTGGAAGCTTGATGTTTAAGAGGAAGAGGACCATGCCTAGAATGACGGCAAGGATGTTAGGATTAATAATGGTGTCTAAAACTAGGCGCCAAGTGAGTTTGTTTTTGAAGAGATAAACACCGTAGGAAAAGAGGGCGATGTTGAAAATAATGATGAAACCGCAGTAGGCGATGATTCCCTGCGGGCCAAAGGTGCTGGCGACGATTGGGTAGCCGAGGAAGGTGGCATTATTAAAAATGAGGCCAAATTGGGCTTCGTAACGGAGCTCTTTTTTGAAGAAGAATTTGTTGAAGAAAATTTTTGAAAGAATGATAAGTGCGGTCATGACGACAACGCCGCCGAGGAGGCCGGAGAAAAAGAGGTTAGCCGTGCTCTCGTCGTAAGTGCTTGGGAAGGCTAGGAAGAGGCTGGCTGGCATAAAGACGGACAGAAGAAGATTGACCAGGTGATTGTTGGTATGTTTGTCGATTAACTTGATTTTGCCAAGAATGAAGCCTAAGACCATGATGATGAAGATGGAACCGAGGCGAGAATAGAAAGTAGTTAATTCGATCTGCATGTACTTATTATAACATTATGTGATATAATGTGCTTATGGATAAAACGAAAGACACGACTTGGGAAGCGCGCGAGTACGTGCCACACGATAAAAATATGGGGTGGTATGTCGCGCTAATAATTATTGGCTTAGCTTTGACCGCACTAGGAATTTGGGTTGGTTGGTGGAGTTTTTCCCTGCTAATTATCGTGTCGGTGATCGCGCTAATTATTTATTCAGTACGTCCGCCACGCGTAATGAAATATTCTTTTACAGCTAAGGGTCTGAAGGAAGGTAATAAGGTTTACGATTTTTCTGAGTACAAGTCTTTTGGCGTGATTAATGATGGCGGTCATTATGCCATAGTTTTGACGCCACGCAAGAGATTTGCGCCAAGAATTTGGGTGTATTTCCCAGAGGAGAGTGGCGAAGCTATCGTGGATGCTTTTGGCGCAAAATTGCCAATGGAACAGGTAAAGCTTGACGTAGTTGATAAAATTGTCAGAGCGCTGAGAATTTAGTGTTGCATTTTGTTTATGCTTATGCTAAAATAGTGCCAAGTATTATATAAAAAGGGTGGTCATATATGGATCAAACAGGTCAAAACGATTTGCAGCAGGCAATTGATGCTGCTAACAACAATATTAAAGACGAACTTGGAGTTCCTCCAATGCCTCCAGCTGATGGTGCTGCTGCACCATTTGAGGGCGCATTTGCGGCTCCATCTGAGATGCCTCCAGTTGCAGGTGTTGATGTAATTCCAGCTTCCGAAGCTGTTTCTCAGGCTGCTGAGGGTGATGATACTAAAGATGAGGCTGAGCCAAGTGCAGAGGCAATTCTCTCCGAGACTATCACCACTCCAGAGAATTTACCAACTGATGATATTTCTGCTACACGTGAAGGAATTTTGCGTGATCTTATGCCGCTTATGGACAAGGTTGAAGGCGAGCCAGAAAGAAAGTTTGATATCTACAAGGAAGCTATGAATACCTTGCATGATAAGAATTTGGTAGCTGGAGCATATAAGGAAGCTGCTAAAATTGCTGATGAGAACAAGAAGGCTGATGCGTTGATGACGCTGCTTAATGCGATTGATACGCTTTAGGTATTAGTAGCTAAAACGTTCGTTATAAAAAATCTCAGTGCAAGGTGAATCGTCAAGATGACACTAAAGTTGTCATCTTGACTATGATTCAGCCTTGATATGCACTGAGATTTTTTATCACTCACGTTTTAGCTGAATGTCAAAACACTACGTTGTCATTTTGACTTCAATTCAGCCTTGATATGCACTGAGATTTTTTATAACGAACGTTTTAACTGGATTAGATGTCGGTATCTAGGCGGGTGAGGTCATTTGGATCGTAGTTGCCAATGCCTTCGGTGATTTTCTCAGGAGTGATATGGAGAGCGTCGGCGATAGCGGTGGCGGCAGCCATGTAAGAGACTGCAGTTTCGCCAGGTAGGAATGTAGCAACAGCGAAATTGTTGCCGCCGATGGAGAGTTCGGCTTCGGCGCCCATTTTGTAAAGCTTAGAGCTGACGATCTGGACATTGGAGAAACGATCTTTGCCATAAGTGAGAGTGCCGTCTTTGCCAGCAAAATCGGTGAAGTGCTGGTAACCATTATCGTCGCGATTCAAGATGACATAGTTCGGGTTCATGTTGAAGAGGGTAGTTTCGCCGGCGGTGAATTCTTCAACGGATTCGTCGCCGAGGCCGGCTGGAACGTAATTAGTAAGAGCAGCAATGTAAACTGGAAGATCAAAGAGGACATCTTTTTCTAGAGCGGTGGCTGGAGCAGTGACGACAACATAGTTAGCGCCGGCTTTCCAAGAATTGGAAAGGAATTTGTGTAGCATACCAACCTTCAGAGTGTCTTCTGAAGCGAGCATGGCGACTGGCTGGCCAGCGGCCTTAAGAATTTCGTGAACATAGTTAGCGACCTCTACTTTACCAGTGGTGCCGGTAATGCAGATAAGTTTCATATCCTTGATAGGATGTCCATAATAAGTGCCCAGGAATTTTGCTTTTAGCTTCCCCGTTTTTGTCTTAGCTGATTTTCCCGAATTAGTCTTTTCCATAACTTAAGTATAGCACATTTTTGAAAAATGTGTTAAAATAGTTGTATCACATCTTATGTGATGCACATTTTCATTTCTAGGTGGATGTAAAATTCGAGTGCTTTCTGCACTTAAATTATATCCACATATGTGTCTTTTGGCCCTAAAGGCCGGGAGGCGCTTTACGTTACGTTGTGTGTGCCCGTAGCTCAGCTGGATAGAGCGTTTGCTTGCGGAGCAAAAGGTCGTAGGTTCGAATCCTGTCGGGCATACCACTATGAATCGAGCCCTTAATGGGCTTTTTTTGTTTTCCCTGGGAGATTTAAGTTGGCATCCTTTAATGTTTAGGTTATGTTCGTTGCAGGGAATTTTTTGTTGTAAAATGCTTGTGGTATAATATACTTATGGATATAAATCCGCTGGAGACGAATGCGATATTTAACATCGGACAGGTTTTGATGTTGATTTTGGGCGCATTTACAATAGTATCAGCGGTGTTTAAGGGGATTTTTAAGTTAACAGATCAGGTTGGACCGGAGACCTTGGCGGAAAAATGGTTTGAGAGATTCTTGTTAGCCTTGCTCTATACCGGGCTATTGTGGCTGGGGCTTTCAACGTTGACTGCTTACTTTGGGGAGAGTTTGATAGACGTTATTAATGGGGCGGTGATGCTAATTATGATGGTAGTTTCAATAGTACAACGTGCAACTTCTGAGCAACGTAATGCAAATAGGACGTTGGCGTTTGCTTATGCGTGGATTGTAGCAATTATACTTTGGCATTTTATCTTTGGATCAGTGATGCATAATTTCTCGCCGGAGTTTGTAAGAAGCGTTGGCGAGCATGTGATGCCGAATTTTCCTACGGATGTATTTAAATTATGGGGTTGGGCATAGGAGATGGATGAAGCTGTAAAGGTTGAAAAACAGCAGCGGAAGCTGATAAAGGCAATCTTGGATAGGGACGGCCGATATCTGGCGGAAGATGATGTGGAGTTGACCGATGTAGAGCGAGAGAGGTTCTACCGACTGGTTTCTACTGGGGTGATTCGCCGTGATGATTTTGTAAGGATGGTGGCTGGGATTAAAGCTCCAGCGCCGGAAGAGGCTTTTTCTAAGCTAAAAGAATCAAACTACAGACGAAGGATTTTGGCGTATTTTACTGGGGTAGGATTTGATAATTTTGAAAAGGTAACGACAGATACGGTTGCGGATTTTTTGAAAAAATATCCAAATCCGTATGCTTTCTTGGCGCCGCGGACGGATTTTCTGGAGGCAATTAAGAAGAGTAATCCGATTTCTAAATATGAGGATTATGCTCGGGAAATGTGCGATTTTGTGCAAGATGTATATGGCAAGGAGCAGGAATATGCACGGAGAGCGAAAGAGCTGACCGAGCTTGCTTTTGAATGGCAGATTGACCAGGATGCGGAAAGATTGAAGGCGGATTTCTTAGCGGGGGCGATAGTGGAGGGAGACCCGTGGGTGCAGAGTGGCAAGGCGTATGTTTTGACTAAGGAGTTGCTGGAGCAGGGCGGATTTTCTCCGAGATATGTCCTGGAAATTGGCGGGGTGGAGATTGCGCTATCTAAGGCATTTAAGGTGGACGTACATGAGGCGGTGATTGGTTATGTGAAATTTGATGGCGTAGTGTATGTGAGAGGCTATTATCGTTCGAGCTCCCAGGGTATGTGGCGATACTTAGCCGATTATGTAGCGGGCGATGGCGAAATTGCTTGGTACGGGGTAGGGTTTAACGAAGAGTCTTTGACCTTGCCACTGAAGTTACAGAAGCAGTTGAACGTCGTTTGTAATCGGGGCTTGCACGAGGTGCCGGGAGTAAATATGAGCTTTTTCCTAGGCGGGACGGCCCGAAGGTTCAACTCTAAGGAAGAATATCACAAGCTGGTTGATGATGGAAAAATGGAGGGGGCGTATTACAAGGAAGTTTCTCATGAGCCGGCGTTGAATTTTGGAGTACTGTCAAAGACGAAATTGCCACCAGAGAGCATTGATGTGGATGATGGCGCGGCGCCGAATTTCCGGAATCAGCTGGACCATTATGATATGAAGACGGAAATGTATGGTGACGTGGCAGTAAGGCAATTCCCTTCTATGGATGATGAGTTGCGCTATACGATAGTGGAGCGAGGATTCTCGCAATATAAGAAGGCCTGGGTGGGGGCAATAGAGGTAAATTCGCCGATTACATCAACCGGGTTGAAGCGCGAGTGGGTATCTTCTGGTGATATCTTGACGCCGCTCTATGAGTACAAGACGATGACGGCGGGGTACGGTGAGGAAATTACGGGCGAAAGAACAACTTCGGGCGTGGATGCGCGCGGGGTGCCGATTGCGGTGACCTTAGACGCTGAGGGCGGCAAGGTGCCGGATGGATATCTCTCGATGTGGGATAAGTATCTCAAGCTAGTACCGATGATTCAGCGGTACCTATATACTTGGCGAGAAGCAGAGTAGGTTGACTAGATTTTGCTGGCGAGGGCGGCAATTTCCTCTTCGGTAGCGTCTTGGAAGAGGCGTTCTCCTGGCTGCCAGTCGCCGTTTGTGGCGGCGGCTTGCAAGAGGCTGGCGCTTTGGCCAATGCCGGAAGTATGAGAGGTGCAAACCGGGATGATGGTTTTTCCCTGCCAGTCCATGGCCTTTACGAAAATATCGGTTGGCCAGGCGGCGATGCCGTACCAGATTGGGTAGCAGAGGATAATCTTAGTGTAATTCTCCCAGTTGGCCGGACTAGTGGTTTCTGGTGTTAATTCGATTTTCTCTCTGAGGGATTCGTCGTCGTGTTCCTGGTTAATGCGAGAGTCTTCGTCGTTCCAGTCGAGCTCCTCAGGGGTGTATGGAGATTTTAGGGCGATCTCGTGGAGGTCGGCGTTTAATTTATCGGCGAGGATTTCGGCGATTTTCTTAGTGTGGTTTTCGGCAGAATAATAGATTACGAGTGTGTCTTTCATGTGAGTCTCCTTTGATTTTATTATAGCACTTTTTGGGGTGGGTTTGCGAGATGCTCCCTGTTTTGGTATAATCAACAGTGGAGACCTGGCCGAGTGGTTGAAGGCGCACGACTCGAAATCGTGTGGGCTGGCAACAGTCTCGGGGGTTCGAATCCCCCGGTCTCCGCCATTAAGAGGAGTTATAGGGATGAAAAAGAAATTTTCTTTACTAGCAGCAGCTTTTCTGCTAGTTTTTCAGTTTTTGCCAACTTTTAAGGCGTTTGCAGCGGAGGGCCCGACCGTGAGTTTCTTGGAGCCGAGCTCTGAAGCGACGGTTACCGTAGATGACGCGGTCCATTTGAAGATAGCAGCGTCTGCGGATGTAGCTAATATCTTGTGGTTTTGTTCGGGTGGAGGCCATCTTGCCGCAGGGTATGCTTGCCCTGCTACAGATAGAACAGAAGGAGATGTTGCCTATAATGCCACTGGCGTTTATACGGTGGGGGCTACTGTTAGGGATAATGATGGGCATGCTAATAGCGCCGAAATAACGATTAGAGTGATTAATGACCGACCGAGTATTGAGGCGGTTACTGAAGATGAGGGCAATGAGTATGAAGTTGGTAGCAATGTTGTGATATTGGTGTCAGCAAGGGACGCTTACGGCACGGTTAATAAACTAAAATGGGGATGTAGCGACGGAACTTCTGATTTGCTGCTTACTTCTGTTTACAACTTGAGTACGCCTCAAAAGGTGGTTGATAATTACAGGGTAGAGGTGACACTTCCAGATGTTGAAACAGATCGTTTTAGCTGCGGATTTGCTGCGGTGGATGACGATGAGGAGGAGAGTGAGCCTGTGATTTTGACACTTCGGGCGGTTGTTCCTACTGTCGAAGAAAATACAGAGAACTCTGATACTCCTGAAGCTACTGATAGCGTAGTGAAGGGCTCTCCGGATACTGGTGCTGCGACATTAGAAAACGGTTCTGCCGGAGCAGACGTAAGTGTGGCGGCTGCGGTTGCTAGCGTGATTGTGGCTTGCTGGATCTTCGCACGGGCAAGCAAGAAGGAAGTGTTATAATCAAAGTATGAGTAGCGTTTTTTCTAAAATTGTGGCGGGAGAGATTCCGTGTTATAAGATTTATGAAGATGATAAGACTTTGGCGTTTCTGGATATTGCGCCGGAGACCCCGGGGCATACGCTGGTAATTCCGAAAGTGGAAGTTGATAAAGTGTATGAGCTTTCTGATGAGGACTATGTTGCGCTGTGGGATACGGTGCGGAAGGTGGCCCTTCGGATGGAGGAGGTGCTTGGGGCGAGGACTTTGATGAAGGTGATTGGTACAGATGTGCCGCATGCACATGTGCACTTGATGCCACATGATCCAACTTGGCATCATGGACGTGAAATAAAAATGTCTCCTGAAGAAATGCAGGAGATGTGCGATAAATTGAAGTTCTAAAAAATGGGCGCGGAATAATCCGCGCCCTCTCGAGCAGCCTGGCACCTAGACAAGTCATAAATACCAAGCCGTCGATAACGTGTTAAGGTGGGTCAGTAAAGACCCTTGAAAGGTTTTAGCAGTTTTTTAATGTTCTCGGGCTCTTCGTTGAGCTCGTATAAGTGCCTTTCAGATACTGCTATCCACCCTTTTGAGGTTTTTAGGATGCATAGGATGTCATCCGTAACCTCTGTGATAAACCCATTGGTATTCCTCATACCGCTAAGCTTTACATGAGGAATGTCCTGATTATCTCTAGTCCATCTTCCAACGGCGGAAATTACCAGGTATAGACCAGCCGTCCAGGCTAGGTCTGTTTTCTTTGAAGCTTTGTCGATACCTTCAAACTTCCAGTTATGTAGAGCAACTGAAGTTTTTTCAGCATCGTCATCTCGCCACAGTAACCAATTGGCTTTTGAACCAATAGCTATAATAGCGTCTTCGTTATCTGCTGTGACGGTGATGCTTTTAACTTTCTTGAAGATAATCTTTTCTTCGTTGTCGCGATTTACGCAGGCAAGCAGAAAACGATTACCGTCAGTTGCGTTTCTCTTGCAGAGCCACCATTTGGCGACTTCTACTGGATACGCATCTCCGTCAATTCCTTTAACAAGGCTTATTTCTTGCATAATATTCCCTCCTTTATTATGCTACTTAACTCTTTGCGACCTCTATTGGTCGTAAAATTGTTACTATACCATTATAGCACTGATTATGCTTTTTGTCAAGAGGTGGGGGAAGTTTTGGCAAGTGGGGCGAAATGTGGTAGAATAAAGAAAAGATAATTGGAGATTTTGATGAAATTTACAGCAGCCTATGAACCAGGGAGTTTTGAGCCAGACGTTTATGCGGCGTGGGAGGCGGCAGATGAGTTTTTGCCAGGGGGCAAGGTTGGCGGAGACGATGCTTTAAGAGATGATGACAAGGATAACGACCCGAAGACATATTCGATTGTGATGCCACCACCAAATGCCAATGGTAATCTCCACATTGGACATGGGTTGACGGTGGCGATTGAGGATTCCTTGACGAGATATCATCGCTTGCGTGGTGAGATGACCTGGTATGTGCCAGGGGCGGACCATGCTGGATTTGAGACTTGGGTGGTGTATGAGCGCGCTCTGGAAAAAGAGGGCCATACGAGATTCGAGTACTCGCGCGACGAGCTATATGCGAGAGTGTGGGATTTTGTGCAGGAACAGAGAGGCAACATGGAGTTGCAGTTAAGGGCGCTGGGTGCTTCTTGCTCTTGGAAGGATTTGACCTTTACGCTGGATGAGAACGTGATTCGTAGGACCTATGCGACATTTGAGAAAATGTGGAAGGATGGAATGATTTACAGAGGCGAGAAGCTGGTAAATTATTGCACAAAGCATCAGACGGCGTTTGCGGATATTGAGGTGGAACACGAGGACGAGAAAGGTCATCTCTGGGATATCGCCTATCCATATGAGGGGGGCGAGATCGTAGTTTCTACGACGAGGCCAGAGACGTTGTTTGGCGATACGGCTGTGGCGGTGAATCCGGAAGATCCAAGATACAAGGATTTGATTGGATCGACGGTGAGACTGCCTTTGACTAATCGGGAGATCCCGGTGGTTGCGGATGAACATGCGGATCCGGAATACGGAACCGGTGCCGTGAAAATTACGCCGGCACATGATAACGATGACTTTGAGGTGGGGCTGCGTCATGATTTGCCAAGAGTGCAGGTGATTGGTTTTGATGGAAAAATGCTGCCAGTGTGTGGCGAGGCTTATGGGGGGCTGACGACCGAGGAATGCCGCAAGCAGGTGCTTAAAGATTTGAAGGATATGGGGTTGTTGCGCGGTGAGCGCGAGATTGTCCACTCGGTGGCGCATTGCTACAAATGCGGTACGGTGATTGAGCCGATGCTAAAAGAGCAGTGGTTTATTGATGTGAAGCGGCTGGCGAAGGTGGCGATTGAACATCTTGAGGCTGGGGAGATTAAATTCTACCCTGCTTCGAAGAAACAGGTGCTGATTAACTATCTTAAGGGGCTTAAGGATTGGAATATCTCTAGGCAGATTCCTTGGGGGATTGCGATTCCAATGTTTAAGAATCCGGAGACTGGTGAGTGGGTCTTCGATACGCGAACAAATTTGACGGAAATTGAGATTGGCGGGGTGAGATACGTGCGCGATGAGGATACCTTTGATACGTGGTTCTCTTCTTCGCACTGGCCAATTGTCTGTACTAACTGGGAAGAAGGGGCGGTGAACCCATATTATCCGTTAAATGTGATGGAGACGGGTGCAGATATCTTGTTTGCATGGGTAGCAAGAATGATTATGATGGGGCTATATGTGACTGGCGAAGTGCCGTTTCGTGAGGTGTACTTGCACGGTCTAGTGCTGGATGCGCATGGCCAGAAGATGAGCAAGTCGAAGGGCAACGTGATTAATCCGATGGAACTAGTATCCAAGTATGGTTCGGATGCGTTTCGCCTGGGGATTTTGCGTGGGCGCTCGGCGGGCATGAACCAGGCGTTCTCGGAACAGTCGGTAGTGTCTGGACGTAATTTGTGTAATAAGCTCTGGAATATCTCTAGGTTTATTCAAGATATCGTTGATAATACTGAAAATGGTGGAATTGAGCCAACAACGGATAACACTGGCGAAGACTGGATTTGTCGTGAGATTAATGAGGCAAGATGGCAGATTGAGAGCCAGATGAAGAGTTATCGCTTCTCTGAGGCGGTGGAGACGCTTTATTCCCTGATCTGGGATAAGTATGCGGACTGGTTTGTCGAGACGGAGAAAATGTATCGCAACGCGCCACTTTTGATGGCGACACTTGAGGCGGTCTTGAAGATGCTACACCCATTTGCGCCATTTGTAACAGAGGCGATTTGGCAGAACTTGTCTTGGACTGAGGGGCTACTAATTTCCCAGGAATGGCCGTCTGACTTCAAATTTGACCCGATAAGCGCGGAGAACTTTGAAAGGCTTATGGTTATAGTCACACACGCGAGAGGCACCTTACAGGCGCTCTCAGAGGCTCACAAGGGCTTTTCTAAGGCGGAGACCACCATTCTATTTGGCGACGACGCGCTAGTTGATGATAATCAGGTGCTTTTGCAGAGATTGATTGGCGCAAAGGCAGTGATGTCTGATGAGGGTAGTCCGCGCGGACTAAGATTGGCCGTAGCTAATTCTGAGGTATATCTCGATGTCGCTCCAGAGGTAGTGGTTTCTTATACATCTGCTCTTGAGGAGAGGATTTTGAAGGTGGGTCGCGAGCTGGATGCTCTAAATATGAGAATGATGAATCCAAATTACGTTGACAAGGCGCCGGCGGAGCTGGTGAATGAGACGAGGAAGCTGATTGCTGAGAAAGAAGAGCTGATTGCCAATCTGAAGCGTGAGCGTGAAGCGATTTAGGGGTTGATGAGGGAGAGAAAAAGTGTTGTAAAATTTACAACACTTTTTTGATTGGTGGCTATTGAATTTGGGATTTTGCTTATGGTATAATAGAAGGCAATATGGGAGTTGGATTGAAGAGAGAGTTTAGGCTGCGTCGGAATAATATTCCAGCGGCTTTTGGGGTCTTTTCTGGCGCCTTTATCTTGTCCGTAATGGCATCTTCAGTTTTTGCTCCAGCTAATAGGTCCAACGCCGACACCCTCGTCTTTGAGGATCAGGATTCTGGCTACACTGCATCAGTCTCTTCTGCTAACACTATAGAACTAGACGTCGCTGCTACTACTGGCGGTACCCTAGCCAGAGCTCATGACACAGTCAACATTGTCACAGACAACCCAGAAGGCTATACTCTCTACCTCTCCATGAACAACGTCTCTGACTATTCCGTCAGCAAACCAGGCAACGCCCTCTACCTAGACGGCAATAGCACTAGCACTAGCTTCATCAACCCAACTTCCGGTACCTCATCAGAACCATCCAGCCTAGGTACTAACGAATGGGGCTACAGCCTAGCAGACAACCTAGCCTTCTCCAAAGTCCCTCTAAGGTCTAACCCAGACACTGTCGCTACATCAGATTCTGCTACTACCGCAGAAGGAGACAACCTAGACGTCTACTATGGCGTCAACGTCAACTCCGCCCTCCCTACCGGTTCCTACACTGGTGTAGTCAACTACTCTGTCCTTTCTGACTACAGTGGAGAAAGCAGTGACAAAGCTGGAGTATTCCCAGACACTATCACTACTAAGAGCAATGTCCTAGGAAACTACACTATCACCCTCTCCACCAACCTCTACACTACCAGAACCTTCCAGAACAGTGAAGTCTCCGTCCTAGTCGGAGCCTCTGGCCAAGAACAAGCCTGTACCATAAACGAAGTCTCTACTGCTTCTGGCCAGCTAGTAGTTAGCTGTACTCTTCCTACCTACACCTTTACAGACGAAGGTACCTATACTTATCCAATTACTCTCTCTATCCCAAGTTACGGCAAAACATATTCCAATATAACTCTCTCAGTAGAATATGAAGGTATCCCAGCCTTCTGGTCCATTAGCAAGATGCAAGACATGACTCCAGAAGTCTGTTCCTCCGTCTACACTCCAAACAATACCATCTCCATGACTGACGAAAACATCATCACCAAGGCCCGCTTCATGGCTGGAGACTACAATGTTAACAGTGACTACTCCTCTCCACTCGTTCCAGAAACCACCCTAGAAGACGACCGTGATGCCGATGGTACCGGTACCAAGAAGAGCTATAAAGTCAGAAAACTAGCCGATGGTAACTGCTGGATGGTAGAAAACCTAGAATACGACCTTCTAGCCCTCTACAACAATGGCAAACGTGGCATCGGCTCTAGGAATGACGGCTCCACCTTCGAGATGACAGATGCTAACCTTGCAACAGGCGTAGCAGGCTACTATACTACTACAGCTAACGCCTTCAACTACGTCATCAACCCTAATACTAAGCCACTAACCAATATCACTAGAACTAGCTACCTTGGCGACGTTACTGGCCAAACCGAATACTACTACAACTGGACCGCAGCCACAGCTGGTCAAGGCTCCCAGACTAACACTAGCGGCACCATCGACGGCTCTATCTGCCCAGCTGGCTGGAGACTTCCTACTAACTACACCGACACTACTAACCAAAACACCAGCTGGAGTGCTCTAACTAATGCTTATCTAGGTATTACCGAAAACACATCTACCACTACCGGTTACCAAACCCTAGATCAATACCCAATCAGTCTTTACCGCGCCGGCTTCGTGTACTCTGGAAGCCAGAGCAATGTCATCTATGGCTACTATTGGTCCTCTACGACCTATAATGCTAACGGCGTCTACAGCTTGTACTACGTCACGTCGCTCGTCCGCCCGCAGGACCACTACAATAAGCGCAACGGTTACCCGATCCGTTGTGTAGCCCCAGCTAAGAAGACTTTCTGGACAATCGAAACTATGCAAGAAATGACCCCAGAAATCTGTGCTACGGTTTACACTCCAACCAACGCCGTATCTATGACTGACGAGAACATCATCACTAAAGAACGCTACCTAGCTGGAGACTATACGGCAACCAGAGACAACTCCTCCCCACTCGTCCCAGAAGTTACCTTACTAGACGACCGCGACGCCGATGGTACTGGTACCAAGAAGAGCTACAAAGTCAGAAAACTAGCAGATGGTAACTGTTGGATGGTAGAGAACCTCGCTTACGACTTAGTAGGTCTCTACAACAATGGTAAACGTGGTATCGGCTCCAGAAATGACGGTTCCACCTTCGAGATGACCGACGCCAACCTTGCAACAGGTGTAGCTGGGTATTATACTACTACAAACAACGCCCACAACTACGTCATCAACCCTAACACTAAGCCACTAACCAATATTACTAGACAAAGCTACCTTGGCGACGTTACCGGCCAAACCGAATACTACTACAGCTGGACCGCTGCCACAGCTGGACAAGGCTCCCAAACCAACACTAGTGGCACCATCGACGGCTCCATCTGCCCAGCTGGCTGGAGACTCCCTACTAATTACACTGACACTACTAACCAAAACATCAGCTGGAGTGCTCTAACTAATGCTTATCTAGGTATTACTACAGACACATCTACCCCTACCGGTTACCAAACTCTAGACCAATACCCAGTAAGCCTTTACCGCGCCGGCAACGTGTACTCTGGTAGCCGGCTCGGTACTGCCTACGGCAGCTATTGGTCCTCTACAGCCAATAATGCTAACTACGGCTACAACCTGGGCTACGGCACGTCTGCCGTCAGCCCTCAGGGCAGAAGCTATAAGTACCGCGGTCTCCAGCTACGCTGTGTAGTTAGGAGATGAAAATTCTTACACTAGATGAAAAATCCCCGCAGGTTTGCGGGGATTTTTGAAGCTTAAGGAGTTTTTGCGAAGTGCTCCCAGATTTCGACATCGGCAGCTTTGTTTTTGTGGGATAGCTCTGCTTGGGCAACCTTTAATTGGTCGCGAACATAGCGGTTTCTTAATCCGACAATGCGAAGAGCACACAGGATGCCATTTTCGATGCCGTCAATGGCGGTGGTGACGATGGGCACTCCAGGGGGAGATTGGGCGATGCTACAGAGAGCATCAAAGCCATTCAAGGCTGAGCCGCTCAAGGGAACGCCGATAACTGGAATATCGGTCTTAGCGGCGATGTAGCTAGGTAGGAAGGCAGCCATGCCAGCGCAGGCGATGATCACATCGATGGTATCGTTGCTGTGATTCCCTCTTTGATTCTCATTGTTCTGATTGACAGTCTCTATGAACTCGTCGACGCCTGCAGGGTTACGGTGCGAAGATAAACAGCGCACCCCGATCCGTAATAGGTTGCTCTCGTCAGGATATGCCCTGGCTTCTACGGCGCCAGCGAAGTCTTTTAAGAATTTGATTCCTGATGCAAGTTTAGGCTCATCTGATGGGGAGCCCATGATGATTACAATTTCTGACATTTATTCCCTCCTTTGCCATCCATTTAAATGTACAACCCTTTAGCTTCCCTGTTATTATAGCAGGTTCGTATCGATGTGGGAAGAGTTTTTCGATATTACAACATAATTCCCTGGCTATTTTGTATAATTTTTCTTATGTTTTCTTTCCCTGTTTATCTCTGTTGATTCCGGTTATGAAAAAAATTGCACCTACGTGCAAAAACATTTCTTGACATTGACAAATTAGCCGATTGATGGCTTTATGAGGAATTTTCGAATTGTGTGTTTGTTCCAAACTCCGAACCTGCGTACAATGACCTGTTCTGATATTCATTTTAGCATGAGCGGGTTGCTAAGTCAATAGGTTTCTAATAATAATCTATTAAAAAGGTTGTGATTATTCGCAGATGGGGAAAAGTTTGTGGTTATTTGAGGATTTTATGAGGTTTTGAGGAATTTGAGTGGGCGTGGTAAAATGTGAACATGGCATACATTCGGAAATTTAAGACAGGGTCGGGGGCGACTGGCGTGCAGGTTTGCTACAAAGAGCAGGGAAAGGTAGTTAAAACCGTGCACGTGGGGTCGGCGAATTCCGAAGAACACTTGAATAAGCTGCTAAAGAAAGCGCAGGGAATTATCGACGGGGAAAGGCCGGCGCTGTTTAAGTTAAGCAAGTTTGATAAGCAGTAAATTATCTGGCGAGTTTTCTGATAGCGCGGTTTAGCTTGCGGAAATTCTGATAGAGCTTGTATTTTTGAGGTTTAAAAATCAGGTCGTAAGTGCCGGCATACTTCTGTTCTTCGCCGCCAAAAGATTTTTTGAAGCTGGTGAAACCGGCCCAAGGATGGGACTTAGGCGCGCCGTCTGGGGCGATGCCCCAAAAATCGAGTTTTTTGAGGCTTTTCTTCTTGGCGTCCTTGATGGCTTCGTTAATGATCGCATAAGTAGCTGGGAGTTTTCTAAAATTGTAGTCCGAGGCGGATTGCATGTAGAAACGGGTGTCTTCGTGGTCGAAAAACAGGGAAGCGGCAACTGGGAAGGGATTTTTTGCGATTTTTTCTGGCGAAGGGTCGAGAGCAGGATCATAATAGGCGACAAAAAGGGTCGAGAAAGGTTGCTCGAACTCAATTTTTAGATATTTCTCCGAAAATGCGCCGAATTTATGATTTTTAGCGACTTGTCTCTGTAAATCGGCCAAAATTTTGATTTTTGCGGCGGTTTTTTCTGGATTTTTCTGGTCAAAAACGAATTTTTCTACTTTGAGGCCTTTTTTCTGATAATTTTTGCAGAGATTCCTGGTATTTTGCTTCATACCCTGGTAAATTGCGTCGATTTCTGACTCGAGATCTAGGATCCAGGTCTCTTTAGGGCTCAAATCCTTGGATTTTTTGACTTTTTTGATGGTTTTGCCGGTTCTTAGCCATTCTGGCGCGATTTCCGCGTTTTGAGGCTCAATTCTGATAAAGGTTACGTTTTTTTCGTGTCCAAGGCTTTCTAGGCGCTTATATGCGCTCTCAGCGGCATTTTTGTCCTGGGCATATGGTCCGTAAGGCAAATAAAGGTAGGTTCCGCCGATTTTTGGGTGTTTTTCTACGGCTAAGATGTTGTAGTCGTTTTCTTTCTCAAAAAAAGTGGTCTCATTCTGGCTTTTTAGGAGATTTTGCCATTTTTCGGTTTGTTGAAGCGGAATTTCCATTTGAGTTTATTATAGCACAAAAGTTTTCCACAGGGGTAGAGGGAGTTTTCCACAGGGGTGTGGGTAAAATTTGTGTGGGTGTGATAAGATAGAGTTAATAATATTAACGGTGGGCAGAAGGGTGCGAAAATGACAGAGAAGAGCGAAGATAAACAAGTGGCGATTTATAAGGCAGTTTCTGGCGAGGTGGTGTTTAATGTTGATGCGGAAGAAGAGACGATTTGGGCGCCGATAGATCAAATTGCGGAACTTTTTGGAGTGACGAGGCGTAGTATTGAAATCCATTTGAAGAATATTTACGACACCGAAGAACTTGATGAAAAACGAACTGCGAAAAAAAGTTTCGCGGTTCGAACAGAGGGGAAACGCGAGGTGCGGCGCGAAGTGAGCATGTATAATCTCGATGCGATTATCTCGGTGGGGTATCGGGTGAACTCGCAAAAGGCGACGAATTTTAGGATTTGGGCAACAAAGACATTGAAGCAATATATCGTCGGGGGTGTGGCAGTAAATGAGCGAAGACTGAAGCAGCTTTCTGCGAAGCGACTGGCTGATGTTGAGAATATGATGGGGGTGGTGAGGCGGCTGATTGCTAGGCAAGAGCTTGATGCGGGCGAAGCGAATGGTGTGCTGGAGGTGATTTCTAAGTATGCGGGCAGCTTTGAGATGTTGAAGGAATATGATGACGGGTTTATCGACCTTTCTTATGTGAATGCGATGGGTGGGAAGAAGCCTGAGGGGAAGGCTGGTAGTAAGACCGGAAAAGCGAAGGAGTTGACGCCGGAAATGTGCGAGGAGGTGGTTAATAGCTTGAGGAAATCGGTTGATGGGGGTGAGCTATTTGGGAAGCTCAGGAATAAGAGCTTCGCCGGGGCGCTCGCGGCGATTTATCAGAGCTTTGATGGGAAAGAGCTGTATCCGTCGGTGGCGGAAAAGGCAGCGAATTTGTTGTACTTTGTGATTAAGGACCATCCATTTTATGATGGGAACAAGCGAATTGGATCGTTGCTCTTTATCGTGTTTTTGACGATGAATGATTACCATTTAACAGAGAATGGTGAGACGAAGATTTCTGATCGAGCGTTGACGGCCCTGGCGCTTCTAATTGCGGAAAGTGAGCCTTCGGAGAAGGGCTTGATTGTGAATTTGACTAGGAAGCTCCTGGATTGGAGATAAAATGAAGCTCGCGCGCGAACACTGGAACAGGGAAGATTACCAGGAGTTTTGCGACTTTTTGTTTGCTGAGGCGGAAGAGGGGTATCGGGAATTTGTGCTTGGCGGAATAATTACTGAGCGGACGCTTCTAGGTGTGCGGGTGCCAAGATGTCGGGAGATTGCCAAGGAAATCTTGAAGGGTGCGGCTTTGGAATTTTTGAAATTTGAGCCGGTGACATTTGAGGAAGTAATGGTGAGGGGGCTGGTGATTGCCGGGTTGCCGTATGATGAAATGGTGGCAAGACTGAAAGATTTTGTCGCACTAATTGATAACTGGGAAATTTGTGATGTGTTTTGCGCGGCGACGGGGAAGAACGTGCGAAAGCACCGCGCAGAATTTTTGGAAGAAATCGATAAAATGCTGTGGTCGCTGGATGAATTCCAGACGCGATTTGCGCTGGTGAGCCTACTTGATCATTACATCGTGGCGGATTATTTGCCGGTGATATTTGATAGACTTTCTGGGACTGCGCCGTATCTTTCTGATGGGCCGGGGGAGCTGTCGGTGGAGCGAGCGGCGGGGTCTTATAATGGTGAGCGCGTGAGAGACGTGATGGCGTGGGATGCGTATTACGTAAAAATGGCGGTGGCGTGGCTGGTTGCGACGTGTTTTTGTAAATTTCCAGAGGAAACTTACGCGTGGTTTGTAGAGTCGAAATTGCCAAGATGGACGCACAATAAAGCGATTGCTAAGGCGTGTGAATCATATCGAGTGGATAGAGATTTGAAGGCGGAGCTTAAAAAGCTTAAACATCCGAAGCTCTAATCTTGCGGGTCAAAAGCAAGAAGGCCATGAAGGAATAAATGTAGCCGGTCTCGATAATAAGGGTATTTCCCCAGAGAGCATCCAATTTGGCGAGGAAAACAATAACGTAAAGTAGGCCATAGACGGCGAAGAAAACGCAGATTTTAGTGGTGTTCTTTGGGATGAGGAGTTTCTTAGGGGCTTTTAGGAAAGAGATGTCCTGAAGGGCGGTGAGGTGATTTGGGTGAGACAAACGAAGAGTCTCAAGAGCCATACAAAACATTGCGAGGAACATGAGTCGGGAGCTGACGATATGGATACTGTTGACGATTTCTCTGATAATTGGGTCCGTAATGAAATTGTTGTGAGGGCAGATGGAGAGAATTAGGAAACCGAGGGCTTGGACGCAGCTTAAGACGAACCACAAAGTGGAGCGAGAACTTCTGAGGGAAAGGTAATAACGGAACATGATAGTGACGATTGCGAAGTTGCAGATGGCAAAAAGAACGGAAGACCAAACGCTGAGGCCGACATAGCGAGAGACGGTTAAGGTAAGGTTGCCGGCGTAGCCTTGTGAGGTCCAGTAATAGCCAAGGATGACTACTTGGGAAAATGCAAAAATTAATGGGGCGAGGCCGAGGGCAAGTACGGGAGATTTGAGAATTCTTTTAAAACGTTCCATGTGAATAGTATATTACGAAATGTCCTTTCTGGGAAGGATGTTTAGCTTGTATGGATCGGTTGGGTTGACGCCGGAAGCGATTTCATAGAAAGTGGCGGCGCCGACCATGGCGGCGTTGTCGCCAGAGAATTTCGGCTCTGGGAAGAAAATATTTGGCGCGAATTTTGCGGTGGCGCATTCTCTTAAGCGCTCGTTGGCGGAGACGCCGCCGGCGATGACGATAGACTTGGTGTCTGGATATTTTGCCAAGGCTTTTTCTAAGTTTTCTAGGAGAATGTCAACGGCGGTTTGCTCAAAACTGGCGGCAAAGTCGGCGATTTGCTCATCAGATAAATGGTTCTTGAGATCGTAAGATGGGTGGTTTAATGGGAGGCCTAGTTCTTCTTGAATTTTTCTGAGAACGGCGGTCTTAAGACCGGAGAAAGAGAAATCGAGATCGGTATGATCAGAAGAGTTGTTGCCGGCGCGGGCGGGAGCGGTGAGCTTTGGGTGAGGGAATTTGTATTTCTTTGGGTTGCCGTTTTTGGCGGCCTGAGCGATGGATGGGCCGCCAGGATAAGGGAGTCCGAGAATCTTGGCAACTTTGTCAAAACATTCGCCGACGGCATCATCCCTAGTAGTGCCGATGATTTCGAACTGGTTGTGAGCCTGCATTCTGATGATTTGAGTATGGCCACCAGAAACGACTAGGGCTAAGAGTGGAAATTTAGGAATAGATTTTTTGGCTTCTAGCCAGTTGGCGTAGATGTGGGATTTTAAATGATGAACGGCGTAGAGAGGTTTGTGATGAAGAATGGCAAGAGTGCGGGCGGTGAGGGTGCCGATTAATAGGGAACCAAGGAGTCCAGGAGTGTGAGTGACGGCGATGGCGTCGATTTTATTCCAGTCGTTTTTCTTGAATCCGGCTTCTTCGAAAGCTTTGTGGATGACGGGCAAAATAGCTTCGAGGTGAGAACGGGCGGCAACTTCGGGAATGACACCACCGTATTCTTTGAAAATATCGATTTGAGAAACGACGACATTAGAAAGTAGCTCTGGGGTACCGTTTTCTGGATTGCCAGAGATAATAGCGGCGGCGGTTTCGTCGCAGGAACTTTCGATGCTTAGGATATTCATTTTGTGATATTATACCATAGATTTACAGGGGTGACAAGCCTAGCTTTTTGCGGGATGGTGGTAACCGCCGGGTGTGCCACGGAAAGGTGTACTGGCGATTTCGTCATGGAAGAGCTCGTAAATATCGGTGCCACAAAGTTTGTCGAAATAGGATTTGAGCTCAAAGATTGCAATTAAGTCTTGCCTTGGATGTTTGAGGTCGTGTCTGACAAGGACGCTGCAAAAACGACGTTCAATAGTAGTGATACCGTGGGCGCCACTCATGAAGTCGGAGAGAGTAATAAGCTTGTCGTAGTCGTCATATTCGGTAGTTGTGATAAAATCTTTGATTTTCTGGACGTCTGTTGGGTCATTATTTTCGAGTTCTAGTTCAACGACTTTGTCTTTTGGCCAGAAGGAGTGAGTCATGCAAATTTTAGCAATTTCCGGTTCGTTTTCTGCTAGCATTTTTTCGTAGCCTTTGACGATGTGAGTGGAGAGGGTTGTAGTATGACCGACGTATCTGCCAATGTCGTGAAGAAGGCCCATGGCATAGGCAAGGTCGGGGTCGAGGCCGGCGTGTTTTGCGATAGTTTCGGCAACCTTGGCGGCAGCACGAGAATGCTTGGCCCAAAAGTCAGAAGTCGTGTCGGCGCCTCTTTCTTGCATGCCCCATTTGAAAATCTGTTCAGCTTTTTCGCGGATATTCATGGAGATATTATAGCATTGAGACGGAGATTGTGCAGAAAGGCTCTAGCCAGATTGTGGAATATTTGATATAATTTGAATACAATTTGGAAGGGTGTCCGAGTGGTTTAAGGAGCACGCTTGGAAAGCGTGTAAGGTCGCAAGGCTTTCGCAGGTTCGAATCCTGTCCCTTCCGCCATGGCTCTTAGGAGCCTTTTTTTATTGACCTGGATTTATGTCATGATGCTCTCTCTTGAGTTTTTCTGGTCATGTGGTATACTGTCATCTAGTAACATATAGTTAAGGACCTTATTTTTTTTGGAGGTGGATGAATGTACCAAGTTTTTTGTGTAATTGCGTATGTTGGTCAGCCAGATGCTACGGAGCTGATTCTTCATGGGAAGCATGGTCAAGAAGTAAGAACGAAGCGGAATTTGGGAAGCATTTTTAAGGTTGAGAATCAATATTTTGCGGTTTCTGGAAAAGAAATTGCATTGCCGGCGAATGTAAAAAGTGTGGACAGCCATATTCCTGGGCTGGAGTATTCTTACGAGATGTTTTGGGGGACAACTAAAGACAACCAGACGATTTTGCTGAAGAGACAGCTTAGACCTAGGTGGTCGCAGAGCGAAGAGGAACCGCCGTTTGAACTCTTAGCTCCGAGATTGGTGGCAGCGAAGCCTTTGAATGCAAAAGGGACGTTGCTTTCAAAGCTTCCGAGCTATAATGAGGATGACGAATGGGTACTGCTGAAGGCGAATGTTCGTGGCAAAGATTGTTATAAAATATATTCTTTGACGAAGAGAGAAATGCTAAACTTCAACGTTTATAGCAGTAGACTTGCGGTGCTTGATCCCAACGAACACTCGCGCCTAAATTGGATCAGTGATACGTGGTTTAGTAGTGAGCCTGAATTCTTTGTTGATGACGAGTATGGTTGTGCTATGGTTGCTAAATACCAAGACGTTGTTAATATTGAGCCTTTTGAAAAGGAGATTATGGCAGATTGGCAGATAGAAAATTCTTTAGTGCTGCAGCACAATAAGTATTTTATCGACATATATTGGAAAAAGTAGTCACCCCCACTTGGCCCCCTTGCTAGGGGGCTTTTTATAGTGGGCAATGTTTGACCTTCATAGTTTTCTATGATATAATATAAGGAGTAACGTAGAGTTAAGGTCTTTAAATTTTTGGGAGGTGAAAAATGTATCAGGCAACTCACATAATTATTTCGCTTGAGAATCCGGATGATGTTGAAATAACTCTTCGGGATGAAGCTGGGAGCAGTAGTAATCACAAGATGAATCTTGGGCATGTGCTCGAGGTGGGAGGGCAATATTTTGATATCAACGGGCGAGAAATTTTTCTTCCTGAAAATATCAAGAGTATTGACAGCTATATCAGTACAATGAAAGCTAGCTCATCAGAAGCGTCTGACCTGTTTTGGGCAACGACGAACTCTAATGAGTCAGTTATTCTTCGCAAAAGAGTAAAAGGTGACGCCAATTGTAATGACCCTCCGGAGTTTAAGCTGCTAGACGTTTTCTTAGTTTCTGCAAAAACTATAGATTTGTCTGGAACGATTCTGGAAAAATGTCCGTTTTGGGATGGAAAAGACGACTGGGTGCTGCTGGAGTTTCAGTCTGACCCAGGATCAAAGCGCCGCTACGCGTTGTTTAATCTAACTAAACAGAAGGAATTAACTTTCGATGTCTATCAGAAGAGAGCGGATGTTTTTGAAGGAGGAAAGAAACCGGCTATTTATGCTGTAGGAAATTCGGCATTTCTTTGCGAACCAAAGTTTTATCACGATGAAAGACGGGGCTATATTATGTATGCAGTGGATTGTGACAACATGGATGTCTATATGGATGAGGGCGTGGCTACTTCGCGTATCCCGAAACAACTATTCTGTCTTTGTATGTATCGAGAGACTTGCATTTAATAGGAGGTGATTAGATGTGGCAAGCAAAACACTTGATAACATTAGCTGGGGACCCGGAAAGTACTAAGCTTGTACTTGGAAACGATTCTGGAGATGAAACGGAGTGTACGTTGAACTTTGGACACACGTTTAGATTTGACAATCAATACTTTGATCCGTTTGGGAGAGAAATTATGCTCCCGGAAAATGTCAAAAGCGTAGATCGTTATGTAACTATGTTTTCTGATCGTAGCAGTAATTCTATTGTTCCGTCCGAGATATTTTGGGGAACGACCAAAGATGGCGAACTGATTTTGGTTAAGAAACAAATTGACCAAAAAATGATTCGTCAGGAGCCGCCAGCTTTTAAACTGTATATACCAAATTTGGTGTCTGCGGAAGCAATAAATGCGGAAGGCACTATTTTGGAGAAACTCGATTTCTATAAAAATACAGTTAATGGTGAATGTGCCTGGATCATATTGAAAGCCAATGTGTATGGCGAAGATCGTTACAAGCTGTACAATCTTGAGAAGCGTATAGAAATAGGATTTAACGTTTTTAGAGATCGAGCAAGCTTAATAGCTGAAGGACGCCCTCTCCAATATTGGGGGCAAGATCGTTGGCTAGCCGATCCGCCGAAATTCTATCAGGATGCAGACTATGGCTACATGATGAGCCTTAAGTACTATGATGCTGCATCAGGAAAAGAAAAGGAAGTCTTTACGGACGAAGAAATAATGTCCAGAATGGGTGAACGTATGTACTTAGATACATATTGGAAGCGGAGAGGATAGTGCTAATCTGTGTTTTTCACCCCTGACAAAATACCCCCTAGAAATAGGGGGTTATTTTTTGTATGTGATATAATTAGAGTAATAGAAGCGAGGAAAATATGATTGAAATTAAGAATGTCACGAAA
Source organism: uncultured Candidatus Saccharibacteria bacterium (assembly GCA_947302125.1). Classification (GTDB taxonomy): domain Bacteria; phylum Patescibacteriota; class Saccharimonadia; order Saccharimonadales; family Saccharimonadaceae; genus Nanosyncoccus. Next base: position 104,863 of record CAMYUL010000001.1, read on the forward strand.
AAATATGGTGACAAAAAAGCGTTAAAAGACATCACGTTTAATGTGGAAGATGGTGAGATTTTTGCATTCATCGGACATAACGGCGCGGGTAAAACTACACTAATTAAAGCAATCACTGGAATTCATGATTTTGACGAAGGTGATATTTTGATTAACGGTAAATCTATTAAGACTGCGCCGATTGCTTGTAAGAAAGAGATGGCATATGTGCCGGATAATCCAGAGCTGTATGAGAATATGAAGGCAGCCGATTTTATTAATTTTATTTGTGATATGTACGAAGTGCCGCAGGATGTGCGCGAGAAAAACATTAAGAAATATGCGCAGATTTTTGAGATTGAGCAGAATCTTGGTGATGAAATCTCCTCGTTCTCACATGGTATGAAACAGAAAGTTGCGTTAATTGCGGCGCTGGCTCATGATCCGAAGGTTTTGATTATGGACGAGCCGTTTGTAGGCCTAGATCCGAAGGCGGTGTTTGACATGAAGGAAGTAATGAAGAAGATGGTGAAGGAAGGGAAGACGATTTTCTTCTCGACACATATTCTAGACGTGGCGGAGAAACTTTGTACGAGAGTGGCAATTATTAAGAAAGGCGAGCTGATTAAGGTAGGAAGCATGCGCGCCGTGAAGGGTGATAAATCGCTTGAGAAAATCTTCCTAGAATTGGAAAAATAACATGGGAAGACTGGTTTCTTTACTTAAAGCTTGCATGACGGAGGACATGAACCTCTTTCAGATTAGATCTAAAAAACGTGGGGCGTCATCTAAAGTTTTGCCAGTATTTCTAGTGCTAGTCATTGGGTTTTCGATTTGGAGCTATGCTAATATGCTGCTCGACACGCTCTTGCCGCTAAACGCAGGATTTGTGATGCTGACAATGTGTGTACTAGTAACGTCAGTTCTAACTCTGATAGAGGGCGTTTATAAATCGGGAAGTTTGCTATTCAACTGTAAGGATGATGATTTGATGCTGTCATTGCCGATTAAGAGATCGACAGTGCTATTTGTGCGAATTTTCAAGCTGTATGTGTTTGAACTTTTGTATAATGCATTGTTTCTGGTGCCGGCGATGATAGCCTATGCAATGCGAGTGGAACTTTCTGCGACGTTCGTAGTTTCTTCAATTGCTGCAGTGATACTTCTGCCAGTCATTCCAATCGTGATAGCTTGCCCACTAGGAGCAATTATCTCAAGCTTGTCATCGAGATTTAGAGCAAAAAATATTGCGCAGACTGTGATAATAACATTGTTCGCGCTAGGGGCGCTATATGCTTCCTGGAATCTTGAAGGGATACTTTCGAAAATTGCATCGCATGCAACAAGTATTAATGACTTTATCACAAAGGTGTATTATCCGGCTGGGGCATATGTAAGTATGGTGACGGATTTTAAAGTAGTCGATCTGCTGATCTTTGCGTTAGTTAACATGGGGGCATTTCTATTAGTATGTTTGGTACTTGGTAGTGTGTACTTTAGGATTAATTCTAGAGCGAAGATTGTAAGAACTAGTGCACGCGGAAAAGGGAAATATAAAATTAAAGCGCATAGCGTGACGGCGGCGTTAATGAAGAAAGAGTTGAAGAAATTTGTGAATTCGCCAGTGTTTATGGTAAACGCTGGGTTCTCCTTAGTGCTCTTTGTGGTGGGCTGCGTAGTCTTGGCGGTAAACTCTACGGACACGGCTACGGTTTTGCAGAGTTATGGCGTAGAAGGAACGATCGATTTTGGACAAATGATACGAACTTATGCGCCGATGATTTTGCTTGGACTGCTGCTAATGGCGGCGCTGATGGGTTCGATTACAAGTTCGATGATTTCTTTAGAAGGGAGGTCGTTTAATATCTTGAAGAGCTTGCCGGTAAAACCATACACAGTAATTATGAGTAAGGTACTAACTGCAGTTGTGATTATGTTGCCGTTCTTGATCGCTGGTGACATCGTTATGTTTGTGAAGTTTGATTTTAGCTTGCTGGAGATCTTGATGATTCTAGTTGCGACAGTAGTCTTTCCGGTGGTTGCGGAAACTATTGGTATTATTATTAACTTGAAGTATCCGAAGATGGATGCGAAGAACGATGCGGAAGTAGTAAAGCAGAGTATGAGCTCGATGGTGGCAGTGTTCTTAGGCATGGCGCTTTTAGCTGTTTCGGCATTCTTGATGATAAAAGCGTTGAATATGAATATACCTATGGATGTAATAATGGCGGCGATGATTGGGGTATATGCGCTGATGGCTGCGGGGTTGATGGTGTATGCACGCCACAAAGGCACCAAAATGTTTAATGAAATTACAGCATAATCTGGTAATGGATTTGGTAAAATTTTTGCTGGTTTTTTGGAGGAGATTTTGACGGTTTTTGTGAAATTTTTGCTGGTTTTTGACAAAGACTGCTAATTTTACCAAAAAATTGACATTTTTGCAAGAAAATTGCACGCTTATGCTTGCAATCTGTTAATTTTTATATTAAACTTTAAATATGAGTCCAGCGGATGTGATTATTGACTTAAAAGGCGTCTCCAAACGCTATGGTGTTGGTGACGCGGAATCGTATGCCCTCCGTGATTTTGATTTGACCGTGAAGCGCGGCGAATTTATTATGATCATGGGTCCGTCTGGCTGTGGTAAAACCACATTGCTTAATATTATTGGCCTGCTTGATAGGCCAAATAGTGGTGAATATATTTTAAATGGCGATTCGATTGAGCACGCTTCTGAGCGTAAGAAGGCAAGGCTGCGTGCGAAGAAAATTGGCGTAATTTTCCAGGATTTTAATTTGATTCCGCACCTTTCGGTGCTTGATAATGTGACACTGCCGATGGTGTATGCTGGTTATACAAAGACGCATCGTGAGCTAATGGCAGATAAAGTACTTGAGAGATTCCGTTTGCAAGAGCGTGAATATTATATGCCGTATCAGCTTTCTGGCGGTCAGCAGCAACGCGTGGCGATTGCAAGAAGTTTAGTAGTAGACCCAGAAATTATCTTGGCGGATGAGCCAACTGGTAATCTTGATTCGAGATCTTCGCATATCGTGATGGAAGAGCTGAAGGAAATTCATTCTGAAGGCAATACGATTATTATGGTGACGCATAACCCAGCTTTGACGGCGTATGCGACACGTGTGATTCATATGCTGGATGGCCAAATTGATACTGATATTAAGACGGTTTCTGATGAGGATCTACCTCAGCCGGTAGAAATTCACTTTAGAAAGAGGAAAATTCTGAAGGAAGTGAAGGATGCGCTGACTGGTGCTTCGAGCAGGGAAGAAGCTGAGGAGCCAGAGGCTGTCGAGGAGCCAGTGACTGCTGAGGCTAAGGAAGAGATTGCTGAAGAGGCTGAGCCGGTTGCGATTAAGATGGCTGAAGTCAAAGAAGAAGTTGAGCCGGTTGCGATTTCGTTTGTTAAATCCGAAAAGCCTGAAGAAGTTGAAGAGGCTAAGGAAAAGCCTGAAGAAGTTGAAGCGGTTAAGGAAAAGCCTGAAGAAGTTGAGGAACCTGAGGAAGAGGAAGGGGAGGAAGAATAATGGCACTTCTAATTCGTACACATTATGCGCTTGCTAAGGAATCGATTAAGAGAAATCGTACTCGTAGTTTCTTGACCTGTCTTGGCATTGGTATTGGTGTTGCTAGTATCATCTTAATCCTATCTCTCATGGGTAGCATCAATAATATGATCACTTCTCAGGTGAAGGCGATGGGTGCGGATCTTGTGGTGGTGAGGCCGGCAAAACAAGAAGACGCGATTGATTCGATTGTTGACGGTTTAACTTCTGCTAACCAATATTTGACTTCTAATTTGACCTTGGAAGATGCCAAGGCGATTATCGGACTTTCTGACGTAGACTCTGCGGCGCCAATTGCTGCTGGAGTGGCGACGCTGACTTCTGAAGATAGAACAGTTCCATCGGCTAATATTATTGGAACTTATGCTGATCTTAATAAAGTGCAGAATTTGCAGCTAATGAATGGTACTTTCTTGTCTAAGAAAGTGGAGAATGCCGCAGTTGTGGGTAAGGAGCTATCGCTTAAATTATTTGCAACGCCTGATGAAGCAGTAGGCAAGACCTTTACGCTGATGGACCATAAGTTTATTGTGGTTGGCATGCTTGAGGAGATGGAAGATCCGATCAACTTTTCTAATGTGGACTTTGACTCGGCAATGCTGATTGACGCAAACTTCTTGGATAAGATTGGCGGCAATTTCCAAGTGCAACAGATTAATATTAAGGCAGCCAGCACAAGTGTGCTCGACAGCTTGTCTCAGGAAATTCAGGATTTCTTGCACGCAGAGAAGGCTGGCGATGAAAACTTTGAAGTATTATATGGTGATGCGATTTCTCATCCGGCCGGTGGGTTATTTACGATTGTTTCTGGAATGTTGACGGTTGTCGCGAGTGTATCCCTAGTCGTTGGCGGTATTGGTGTGATGAATATTTTGTTAGTTTCTGTAGCAGAGCGTACACGCGAAATTGGTATTAGAAAAGCTGTGGGCGCAAGTAGCTTTAATATCTTGCTTCAATTTATGTTTGAATCATTAATCTTGAGCTTGGCGGGTGGCTTGCTTGGATTCGTCCTAGGCTATGTGTTTGCATTCTTTATCTCGATCTTTACGCCATTTGCGCCATATATTGACTGGGGAATTATATCAGTAACACTCAGCACATCGATGGCGATTGGTGTAATCTTTGGTATGTATCCAGCCGTAAAGGCAGCTAGAAAAAATCCGATTGAATCTTTGAGATATTATAGATAATTAGGGTTGGCGACACAGCGGAAAGCATAACCGCGGGTGGTTGGCCACTGGCCGTTGCCGTAGTAGATGCCGCCGGCGCTGTAAGATACAATTGTGTCGTTGGCGGTCCTGTAGTTGCCGTCTTGTCCTAAGACGCCGTAGTTGTTGTTATCATATAAACCGGACTGAGTAAAGGACAGTGGGACTGCGTTGAACTTTGCGATGGTATTTGCTGAGTACGTGGTGTAGAGCAAATTATAATAGCTGTAGGTGCCTTGATATGGTGGAGCTGTCCAGCCTTTTGGACATATACTACCGTTGCCATTGGCAGTGACAGCAGCTTGGCTGTAATACCCGCCCCAATCTGGGTGTATAACGTGATTTTGGAGCGCTGAGCTGTCTGGGGTCCATGATGTGGTGGTGATATTAGTATTTTCATTGGTAAATGTCGTAGTGTTTAAGTTGGTTTTTAAGTTTTGGCTCATCCAACAATTGCCATCGGCTAGTTTGCGGACAATGTAGGTATTGTTGTCTCTAGTATCGGTTAAGGTGTTCTGTGGGACATAGGATGTGTCGCCAATGTGGGTGCCGTCTGTATCTAGACTAGTAGCTGAAGAGGTTGGCGTAGTTGTAGTGGCACAAACAGCTGGCGTCATTTCTTGCATAGTACTAATCTGCCACAAAGTCTTTGGAGGAGCTGAGTTGGCAACGCAGCGAACTGAAAAACCATAATATTTAGGATTATTGAACTGAGAACGAACTTCGCCAGTTGTATAGCGGAGATGGTATCCGTAGATATTGCTATTTGCGGAGCTTGACCAATAATAGCCGTAGGTGGTATAGCCCTGTCCGCCAGAGCCAACATGGCCAGTACGATAAAGATTGATAGGATATTGCTCTAAGGTCTGGTAGCCAATATTAGTAGAGGCATAGTCTACAATACTAAGGTAGGCGTTAGTAAGGGCGCTCCAACTTATGCTTTGGTTAGCTAAGTCTGTATAATTGGTTGGTAGTCTCCATCCGGCTGGGCAGATGGATCCATCGACAGCTCCGCCGGTATTATTCCTAGAGCCCTGCCCAGCAGTAGCGGCAGTCCAGTTATAATAGTATTCTGGCCTAGTAGCATTGCCTAGATAGCTATTTACTGTGGCATTACTAATAGATTTAGTGTTTGGGTTTACAACGTAATCGTAAGCATCAGCCGTAGTGGTGTAGTACCCTACACTGGAAGCGAGATTAGCATCCGTCATCTCGAAGGTGGAACCGTCATTCTTAGAGCCGATACCGCGCTTGCCATTGTTGTAGAGAGCTAGAAGATCGTATTCTAGGTTATCTACCATCCAGCAGTTACCATCAGCGAGTTTTCTGACTTTGTAGCTCTTCTTGGTACCAGTACCATCGGCATCACGGTCGTCGATGAGAGTTCTTTCTGGGACGAGCGGAGAGGAATTGTCACTGGTTACGGAATCGTAATCACCGTTCTGGTATCTTTCTAGAGTGATAATGTTAGCGTCAGTCATGGAGACGGCGTTAGTAGGGGTATACACGGAGGCGCAGACTTCTGGAGTCATTTCCTGCATAGTAGTAATGTTCCAGAAGGCCGGAGTTGCTGGTGGAAGCTCATTAGCTACAGCTGTAAAGACTAACTTATTCTTATAGGTGCCTGATGGAATATCGTTGTTTACGTTAACATTAATACCAATAGTAGTCATAGAGGAGTCACTAGGCTCCGTAACGTCATCTCTAATAGTGTCTGGAGTGCCATGAGTAGGGATAACGGTAGCAGGAGTGCTACCAGTAAGGGTAGTAGTGTTTGATCCAGTACCAATGGTATCGTTCCAGGAAGTAGTGTAGTTCCAGAAGTTAGTATCGGAAGAAGAGGATGGAACAGAAGAAGGAATGGTAACAGTTACAGTAGGATCAGTATGGATAAGATCGGTAGTATAGTTAAATTGAGTTTCTGGAGTAGTAGAAGAAGAAGTACCATCTTCTTTATAGTCACTATCCATATATAGCGTATAGCCAGTCTCATTACTAGTAGCAACGTCTACTATAGCATTCTTAGTAACCGTAGAGCCATTAGGCGTAGGAGCAATATCAATACCAAGAGTAGAAATGCTACTAGTCCCAGTATCGTCTAGGATACGAATAGCGATAACATCCTTTACCCTTACTGATAGAGTAGAACTACCAACACTTTCTGCGGAGGCAGAGCTGCTAGCCATAGCAGAAGAGATAATCAATGGACATAACAATGCTATAAATCCAATACTGAAAGAAAAAGGAAGCAAAGATATAAGAGATACCTTATGATGGCTCCCTCCCGGAAGCTTCCTCAAACCAATCATGGTTTAATTATAGCATAAGAACTTACAAAAAACGGGGAAAAAGAAGCTTTGAAAGTGGTGCTGGGATTATTTTAGAGACTTCAACGCTTTCATGAAATGATAGAAGAGTGGGTGGACGGCGAGAGGGCGAGACTTGAACTCTGGGTGAGCCTGAGTGGCGATGAAGAAGGTCTTGTCCGGAGCTTCGACGAATTCGACAAGCTTTCCGTCTGGTGAAGTGCCGGAGACCACGAGGCCGCCTTTTTCGATTTCTTTTAAGAATTTTTGATTGACCTCGTAGCGATGACGATGGCGCTCGATAACTTTGACCTTGCCGGATTTTTGGATTTCGGTGCCATCGATGTAGCACTTATCTTCGTATTCTTTCTTGTAAATTGCGGCGACCTTAGACTTAGCCTTCAAGATGGCTGGATAGTCGCCGAGGCGCATGGTGCCGCCAGTAGATTCTTTGCCTTGTTGGTCTTCCATAATATAAATGACGTTCTTGAAGTTCTTTGGCTTCTTGAAGTTCTCGTCGTTTAAGAACTCTTCGGAGCCGGCGCCAGGGAGACCGCCACGACGGGCGGCGGCAATACAAGCGGCCTGCAGACCGAGGCAGAGGCCGAGGTATGGCTTGTCGTGCTCTAGGGCGTAAGTAGCAGCGGCGATCTTGCCTTCGACGCCGCGGAGGCCGAAGCCACCAGGAACGACGATGCCGTCGACGCTTTCGAGGGCGCTGAGGGATGCTTTATCATTATTGGCGAGCTCTTCGGCATTGATCCACTGGATGTTGAGATTGACATCTTGATGGGCGGCGGCAGCTTTTAAGGCTTCTGTAACGCAGATGTAAGTATCCTCATTGCCGACGTATTTGGCGACGAGACCGACGGTGACGGTCTTGTCATGCTCTTTGTTGCGCATTTCGGAGAATTTTTCCCAGCGCTTCATATTTGGCTGCTTGTCATCGCCGACAAAGTCGTTAAGAATCTGAAGAACACCAGACTTTAAGACGTTAAATGGTACGTCGTAAACGCTGTCGATGTCGGGAAGATTGACCACAGCGTCGCCGGAAATGCCAGAGAAGGCGGCAATTTTCTCACAGATGCTTCTAGGGCAAGGCTTCTCGGTGCGAACACAGACGATGTCAGGAATGATGCCGAAGCCGCGGAGATCCTTAAGTGCATTTTGAGCAGGTTTGGTTTTGAGCTCCTTGGAGGTATTGATCCATGGAACATAAACTACGGAGAGATAAAGACAGTTCCAGCGGCCAACTTTGTTGGCGAAGAGACGAATGGCCTCAACGAAAGGAAGACCTTCATAGTCGCCGATGGTGCCGCCGATTTCTACAATATGAATGTCAGAGTTAGCGGAGGCTTTGGCAATTTTTTCTTGGACAAGGTCGGTAAAGTGAGGGACGAGCTGAACGGTTTTGCCATGGAAGCCGCCAGAACGTTCTTTTTCGATGAGCTCTTTATAGATGCCGCCGGAGAGAGTGATAGAGTATTTATTAGTTTCAAAATCGAGGAAGCGCTCGTAATGGCCGAGGTCGAGGTCGGTCTCGACACCGTCATGAGTGACGAAACATTCGCCGTGCTCAACTGGGTTCAAAAGGCCGGCGTCCACGTTAAGATATGGATCGCATTTTTGCATAGTAACTTTGTAGCCCTTGGCTTTCAAAATGGCGCCCATGGATGCGGCAGTGATGCCCTTACCGACACCGGATAAAACACCACCGGTCACGAAAATATATTTGCATTGTTTATTTTTGTTTGTCATAGTGGCACCTCCTTTAAGCCCACCATTAATAATACTCTTTTGCTTTATTTTAGCATGGGCGATTTAATTTTTACAAGACTTTTTTCGAGCTTTTTTATGGGGGTGGCGTGCGGGGGCAAAATGTGGTAAAATTGTAGCAATGGAAGAGATTTCGGATAGACTTTCTAATGTGATAAAGCAGCTTTTTGATGTCGATTTTGTACCAGAGGTGACGGTCGCTCCAGAAAATATGGGAGCGGATTACTCGACAAACGCAGCAATGAAATTAAACGGTATACTTAAAGATAAGCGCGAGGGTGTAAACCCGCGGGCTATTGCGGATGAGATTACTAAGGCTATATCTGCTGATAGGAGTTTTCCGTTTGATGTAGAGGTGGCCGGTCCGGGTTTCTTGAATTTTATATCACGAGACGAATATTTTAAGCAGAAATTGGCGGATTTGCGGCTGAATTTCGAGAAAAATATATCACAGGACGAATATTTGGGTAAGACTGTGGTTTGTGAGTTCTCCGATCCGAACCCGTTTAAGGTGTTACATGTCGGACATTTGTATACTTCGATTGTTGGAGACTCGATTTCTAGACTAGTGGAGTTTGCTGGTGGCCGCGTAGTGCGGGCGAACTTTGGCGGGGATGTGGGGCTACATGTAGCGAAGACTTTGTACGCGCTCACATCGTCAGCCGATACTTCGTTAGCGGATGCGCTTCTCGCTTACCGTACTTCAAGTACGGCTCGCTCCGATGCTCCCGCTGCCTCGTCTCAGCTTGACGCTGAGAGCGCTACTGCGGTTGTTAACATTTTAGCAAAATGCTATGTGGAGGGGACAAGAGCGTATGAGGATGATGAGGCTGCAAAAGCAAAAATCGTAGCGATTAATAAAGAAATTTACGAAATTGTTTCTCAGGACATTCATGAGGGCAAGCTCGCGGAGCTATATTGGATTGGTCGCGAGGCGAGCTATAAATATTTTGAAGATTTTTACGCTAAGATTGGCGTGAAGTTTGATAAGTATTATCCGGAATCGATGGTAGCTGGGCTAGGGCTTTTGAAGGTCCGTGAAGGTTTAGCTGCTGGCGTGTATGAAGAAAGTAAGGGCGCGGTGGTATTCCCGGGTGAGAAATATGATTTGCATACGCGCGTGTTTATCAATGCGGAGGGGCTACCGACTTATGAAGCGAAGGATGTGGGATTGATTTTCAAGAAATGGGAAGATTATCATTTTGATAAGTCGATTGTGATCACGGGAAATGACATTATTGATTATATGAAGGTGGTACTAAAGTCGGTGTCTTTGATGGCGCCGGAGCTGGTTGAACGGACGATGCATATTACGCATGGGAATGTGCGGCTGCCGGGAAATGAGAAGATGTCATCAAGGAAGGGAAACTTTATTAGGGCCATAGACGTTTTGGAAAGTGTGGAAGAAGCAGCTGGCAATGAGCAGATTGCGCTTTCGGCAATTAAATATGCGTTTTTGAAATATAAAATTGGTGGAAACATCGAGTTTGACGTGAAGGAAAGTGTTTCGACGACGGGGAATTCCGGTGTGTATTTGCAGTATTCGGCAGTACGTGCGAAGAAGATTTTGGCCGGGATTGCTACGGGCGAAGTTAACTTTGAAAAGTGGGCTTTGACTGAGTACGAGAAAAAGCTGATTAGAAAGTTATGTGAGTATGTGCATGTGCTTCATGCTGCGGTAGTGGAAACTGCTCCGCACAAGATTGCGGCGTATTTGTATGAGACCGCACAAGAATTCTCGAGATTCTATGAGAATGTAAAGGTGGCTGGAAGTGAATTTGAAGCAGAGCGAGCAGAGCTGGTGGCTGCGTATCTTGAAACTATGACGCATGGATTAAACTTACTAGGGATTTCTGTCCCGGAGGAAATGTAATGAAAAAAGCGACACTCTTATGGGTAGATCTAGAAATGACTGGACTATATCCAGGCCGTGACAAAATTATTGAAGTGGCGGCGATTGCGACGGATTGGAAACTGGAAAAAGTTGCAGAATATACTGGCGTGGTGAAGGTTTCTGAGCGATTTATGAAAAAGCAAATGGTGGGGCCGTTTTGGGAAGCAAATGCGGAGTCGCGCGATGCTTTGATTGCGCAGAATGCTAAGGGGTTGCCGATTGCTGAGATCGAGGATCAGTTGCTAGAGTTTGTGGTCAAGAATTTCCGGAAGCAGAGCATCGAGAAGGATGCGAAGGGCGCTGGTAAGATTATTCTAGCGGGGAATTCGATTCACCAAGACCGAAAGTTTATTGATATTGAGATGCCAAGATTAGCCGCTAAATTGCATTACAGGATGCTGGATGTGTCGGCGTGGAAAGTGTATTTTGAGGGGGCGATGAATAAGAAATTTGTGAAGCGGGAGATGCACCGGGCGCTTGATGATATTGAGGGGAGCATCGAAGAGCTGAAATGGTACCTAAGTTTTATGAAGAAATAGGAGTGTGTTTTGATGATGGAATTTGATCTTACTAAGGTTTCTGGAATTGATACTTCGATTGTGCTGTCTGAGAAAATGACGGTGGGTGAGGGTGACGACGCGGAAGAGATTTTGGTATATAAGGTGCCGGTTGATGATACGGCGGACAAGGCGGACTCGGTGGACTTTGTAGACGAAGGGCCGAGAGCATTTCTAGTGCTTCGGAAAAATACGCTGGAAGTGAGGACGGACAGGAAGCTTTTAAACTTGCTCCGGGAAAAATACGAGAGCGTAATGGAAAGCCGCTACTTTGGGCGTGGGGGAATTGAGATTGTAAATTCTGGACAGCTGACGGACGAGGAGATTTGCGATCTCGTGCGGTTGTCTTATGATATGAGTCGGGAATAATTACCTTAGTATGCAACGGATATTATAACCGCTGGCCTTGTTGGCTGCGTACCTAGGTCTGACTTCGCTGCTATAGAAATCAAAACGATAAGCATTAGATGCATCGTTGGAGGATGCAGTCCAATAATAACCACTTTGGTTAATCCAATCAGTTGCGCCATTCCAATATAAGCCGGCTGGGTTAAATATGAGAGGCTCGGCTTGGATTTTGGCGAGGTTTGTTGCCCCGTAAGTAGAAGCTAAATTTTGGTAGCTTTTATTGCCGGTGCTATCTGGGAGTTTCCAGCCTTTAGGACAGATACTGGATGGGGCGTCGGCGCTAATTATACTTGAGGTGCCGGTGCCGGCTGTAGCGGTGTACCAGTTGTACCAGTTGCCATATGTCGTATTATTCCTGTCAAATATATGCGTCTGGTCTGGTGTGCTATTCCAATTTTGCCCGGCGGAGTTGATAATGTCTGCAGAATCAACAGTGTAGTTTGTTAATATGTCGGAGTCTGCTGGTGTTAAATCGATAGATTGACCGTAAGCGCCTAGTCGTAAGTTTGAGACCATCCAACAGTTGCCGTCGGCGAGTTTTCTGACCGTGTAGGAGTTGGAATCTCTAGTATCGGTTAGGGTGTTTTGTGGAACATAAGACGCGTCGCCGATGTGACTGCCGTTGGCATCTGTGGTAGTTGCGGAGGATGCCGGAGTAGTGGCAGCAGCGCAGATTTCTGGCGTCATTTCTTGCATAATATTAATGTCCCACAGGGTTTTTTGGTTGGCGACGCAGCGGATTTGGTGACCGCGGGCTTTGTTAGTATCCGTTGTTGGTCCATAACCACCGTAGTCTGCGGTAGTGTAATTTATTGTATATGCTTTAACATCTGCAAGTGCAGTTCCAGACCAAGGCAAGTAATATTGCGTTGCAATTGATCCGTTTGTATATAATCCGGTGTTTGTGGCGCCAACTGGCGTTGTAAAGACGTTGCCGGAATAAAGATCCCACACCCGTCTGCCTTCGCCAGTGGTATCATTACCCTTTGGCAAGTGCCAGCCCTTAGGACAGATAGAATACGGAGCATCTCCCGATGTCATATTGAAAGTGCCGCTTTTTGCTGTAGCGGTATACCAGTTATAATAAACCGTCCAGGCGTCCTTTTTATAGATATTAAATACGTTTGTAGTTGCAGCTGTGGTTTGCGCGTTCCAGTTTTGTCCAGCTGAAGTTTGAGCGAGTGGCAAAGTGAATGGTTCACCGGAATAATCGGAAGTTTCACTGTTGATTGTAAATGTTTGAGTGCCGCTTCCTAAGGCTAGGCTGCTTGTCATCCAGCAGTTACCATCGGCTAGTTTTCTAATAGTATATCCACTGTCGTCTCTGACGTCGCGCAGGAAGCGCTGAGCAACATATGGGCCACCGTCACTGGCATTGTCATAGTCACCATTTGCGTAGCCTGTTTCATCCACAATGATTGCAGCATTTCCCGTCACGTTGCCTGGCGTATAAACCGAAGCGCAAACTTCAGGGGTCATCTCCTGCATGGTAGTAATAGTCCAGAAAGCCGGAATTGCTGGCGGAAGCTCATTAGCCACAGCTGTAAAGACTAACTTATTCTTATAGGTGCCTGATGGAATATCGTTGTTTACGTTAACATTAATACCAATAGTAGTCATAGAGGAGTCACTAGGCTCCGTAACGTCATCTCTAATAGTGTCTGGAGTGCCATGAGTAGGGATAACGGTAGCAGGAGTGCTACCAGTAAGGGTAGTAGTGTTTGATCCAGTACCAATGGTATCGTTCCAGGAAGTAGTGTAGTTCCAGAAGTTAGTATCGGAAGAAGAGGATGGAACAGAAGAAGGAATGGTAACAGTTACAGTAGGATCAGTATGGATAAGATCGGTAGTATAGTTAAATTGAGTTTCTGGAGTAGTAGAAGAAGAAGTACCATCTTCTTTATAGTCACTATCCATATATAGCGTATAGCCAGTCTCATTACTAGTAGCAACGTCTACTATAGCATTCTTAGTAACCGTAGAACCATTAGGTGTAGGAGCAATATCAATACCAAGAGTAGAAATGCTACTAGTTCCAGTATCGTCTAGAATACGAATAGCAATAACATCCTTTACTCTTACTGATAAGGTAGAGCTACCAACACTTTCTGCGGAGGCAGAACTGCTAGCCATAGCAGAAGAGATGATCAATGGACATAACAATGCTATAAATCCAATACTGAAAGAAAAAGGAAGCAAAGATATAAGAGATACCTTATGATGGCTCCCTCCCGGAAGCTTCCTCAAACCAATCATGTATTAATTATAGCATAAGCCAGATCAAAAATGATAGGAAAGTAGATATAGAAGATAGAAAAGTTGCGAGAGTTTTTAATGAAAATGCGTAAGTTTTATGAGTCTACAGGAAATTAACGGGTCGCTACACAGCGTAGCGGGAGACCAGTGTTCGTAGTGCCGTCACCCTGAGGGTAGACGCCTGACGCGCGGTAGTTCAGACCGTATTCGCGGCCAGCATACTTGACTGTAGAGGACCAATAGATGCCGTAGGTGGCACTGACCTGGTTACCAGAGCTCACGTAGCCGGCGCGGTAAAGGCTGATTGGGTATTGGTCTAGGGTTTGGTAGCCAGTAGTGGTAGATGTGCTTGCGGTAATACCTAGATAAGCATTAGTTAGAGCGCTCCAGCTGATGTTTTGGTTAGTAGTGTCAGTGTAGCTAGTAGGGAGTCTCCAGCCAGCTGGACAGATGGAGCCGTCAATGGAGACACCGTCTGTAGCATCACTTTGAGAACCTTGGCCAGCAGTGGCAGCGTTCCAGTTGTAGTAGTACTCGGTTTGGCCAGTAACGTCGCCAAGGTAGCTATATCTAGTGATATTGGTTAGTAGCTTGGTGCTAGGGCCAATGACGTAGTCGAGGGCGCTAGCAGCATCGGTATAGTAGCCTTCTACACCAGCTGCGAGGTTCTCATCTGTCATCTCGAAGGTGGAGCCATCGTTTCTAGAGCCGATACCACGCTTGTTGTTATTGTAAAGGCCTACTAGATCGTAAG
>CAMYUL010000002.1 GCA_947302125.1 uncultured Candidatus Saccharibacteria bacterium
GACCACGCAACAAACAGGACTTATTAAAGGCTGGCGAAGAATACTACGCCAAGCTGATTGAAATGGCCGACAGAATGAGCGAGAAAGAAATGAACACCGAATTTGATTTCTCTGGCGACTCATCGAAGAAAGAACGCCACTGGGGACGCGACAAGAACCTACGCGATATTTGGGTACATTTATACGAATGGCACCGAATGCTACTTGAATTTGTAGATACGAATCTGAATAAAGGCGGTAATGCACCATTCTTGCCGGAACCATACACTTGGAAGACTTACGGCGATATGAACGTCGAATACTGGAAGAAACATCAAAAGACTTCGCTCGAAGATGCTAGAAAAATGTTTGAGAAATCACATAAAGACGTCATGAAACTAGCCGAAAGCCTGAGCGAAGAGCAATTATTCACTAAAGGCATGTATCCTTGGGTTGGTGGTTCCGTGCTTGGCTCATATTTCGTTAGCTGTCTATCTTCTCACTACGACTGGGCAATGAAGAAACTCAAAGCTCATAAAAAGAACTGCGAGAAATAAATGGCAAGCACAAAAGAATATTGCGATTTTATCCTAGAGCAACTATCAGAAGCGCCGAACATTACTTGCCGGCCAATGATGGGCGAGTTCTTGCTCTATTCCAATAACGTCCTATTTGGTGGCATTTATGATGACCGTTTACTTGTAAAAATTGTTCCAGAAAACGAACAATACAAAATGACTGAAGAGATTCCGTACGACGGCGCGAAACCGATGTATTTCGTGGAAGATGTCGACGATAAAGAAAAGCTAGCAGAAATAGTGAATACGACCGTAAAAGGACTAAAGTAATATGGATCTAAAAATGTACAAAAAAGAATTCATGGAAATCGCAGTAGATGAAGCAAAGGACGGCATCATCAATCATGATGGTGGACCTTTTGGTGCGGTAATAGTAAGAGATGGCGAAGTAATTGCGTCGGGGCACAACCGAGTGCTTTCTTCCAACGATTCGACTTGCCATGGCGAAATTGACGCAATACGAAAAGCGGAGAGTAAATTTGGAACTTATGACCTCTCGGGCTGCGAGCTTTATACTACAGGGGAACCTTGCCCGATGTGCCTTGCAGCAATTTTATGGGCAAATATCGAAAAGGTATATTATGGATGTAGACTGAGCGATAATGAAGAAATTGGATTTCGCGATGCTAAGTTTGACAAGATGATGGGCGGAAGATCCAACTTGCCTGAAGGCTTTATGGAAGAAAAAGACCGAGACCTATGCCTCAGCATATTTGAAGAATACAAAAAAATGGAAGCAAAAAGGTACTAATAAAAAGAGAAACTCCCTGATAATAAGGGGCGGCTTAAAAGCTGGCAAGCATGGTATAATGAAGATATGGAAAATGTCAAAGCGGCGGTGGTACAATTCACAAAAGATAGAGACTGGGATCAATTTCATTCTCCTGCCAACTTGGCAAAGTCAATCGCAATTGAGTCCGGTGAACTTCTCGAATGTTTTCAATGGAACGATAATTATGACAAAAAGGAAGTTTGCAAAGAACTTGCCGACGTAGTAAATTATGCGATTCTCCTAGCCGACAAGCTCGGCGTCAGTCTTGAAGATATTGTTATGGAGAAATTAGAGGAAAACTCTAAAAAATACCCAGTAAACAAATCTAAAGGCAATAGTAAAAAATATACGGAACTATAATATGTCAGAAAAATCCTTCCAAATTAGAAATTATTCTTTCGACCAAAAAACAGTTAGTAACTTAGCTGCCGAAGATCATTTGGAGGAAAACTGGCCAGTAGTTTATCAGATTTACAATAATCAGCAAATCTACATTGGTGAAACTACAAATCTTAAAAACCGCATGAACCAGCACCTAGCGAATGTCGAGAAGTCAAGCCTCAGGCATGGTTCCGTAAAAGTAGTTTTCGACGAAACATTTAATAAAAGTGCGGCACTAGATTTAGAATCTTATCTCATTCAGTATTTTAGTGGCGACGGAAAGTTTAAAGTCTTAAATCGCAATGACGGCATGTGTGACCGCGACTATTACGATAGAAAAAAATATCGAGAGCTCTTTGAGGAAATTTGGAACCGGCTTCGCGAATTAAAAATTGCTGATAAGACTATCTCAGAAATCAACAACTCGGAGCTATTTAAATTCTCGCCGTACAAAAATTTAAATTTCGAACAGCTAAATGTAGTGACTGAGATTGTTCAAAATATTGACGAAGCTATTGTGCGCGACGTAAAAAGTCTTTCGGTTATCGACGGTGATGCTGGCACTGGCAAGACTATCGTCATTATGTATCTCGCGAAACTGCTAGCGGATCTTCAGTCATTTGATAACCAGAATGATGACATTGACGATGAATCAAATTTCGGGACATTCTTTGAGCTGGAGCACATTAACCAGCATTTCAAAAATAAAAAAATCGCCCTGGTTGTTCCGCAGCCATCACTATGCGGCCGCATTCGTAAAATTTTTGGCAAAATTGATCTGGGCGGTGCAGATGTCAAAATCTTTTCCCCAATTCAATTTGGCAAATGCGACAATAACTTCGACATTACGTTAGTAGACGAAGCGCATCTTCTAAAAGTGGGTGTTACCGGTACTTTGGGCAAGCAGGTCCACGAAATTGATCAGAAGATCTTTGGTGATACTGGCATCCACTCAGAGCTAGATTGGATTATGACAAAATCTAAGAATGTGGTCTTAGTATTTAGCGACCAACAGCGCATTCGCCCAGCTAACATTAATCGTAACGATATTTCACGATACGCTAACAAATTTAATAAACGTGAATATTATCTTAAAACACAGATGCGTTCACTCGGCGGCAAAAAATATATCGACTATATTCACGATATTTTATCCAACAGTTTTAGGCCAAAAGAAAAAGAAACTTTCAAAGGGTTCGAAGCAAAAATTTTCGACAATATCCAAGACTTCGCCGCAGCTATGGAAAAACGCGAAGCCGAGTATGGCTTGTCGCGCATGGTAGCTGGCTTTGCTTGGAAGTGGAATTCCAAGAATAACAAGAGTGCGTATGATATCGAAATTGATGGTATGAAATTCCGCTGGAATAGTACCCAGAATAACTGGATCGGTTCTAAGAACGCGCCAAAGGAAGTCGGCAGTATTTATACTGTCCAAGGTGACGACCTAAACTACGTAGGAATCATCATCGGAAACGACTTGATCTATCGCGACGGAAAACTCATATTCAACCGTGAAGCTTGTGCAGACTCCGGTGCCATGAAACGTAGCCAACGCCAGGTCGCAAATAACGAGCAAATTAATGAAAACGACATACTAGAACAGGCTCTCAGGACCTACAGAATTCTTATGAACCGCGCAGTAAAAGGTGTTTATATTTATGTATGTGACGAAGAATTGAAAAAATATCTTGAGCAATATTTTGACGAAGAAGGCTAACCATGGAAAACCCTCGTTTCAAACTCCACGGCATCTACAAACATTTCAAAGGCGACCTATATATTCTAGAAGACATCATCTACCACAGCGAGACCAAAGAAAAAATGATCGCTTATCGCGCGTTATATGGTGACAACCGTCTTTGGTGCAGGCCATACGACATGTTCTTTGAAGAAGTCGATCATGAAAAATATCCAGACGTCAAACAAAAATATCGTTTCGAGCTCCAAGATATAGAAACTAAAGCAGGGAAATAACCAAACCTAGCTCTTCTTTACAACTTTCTTAACTTCCCCCAAATCAACCTCCCCCTCAGCCTTCGCCTTTTCTAAGACTTTTCGCACCTCCGCATTTGTCGGCGACACGCCCACCCGGCGCAAGTCCCTAGAAATTTCCCGCCCGACAAACGACTCTTCCTCCGAGAATATGCATCCGCAATATTTCTGCATATACAGCCCGACTTCCCGTGCTTCCGCCTGACCCTCGGCCCATCCTTCCCGGAAATCGCGGTATACAAATTCTACGCCAAACTCGCGTGCCAGCACAGAGCACAAATCTCGAATAATATCATGTTGCTGATAAATACTGTATAACAAGGTCGTCGATACCGCATCGTACCCATGCGAAGCCGCATAAGAAAACGCCTCTCGCAGCCGCCGCGGATAGCAATATTCTGCACATCGTGCAGACAATCCATCCTCGCCCAGCTTCGCCACTTCACACACGAACTTGTCCAGCCCATACCTATCTTCTAGAATCAAATCCACTCCAACTACATTAGCATATTCCTTCAGGCAATCTCGCCGAGCCTTATACTCGGCATACGGATGGATATTTGGATTATACCAAAAAAGCGTCGGCTCAATCCCTTCCGCCCGCAAGCTCTTGATACAGTATACGCTGCATGGTGCACAACAAGTGTGGAGTAACAATTTCATTAGGATAATTATACCACGGAAACTGAGGGAATACCCCATGCCGACGGCATAATGAGATTTAGACCAGATTTGTGAGTGTCAAAATTACAAGAATTGTAATTTTGACTACGAACAAGTCCCTGCCGTCCGGCATGGGGTGTTCACTCAGTTTCTATGCTATAATATATTCAAGTGTCTCCGTAGCTCAGTGGATTAGAGCGTTTGGCTTCGAACCAAAAGGTCGCGTGTTCGAATCACGCCGGAGATACCATTTTTGTTGGTTATAATTCTGCTTCAATCATCTCACGCGTCACAGTAATTGTTGTACCGGACGAAGCCGCGCCAGAAAGTACGGCCTTTGCTACCAAGTTCTCAACTGTCTTGGAGACGATACGTTTCATTGGACGCGCACCAAGCTGTGGATCGTATCCAGCCGATACGAGGAGCTCTTTCGCGTCGGCAGAAACTTCAACGGAAATCTTTTGCGGCTCAAGCGTCTTGTTGACGCCGGCGATGATGAGGTCGAGCACTTGCATACAATCAGTAGGCGAGAGTGGTTTGAAGAGACAGACTTCGTCAAAGCGGTTCAGGAATTCTGGCCTAAATGCCGACATCCCAGCCGCCGCCGCTGTAGCGGCATATTCTGGCGAGAGCAGGTAATTTAAGAATTCTTCACGTACGTCGGCAAGTGATTTGCCGTTAGAAACATATTCGCGGATTTTCTCGGCGCCCGCATTGGATGTCGCGATGACGATTGTGTCGCGGAAGGAAACTTCGCGTCCACGTACATCGCGGAGCACACCTTCGTCTAACATTTGTAGTAGTGTTGTTAAGACTTGTGGGTGTGCCTTTTCAATTTCGTCGAGTAATACTACGGAGAATGGTTGTTTTAAGACTTGCGCAGTGAGGCTTAGCTCGTCTTCTGTAGCATCAGCAATCAAGCGTGACACGTCGGCGCCAGAAACAAATTCGTTGAGGTCTACGCGAATAATGTGGTCTTCGCCGTTGAAATAGACTTCCGATAGAGCCTTTGCTAGCTCAGTTTTGCCGACGCCAGTTGGACCAAGGAATAGGAATGTGCCGATTGGTCGAGACTCGTTGCGTACGCCAGCGGCTGCGCGACGCATTGCATCGGAGACAGTTTTTACTGCATCGACTTGATCAATCATGCGTTTATGAATTAGCTCTTCCATGTTGAGTAGTCTAGATTTGTCGTCATCAGAAGTTGCTCCGCCCGAAACTTTTACTCCAGAAGTTTTTTCTACAGCTTCCTGGACGCTTTCTGATGTTACTAAGCGCGAAGGAGATGCGTATTCACCAGCCGTGTCGAGTAGCGACAAAGCCTTGCCTGGCATTTCGAGATCGTGAATATATTTAGAGCTTAGTCTATAAGCTTCTTTTAGTGCCCAAATTGTGTAAGAAACTTTGTGCTGAAATTCTAAGACCGGCGTTTGGTCCTGCAGGACTTTCATAGTTTCTTCTTCGTTAGCTGGTGGCACTTGGATTTTGTTTAAGGCATTCGCAAGTGTCGATTTGTGTGCAGAAATTTCTAGGAATTTTTGCTGATCCATTGTCATAATTACGCGAAGCTGACCAGCTTCAATAATTGGTAGGAGCACATTAGAAATATCTACCGAGCCAGTGCCGTCCTCAAAGAACAACTGCGCGTTGTCTAGCCAAATAATAATATTCTTTGCAGCAAACGCCTCGCCAAGAATATGCATGACTAGGCCTTCGATTTGTCCACGTTCCGGTGCTGAAGAAATCATTGTTGCTGCATCGAGTTTAAAGATCTGCCTAAATTGTAGGGAAGATGGTAACTTTGCATCCGCGTTTAGCAAGAGTTCAGCAAACGCCTTTACGATTGTCGAGCGTCCACTGCCTTCCGCGCCAATTAACGCGACATTCTGCCTTCCAGTATTAGAAAAGATCGAGACCATTTGTTCGACAATTTCTTTGTGCGCACTTTGATGAATTTGCGTCTTCATTGCGCCTTCCTGCTCAGCAGAAATATTTTGTCCAAACCTTTGCAAAGTTGGTATGTAGCCGAACGAAAGATCGCGTGCAATTCCGCCGCGATGTTCGCGTTTACCAATGCTGCGGACGAGACCGTTTAGGTAATTAAACCATACTACGCCGTCTAGAACATCTTTCATTTCTAGACGCATTTGTTTTAGGATTGATTCGCTTGCCGGATGATTTGCGATAATCGCCGCCGCTAGGATTGCACCGTGCAACTCCTCAGAATCTGTCCCTTCGCGGATTTTCATCGCCGTCTCAAAAATTTGCCCAACATTAAATCCTTCTGGAAAGTCTGCAACTAAAGCGCTGAGGAAGTTTGGCGTAATTCCATAACGTACAGCCATAAATTTTCCGCTGTTGGTTTTAGCAACTACGGTAGCAAGATCAGCTATTTTTGGATTTCTTGGCATTGCCGCGAGCACATCATTTGATAAGACGCCGTTCAGACCTTCGTCAGCTCTCACTGGTACCGGTATGAGCTCTCTCTTTGCCCAGTAATAAATCATTACAAACAAAATTGCTAGGCTAAAGCACACCCAGCATAGCGCTTCACGTACAAAAACTAAATATCCGCCAAGCACTGCAAATAGCACGGCCAGAACTAGAAATATCGCAACAATTTTTCCAAGCTTCTTGCCAAGCCTAGCTTCACGCGCGCGCAGGGAACCATAGTCAAACATCATAGCGTTACTCCCATCACCGACATTGCTATGCCTGCGACTACTAGCACTGGCGCAAATGGCCAAGCCACAATCATGACTATGCCAAGTAGGCTTTCAAGTAGTAGTGCAATTCCGCCAAACACAATAATGAACACGCGTACAAAAAATCCTACGAGCCTAGAAATCAACTTGTCAAAGAATGCTTCCATTCCTTGGCTGTTAGAATTAGCAGAAATCTGCCTGTATGGCTTAAACAATGTTCGGAGTAATTGTCCGATAGAAAAGAAATCTACCGAGTCGCGCAAGCGAGTTTTAAACCCGTCGACAAAAACACCCCATCCGCGGGAATACCACCAAGATAGCATGTCGACCATAAACATATCTATATTTTACCATAAGTATTATAGATATGCTATAATTTTCTTATGTCTCGTCTAGTCGAGAATACTAACGATCCTAGATTTCGCAACGTACAAAAAAGACTAGATAAAGTTCTTAGTGGATTTTTCAGACGCGGCCATGTCGCCAACCTGCAAATTGGAGAAGTCAGCAAAAATGCACACATTTATAACTCGACTTTTTATGACCATTATCCACATATGGACGCGGCTTTTTATCAGCTAGAAAGAAGGGCCGAGCCGGAATTGCAAAAGTTAAAGTTAGAAGCCGAAAATTTGAGCCTAGAAAATATTTATCGCAAAATTCTGCACTTTATTATTAAGGAACAAGAATATTACGGGGCCATGCTTATTAGGAAAAATGCAACACCACTTTTGCAAATTCCAGAAATCTTTCAAGCAATTTTATGCAAAGAATGGCGCAATTATAACAAGGATTTAAAGGAACGTATTTTCCAGCTCTTTGCTTGGGAATTTTGTGGCGTCATTTATTGCTGGGGCATTCGAGAAAAATTTAACCAATCCAAGCTGGATTATTATGCTAGAAAATTAGCAAAACTTACGAAAACTGCTTGCGATAGATTAGCATAAGAGTTATAATACAAAAAAGGGCATCAACCGTGAACGAAGAAGAAATACAAATTAGACGTCGCGACAATGAAGAGCAAGCCGCCGCACAACGTGCGCGGGTTCTTGGTCTTCCATATCTCGATACTAGACGTTTTGAGGAAAATGTTCCACTTGTCTATGGTCTACTCACCAAGCAGGAAATGCACAACGACTTCATCCTTCCGCTTCAGAAAGGTGGCGAGGGCGAGCATTTTCAGTTCATGGTCACGTCTCAGACTCCGCGTAGCGTCATTGACGCCAAGCGCAAATATTACAACGACCGTGGCGAGCATGCCGATTTCTTCTTAATTACCGATTCGGCCTATAAAGTTTTTATTCTTCGCTACGACCCTCCGCAGGAAACTGAATATGATGACATTACCATTGCCGGCGAAGGTGATTCAGAAACCTTAGCCAGTGTCTCCAAGGTCTTAAACGAAGTTTCTACCGATAAGGTCTTCGATTATCTTCTTGACCAAGCCGACAAGCTTGGTGCTTCTGACATCCACATCGAGAATTTAAGAGACCAAATTCGTTTGCGTATGCGTGTCGACGGCTTGCTTCACCCAGTCGCAACCATTAGCCGCGATCGCTACCGTGTCTTCATGGGCGAACTTTCTAGCCGTGCTGGCATTTCCACTGCCGCCACCACTCCACAATCCGGTCACATGCAGAAAGATATTTTTGTAGACGGTACGTCACACCTACTAAACATCCGTGTTGAGATGATCCCGACTATGTATGGCCAAGATGCGGTACTCCGTCTCTTCAACTTTGACGAGTCGCTCCTAAATCTCGATCTTCTCGGCCTTGGCAAAGAAGAACGCGAAGAAATCAATGAGGTCATTTCTCATCCACGCGGCCTCGTCCTCATGGTCGGTCCTACTGGTTCTGGTAAATCTACAACCCTATACTCCATTATTAATGCTCTAAACACTACCGATCGCAAGATTATTACACTTGAGGATCCAATTGAATATGGCATTACTGGCATTTCTCAAATCCCTATTAACACTACAGAAGGTGGCAGCTTCGCCGATGGCTTACGTAGCGTGCTTCGTCTCGATCCAGACGTCGTGATGGTTGGCGAGATCCGCGATGCCGATACCGCCCGTACTGCTATTCAGGCTTCAATCACTGGCCACTTGGTCTTGAGCTCCTTCCACGCCAATTCTACTTCTGCGGCTTTCTCGCGTATGATTGATATGATTGGCACTAATCCAATTTTCTCAAGCTCCGTTCGTCTCGTCATCGCTCAGCGTCTTGTTAGAAAATTAGCCGACAACAAAGAAGCTTATCGCCCGGACGAGGCTACCATGAAATATATTCGCCGCGTTTTTGAGGGTGTTCCAGCTGAGACCCTAGCAAGATACGAAATCAATCTTGACGACGTCACTTTATATAAACCAGTTCCAACTGAAGAAATTCCGTTTGGCTACAAAGGTCGTACCGTCATCATGGAGCAATTAATTGTCACTGAAGAAATCCAGAAATTTATTCGTGGCGATGTCACCGACATCAACACTACCGAAATCGAAAAAGTCGCCAAGGCCAGCGGCATGTTGACTCTTGAACAAAAAGGTGTAATTGCCGCGCTTAAAGGTGAAACTACCCTTGACGAAGTCTCGCGCGTTATCTAGTTTTGTGATATAATATATATATGGCTAAAAAAGTAAGAATTGCGAAACTAAATCGCAACAATAATCACAAGCACAGCGAAAAACGCAAACACTTAGATTAATATGATCATAAGAACTGAAGCGGAGCTGATTAATTTTGGTCGAGAAATCGGCCAAAATTTGCATGTGCCCACTGTCATTGAATTAATTGGCGATGTTGGCGCCGGCAAAACCACTTTTACTAAGGGTCTTGCTGAAGGGCTCGGCATCAAAGATCCCATCACTTCACCCAGCTTCACAATCAGCAAGTCGTACGCCTTCGAGAAAACCGAGGCTCAACCCTCTTCTCGAGGCTATAAGCTTGGCACTGGTTTTCTAAACCATTACGATTTTTATCGCCTACCTGATCCGGGCTTGATGCAGGAGGATCTTTCAGAATCTATTAACGACGAAAACACTGTGACGGTTGTCGAATGGGCCGAGTCGGTCAAGGACATTTTGCCGGAGAATCACCGCATCTTTAATATCACGCTTAACGAAGATGGTTCGCGTACTATCGAGGAGCTAAAATGAAACTTTACTTAGACACTTCATCAAAAGATGTTATTTTAAAGCTCGACGATCAAACTTATCAAGCAGAACTTGGCCACGACATGGCAGAAAAACTACACGAGTTCATCCAGGAAAAATTGGCAGAGAACAATAAGACTTGGCAGGACATTACAGAAATTGAATATATGTCTGGCCCTGGCAGTTTTACCGGCCTGCGTATCGGCGCAGCCATTGTTAATACTTTAGCTGACCAATTAAATGTTCCGCTTTATGACCACCATGGTAATCAGCAGCAAGTCATCATCCCGGACTACGGTCGCGAAGCTAATATTTCTACGCCAAAAAAGTAACAAAATCTTTACGCTTATGCTATAATATATATAGTAAATAAGGACTTATTTTAATGGATAATAACATGAACCCCTTTGCCCCACAGCCAAGCAGTCGACCAGAGCAGAATGGGCAGACGCCAACCCAGCCACAGGATCAGCCAGCCGTTGAGCCGGGACTTCCTCCAGCTATGGATCACAGCCAAGCTCAGACCGCTCCAATTTCTACTGGACCAGCGCTTAATAATACTGGCGTCAGCTTGGAGAGCCCAATCTTAGGCCCTACCCATTTCGATAATATGAAGAATCCTAATATGAATCCTATGCAGCCGATTCCTCAGCAACCAGTCGCCCCGGCTCAGCAGACTCCAGAACAAAAGGCCAAGCTCTATATGACCCTCTCTGCCATCTTTGGCGCACTTGCCTTCATTGGTATTATCCTTGGTATTTGGAGCCTCGTTTCCAACATTAGCACTTCCAACAAATTGAAGGCTGCTCAGACCGACCTTGCTAACGCTAACGCTATCATCGCTAAGGTCGAGGAAGAAACTGGCACCGTTATCAATAGCCCAGACAACGTCCCTGCCTACACGCCAATCACTGGTAATATCTACATTGACGAATGGGGAATCAAGTTTAAGATTCCTGATGATCTTACGGACATTTCCTATACTGTCGATGCTAAGTATCGCCCACAAGTTTGTTTCACTGGCTACAAGACTGGTATGAAGTACTTCCCAGGCTTTGCTGATATCGACCAGAACACCAAGAGCCTTGGTTGTATTACTCGCGTCGCTTCCTATGAAGGCGACTCCGACAAAGATTCCGGCGCCTCATTTGGCCAGCCAGTCTATTCCTACGGCGATTACAATTACTTCTACTCTGCTCCAACCGAGCATTTCTCTCAGGATGCTGCTGAGCAGGGCCTAGAAGACACCGCTGTTCAGATCATCAAGAATATGATTGCCAACAACATTTCTCACTATGAATAAAGCGCCTTTCGTGCTATAATAAGAGTGGAAATTTATTAATTTATATTATTATGTTAACCCGCTAGTATCAGGAAAATACTAGCAAAACAGAAAGGTTTATTATGGAGATAGCCATAATTATAGTTGCCGCAGTGCTAGGTCTTGGCGCTGGTGCTGGCTCAGTTTTTGCATACAACAAAAGAAACGAGAAAGGTGGCAAGAACAAGGCTGAAGATCTAGTCAGAAAGGCTAAGAACGAGGCTTCCGACATTGTTTCTAAAGCTCGCAAAGAAGCTGCCGACATTGCCGAGAAGTCCAAGATCGAAGAAAACGATCGCCGCAAGGAATGGAAGCGCACCGAGAACCGTCTCGCCGAGCGCGAAACCACATTAGACGGCAAGCTCGACCAAATTGAGAAAAAGACCGAGCGCTTAGTCAAACAAGAAAAAGAAATCGAAGTCTTGAAGGGCGAGATTCGTGAGATCCGTGACAAGCAGCACGAGAAGCTCGAGAAGATCGCTGGTCTTTCCAAGGCTGACGCCAAGGAAAAACTCATGAAGATGACTGAGAACGATATTAAGCAAGACCTTACAAATCTTGTCGTTAAGGAGCAGAAGGAAATCAAGCACGACGTCGACGAGACTGCGCAAGCCATCCTACTTACTGCTATGGAGCGCATGAGCTCTGAGGTTACTGCTGACCGCACTATTACCGCTCTCAAGCTTCCTGATGACGAAATGAAGGGTCGCATTATTGGTAAGGAAGGTAGAAATATTCAAGCCCTTCAGCGCGCTACTGGCGTTGATATTATGGTTGATGACACCCCAGGCATGGTTGTCTTGTCCAGCTTCGATCCAATTCGTCGCCAAGTTGCTCGCTATGCTTTGGAACGCTTAATGAAAGATGGTCGCATCAATCCTTCCAGTATTGAAGAAGCCGTTGCCAAAGGCGAGAAAGAAATCGAGAAGGAAGTTGTTCGCGCCGGCGAAGACGCCGTTCGCGAAGTTGGCCTCGTTGGTATCCCTCGCGAGTTAGTCCACCTTCTTGGTGAGCTTAAGTTTCGTACTAGCTACGGCCAGAACGTACTTCTTCACTCCGTAGAAATGGCTCACATGGCTGGTATGATTGCTGAAGAAATTGGCGCTGACAAGCGCATTGCTAAGACCGCCACTTTGATGCATGATATCGGCAAAGCCGTCACTCACAAAATTGAGGGCAAGCACGCTGACATTGGTGCAGAGCTCGCTAAGAAATATGGCATGTCCGACGAAATCGTTCACGCCATCGCTGCTCACCACGACGACATCGAGCCAACCACTCCGGAAGCTGTCATCGTCAAAATCTGCGATGCAATTTCTGCCGCTCGTCCAGGTGCTCGCAACATCTCCGCTGAGAACTTTGCAGAACGCATGAAGGATCTCGAAAATATTGCTACAAGCTTCCCAGGCATCGACAAGGCTTACGCCATCTCCGCTGGTCGCGAAGTTCGCGTCATCGTCGAGCCAAAGCAAATTGACGACCTTACCGCTCTTAAACTTGCTCGTGATATCGCCAACAAGATTGAAGCAACCATGAGTTACCCAGGAGTTATTAAAGTAAACGTCATTAGGGAAACCCGTGCCATCGAATACGCCAAATAAGCCAAAGCAGGCTAAGTTCTTCCGCAAGCTAGATCGAAAGACCAAGATCCAAATTGCTATTCTTGGCATTTCGGTCCTAGCAATTATTGGCTATTTCGTGTGGGATATTATTGCCCACGGCCCAATCTCGCAATTGTTTGACAACCGTGAGCAAATGATTGACTTCGTTAATAAGCTTGGCGCCTTTGGCCCACTAGCTTACATTCTTCTGCAAATCCTTCAGACTATCATCGCGCCAATCCCAGGCAACCTCGTTGGCGGTATTGGTGGCTTTCTCTTCGGCTGGTGGGGTGTACTTTATACTACCATCGGCGCTACTATTGGCGCTGCTGGTGTCTTTTGGCTCTCGCGCAAGTTTGGTCGCGGTCTCGTGGAAAAAATTGTTGCTAAGGACAAGCTCGACAAATTTGATTTTATCATTGGCCGCAGAGCATCGCCGCTGCTCTTCCTAGTTTTCCTATTGCCAGGCCTTCCGGACGATGCCGTCTGTTATATCGCTGGCCTTACTGATCTTCCTATCAAGAAATTGATTTTCATTTTTGCAATCGGTAGATTGCCATCGGTTGTTGTTAATAACTATGTTGGCGCTGGTTTGTCTGAGGGTAACGTCAGCCTAGTCTTCATTATTGTAGCAGTTACTGTTGCCCTACTTGGCATCATCTATTGGCAACAGGAAAACATCGTCAAGCTCCTAAATCGCGAGTATAAGACCAAAAATCATAAAGAGCTTCGTAAAGCTATCAAAAAAGATCTAGATGATAATGGCAGACTTGATAACTCTATTGCTAAAAATCGCAAAAAGTCATAAAATATAAGCATGAGCGCTAAAAGGTCTAGAAAAATTTCTAAGCTGATTATAGCTTTACTTCCAGTTGCCTTTTTGTCAATCATCGGCATCGTAGTCTTAGCCATCGTTAGTGTTGTATCCATTGCTCAGTCCGAGCTTCCTGCCGAGCAGAATGGTATTCCGAGTAGCTGGAGAAATTACGAAGAGGCTCCTAATGTTGAGAGCAAAGTTACTGCTCGCATACTTAACGACAAGTACATCCAGTATATTGCGTCATTAAAAAATAATTCCGATTCTGAAGAGCTTGCCATTTCGTATCTTGCATCATACATCAACGGCAACGAGAATAGTGGATTCGTCTCCCTGAGCTCCGACTCTTTAGAGTATACTTATGAGCCGGATCGGGCCAATTCTTGGACGCCAGTTTCCATTAGCGCCCCAGGCATCGCAAGCGGCGATTTTAAATTTGACTATGATTTATATGCCGGTCATAGTGGCACTAAGACTGATACTATTTATTTCCGTTTCAACGTTAACGCTGCTAAGGACGGCGTCGTCGACAATATAATTTCCTACGTTACCAAAGACTCAGCTGGTGCAGACCGGCTAATTACTAGCTCCGTTTCTATTGATACTGACACTGAAGCAGCTTCCGAGCCTTCTAGCCAGGTTGCTTCTTGGGCAACAATCAGCACAATTAAGTTTGACGAAGCCTCAAAGAGCTCTTTGTCGAGCAACGTTATTATTGTCATTTCCGCCATTGGCGTCTTTGCACTTGGCATTGCGATTTATCTAGTCTGCCGCATGTGATCTCCTTGTCTAATTGAGTCTAATCTGTTATAATTAGTAGTAAGATTTTTTATTATTAATTTTAGGAGAAACCATGTCAGGACATAGTAAATGGGCAACCACCAAGCGCCAGAAAGCCGTCGTCGACGCCAAGCGCGGTGCGCTGTTTACCAAAATCGGAAATCAAATCGCTATCGCCGCTAGAAGCGGTACTGATCCAGCCATGAACCCATCTCTTGCTATGGTTCTAGAAAAAGCTCGTCTTGCCAACATGCCAAAGGCTAATATCGAACGTGCCATCGCTCGTGTTCAGTCCAAAGAAGGCGCGGCTCTCGTTGAAGAAGTCTATGAAGCCTATGGCCCAGGCGGCATTGGTATCATTATTGAAGTTGCCACTGACAACAAGAAC
The DNA here is from genome assembly GCA_947302125.1 of uncultured Candidatus Saccharibacteria bacterium. Classification (GTDB taxonomy): domain Bacteria; phylum Patescibacteriota; class Saccharimonadia; order Saccharimonadales; family Saccharimonadaceae; genus Nanosyncoccus. Next base: position 15,132 of record CAMYUL010000002.1, read on the forward strand.
CGTACTATGCCAGATGTTAGAAACGCGCTCACCAAGAATGGCGGCCGTATGGCCGATCCTGGTAGCGTTATGTTCCAGTTCGAGAGAAAGGGTGTAATCTTTATCACTGACAAAGGCGACGACCCTATGATGATTGCTCTCGATGCTGGCGCCGAAGACGTTGTTGAGGAAGACGATGGTACGGAAATTACTACTGCTCCATCCGACCTCATGAAGATCCGCACCGCTCTTGTTGATGCTGGCATGAATGTCACTGCCGCTGAGCTGAAATATGTTGCAAACAATACTGTCGAGCTCGACGGGGAAGATCTAGAAAAGGCCGAGAAGCTTCTCGATGCTATTGATGATCTTGACGACGTCACCGCTGTCCACACTAACCTCGGATAATTATCAAAAAAGCGTTGTAAATCTCACAACGCTTTTTTGATGATTATTTATTGTTGTATTAGTAGTACGATCAAAACTACCATCGCTACGATCACGCGGTAGATACCAAACGCCTTTAAGGATTCGGATTTTTTGAGATACTTCATTACAAAGTAGATTGCGATTAAACCAAATACAAACGCTACTAAGTTAGCAACACAAAGCGATCCTAGATTGTCCATTAAATATGTACGTGTAGTAGAAGAAAGTAGCGTCTTTCCGCAGACTGCTGTCATCAGCGGGATTGATACTAAGAACGAGTAGTCAGCAGCCGACTTTGCGTTAAGTCCTGCCACACGACCAGCCAAGATTGTAGAGCCAGAGCGTGATACGCCCGGAATTAGTGCCAGTACTTGCGCACAGCCAATTCCTAGCGCTCGTCCAGGCGTCAAAGCATTCTCGTCCTTGAGTTCTGATTTTTTCGGAAGAAAATCGGAGAAAATCATTAGAAGACCAATCACCCCCATCGCGATTGCGATCGTATAAAGGGAAGAGAAGAACCCGTTATTTTCGATAAAGTTAGATAGCAGCAATCCAGCCATGCCCGCTGGAATACAAGTAATAATTACGTTGATGGCCAGCTTGAAATTTTTGCGCTTGAATATATCACCGAGGATCTTGGCGATTCTTTTACGGTAATAAATAAACAGCGCCAGCAATGTGCCGAAGTTGATTAGCTCTAGGAATAGATGAAAATCTTCTGGCCTAGCGCCAAGTAATTGTTGTACAATCTCCAAATGTCCAGATGAGGACACTGGGATGAACTCTGTTAGGCCTTGTACCAAGCCTAAAATAATTGCAATCCATAGTACCATAATACGTATATTATATCACACCTTGACAATTCCGCTTATGCTTGCATAATATTTTTTGTTTGCTAAAATAGACCATGTCGCCTTCAGAATAACAGTAACAGGTTGGGACAAAGGTCGTTAGGCGACGCACAACTAAACAGGAGTACGAAAGTACACATGCGTATCGGACTCAAGCGCTCTAGGAATCTAGCCCGCAGAAGGTCGCAAATGTCTCCTGCCGCACCATGGCAAGAGTTCATCGAAACGAAAATCGCCTAAAGTGTTTAGTAAGTTTCGTTGGTAAAACGCGATAAAAGCCTCCGTATAGGTGCCGGAGGCTTTTTTGGTGTAATCTTTCAGGTTGTAGAGTCTACTGTTTCTCGAGCTCTGCTAACTTTGTGTTGATCTTATCGCGGAAGATATTCAAGAAGTCTTCTTCGCCAGTGATAGTAGAGAAGTCAATCCTCTCGCCATCAAGATAGAACGATGGTGTGCCAGGAAGATTAAGGGATTGCCCAAGACCCATATCGAATGCAATCTTCTTCTTCACTGCCGAGCTACTCATGTCTGATTTAAACTTCGCTACATCGCCTTTGCCCTTAGAGATTGTCTCGAACAAGTCTACGAATAGGTTGGTACGATTGTCACCGGAAGCGTCTGCCCATACTGACTGGTTAGCAAATAGCATATCGGTATACTCTTTCCAGTAACCCTGGAGTCCGGCAGCCTCTGCTGCTGATGCTGCAGCGGTACCGTTCTGGTGATAGGAAAGCAAGAAGTTGCGATAGATCACTGCAACTTTTCCATCGAACTCTTCCACGATCATATTTACGCGTGGATTGGCGGATGCGCACCCGGAACACTGGAAGTCAGCGTACTCAAAAATCTTTACTGGCGCATCGGCAGAGCCTTTAACATGGTCGCCGATATTGCCGTTGTCTGCATTTCCTGGAATGACCGTTTCAATTAAAGCTGTATTATTATCAACTGGTTTAGTGTATCTAGAAAAATCAATGCTATTAGTAATTCTACTTACGAAAGCTACCAGCATGAGTATCAAGATGGCTGAGCATACAACAATCAGTGTAATTACTGTGCCCAAACTCTTATTTTTCCGCATAAATCCTCCAAAATATTAACAAATATGGTATAATATATATAATATCATAGAATTTGGACAAAGACCATGAGTAATTTCATGAAAAAATTTACAAAATGGGTGGATCCAAAACTCGAGAAGTATCGCGAGCCCAAAAAACCAGAGGAGATTCCTCCTTATGTGCCAAAAGATCTAGAAGATTTTATTGGCATTATGCGTCGTGCCCCGCAAAATGTTCTAACCGGCAAGGACCGCGCGTTAATCGCTGCCTGCATGAGTTTCAAGGATCGCAAAGTTGAAGAGATCATGATGCCGCGCGCAGAGATCACTTTTGTCTATGAGCATGACTTTCTTGGTCCGTTGATGCTAGACCGTTTGTACAAATCCGGTTCTTCGCATTTTCCAGTCTTGTCTTCCGATGGCCACCAAGTCGTTGGTCTTATCAGCACTGAAAAGTTAAATAGCCTAGAAATCAAGAACACTGATCGTGCTTCCAACTATATTGACAAGAAAGTTTACTACCTACGCTCCGACTATACTTTAGAGCAGGCTATGTCTGCTTTTCTCCGTACTAATTGCTTCTTCTTCATTGTTATTGATAAGACTGGCTCGCTCGTTGGACTTTTGACTTACAAAATGTTAGTTGCCTACCTCCTTGGCTATTTACCACACGATGATTTCTACGAAGACAGCAGCATCTCTGCCGTTATCAAGAGAAATGTGGTATAATATAGAAGTTATGACGAGAATTTTATCTACATCGGCCAAGGACTATCTTGGCAAAACCATCACCGTTTCTGGTTGGGTCAATTCCCGTAGAGACCACGGCGGATTAATTTTCATTGACCTAAGAGACCACAAGGGTATTTTGCAGTTGGTTATCACTCCAGACACTAAGGATGCATTCAGTCTTGCCGAGACTTTGCGTGACGAATTTGTCATTACTGCTACTGGTACTATGCGTGAGCGCGCTCCAGAGCTCAAGAATCCTAACATCGAAACTGGTGACATTGAACTTGTTGTAGAAAATCTCGTCCTTCTTAACAAGTCTGAGCCGCTTCCAGTCAACACCCATGATGACGGCCCAGAATCCGGTGAGGACCTTCGCCTCAAATATCGCTATCTCGATCTTCGCCGCCCATCCATGCAGAACTTGTTGAAGCGCCGTTCTGATTTCTATCAGTATCTCAGAAAATACATGATCGAAAATGATTTCACAGAAATCACCACGCCGATTTTGGCTAACTCTTCACCAGAAGGTGCTCGCGATTTTCTCGTCCCATCTCGTCTTCATCCTGGTAAGTTCTATGCACTTCCGCAAGCCCCTCAGCAGTTCAAGCAGCTGTTAATGGTTGGCGGTGTTTCTCGTTATTTCCAGATCGCTCCATGCTTCCGTGACGAGGACCCTCGTGCCGATCGTCTTTATGGTGACTTCTACCAGCTAGATCTTGAGATGTCATTTGTTGATGACGGCGAGACTGTCAGGACCACCATGGAACCACTCATTAAGAAGCTCGTCACTGATTTTGCTGGTAAAGAATTACTAAGTGAAGAAATTCCACGCATCACTTTTGAAGATGCGATGAATAACTACGGCACTGACAAGCCTGACCTTCGCTACGACATGAAATTGATCGACCTTACTGAGGCATTGAAAGACACTGAGTTTAAGGTCTTCCAGTCTCCATGCGTTAAGGCTATTTGCGTTAAAGGCGGATCTAGCCTCAGCCGCTCTCAAATCGATAACTTCACCGATCTTGCTCGTAAGAATGGCGCGGGCGGCCTCGCATATATATTATATGAAAACGGTGAGGCTAAGTCCCCAATCGCCAAGTTCCTAAAAGAAGAAGAGCTTGCTAAGATTAAGTCAGAGACTAAGGCCGAAGATGGCGACGCCGTCTTCTTTGGCGCCGACACTCGCGAGAAGGTCAATAAGGTCCTTGGCATTTTGCGTATTGCCTTTGCTGATCACTTTGGTTTGAAGGACGACAACAAGGTTGCACTTTGCTGGGTTGTCGATTTTCCATTTTACGAGTGGGACGACAATAACAACAAATTAGACTTCTGCCACAACCCATTCTCTATGCCAAAAGGCGGTTTAGCAGCATTAGAGTCCGCCAATACCGACGAAGACAAATTAGCAATTTCCGCCGACCAGTACGATATGGTTATGAACGGCTACGAGATTTGCTCCGGCGCTGTTAGAAACCACAGCCCAGAAGTTATGTACAAGGCTTTTGAAATCCTAGGCTACGATCACAAGGAAGTTGAGAAGCGTTTTGGCGGTATGCTTTCCGCTTTCAAGTTTGGCGCTCCTCCACATGCTGGCTGTGCCTTTGGTCTCGAGCGTATCTTTATGGTCTTAACTGGCGCCAAGAATATTCGCGACATCGTCGCCTTCCCGAAGAACGGTTCTGGTGTCGATCTCATGATGGACTCCCCGTCTGTAGTTGATGATTTGCAGCTTGAAGAATCTCATATCTCCATCATTGAAGAAGATTAACTAGTCGTATAGCTCTTGTGCTATAATATATGATATGGAACCTGAAAAGAAAAATCCAGATAGTATCCAAAAAATTTTCAAAAGAATCTTTATCTATGTTTTGATTTTTGTGCTCTTAATCGGGATCACCTTCTTCCTAGTCTTTAAGGATCAGGATCTTGGCGAGGCTCTCAGAGTTTATAATAATGCGAGATTCGGTTTTGTGGCCCTAGGTATCATTCTGATGTTTGGCTATTTTGCTATTGAAGCCTGGAACATTTATAGTATCCTCAAGTCTTTTGGCGAGAAAATTAATTACTGGCAAGCGTATAAGTTTACCTTGATTGGTTTCTTCTTCTGCTCTGTCACTCCTGGCGCCAGTGGTGGCCAGCCACTAGAAATTTATTACATGAGCAAAGAAAAAATCTCCACCGCGCACGCCACCCTAGCTCTTCTAATTCAGATTTGCGGCATCCAAATCAGTGTTCTCATCTTGGGTATTATCGGCCTACTAGTTTCACTTGGTAGGATGGAAGCAAGCATTATTTGGTGGACGCTCATCGGCCTTGTCATTAATGGTGTCGCGCTAGCCGCGTTACTTATTGGTATTTTTTCCAAAAAAATCACCAAGAAATTTATCGACTTCTTCATTTACGTTCTAAAGTTTTTCAATTATAAAAAAATCGAAAAAAAGCAGGAGTCAATTAACAAGTCGCTTGAGCAATATAGCGAAGGCGCCAAGTACATCAAGACTCATCAGAAAGAATTCTGGATCTGCATTGCCCGCAGCTTTGCTCAAATGTCGATCTACTTTATTATTCCATTTTGCGTCTACAAAGCACTTAGCTTGAGCGGCACTGGTTTCTTGTCACTATTCTTCTTGCAAGCAGTCCTCTTTATGGCCACTTCCGGCCTGCCACTTCCTGGCGCCATCGGCGCTAGCGAAGCAGCCTTCTTAAGCCTGTACGGCTTGGCCTTCGGCGAAGAAATGCTTGGTGGTGCCGTCCTGCTCAATCGCAGTATCAGCTTCTACTGGTTTGTGTTTATCACCATGTTTGTAGTATTTGTTAATATTATTAAACTCAGAGCCGCTAAGGACAAAAATTCCGAAGAAACAAAATGATTTTGTACTGCGTCCGGCACGGTGAGACCGATAGTAACTTAAAGGGCATTGTTTCTGGACGCTCTGACGAGGGCCTCAACGAGAAGGGAATTGCTCAGGCCCAGGAGCTAAATCTCAAAATTGCTGATACGAAATTTGACGCAGTGTATGTTTCGCCGATGCGCCGCACTGTCGAGACGGCAGAGATCATTGTCCCGGAATATCAATACATTATCGATGATCGTTTGGCTGAACGTGACTTGGCAGACCTCAAAAATTACACTATTGATGAACTCTGGGAAAATCCGCTCTGGAATTCATTGACAAAAAAAAAGACCAGTGAGGGCGCGGAAACTTTTGGTGCCGGGTTAGAGCGCGTCCAAGATTTTCTATCCGAGCTAAAAGGAAAATACTCCGACGATAGCAAAATCCTATTGGTCACCCACAGTTTTATTTCTCGTTGCCTTTGGGCTTTGCAACAAGGCCTAGACAAAGATCTAGATTACACAAAATTCCATCACAAAAACGACGAGGTCATAATCTACAAAGCATAAAAAATGGTCAGGGTGATCGGACTTGAACCGACGACCTCAGCGTCCCGAACGCTGCGCGCTACCAACTGCGCCACACCCTGACAAGTTTATGGATATTATACCAAAAAACTGATATAATATCTATATGCCAAGATTACAGAAACCAAAAGACAATAAAAAAACGATCCTCTTTTGCGTATTAACTCCACTAGTTTGTTGTCTTATTTATACAGTCTTTTGTATGCTCAATTTGCGTGGCTCGGTTTGGTTTGATGAGTCCTACTCGGCCTATCTTGCTCGTGGAGATTTCGGCCAGATTTGGCACATGACATCACTCGACGTCCATCCGCCATTCTACTATTTCTTGCTCAAGATTTGGTCAGTCATTTTTGGCTATACGGATGTCTCGATGCGCTTTATGTCGGTATTCTTCGGCGCACTTACTATTATCTTCCTCTTCCAGTTATTGAAGCGCTGGTTCGGTGAGAAGGCCGCCGCGGTCTCTACCTTATTCCTGTCGCTTTCGCCAATGTTTATCCGCTATGGTCAAGAAATGCGCATGTACACTCTCGTATTCTTAATCGTCGTTCTAGCTACCTACGCCTTAGACCTAGCGCTAGAAACTAAGAAAACAAAATTCTACGTGTTATACGCTATACTAATTTCTCTAGGCATGTGGACGCATTACTTTACTGCCATTGCTTGGATTGCTCACATTGTTTATTACAAAATTACTAAGCGTAGCAAAATCTTCGAGAAAAAAATGTTACTTACTTATGTTGGCGCTGTTGCCCTTTTTGTGCCATGGATGCCGTCACTATTTAGACAATTTCTAGAAGTAGAAAGTGGCTTCTGGATCCCAGCGCTTTCTATCATGACCCCGATCGATTACACTACGCAATCATTCATTTTTGGCGAAGTCACTAAGGGTGGAGTAACGCTTCTTACCGGGCTAGTTGTCTTAGTCGCGTTCACATCACTCGTCTACGTTACCAGAAAAGTTTACCAAGAAATCAAAAAGTCAGAGAAGCCGAAGCTACTATTTCTAATTGCGCTAATCATCTTCCCGCCACTCATTTTGATGATTATTAGCATCCCACCACTTACCTCCATGTTTGTCGATCGTTATATCATCTATAGCGCTAGCCTAGTTTGGGCACTAATTGGCCTTACAATTTTCCTCGGCATCAAATATCGTAAGAAATTTAATTTCACGCCATTAGTTTTGCTAGCAGTCTTTTCGCCAATTTCCGCCGTGATCGGTATCATTAATGTCGAAACGCGCGAGTCGGAAGGCGCCGTTCAGGAAATTGTCTACGATGTTCGCGCCATGGCCGAAGACGGCGAGCCAATTCTCGCAAATAACGAGTGGACTTATTATGACGCCGTCTTCTACAGTACGGACCAGCATCCAATTTATGGTATGCGCCCATGGATCAATTTCCAATATGGCTCAATTTTCCCAATTGATATTTTAAGGTACCATCTTTATGACTCAGTCGAAGAATTAACTAGTGGCGCCGATAAATTCTGGTATATCACAGACGTCAAAGAAAATGCCACCTCTCTAGAAGAATACGAATTGCCAGCAGAAATCCCAAGCGACTATCGCGTCGTTTCCGAAGTCAGTACACCGAAGCACATTGCTTTTAAGTTCGAGAAAGATACCTCTAGCAAAAATTCTTAATCCGTGTTATAATTAGAGCACTAAGTCGGGGCGTAGCACAGTTGGTAGCGCACGCGGTTTGGGACCGTGAGGTCGCAGGTTCGAGTCCTGTCGCCCCGACCATTCAAAGATCTCCCGTAGGGAGTTTTTTGTTGCCAAAGAAAAGTTCTCCGCTATGGTATAATGGAACTATCAGGAGGAATTATGGCAACTAAGAAAACCCCAACAAGCACCGAACTGCTCAAGAAAACTTCAGCGAGCATTGAAGCTCCTAAGAAATCTAGCGACATCATGATTGTTATCACTGCCGCAGTGCTCTGTGTTGTAATGATAGTAAGTAGTATCATTGCGCGTACAGACAATGTAACATTGAAGACTCTCCCAGCTCCAGAACTTTCCGAGGGCCAGCGCGGCGAGCTTGGTATCGATAAGAACATCAATGAGAAGAATATTGACGAGTATCTCAATCGTAGTGACAGCGTTTATTACGACATGCGCATGCTGGAAGACCCAGCCGCCTATGAATCTATCGGCGGGGACAGATACTTGTCAGGTTTTATCGATGGATTTGAAGTAATCCCGTACCCATACCTTGCCTCAGTCAAAGGCCTTCCGGAAGCAGTCGGGCAGGGTTATTCTGGCGACGCATTGTTTACTATTACCGATGACGGTTCCTATGTTGCTAACTACCAGGAGTCCGACGAGATTCTAAGCAGTCTATTTCCGAAGGATAAAAACATCTTCTTAATGTGCGGCGGTGGCGGCTATGCCGGCATGACCAAAAATTTGCTAGTAAATAAAGGTTGGGACCCGAGCAAGATCTACAATGTTGGCGGCTACTGGTTCTATGAAGGTAGTAACAACGTCAAAGTCAAGGAAGACAACGGCACTTATTCCTTCTGGAAAGTCCCATATCATAACATTGACTTTAACAAGTTGACCAAGAAATGAAAAAATCCACTATATTAAAAATACTAGTTATCACTATCGTTGTGGCCATCATCTTCGCAGCTGGTGCGCTAACTATTTTCTGGGCAAACAATTTGCCAGTTACGCTCGACCAGCAGTATTATGACCATGTCGAGATCATCGACATCAATAAGGACGAGTACAACGAGCTCATTGCCGACAAAAAATCTTTCCTCATCATGATTGATAATGCCGGCTGCACCACTACCGAGAAAATGCGCGAGATGATGAGAGGCCTTCCTCAGCAAGTCACCTACTATCGTATCTTTTGGCCAGAAGCCAAAGAAACTAACTTGAAGGATTATGTAAAATATTTCCCATCACTCGCCGTCGTCGAGAAGGGAACCGTTAAGTATTATCTTCGCGCTGATTCTGACGACGACGCCAAGTATTATAATAACGCAGCCGATCTCAAATCTTGGCTCGATTCCAAGATCGCTCACTAGCTCAGTAGTGATATGATATAATATATATTATATGGTTACCAAAAACATCAGCAAGAAATTGATCGCAGCTAGCCTTGCCGTCAGTATTTTTGCTGGATCTTTTGGGTTTGTTGTCAAAGCATCCGCTTTGTCTGAGGAGCAAAATGGCGCCATTTCTCAAAACTGTGCCACCACTAAGCAGTCTTTGAAACAGTTGCAGAAGACCGACGCCCGTACCAGGTCGTATCTCGGCTCGGCTTACGAGTCCATCCTTTCCAATTACATCACCCCGCTGGACCTTCGCTTAATTAACACCGGCCAGCCAAATGCTAGCCTCACGACTTTGCATTCCAGCATCATTGACGTCCGCAAAGATTTCGTTGCCAAGTACACATCGTACAGCCAGAGCTTAGAAGAACTTATTAACATTGATTGTTATAACCATCAGGAAGAATTTTATAGTAAGCTCGTTGAGACTAGGGAAAAGCGCGCAGAATTATCTGCAGCCACTACTAATATCCGCAATCTATTTTCCGAGCACCTAACCGATGTTCGTAGATTGAAGAATAGTCTAGGAGGCAAGAATGCAGGACAATAAAGATGTGAACCCAGTATCCCCAGAAGAAAAGCCGGAAGACATCAAGGGCGGTCGCAACTTGTTGATTCTCGGTATTGTTTCTGTTGGTATTGCTGTTACTACTACTATCGTTAGTCTCGTAGTTTACCACAAGTCTGGCGATATCTATTTGGATCGCTCACGTCCAGGCTTCTTACCAGACGAAGAAGAAGTTATGCAGAAGCCGGAGACTACTTATACATTCCCGTCATCCGGTGTACTTACAGCTGGTGATATCGACGAGTACATTACGCACTTTGAGGAGGCTGTTGAGGTCATCGACGACCTGCCTTCTCCATTCTCTGAGTCCCCACTTTCTGATGAATCGCTGGGTATTCCTGCCGCTCCGGCTCCAGAAGAATAACAGCCCCAAAGATTTTTCAAAAAAGTCCCGCATAAGCAATTTACTTTTGAATCCCATGGCGCTACAATAAATTCCAATTAGGAGTAACAAAATGTCATTAGTCGTCAGAAATTCATCGGGATGGGCTACCCACCGCATCGAGCGTGCGGCTAATGGCGTTGATCTTGTAGTCCGCAACATCTCTACCGGCATGGTTGAAGAGCGCATCGTCGGCGGCGCACTCTAAGCGTGATATAATATAGCTGCGCAAGGCCTATTTACCATTACCATCTTGACTTATCAGCTAATTTATGCTAATATAAAGGTATACCAATTAGATTGGATTTTTTCCTATGTATAATAGCAAAAAAGATAATTTGCCAGTAGTTGGCCCTTCGGCTCTAGTCTCTATCGGCAAGAGAGCAATTAATGTTCCTGCCAAAATAGATACCGGTGCAGAGGTTTCATCAATCTGGGCTAGTAAAATCCGAATTGATAAGGACGGAGTCTTGAAGTTCTCTCTTTTTGGCGAGACGAGCCCATTTTATAATGGCAAAATCTACAAGCGCAGAGGATACAAAGTTATTGTTACGCGCTCGGCTATGGGCCAGGAGCAAATTCGCTATCGCACGTATTTCCCAGTGGAGATTAATGGCCGTAAGATCCGAGTACTATTCTCGCTTGCTGATCGTAGTAGAAACGATTTCCCGATCTTAATAGGAAAACGTACTTTGCAAGGAAGGTTCTTGGTAGACGTGTCTCTTCCTGACGTAGAACACGAGAAAAAACCTAAGCAAAAACTTGATATAAAGAAATTTCGCAAAAATCCACACGAATTTCACAAACAATACGTAAAGAAAGGAGAAAAATAAAATGAAAATTGCAATTCTATCAAACGGTAATGCCAACTACTCGACCAAGCGCCTTGTTGAAGAAGCCGAGAAGAGAGGCCATCAAGCCAAAGTTATTAAGTACAAAAATTGTTACCTTTCTTTAGATGAAAAGCATCCAAATATTTATTATCGCGGCAAGAAATTAACTGGTTACGATGCCATTTTGCCACGTATTTCTAACGGTATGACTCGTTACGGTTGTGCCATTGTCCGCCAGTTCGAAATGCAAGGTGTTTGGACCTCGTCTAGCTCCATCGCTATTACGCGTGCGCGTGACAAGCTTCGCTCCGCTCAGATTTTGACTAAGGCTGGCGTCGACACTCCGAAGACTCTTGTGTCTCGTAACTCTGCCGACATTGACGATCTCATCGACCAGATCGGCCTGCCAGTTATCATCAAGCTTGCTACTGGCACACATGGCAACGGCGTTGTTCTTGCCGATACTAGAAAAGCTGCCAAGTCCGCTCTCCAAGCATTTTACTTGTACAATGAGGACGGCACCAATATTTTACTTCAGGAATATATCCAAGAATCCGCCGGTACCGACATTCGTGCTTTCGTCGTCGGTTCTCGCGTTGTCGCTAGCATGAAACGCCAGAGCCTTAACGATGACTTCCGTTCCAATCTCCACAAAGGCGGTGAGGGAACTAGCATTAAACTCACTGACGAAGAAAAGAAACTTGCAATTTCCGCCGCCAAGGCCATGGGCCTTCACATCGCTGGTGTTGACATGATGCGTTCAAATCGTGGTCCATTGATCCTAGAAGTTAACGCCTCTCCAGGATTCGGTATTGAAAAAGTCACCGGTAGAAACGTTGCCGAAAAAATCATCGAGTATATTGAGCACAACGCCACGCGCAAGAACGCCAAAGACAAAGTTGGCGCTTAAATCAAGTAGTGTTATAATTAGCTTATGGTAATTATAATTACACTTGTCGCCTTATTCTTAGTTTTCTTCTTTTTCAAACGTCATTCCGGCCCGGCACATCTTGCAATGATTGCTGGCCTGTCCGTTTACGAAATGTTCGGCGTTCAGTTCGCTAGCTGGATCCATAAGTTTTTCGCGCAAGTACCAATCGACCTCATTCAGACGATTATTTATTTAGCGCTGATCTTAGCCTTCCCACTTCTTCTATATCTCCGCTCTCGCCACGGCGGCCTTTCTGGCATTATGCGCATTATTGAAGCCGCACTATTTTCTGCCATCATGACCGCGCTACTTTCTGCCACGCTCGCCAAGTATGTTCCATTCGACGGTCTAGCCACGCAGATTTCCAAATTTATTTCTACTATAGAAGGACCAATCGTTTTAGTTGGCGTCATTTCCGCCTATATTGACATCATGTTCTATCGCGGCAACAAATAACGCTTGTGCTTGCATAAAATGTTCGCAGTGCATATATAATATATATGCCAAGGCCGGCGGCGCGGCCAAATCCCTCACTCCAGCCCGCCAAGCACCATTCCAAGAAAATCCATCCCTCATGGATCTTTTTGTTACTTTGCATTGGCGTCATTGTTGCTGATATTTTCCTGAATGTTTTTGCTCGTCAAAATAGTTTTGAGAATGTGCTCGGCCGAACCGTTACGCTTTCTGCCAAAATCGCCAAGGATCCAGCCGAAAGTGATTCAAAAAAGCTCAACCTCACTCTCGAAAACATAGCAATCGATGGCCATAAATTTGACGGCACAATCTTCACACAAGTTAATAATAATAGTCTGCGACGTTCGGACATCATTGTCATTGAAGGGGAATTAAGCGAGGGCTTTGGCAATTACGGAGCGTCATTATATCAGCCAACTATCAAAGAAATCAAGCGCCCAGACCCTGGCGATATTTTTCTGGACTTTCGCGATTTCTTTGCGCAGGGAATTAAGGACTATCTCCCCGAGCCACAATCCGGCCTAGGCCTCGGCTACTTGCTCGGCCAAAAATCTGGCGTTGACCAAGAGCTTCAGGAAGCATTAAGAACAGTCGGACTCACACACATCATCGTCGCTTCCGGCGCCCACCTCGCCACCCTTACCGGCTTCGCCAAAAAACTCGGCAGGAAGGTCTCTAGATTCTCTGCCTTCCTGCTATCGGCACTACTTACAATTTGCTTTATCGGAATCACCGGCTTATCTCCCAGTATGCTCCGCGCCGGGCTCGTCACTTTTCTCTCGCTCATCGCCTGGTATTTTGGCCGCGACACTAGCCCGGCCAGAATCATCACCATCGTTGCTGCGATTACATTGTTAAAAAATCCAATGTATTTAACCGACCTTGCCTGGCTACTTTCCTTTGCCGCATTTATAGGCATTTTAATAGTCGGCCCAGCAATCGTTAAATTTCTTTACGACAAATCGAGGAAGCCAGGGTTCATCGCCAGCACCTTAATATCTTCCGCCGCCTCCGCGCTCACTTGCTCGCCGCTGCTACTATTTTTCTTTGGCCAAATTTCTTTGATCTCCATCGCCGCAAATCTACTGGTCCTCCCGACAGTTTCCATCGCCATGGGCTTAACTTTCTTGACTGGCCTCTTTGCTACGATTAATTTTGCGCCACTCGCCGCGCTCACTGCGAGACTCGACCTCATTATCCTGGACTATCAAATCGCGATCGTCAATTTCTTTGGCTCCGCAAAAATCTTTCTAATCACCATTGATAAAAATAATCCGCTAGTATTCCTACTTTACATTCCGCTTATGCTTGCACTTGTCCTTAAGCTTTGTTATCCTAAAATTAAGCTTCGCCTCTTGCGCAAGCACCAGGCCTAAATCCTCACACGATTTTGCCCATGAAGCTTCAAAGTGCTATAATATAAGAGAAGTAATACTTATTTTGTAGCTAAGAAATTATAAGAAAAGGAGTTTTATATGGCAAAAAAATCAGAAGAACCAGCCGCCAAAAATGATGGCAAGAATCAGGCCCTCAAATTAGCGATTGACCAAATTACTAAGCAATTTGGCGATGGCTCAATTATGAAGTTGGGCGACACTCAGAAAATTGATGTCGAGTTGCTCCCATCTGGCTCATTAGCCCTAGACCTCGCGCTTGGCGGTGGCTATCCAAAGGGTAGAATTATTGAGATCTACGGTCCAGAATCTTCCGGCAAGACTACTTTGGCGCTTCACGCTATCGCCGAGATTCAGAAGCAAGGTGGCCAGGCTGCTTTCATCGATGCTGAGCACGCACTTGATCCTGCCTATGCCAAGAAAATCGGCGTTAATACTTCCGACCTTCTCATTTCTCAGCCGGACAACGGCGAGCAGGCTCTCGAAATTTGCGAGACCCTAGTTCGTTCCGGCGCCGTTGACCTTATCGTGGTTGACTCCGTTGCCGCTCTCGTTCCGCAGGCTGAGATCGATGGTGACATGGGTGACGCGCAGATGGGTCTTCAGGCTCGCTTGATGAGCCAGGCCATGAGAAAGCTCACCGGCATTATCAGCAAGTCTAAGGCTACCGTCATCTTCATTAACCAGATCCGCATGAAGATTGGCGTGATGTTCGGCAATCCAGAAACTACTACCGGTGGTAATGCTCTTAAGTTCTATGCTTCCGTTCGTATCGACATTAGAAGAATCGGCCAGATCAAGGAAGGCGACAATATCAATGGTAACCGCACTAAGATCAAAGTCGTCAAAAACAAGATCGCTGCGCCTTTCCGCACCGCCGAGTTCGACATTATGTACAATGAGGGTATTTCCAAGACCGGCGACATCCTCGACCTTGGCGTTGAGTATGGTGTTCTCGAAAAATCTGGCGCCTTTATTAAGTACAATGGCGAGACATTGGGTCAAGGCCGCGAAGCCGTCAAGAAACTATTTAAAGAAGATCCAAAGTTAATGGCCGAAATCGAAAAGCAAGTTAGAGAAAAGGCTCTCGTAAAGAGCGAAGATTAATCATGCACCAAGACGAGCTTTGGCAGGAATATAATCAATTGGGCGAGCCATTGTCAAACGGTGGCCGTCCAATCGTTAAAGGCAATCCGAAGGACGACGAGGATAGCATTGTTGGCATCGTTATAGTAATAGTTATTCGTAAGACCGAGCGCGGCCTAGAGCTTTTGTGGCAAGAGCGCGGCCCAGACGTAGACAATGCCGGAAAATGGGATTTGTCTGCTGGCGGCCATATTAATTATGGCGAAACTATTTTGCAAGCCGCTAGACGTGAGGCGCATGAAGAAATCGGTCTAGAGGCGGCAGACGATCGCCTCTACTATGCGTATTCTATCGCTCAGAATACGCATCGCTACTGCTGGACCTATATTTACGACCACTCTGATTTAGAAGATAATTTTAGCTTCAACGATCGCGAAGTTGCCTCCGTCAAATGGGTGCCATACGTAGATACGCCAGATTTTCTGAAGAACTATTGCAAGGAACACGTCGCCAAGGATACATTATATTTTGAGGCATTGGAAGGCTGGCTGAAACTTCATGGATATTGTTAGCTTAAATAGCGAGCCCACTATACCTAGGTTGTCATCGTGCACTCACCTACAAATTACTAATATTAAGCAAGCCGTCAAAAACGAGAACCGTGTCAATATTTTTGTTGATGGTAAATATGATTTTTCGTTAGATATTAGCCAGCTAGTAGACTTCAAATTAAAAGTTGGCCAAAAAATCACCGAACAGGATCTAGAAAAATATCGTAAAGCCTCGAGCTTCGGCAAATTATATCAAAGAACTCTAGAATGGGTACTTACCCGCCCACATTCTGTTAAGGAAACGAAAGACTATTTGTTCAAGAAACATGCTGAAAAGGAAGATAGCGAGAAAATCATTAAGACCTTGCAGGAAAAATCTTATTTAAACGACGAGGCCTTTGCTAGATTTTATGTAGAAAATCGCTTCGTCAAAAAGGGAATTAGTAAGAAACGCTTAGAACTTGAACTTACCAAAAAAGGTATAGACAGACAAATTATTGAAGATACTTTAGCGAGTTCCGAGCGCAGTGACGAAGACGAAATCAAAAAAATTATCGCCAAGAAGCGCAATAAGTACGACGATGAGAAGCTAATTGCCTATCTTACTCGTCAAGGTTTTTCGTATCAGCTGTCGAAAGATTTGGTTCTCGGAACGGATTAACAAAGTTCGGTACAAAGTCTTCAGTCATGGCTTTCTTGCGGATTTTTGATTCCTCGTCTTTGACAATGATTTTATCGTCAGTTACTTTCACGACTTCGCTCCTGCCGATTACGAGCTCAGGATCAATAAATGATTTCAGAAGCGGTCTTCGCACTATTAGTTGTTGGACCATAAAATCGTCAGAGTTTACCATGTAGCTAGAGACTTTGCCGAGCTTAGAGCCCTTCTTAGTCTCGACGCTCTTGTCGATTAACTTAAAATCAATCTCTAGAATTTTTTGCAACTTAATTACATCAGCGTCATTTACGAATTCGTCTGCCGAATCGACTATTGCTCCAAGTCCCATGGAAAATTCGCGGATGTCCTTAGTCTGCAAAATATCGCCATTCTCTCCGCCAACTTCTGGACCGATTAGCCTAAAGGCTTCGACTTTCAGATTGTCAGGATTGATAATAATCTCGGACACTTCGGCGATTTTGCCGCCCATGTGCACGCTAAGAATCGGGAGATTTAGTAGACTACTGGACTTGATTAGCATAATCTCATTATAACACAAAATAATCTTTATATAGCGTCACGAGCTTGTCGCCCGGGAGATTGAATTTTTTGTGCGACGCATAAGTCCTAATAGCTGACAGAAATTCCATAATCTGTGGTCTAGTTGCAGAAGTGCCAGACTTAAGCAGCCCTGCGCGCAAAATTTCTAGTGCCACTTTATCATCTAAGTCAGAAAACCAGGCGCGCTCATATCTGCCATCAGCCGGAAGTAAATCGGCAACGATTTTATCAATCTCATTTTTTAGTGCGATTTGTTTTTGATGACAATCATAGACCAGACGGAAGTTCTCGCTAGGGATTTCAGAAAGTTTTTCGCGCATGCGATTTCTAAGATACACATCTTCTGTATTTGATTGATCTTGCCTAAAAACCACCTCGTGCTTGCTGGCAAGCTTCAGTACGTCACTTTTTGATTGGCCGGATTCCAAAAAGAAGTGGCGGATGCTTTTGTCAGAAAACGGAACTAACCCGCGCCAGCCGGTTCCACGTGCGAAGTTAATTGCAACAGACTCCACCAAGTCGTTTACGTGGTGCGCAGTCCAAATCTCCCCGCCCACTTCCTCGGCGACATTCCGCAAAAATTCATAACGAAGAGCACGGGCTTGCTCTTCGGACTTGATCTCGCCAGGCTCTGCCGCGGCTGTATAAAATGGGACGTCAAATTTTTCCGCCCACTTACGTACAAACTCCGCGTCGTCGTCGGATGATGGGCGCATTTTGTGGTTGTAATGCGCCACTACAAGATCGCTGCGCACGCTTGGGTCGTTAGCCAGCAAGGTCAACATCAACATCGAATCCACCCCGCCAGAGATTGCCAAAACCCGTTTCATATATTATAATATTATATCATGGATACAGATAAAATCAGGAATTTTTGTATCATTGCCCACATTGACCACGGCAAGTCTACTTTGGCTGATCGCATGATGGAAATTACCGGCACTGTCGAAAAACGCGAGATGAAAGCGCAGCTTCTTGACAGCATGGAACTTGAGCGTGAGAAGGGTATCACTATTAAGCTCACACCAGTGCAGATGCACTACAAAGGCTACGAGCTGAACTTGATCGACACTCCCGGTCACGTTGATTTTTCTTATGAAGTTTCGCGCAGTCTGCAAGCCGTGGAGACTGCGATTCTAGTGGTTGATGCTACGCAGGGAATTCAGGCGCAGACTCTTGCTAATGTTTACCTAGCCCTAGAACAAGATTTATATATCATTCCAGTTATTAACAAGATTGACCTCCCAGCTGCAGACGTTAAGAAAGTCGAAGACCAAATTATTAATCTGCTTGGCTGTGGCCGAGAAGAAATTATTGGTGTTTCCGCAAAGACCGGGCTCAATGTCGAGCAAGTGCTTGACGCTATTATCGAGCGCGCTCCTGCGCCGAGAAATGTCAAGACTGATGACGAGGCCTTGCGCGCATTAATTTTCGATAGCTATTTTGACGATTACCGTGGCGTAGTTTTGTATGTCAGAATTTTTAATGGCAGCTTGCCAAAGAATGCGGAAATTAGAATGATGGCCGCCGAGAAAAATGGCCTCGCTCTAGAAGTTGGTATTTTGAAGCCGGACATGTCGCCGAAGAATAGTTTGGAGGAAGGTGAGATTGGCTATATCGTCACAAACCTAAAGACTACGCGTGAGGCAAAAGTTGGCGATACTGTTACAATTGCAAAGAAGCCGGCTGGTACGCCACTTCCGGGGTACAAGAATGTTTTGCCATTTGTTTATGCGGGATTTTTCCCAGTCTCAAATGAGGATTACAAGACTTTGAAGGAGGCTATCGAGAAGTTAGCGCTTTCTGATTCTGCTTTGCAGTACGAGCCGGAGAATTCACCAGTCTTAGGATTTGGCCTGCGTATTGGATTCTTGGGATTACTCCATATGGACATCATTCGTGAGCGTCTTGAACGTGAGTTTGATTTGGATCTTGTTGTTACTAATCCTTCTACTAACTATCAAGTCAAGCTCAACTCCGGAGAAGAAATTGAGATCAAATCTGCCGCCGACCTTCCTGACATGTCGGACGTTCTAGAAATCAGGGAACCATGGGTAAAAGGCGAGATTATTGTGCCGAAGAATATGATTGGCAATGTTTTGAACCTAGTAGTAGAAAAACGCGGACACCAGACTAATTTGAGCTATATTGAGGATCGTGCAGTCATCGACTTCGAAGCGCCGATGGCAAATCTTCTGACCGACTTCTATGATCAGCTCAAGTCGACGACTTCCGGCTACGCTAGCTTTAATTACGAGTTGGCCGATTATCGGTCAGAAGATTTAGTGCGTGTCGATTTTCTGGTCGGTGGCCAGAAAATCGACGCACTGGCCTGCATGTGCCACCATTCTGAAGCCGATGCCTTGGGCCGCGAAGTCACGAAAAAATTGAAAGAGGTTATTCCGCGCCAGAATTACGAGGTGGCCCTGCAGGCCGCCATCGGCGCCAGAATCATCGCCCGGGAAACCATCGGGGCTTACAGAAAAGATGTCACCGTCAAAATCCACACCGGCGATCGCGACCGCAAAGCTAAGCTCCTAGAAAAACAGAAGCGCGGCAAGGCCCGCATGAAACGCTTCGGCAAAATCGACATCCCATCCGAAGCCTTTACTGTCATGCTAAAGCGCGACGACTAAAAGCCGCCGCGCCAATCTCCCCCAAACCACCAAACCCCTTAATAACTTTTTCTTGTTGCAAATTCGTAAAGCTTATCGACCAGCTCGGCAAACACTCCGTCGCGGTCCATATCCGCCCGCACCTGCACTAATAATCCAAGCTGCTGATAATGCTTAATTACTGGAATAGTTTTCTCGTTAAACTCGCGGATGCGCTTCTCAAACACTTCGCGATTTCTGTCGTCTTCGCGCTTAGTAGTTTCTTGGCCCTCACGTGCGCCAGCTTCGCGCACAGTCTCAAGGCGTAGTTGTACGTCAGCCTCAGAAACATTTAGAAGCACTGCAGCCTTAATCTCGTGTCCGGCCGAACGCGCAGCCTCCATCACCTGATCTTCCTCGCCGCTCCATCTGCCGACAGACGACAAGACTAGCGCCGAGTCACGCAAATCCTCGCGCGCAAAATACGGCAAAACCCATTCATAGAAAATATCAGTTGGCGCCAAATCGCCATTGTCAGTAAAATGCTGATTGGTTTCTTGTTCCATCGCGCGGATAATCATGCCCGAAGACAAAAACCTCGCGCCAATACTTTCCGCCAATCTAATTCCCACCGTGTCCTTGCCGCTCATCGGCAAGCCAAAAATATCAATCGACCCAGTTCCGAGCCATTCACGAATTGCATTTAATTTTTCTTCCATAGAATCATTATAGCACACCGGCCGTGGCTAAAACGCGCAAATATCTAAAATCGTCAAAGAATAACGCCACTCTGACCCCTAGAAAATTAGCACTCTTGACTATCAACTGCTAATTATATATAATATATAGTATGAACATCACCAAGCGTCAGAAAGAAATTCTTTTCGCAATTATTGAGGAATATGCTGAGGTCGCCGCGCCAGTTGGCTCGGTCACCCTTGCCAAACTTTTTGACGTTTCCAGTGCTACTATCCGTGCGGAGATGAGCAGGCTCGAGGAGGCCGGTCTCATCACCCAGCCGCATACTTCCGCCGGCCGCATCCCGACTGACGCCGGCTACCGTTTCTATGTAAACGCGCTCACAGAAAATCCAACTAGCACCAAGCCGGAAGTAGAAAGCCCGCTTCGTCCAGCTCGTCTCCTAGAAGATAAGACTACTGATCGCAACTTCCACGCCTTGGAGCTTCGCATCTCTTCGCAGGAGCGTGCCGACTTTGCCATTCGCGGCGCAGTCGACAGCCTCGTGGAGCTTACCGGTAATCTCGGCCTCGCTACTATCGGCGACCAGCTTTATCTTTCTGGCATTTCTAGACTTTTCACACAGCCGGAATTTATGGACACTTCTCGCGTTCAGAGCGTCGCCAAGCTGCTCGACAATCTCGAGCCATGGCTCAAAGAAGCTGCCCCTGGCGAGCCGCTCAATATTTTCATCGGCAACGAAAACCCAATCGGCAAGACTTCTGGGGTTTCGCTAATTATTAGTAAATTCCGCTCGCCATATTCGGACAATAGCTACATCGGCGTTCTTGGCCCTACCCGTCAGAACTATAGCCGTGTTATGTCTCTCGTCCGTCGCGCCGGAAATATGTTAGAGGAGGTACTATAAAATGATCGGCAAAGATAAGAAAGCTACAAGTAGCAATCACGAATCCGCGGATAACGCAGCTGGTGCTAAGGAACAAGTATTGACTAAGCAGCTCGCAGAGCTTACTAACGATCTTCAGCGCACCCGTGCCGACTTTGAGAATTATCGCAAACAAATGGATGCTCAAAAATCTCAGGCCATGGAATATGCCAAGCAGGAAACCGTCCAGAAATTCTTACCGCTCTTAGACGATCTTGATCGCGCTATCGCTGCTACGCCAGAATTAAAGCCTCTAGAAAAGAACTTAGAAAAAACCGTCAAAGAACTCGGTCTTGCAAAAATTAACTCTGCTCCAAATACCGACTTCAATCCCGATCTTCACGATGCTGTGATGATGGAAGAGTCCGACGGCGACAAGCAGGTCATTGCCGAGGAACTAAGAAGTGGTTACCTCTACAATGGCGCTGTTCTTCGCCCAGCCATGGTCAAAGTCAAAAACGTTTAAGCCATAAGCGAAATCTTATTTTCTTCTTTTTTTGTGCTATAATTATAACCATGAACAGTTCAAAGAGGGTCCTTGGTTATCAGCTTTTAATGTCAACTTTTGGTGGTCTTACTGCCATCTTTGCTGCTGCCTTCATGTTCTCTAGTATTGTCCCAGCTACTACTTTTGCTGATGATCTTCCATCTGCTTCTTCCGATCTTGACGTAGCTGTATCAGTTACTCCAGTAATCTCCATTAGAACCCTAGACAGTACTGCTACTTCTCCTATCTCTTCCTTGGACTTCAACATCTTACCATCTGCTGCCGGTACTCGTACTACTCAGACTACCGTAGTAGATGTCTCTACATCCAATGTATCAGGTTATAACCTTCTCATGCAAAGTGACTATCAGAATGGAGCAAATTATACTACAGATCTTGTTCATGCTGATCCTACTATTGCTGCTACCACTGCAGGACAGATCCCTACTGCTACTACTGCTACCGTCTCTGCTACTTCCTACTGGAACTATTCTAAGTCCTGGAATGAGACCTTAGGTCCTACTGGCAATACTTCAGACTTTTCTAGCTCTAGTATTGCTACGTCAGCTAAGGACAATCAATTAATTCCAGCTCATGGTACTCCAGCTACCATCAGAAACGATGTAGACATTGCTACTGCTAGTAGCAAGACCAACATTGATGTTAACATCAACATCGCTACCGACAAGACTGCTGGAAGTTACAAGAACAGACTCTTATTTACCGCCATTGCTAATCCTATTCCGGTAGACTATACCCTAACCTTCAACAAGAATACAGAAGACACTGTGGACAACCTCCCAGCTCCTATTACTGACACTAACGTAGCTACTAGCCATGCCTTTACCATTCCAGACACTGCCAACATGACGAGAAGTGGCTACGCTCTCGTTGGCTGGAGTGAAGATCCAAATACTAGACAGGGAACTGGCACTGGTCCTGATGGCTTATATGTTACTGGAGACACATTCACCGTCATTGCTGATGATCCTAGTCAACCGGATTATTCTCAGCATGGGGTAGGGAGCGCCACGCTTTATGCCGTTTGGGAAGTAGCCTGGACTAGTACTGCAATCAGCGTACCAGGCACTTACCTAGCGACAGGCGCTGTTAACCCTAATCGCCAAGTTACGATTGTGACCACTCTCGACTCCGGTGTTTCCGCCAGCGATCTTGGCACCATCGGTGTCACTCTCGGAAGCTCCGCCTGCACCAGCCCAACTCTCGGTGCACAAAGTGGTAACCTTACTATCACCTGTACCGCCCCAGACCTTCTCTCCGGAGACTACACCGTCTCCGTCACCTCCAGCAAGAATACTGGCACCCTAACCGCCACCAACGGCTACCACGTCATTGACGCCCTCGTAGACTTTACTAGGGCCGGCACTTATTCGGCGAAGATAATACAAACAGGCGCCGATAATATAGTAGCATCTGCGCCTAACAAACAACAGTCCTTCACTACGGTCTCTCGCAACAGATCGACTGGGACAATAGCAAGTCACGGCTCTTTAGCTGGTTACTCAAATCTAGGCAATAACCAGAGCCAGTGGTATCGATCTAGTCTTTCAGCAATCATGCCATCATCCGGCTGTTACGACATCGGTTACGAGATATATGACAACGGGGCATGGTCCGCCCCGGTTTGGCTCGGTGGCCAATACGTCTGCTATGACGGGACCAACATTACTCTCCATGCCCTATAAATATCGCCCCACTTAAAAACATAACCTTTAAATTTCTCTCAAAATAAGCTATAATAATATATATGTACGGGTCGGGCATCAGCGAGGCTAGCATCAAAAAACGCATTCGCGCCTGTGATTATCTCACAGTCGCGCAGCTTTTCTTGCAGCACAACTTTCTTTTAGAAAGAGAACTGAGCCCCGACGACATCAAGCCACGCCTTCTCGGCCACTGGGGCACCTGTCACGGTATTAACCTTGCCTACGCCAACTTAAAAGCTAGAGGCGAGATGACCGATTTTGTTCTCGGCCCTGGTCACGGCTTTCCTGCCCTCCAGGCCAACTTGTTTATAGACGGTGATCTCCTCAAAGTTGACAAAAAAGCCGAGAGAAACTTAGAAGGCCTCGAATACATCTGCAAGAATTTTTCCTGGCCAGGCGGTTTTCCGTCCCACGCTAGCCCGGTCACTCCTGGTGTTATCTCCGAAGGCGGCGAGCTTGGCTACGCCCTAGCTACGGCCTACGGCGCCGCTCTTAACAAGCCAGAAAAATACATCGCTGTTTTAATTGGTGATGGTGAGCTAGAAACCGCCACCGCCCTTGCCTCGCTCAATCTGAACAAAATCTTAACTAGTGCAACCAATGGTAAAGTTTTGCCTATTTTACATCTTAACTCCTACAAAATCAGCGCCCCGACTGTTTATGGCAGAAAATCCGAGAGGGAATTAAAGGAACTTATTCGCGGCTTCGGCTACACGCCGCATGTCATTAACGGTGACGAAGTTGCAGAATTCCAAGAAGCTTTAGAAAAATCCAAGTCGGAGATCGCTCCATTTATCATCATGAAATCCAAGAAAGGCGAGACGGGCCCAGATTACGTTCGCGGCCAGAAAGTTGCTGGAAACTATTTGTCTCATCAGATCCCGCTCAAAGAAGCCAAAACCGATGCTGCCGAACTAAGAATCTTAGAAGATTGGCTCAAGTCTTATCGTTTTAATGAGCTCTTTAGCCCTACGAAAGGATTTACTCTATGACCGGTCCAACAATAATTGAGCACCCTGGCCACGACCGTTATTCTTCCGCCGAAAAATTTGGCGAGCTGATTAAGGATGCTATTAAGAAAGACCCAGATTTCTATCTTTTCTCACCTGACGAGACCACTAGCAACCGTCTAGAAAAAGCCTACGAGGCCACCTCTCGCGCTTGGGGAATTTTGCCAAAAGCTCAGTGGGACTTGCCAGAATCGGAAGGCGGCCGCATCATCGAACTGCTTTCAGAAAATACTCTCTTTGCTACTATGGTTGGCCACAACTTAGTCGGCGGCCACGGCATGATGACTAGCTACGAGGCCTTCTTCACCATTATCGCCTCTCAGCTCAATCAGTATCAAAAATTCCTCAAGCAGAAGCAGCAGGTTTCCTGGCAGAAGGACACCCCAGCCCTCAACTTACTCTCCACTAGTACTTGTTGGCGCCAAGACCACAATGGCTTCTCTCACCAGTCGCCGTCTACTATCTCCCTACTTCTAGACAATCCTTCCAATCTTGCTAACTTAATTTTCCCAGTCGACGATGTTGCTGCCGCCGCGGCCTTCGACTTCATGCAATCGACTAAAAATGTTGTAAACTTTACAACATTTAATAAGACCGAAGAACCGCGCTGGATCGACAAAAACCATGCCAAGTTCCAGTACGATCATGGCGCCAGTATTTTCGGATTTATTTCTGACGATAATCCGGACTATGTCTTTACCGCCGCTGGCGATATCGCTACTCGCGAAGCCATCCGCGCTATCGAAATCTTAAAGCAGGATCTTCCGGAAAAACGTTACAGATTTGTAAACATTGCAGTCTTAAGTTATGGTGCCATCGGCACTACCGATCACAAAATGACTAGCGACAAGTTCAACGAGTACTTCACTATGGACAAGCCGATCATTGCTAACTTCCATGGCTATACCAAGGCGCTTAGAAACATTCTTGTAAACTATGCACATCCACTTCGCATCATGGCTCACGGCTTCGAGGAAGAGGGTAGCACTACCACACCTTTTGAAATGCTTAGCCTAAATCGCGCTTCACGTTTCCATCTCTGCATTGATGTTGCCCGCCTGGAACACCGCGAAGATCTTGTCGCCAAGTATCAGACCATGCTTCAGGAAAACTCCACATACGCCTGCGCTCATGGCGAAGATCTCATTTCTGTGTTATAATATAAACATCCGAGAGAAAAGAAAATGAGTTTTTTCCAAGGATGAGCAATATCGTCTAATAAATATCATTACACATGGAACTTTTTATTTTAATTATTGTATTAATCTTGCTCGCCGAGACCACGGTACTTTTCATAAAGTCTATGCATCGCGCATCCAAGAACACTGGCCGTCGCAAAGTCTATGTCGACACTTCTGCCCTAATTGACGGTCGCATATTAACCGTTGCTCAGACCGGTTTTATTTCTGACGACTTGATCATTCCGCGCAGCGTCATCCGCGAGCTCCAGCTACTTGCTGACGGCAAAGACAAGGAAAAGCGAGTCCTCGCCCGTCGCGGCATGGACAATGCCAATGAGCTCGAGCGTGTGGTATTTTGCAATGTCACCATTTTGCAAGACCCACTCGATCGCACTCCAGTCGACGAGCGCCTGATCGCCCTCGCTAAGGAGAACCGTGGTTTAATTTGTACTAATGATTACAATCTTAACAAAGTAGCAACTACAGAAGGCATCGATGTCTTAAACGTTAACGATCTCGCTATTGCCGTCACTGGTGGCTACACCGCCGGCGATCGCATCAAGGTCAAGATTACTGGTATTGGTAGTAACCCCGGCCAGGGCATTGGCCACCTAGAAGATGGCACTATGGTCGTCGTTGACAATGCCGCAAGAAACCAGGGCGCAGAACTAGAAGTGCAAATTCTCCGCTTTATCCAAAGTTCTGCCGGCCGCATGATTTTCGCCAAGAAAGCCCGTGGCCACAAGAAGCATTAATTAGTACATCAAAAAACGTCCCGTAAGTGGGACGTTTTTTGATTGTTAAGCACACTTGTTGACGCCGTCAGTAGTTTTGACTTTACACTCAGCTGAGTCAGAAGCGCCATTACTATCCGTAACCACGATCTTGAGTACTCTGCCGGTAATGCCCTTGCTCTTTAGATCATAAGAGAGTCCAATTGCCGAGTTCTCAGTCTCGCCGGAGTTTCCGGAGACTTCTACGCCGTCCTCATATAATACATACTTCACGCGGTTAGAAGAGCCGAATTGGACATTCGCCTTCAGCACTCCGTCGTTAGTATATAATGTGACGGAAGGTGACTCATAGGAACAGTCATCGTGCTCATCGCGGTTGTATCCGTCTGGGACGTTCCAGACTTCTTGCTTAGTGATTGGATCGATTGTCTTTGTTGCTTCAATCTCGATCTTCTGAGAATCTGGAGTACAATCGGTAGCGAGCTTCTTAGTAAACTTGTTGAATGTTAATTTCTCGGAGACCACGCCAGAAGTCTTAGAATTGTACCAGCTTGGCCAAATATCAGTTTGACCATTGACGGTTAATCTTTGGATACCAGCTGGCTGCGGAATAGACTGGTTAGCTCTCCACTTGCCCTCACTTGCGTAAAGGTCGGTGTGTACTGGGCCAACGTAGTCATTAAGCACGCGGCGTACCAAGGTGTTAGAGCTATTTGCTAGACCAGAG
Source organism: uncultured Candidatus Saccharibacteria bacterium (assembly GCA_947302125.1). GTDB lineage: Bacteria > Patescibacteriota > Saccharimonadia > Saccharimonadales > Saccharimonadaceae > Nanosyncoccus. The sequence continues at coordinate 42,198 of CAMYUL010000002.1, forward strand.
CCGTCATGATTACCATTCCAGACTGCCGTTGCTACTACTGGCGAGTAGTCAACAATCCAAGAGTCTTTTGCAATTGATGCGTTGGAGGTCGTAGAAGTACCAGTCTTCGTAGCGGTCCATACATTTGGAATTACGAAGCCAAAGCCGTAGCCCTGAGAACCAAAGGTAATCGAGCGAGCAGAAGCGTCGGACAGAATGCTAGAAAGCATGTAGGCGACCTGCTCATCATATACTCTCTCGCCTTCAGAATCTTGCCAGCTCTCAATTACGTCGCCAGCCGAATTCTTAAGCTCAAGCACGTAGGAAAGCTCCTTATATACACCGCCACGAGCGATGGATGCATAAGCGTTGGCATGCTCAATCGGGGTAACAGTACAACCAGAACCGATAGCCGTAGAAAGGCCGCCAGTAAAGTCGTCGCCAGCACAGTAGGAAACATCACCAAGTTCTTGAGCAACCTTAATGCTGTTTTCTGCGCCGTTAATATACATAGCCTTAACTGCTGGAATGTTAAGCGAACCAGCTAGCGCGCGGCGAATTGTCACGTTGCCATACCAGGAGCCGGTGTAGTTTCTAAGCGCACAAGTTCCGGAGTATCCTGCACAATAAATTTTATCAATATTCTCATCCTTGAGCACGCTACCAGGCCCATAGTTTTGACCTTCGCGTTGCATAAATAGTGGGCCATAATCTACGATCGGCTTAATCGAAGAGCCTGGCTCGAGCTGTGATGTAGCGGCGTTCACCTCGCCATATCCAGCAATGTTCCAGTCTGCCGAGCCGACCATTGCGATCACCTGTGCAGTCTCTACATCGACCGATGCGAGCGCGATATTATCGCTGCCGTTCTGATACATCAATGCTGCACCATTTGCCACCGCCTGCTCTGCCATTTGCTGAGCGCGATAATCCAGTGTAGTCTTAATAGTGTAGCCACCAGCACGCATTGTCTTTACACCATATTTCTCCTCGAGCATATCCTTTACTTCGAGCACGAAATGTGGCGCCTTGATGTTGTCATACTGATTAGTCTCTGGCTGGATTCTGTCGAGAATGTTCTCCTCCTTAGCAGCGTCTGCTTCCTCCTGGGTAATATAACCAAGCTCGGCCATCACGTCCAAAGTATACTGCTGGCGCCAAATCAAAGCTTCGTGGCCATATTCATTATATGGATTAAGTACTGCAGGATTATTTGGAATCGCAGCGAGGAATGCCGACTCTGCTAGAGTCAAATCAGCAGCGCTCTTGCCGAAGTAAGTTTGTGCACCAGATTCCACACCGTTTCTACGGCCACCATAAGGAGACTCATTCAAGTACATAGTGATAATCTGTTCCTTGTCGTACATTTTCTCGACTTCAATCGCGAGGATTGCTTCCTTGATCTTGCGTGGGATACCAGTTAGGCCACGATCCTTAGCCTCGTCAGAGAAGTAGATCTGCTTAATTAGCTGCTGAGTTAATGTCGAGCCACCTTGAACGCTCTTGCCAGTGATAGTTGCAAAAGCCGCACGGATAAGAGACCAGAGATCAACACCCTTGTGATTGTAGAAGTTTCTATCCTCAATCGCTACAGTCGCCTGGCGCATGTAGGTAGAAATTTGATCGCCTTCGACTACCAGGCGGTAATCGCCATCACCCTTATCTTCCCAGAGCACCTCGCCGTTGCGGTCGAGATAAGTGTTAACAGTCTCAGATACCTTGAGCTCGTCAAGCTGAATATTCTCAAGATCTTTCTTATAATACAAGAATAAGCCACCGATACTAATAATACCAATCAGAATCACCGCGGCCACAATCTTTAGGAATGTCTTCAGACCACGTAGAGAGAACCAGTATTTAGCCACGCGCTTTGGATGGAAGTGCATCAAAAATCTCTTCCACGGCTCTTTTGGCAAAGTCGCGAGATCCTCAGCGTGCTTCTTGATACGCTTTTCTTTCTTCATTTTGCTGCGATAAACCAAGCTAGAGTATGTGCTCATACTCTTGTTTTTCGCACTCTTCAAGCGGCTACGCTTTGGTGCCTTGGCTGGTGTAGCAATTTTCTTAGAATCCTTCTTGGAATCTTTTTTGGAATCGGTTTTTTTAGTCTTCTTTTCCATCTTCTCTATTATAACATAAGATTTAGCATACGACGGCAAATTTGTTCTTGCCGCGCTTCAAGATTGCAGGTGCGTTTACGACCGCTCTCTCCTCTGTTACTTTGATGCCATTTACGGAAACTGCGCCGGACTTGATTAGCGTTCTAGCCTGGCTTTTGCTCTCGGCGAGGCCTGTACAGACTAAGTCCTCAGCCAGCGATGCGCCCAGTGGGGAACTACGTAGAATTTTTGCGGCATTCTCAATATCTTTGTCGGAATAGGTTGCACTCTTATCAAATAGTTTTTCTGACAATGCTGCCACGGCGTCCGCCGCTGCTTTGCCATGAACTACCTCTGTTGCGCCGCGTGCTAACACCTTTTGCCCCAAGCGCTCCTCAGGCGCCTTGGCGTGGTCCTTCAAGGTCTCCTCAATAATCTTGCGATCATAAATTGTGTAGATCTTCATCAAATACTCTAGGGAATCATCCGGCTGATCTAGCCAGAATTGATAAAAGTCAAAGACCGTAGTGTAATTCTTTGATGGCTCACCACTTGGCAAGATTGCTGGTTCCGAGGCTAGCCAGACGGCGTTGCCCTCAGACTTGCCAAACTTCCTACCAGATGCCGGGTCAATCACCAGCGGCGTAGACCACACATCGGCCTCCGCACCCTCAAGTTTTCTAATCAGGGAAATGCCAGACGATGCATTGCCGTACTGATCCGCCCCACAAAGCTGCAAGTCCACCCCATAAGTCTTGTACAAATGATAGAAATCATAACCCTGAATCAAGGTGTAAGAGAACTCTGCATAAGAAATACCGCTACCGCCCTCGCCAATCCTATCCTGAATAAACTTGCGATCCAGCAGCTGCGTCATCGAGAAATTCTTGCCGATCGTCCGAAGAAAATCTAACAGCTTGATATTCTTGAACCAATCGTAATTATCAAGCAAAGTCACATCGTCAGAAGAAATTACCTTGGCAATCTGTTTCTTAATGCAAGCCTTATTAAACTCAATCTCTTCGATCGGCTTCAGCTCGCGCTCGCCAGTGTCCTTTGGGTCGCCAATTTGTCCGGTCGCCCCGCCAACTAACAGATATGGCTTATAGCCATGGCGCACAAAACAGGCGCACATCATCATCGCTGCCAAGTTTCCAATTGTCAGGGAATCAGCCGATGGATCTGCCCCAAAATAAAATTGCTTGTTTTTTCTTTCGTCGAGAGCCTTTGGGTCGGAAATGGTCGTCTCCGCCGCAAACCCCCTCCAGATTAGTTCTTCGGATAATGTCATGCAATTATTATAACATATCGAGGCCGATTAGGGGCAAATTATTCGGTCACACCGAGAATGCCACGCAGCGCGTATGCCGTATCTTCGTGGCTACGCACTGTAATTGTGTCAATCCCCATCTGTACGACTGGATAATCGTTGCCGCCCGGCTGAGTCATATCGCCAAAGTAAAGAATCTCAGATTTGTCGACGTCAAGCTCCTCGAGTAGTTTCGTCATACCGAACTCTTTGTTCATGCCCGGCTTGATCGCGTTAATAGAGGTAGTCCCCCCAATTTCATAGTCAAATTCCGGCGCTAGTTCCTTGGCCCTCGCTACGATCTTCTCGCGCTTCTTTGTGTCTGGATCCCAGGCGTATTTCTCCTCGGTGCCAGCCTTCTGGCCCAGCGCAGAGAACGTCACTTGCGAGAGACGATTTTCGATAATCTCGTCACCATCTTGCAATTTATCTTCTTCCCAGAGTCCAAGCTCCTTAGCCGCTTGTTCAATTGCCGCGGTAATCTTCTCAACCTCCTCATCTGTTAATGGGAAGTTATAAACCTGTTCCCAATTACCCTCATCATATGACGCGTCGGCTTTCTCAGGACTATAACGATAATATTGCGTGCCCTGTGCTACAAAGAGGTGCATATGCTTCATCTGCTCAGAGGTCACTCCGCGCTCAACTAGGCGATTAACGATCTGAATCAAGAACTGATCAAATTTTTGCCCAGAAATCGGGCAAATCTCGTAATGATCAAGGCAGCCAATCAATAGATCCGCAATCTCGTCAGGAATAGGGGTCTTAGCGATGTTTAAAGTCTGATCAATGTCGAATGATAATACTTTTTTCATATTTTACCTCCACATTTTTCTCTATTATAGCATATCCGCCGTGACAGGAAAAAGGCCGCGTCTTGTGGACGCGGCCTGGAATGTGCTTGCTATTTAATTGTTGTTACGGCTTAGAATCGAGCTACGGCTCGCTTCATTATCGCTAGTGCATATGCATGCATCTGCGATACCGTCAGTGATTCTTCTGGTATCCCCAGATCTCTAAAGTGCCTTTGCAGGCTTGTTATTTCCTCTCTAGAGAGGATTCCTCCAGAGTGGAGTTTAGAAAACTCAAGGCTTCTCCCGAAGCCCTTTACTACCTTTTCGATAAATATCTCTTTGTCGAGATTCTCGATCGGATAGTGTTGTCTAATCACCTTTCCATCTATGCTCATAGTCGCCCTCCTTTCGACTAAAAACAACGACACCAACCAGCTCAAAAAGGGCTAGTCATGATTCCATTATAGCATACTTTGCCCAAAATGTCAATGCTTATCTCTTTTTTGGCGTTTGTGTTATAATCGTTATATGGACACCACAGAACTTATTGAATCTAGTAAGACTCCAGGTGATACTTTTGTGAAAGACTAATAGAGGTAATATGGCAATATTTAACCACGAAATCTCCCCAAATAAAGAATCCCTCTCTAAAGAGGCTGCAAAAAATCTCGGCAAGCAAACCATCGCTACCGAAGAAATGACCGGCGAGCACGCCGACGTTAAGTTCTGGGCTGGTGAATATCGAGACATCGAGCGAGACTTCGCTAATAAAGAATATGGCAGAATCCCCGAAAACGAGTTTTCTATCTGGGAAAAAGAGGCCAAAGGCTATTACGACAAGATGAAACAGGCCGCCGATGAAGAGGGGCTTAACAGATACGAAAGAGATAGAGTGGAGCAACTCGCGGTCGTTAGGCCTCATGAAACTATCGAATCCTATTCTGGCAACTTCTATGATGAACGCCGCGATCGTTTAATGAACGCCATCCCGAAGGATTCTCCAGATTATGTTGATGCTCAAAAGTTCCCAATGTTAGTTATGGAACACCTTTCTAAGCAATACGATTTTGAGACTAGGTCATTTGACGCAGCTGTCTATCAGGCGCGACGCACTCGTGCTCATAACGACATGATCAGGGGGTTAAACCATCTAAATCACTTAGCAGAAAAATACGGCACCGAGCGGTTCACTTTTAGAGATTTTGAGACCAACGATTTTAGATACGACAAAGAATTTGACCGCACCGGCGAGACCAACGCCCGCGCGGAGTACGACCGTGGCACTGTCGAGGATTATGCCAGAGCTGCCTTTTCTAGAGAATTTGATCAGGCCGAGCGCGAAGCGGAATATTCCGTTGCATAATCTTATTTATGCTATAATAAAATCATGAAAACTTACATCGTGGGCAACTGGAAGATGAATTTCACCGTGGGTGAATCTTCCATCTATTTACACAAACTCCTAAAGAAAATTACCCCTAAAAAAGGCCTCGTCGTGGCTATCGCGCCATCGACCATCGCCTTGCAGCCGCTTAGCTTGCAGATTGATCGCAAGAAAATCCGTCTTGCGGCGCAGAACTGCTGCGGCAAAGATTACGGCGCCTACACCGGTGAGACTGCCGTTTCCCAGCTTCGCGGCCTGATTGATTTTTGCATTATTGGCCATTCCGAGCGCCGCTTTGTCTTCAATGAGAGCGACAAGATGATCCGCGAGAAGGTCGCCGCTTGTGTCCGCAACGGCATCACCCCTATTCTCTGTATCGGCGAGACTGAGTCCGAGCGTGCCTTTGGCGAAACCGCCGATGTCTTGAAGGATCAGATCAGCACCGGCCTCGCCGATGTTTCTAGAGAGGATCTGGACAAGGTAATCATCGCCTACGAACCAGTCTGGGCTATCTCTAGCGTTAAGGGCGCCAAGGTCGCCGTTCCAGATGACATTTCTAGCAGTATTGACATCATTAGAAAACACCTCAAGGATACCTATGGTAAGTCTACCGACGAGACCCCTGTTCTCTACGGTGGCAGCGTCAACCCATCTAACTGTGGCGCTTATCTAACCATCCCTGGCGTTAATGGCCTCCTCATCGGTGGCTCATCCTTGATTGCCGATCAGTTCAATGATATAATAGAGATAGCTAAGCGAGTAACAGCATGACAAAACAGGAAGCCCCAGAGGTAGAGCCAGTCAAAAAGCCCGTCCAAAGTCGCGGCCGCTTTATTGATTTTGCCCCAAAGCGCGCAAGGCGTGCTACCCCTGTTCCTGCCTCTATTCCTGACCCTATCGAAGAACCTATTTCTGAGCCAGACTCGCTCATTTTAGATGATTTCGTCGATCCTGGATTCTCGGAAGAGCCTAACTCGATCAATGAATTTCCTGATGAAATTACCCCAGAAATCCCAGAGGAGACTTCGGAAGTCCCAGAGAAGACCTCTAAGGTGAAAGCCTCTAAGACCTCAGAAGAAACCCCTGAAACCCCAGAAAAGCCCGCAAGACGCGCTAGAAAGCCCCTCATAAACACTAGCGGTATCTTTGACTTTATCCGTCCAAAAACCGCTAAGAAGGCCCCTGAAGCCGTTGTAGAGCAGATTTCTGTCGCCTCTGTCTCTGCTTCTACTCCGCGTAGCAGTCTTCGCCAGCTGACGGTCGCCGATGTGATTCGTCCGAAACGCGCCAAGCGCCCTCAGATTACCCCTGAGGAAGTCGCTGGTTTTACTGATGATATAGAGATCCCTGCAACTACTCCTGAGGAAATTGCCGACTTTTCAGCTCTCGAGGAGGACGACAACCTTCCTCCAGTCAATGAGGACGATCTCGCTATTGCGCTCGCTGGTTTTGCCGACGAGCCGGACAGCCCGGGCCTTTCCGCCCCTGTTCCTACCGATGATCTTTCTCGCGAAGCTGCCGATTTTGCCGAAGAAATTGACGCCCTAGACGAGCTTGCTACCGGTGATGGTAATAAGATTGACGACGAGTTAGCTGAGGCTCTCGATCTCGAGACTAAGGAGTTCGTCGCCGAGCCAAAGCCACTCTTTAATCGGCCAAAGCCTCCAGTCAAGCCAGTTGCCACCGTCACCACTGTTGCCGCCGTTACCTCGGTGGAGCCAGAAATTATCGAGAATGAGCGTGTTTCTGACCAAGATTTTGCCAGTGGCGGTCGTGGTATCAATTACGACCCATTAGTTAAAGATGCCGAAAGAGCCGAAGAAGAGGCTAGAAAGCGCGCCGAAGAGAAGGAAAAAGCCCGCATCGCTAAGGCCAAGGCCGAAGCTCCAGATGGCAATATGTATACCTTGGGTGGCCGCTCGCCATTCCTCACCTCTGTTCACGTTGAGAAGCGCCCGCTTTCTCAATATGTTCCAAGCAACATGACCTCTCTAGAAACCATGGCCGAGACCCCTGTCAAGAACGTCTACCGCGCCAAGCTCAAGAAGACACTAGAAGACGATGCTAAGGAAATCCACCGCCAGACTTTGATCGTCTCGCCTCCTATGGACTCCAAGACTCGTTCTACTGCTCTCGTCTTCGCAATTCTTCTCACCGTCCTCCTCGGGGCTGGCGTTGGCGCCCTTGTTTACCTGGTTTTCTTCCAATAATCTGATTTATATGTTATAATGATGTAGCAAACACCGTATGGTGGGATTAGCTCAGATGGTTAGAGCGTCTGATTGTGGTCCAGAAGGTCGTCGGTTCGATCCCGATATCCCACCCCAGTGCGAGTGTAGTACAGCGGCTAGTATACAAGTTTTCCAAACTTGGGATGAGGGTTCGACCCCCTCCACTCGCACCAGCAACACCCTTCGGGTGTTGTTTTGCTTCGCAAAACTGCAGGGCTTCGCCCTGCGCCAGTGCTCTGCACGCTTGGCGTTCGCACCAGCAACACCCTTCGGGTGTTGTTTTTATATCCGCCCCACCCTGCGCCCACCCCTTGACTTTTTTCAGTTTTTGTGGTAGAATACAGAAGTTACACAGAGTTAACGTACATTAAAACGATGTATCAAAGGAGGGGAATAAATGATACTTGATTACATAATGTCGGCCCTGATTGGGGTCTGCGCGATCTTGATGTTTTTCGTATTCATCACTGACGCGCTCTCAAAGACCAGGAAATTCATCCTGTTTTTTATGGCGCTTGCAGCCATCGTGCTGCTCTTAGCGGACCATTTCACCCATCTCTACGATGGGGCACCAACTGTCGCCGCAGCGACGATTGCTAGATTAGGCAAGTTCCTAACCTACGGCATGTATCTGTACATCATCTTCGTTTTCAATCAGTATATTGATGATTTACTGACTACTAGCGGGGCAATTACAGAGAAGCCGATCGATCTCAAGACCGCGGAAGCCATCCTTTTTATAGGCATGATTGCGCTTGTCTTCGCGCAGGGCGGAAACCTTTATTATTACTACGATTCGGCCAATTTTTACCATCGTCTGCCGAGTTATCCGCTTGCGTATCTGTTTCCGGTTTGCGCCTTGATGATCCAATTATTAGTCATCATTAAATACAGGGATAAGATTAGGAAACGCATGTTGCTCCCGCTAGTCTTATTCTTGACTTTGCCACTCGCGGCAGCAGCGCTTCAGTTTGTGATCCACAAGGTGTCGATTACGTCGATCTCTATCGTATCGATGATAGTACTTCTGTACTGCTTCTCGATATTAGACGTAAATAAGATCGTCAAAACTGCCCACAAGAGGGAGCTAGACACTCTCTTACAGAAACAGAAGATGGCAGAGGAAATTACCTTGGCCCTCGCCGAGGCGATTGATGCCAAGGATAAGTACACCAATGGCCACTCAAAACGAGTAGCTGAGTACTCCGTGATGATCGCTGAGCGTGCCGGCTATTCCAGAGAAGACTGCGATAGAATTCATCTGCTTGCAATCTTGCACGATGTTGGCAAAATCGGTATACCAGATGCTATCATCAATAAGGAAGGCCATCTCACCGAAGAGGAGTTCGCGATTATCAAGACACATCCGACGGTGGGCAGGGAAATCTTGAGCAAAATCACAATTTCTCCTGATCTGGCCATCGGCGCTAGCTTCCATCATGAGCGCTATGACGGCACCGGCTATCCGTTTGGTCTCAAGGGTGAAGAAATCCCCGAGGCTGCCCGCATTATTGCCGTTGCTGACACTTATGACGCAATGTCTTCTAAGAGAAGCTATCGTGACGTTCTCCCCAGGGAGAAAATCAGAAGCGAGCTGCAGCGCGGTATCGGCACACAGTTCGACCCCAGATTTGCCAAAATCATGATCGAGCTAATCGATACAGACACAACATATCAAATGAGGGGGTGATCATCGTTTATAAAAAGCACCAGATATCTGGTGCTTTTTTCTATCTGTGCCTCAAGCTAATTGGCGCGCGCATCGCACTTTTTGGTCCGCTCGCCACCGCTCGCGCCCGCGTCATGGACTGATCTACCGGATTTCCTACACTGTGCCGATTGCCGCCAGTTCCCGCATAAGCTGCACTCGCCTTGTTTCCGCCTTCACCCTCGCTAGCATATCGTCCCCCCTCTGTAGAATACCTATTACTCCCCGTCGCCTGACCACTAGCCGATTTCGGCTTCCAAGCCTTCGCTCTCTGTAGTCCATAAAAAGAATTTACGATCTTAGCATTTCTGTACCCCTGTATGTATTTACGCTGTTCTTCCATCGCCTGCCGCGCTGCAAAGCTCGCCCCCTCGCCGCCAGCCGTCCCCAAGCTATCGCCACTTTGCGCCTGCGCATACCCAGAAGAGTGAAACACATCCTCTTTTTTCAGATCTTTATTCGCATAATCAATTACGATTTTCTCGCGCATAATTATATTATACCATAAACATTTTCCACTAGCTTACCGCCCATGCTTAAAATAAGCATACAAATCATCCCTATCCATGCTTGCACAGCCGCACATATTACGCCATAATACTTGACAATTTTAAGCATGTGTGCTATAATGAAGTCACAATACCGTTTTGGGAGTAATTGTCTCCCATGTAGCTTAAAAACAAGTAGATTCCATGATAAAGGAGGGAACAAACATGGCATTATACAACAAGGATTATTACACAGGTATGCCCGATGAGCTCGCAACAGAGCTCTTAGGCGTAAGAGAGGCTCACGCCTCTTTCAAGGAGTTAGCTGAAGCCGTAAAGGCTCGTCGTGACCGCATAGCGGAAATCGAAAAGCTTTTACCGAAGAAAAAAGAAACATTCGAGAAAGCTCTCAGCACAGCCAAGAAGACAGCTAAGGAAGCCAAGGAAGCCGGCGAGAAATTCACATCCAATGAGCTCAATGCTGAAGAATACAATAAAATTGTATCAGAAGCTAAAGCTAGTAAGGATCACGCTGAAGAAATTGCAGCCTCTATCTCCAAATTGGAGAAAGAGCTCAAAGAGCTCGAGGCTGAAGAGTCTGCTTGGCTTAAAACCGAGGAAAAACTCACAACAAAGCAGCGCCGTGCCTTGAAAAAGGCCATGGCCGCCGCTAAAGCAGCAAAGCCCGAGCCCGATGATTCTGACGAAGACACTCATGAAGCTTCGAAAGGAGAATGGGACGACCTCAAAAAAGCTCACAAGACGGACGAAGAGCTCGCTAAAGAGCTCGACGACCTCTTTGCCGAAGATAGCGAAGATAATCCAGCCGTCAAAGAGAAAGATCCTGAATTCCAGGCTGCAATGGATAAATTCCTCAAAGCCATGGAAGAGGACGATGACGAGGATGAGGACAGTGATGATAAGTCTGAGGAAGATGATAAATCTGAAGATGAATCAGGCAATGTACAGGAACAGAAAACAGTATATGCACAGAAACAGAAGGAGAAGAGAAGTATGAAAAATAGTAGCCTGAATTTTTACACAGAACTTGGTTCCAATGCGTTTGATTACGATCATGGCAAAGGAATGACGGACTCGCTAAGAGAGTGGATTAAGTCAACCCTTGAAGATGATAGGACACTTGCTGAAGACGCTGTTCTTTCGCACCTTGGGGTAATTCTTAAGAAGAACCCCGACCTTATTGGTGCGGTAAAAGACGCCATAGTAAAGGCAGAAGAATATAATATGCCTTACAAAACAGTATTTGTGTCAAAAGTGACCGGATTTGCTTTTGAAACCAAGGCTGAGGCTGAGGAGTCAATCAAAGATTTCCTCGCTGTCGGTGCCACCGATTTCGAAAGCTGCTTCGAAATTCGCCATACGGCGAACGGAGCATACGTAGAGGAATCCGAAGTTGAGGCCTACATCAATAGCTTCGACGGAGACAGAGATGCTCTCCGCCGCCAACTCCATATGACAGCACCCGCCAAAGCAGCTAAGCCCGGCAAGGGCAAAGCCGCGAAGGCATAAACCCTCCTGCAGTGTTGTGTCCTCCTTTCAAAGAAAAGGGAACAACAGCACACATTAAAAGGAGGAACACAACCGGTATTGTACAAGGCCCCGCATATTGCGGGGCCAATTTTTGTCTCAAAAATACCCGATTTTTGCCAAAAATCAACCAAAAAAGCATAAAAACAATAAAAAGCAAGCAAAACCACCCCAATAGCACCACTCCCACCCCTGTTACACCCCCGCCAAAAACGTGTTAAAACTATTGACTTTTTGACCGAAGTGTGCTATAATGAAAGTAGTCTGTGGGAAAGAGTTTAGAAAGCACCATTCTCATTTGACGACCATTAAAATCGAATCATCTCAGATACAAATGTATCTGAGTGTGTGCTAAATACCCTTTTCTCCCAGAACGAGCGTTTCTGGGTTCTATATAGATGTTGTTATCACAGTACGTACAATACAGGAGGAATAGTTTATGAGTACAACATTAGTAATTTTATTGAGCGTTATAGTAGCAGTATTAACCTGTGGAGTAATCTACTACGCCGCAAGGTCGGTAAAGGAAGGGAAGAAGGCGACAATCGAAAAGCCCGTTGGGCTTACCATGATTGTGCTCAATCTTGGCGGGGGCATTGCTGCTCTCGCACTAAGTCACGCCTTTCCGATTGCAGTCAAAGTAATCAGCATTATCTTCTTGATAGCGCTAATTATCCTGCAGCTTTACAACAAGCAGGGCAAATACCGGGCTCTTGCCTGGGACTGCTGTGCCGGAATCTTCGGCATAGCCTTAGCAATGTCAATTGCGGGCCAGTTTGACAAGAAGGGCCCGAAATTCACTGAATTGTGGTGGCTGCTACTTGTGTTGGCAGTACCAGTACTCGGTTTTATTGCAGATAAGTTAAGGGACAGAGAAGTAAAATTCAACATCCCGAAGCTGAATAAGGGCGAAGTATTCGCCCTTGCGTTGTTTGTAATATTGGCACTGGCGCTCGTCGCCGGAATTATCGCCATAGTCAAACTTAGCTGATGAAGGGAGGTGGCAGCTATGAAGAGAACAAGAAAAGAACGTCGGCGTAAGCCGATGAAGAAGAGGGAGACCGTCTTTTGGATCATAGACGGGATCTTGATGTGTGCGGTCGTGATAATTTGCATAGCAATTATTATGATCATCGCAAAACCAACAGCCGCTACTCCTACTCCTATCAAGGATAACAAGGTAGCAGCTGAGCCCAAAACTGAAGAGCAGGTTATCTCGACCATGAAGGAAGAGGCAATCGCAAACGAAACCAAGGTCACAGCCGAAGCTGAGACTGAGGAAGAAGTTGAAGAGGTTACTGAAGTGACCGAAGAAGAGGTTAAGGAAGAGGAGTATGCTTACTCCAACAACTTAACTGACGAGGACGTAGCTTCAGTGGCTGGGTTCTTCGAGGAGGCTCCTGATATTGATGAAGACGCTTACAAGGCATTCATCGAGGAATACAAGGAATATCTTCAGGACTATGATTTAGATCCTGATGGCAATCTCCTGATTCCGTTATCAGAGGAAAGCTTAAGGCAGACCGATGACGAGAGACCTTTGGCATCTGTTAACATGGGGTTAAACAAAAATCCTATAAACGATGCAATTGCCTTCCCCTTCGCTCTTACAGAAGAGCAAGTTGGGAAGGTCTTAGCTGCGAAAGCTGGCCAAAAAGTGGATTTTTCCGAGGAAGAGATCAAGCAGCTCCGTGTTGAGTTGTTCCTTGAACTCGGTGAGAACCCTGTTCTCTTCGAAGCGTGGATGAAACTCATCACCGCCCAGAAGATCGGACAGGCGACGACAGTACTTGAATCCTGGCCAAGCGGCAAGAGATACATCGAGCTGATGGAAATCGCTCGAGACCTCGAACCATATAACGGACTTGATTCTTACGCAGATATCCGCGGACGCGGAAATAATATCTGGCTGCGGAAAATAAAGTTCGATGGTCAATACAAGTACTATACGACGCCAGAATATCAGCAATACGTTCTGGATGTTGTGTTACTTCTTATCCCGGCAAAAACGGATGTAGAGGTCTTAACAGCAAAAGCTGGCGACCACTACAACCTCATTCCGGGTGAAAAGAACTCTCTGAGGTTCGCCCAGCCGGCGAACTACAAGGAGACTCTCGCATCCTTGGTATTCAAGATTTACACCAAGGATGGCAAAGTTGCCATTAAGTTCGGTGCTAATCTTCGCGACAAACGTCCGGAGGTCCTGAACTATACGGTGACTCGTAAGCCAGTGCGGCAGTCAAAGCCTAAGCCGCAGCTGCAGCCGCAGCCGCAGCCTAATCCGGATCCGGGTTCAAACAATCCGAATCCAAACGATCCTCCGAAGGAGAATCCACCTGAGAAGAAGAATCCAAATGAGGATCCTGCCGCTCAGGGCAACGCCCCGATAGGGGGCGGCACCAACGATGATCCTGGTCCTGGACCTTGGAAGCCCGATCAGGGCAACTCAAAGTCCGACAAAGTCGAGGAGTCACAATATCAGCAGGGTAACAGCGTAAATACTGACGGGGCTAACCCGAACCAGTACGAGCAGGGACCTACTGCTGACAACACCGACAATGGTTCAGTGCCCGACACAGCGGCACCAAGCAACCAGATCGGAATAGGTGATGGAGTTAACAACAACTCCTACACCGACATCGCCACTGGTCAGCAGACCGACGGCGGCAACAACCATGGTGCCATCAGTGCACCGCCGGTTGAATAGCACTAGCACACACAAGCACATTAAATATAGGGGTGGCTCCCACGAGCCACCCCAATCCCAAGATTTGTGTTTGAGATGATTCGATTTTGCATGGTTAAGAAGAAAATTAAAAATTCGGCTAGCAAAATCAAAACCGTTAGGTACAAACAGTGCCTAAAAAAAGCGATTATTTACTAACTAATTAATATCTCTTCGAAAGGAGAAAATATTATGAAAGCAATTAAAACTGTTTCCGCAGTTGTAGCTTCTGCTGCAATCGTCGGTATCAACGCTGCTCCAGCTGTTATGGCTTGGGGCGACAACAGCGGCAAAGCTAATGGCCGCGATATGTACACCTTGGAAAACTGTGAAGGTACTGGCTATGGCCGTACTAACTGTACAGTTTCCCCATCTATGGGTGACAAAGTTACCTTCAACTCTTACAAGAATGGTAACATCGGTGACGAGCGTAACTTCGTCGGCGCCCGTGAAAATACTGGCATCAACGCTGGTGTTAACAACGTTTGGAACGCTAATGAAATCACCGTAGAAGATGGTAAGGAATACCTCGTTCGTCTTTACGCTCACAACAACAACCCAAATGGTAAAGTTGCAGAAGGTGTAACCCTTCACTTTACTCTTCCTACCGAAGCTGGTACTGAACTTAGCGTTCAGGGTTCTATCGATTCTACCAACGCTGACCCAACTCGCGTTTATGATGACGTAGTTTTCAAATCCGCTGATGGTAGCCAGTTCTACCTTGACTACATTGAAGGTTCTGCTCACTTTGAGAATAACTTCATTGGCGCAAATGGTGGCTACACACTTTCTGATGACATTATCACCAGCAAGGGTGTTTTGATCGGTGATAGCGAACTTGATGGCCAGGTTCCTGGCTGTTTCAAGTACGCTTCTTACACTACTATCCGTGTCAAAGCTCACTACTTGAACAAATCTTTCAAGGTTGAGAAAACTGTCCGTAACGTAACTAACGGTGAGAAGACCTTCTCCGACACTGTCGATGCTAAGGTTGGTGACATCGTTGAGTACCAGATCTACTTCGAGAACATTTCTGGTCAGCATATGGACAACGTCGTAGTCCGCGATCTTCTTCCAAACAACATGGAATATATCGACGGTTCTACTAAACTTTACAACCAGGCTCACCAACAGGGTGCTATCAACAATAATGACACCATTCCATCTACCGGTATCAATATTGGTAGCTATGATGACGGTGCTAATGCCTACATCCGCTTCCGCGCTGTAGTCGTTGATAAGAGCATGGTTTGTGGTACTAACAAACTCGTGAACTGGGGTCAGGTCGGTGTCGGCAAGACCACTATTCAGGATAATGCCTTCGTGATGGTTAAGAAGACTCAGGGTTGTGATACTATTCCTACTACTCCAGTAGAAGACCTCCCAACCACTGGTCCTGTATCTATCATGGCTGGCGCTCTTGGCGCTGGTGGCATCGTAACCGCTGCTGGTTACGTCATTGCTAGCCGTAAGCACTAAATTGACCGCCTTACTGGTGGGAAATAGGCGGTGCTTCTAAACTCGCCTAACTTACAAAAAGACCTCCTTCGGGAGGTCTTTTTGGTGCCAAAGTCAAAAAACTAGCACAGAAGATAAAAACAGTAATATCTAGTGTCATAATGAGATTTAGACCATGGAAACCAAAAAAACAGTAGCATCTGACGTCATAATGAGATTTAGACCAGATTTGTGAGTGTCAAAATCACAATATTTGTGATTTTGACTACGAACAAGTCCATGACGTCAGGTGCTACTGTTTTTTGGTCTTCCCAGCCTTAATATCTTCAATCAAATCCCTCAGCGACGCTGCTCTTTCAAACTCGAGATTCGCCGCCGCCAGCTTCATTTCTGACTCTAATTGACGAACCAGCTTCGGAATTTCTTCTGGTGGCACTTTACGAAGATCTAGCTTATTCGCCTGCTCCTTTTCTGGGATCAGCGCTCGCAGCCCGGCACCCACTTCCTTGGTGATGCCACGCGGAGTGATATTGTGCTCTTTGTTGTAGGCTTCCTGGATTTCACGTCGGCGGTTAGTTTCGGAGATTGCTCGTTCCATGCTTTCAGTGATGTTGTCGGCGTACATGATGACTTTGCCCTCTACGTGCCGTGCCGCCCGGCCAATGGTTTGGATTAAGGCGCTTTCAGAACGTAGGAAACCTTCCTTGTCTGCATCGAGAATCGCGACGAGGGAAACTTCCGGAAGATCTAGGCCCTCGCGCAGAAGGTTGATCCCGACTAGGACGTCGTACACGCCCGCGCGTAGATCGCGCAAGATGTCGCCGCGCTCCAAGGTGTCGATATCGGAATGAATATAAGCTGTCTTCACACCACGCTCTTTCAGGTGGTCGGACAAGTCTTCCGCCATGCGCTTAGTTAGGGTGGTGACTAGCACGCGTTGATTCTTGGCGATGCGCCTGTCGATTTCTTCCATCAGGTTGTCGATTTGCCCATCAGTACCGCGTACTTCAATTTCTGGATCAAGCAAGCCGGTTGGGCGAATCACCTGCTCGGCTGGCTCTGGCGAATGCTCTAGTTCGTACTCGCCCGGAGTTGCGGAAACGTAAATTGCGTGCTTGATGTGCCGATCGAACTCGTTAAATGTCAGCGGTCTATTGTCCAGCGCCGAAGGCAAGCGGAACCCGTAATCAACTAAGGTCTCCTTGCGTGCATGGTCGCCATTATACATTCCACGGACCTGCGGCAAAGTCATGTGCGACTCATCAACCAGCAGCAAGAAATCGTTAGGGAAGAAGTCCAGCAGCGTGGCTGGCGGCTCACCTGGTGCCCGACCGTCTAGGTGTCTAGAATAATTCTCGATCCCTTTCACGAAGCCAGTATTTTCTAACATCTCAATGTCGTACTTTGTCCTTTGCGACAAGCGCTGCGCTTCCAGGTATTTACCATGCCTTTCAAAATACGAGAGCCTTGCCTCAAATTCCGCCCGAATAGTTTCTAGCGCGCGGTCCAGCTGGTCCTTCGGTGTAGCATAATGCGTATTTGGGAAGATGTGCACTTTCTCCGGCTTATCCTTAATCTCAGCCGTCAGCGGATCGATAATCTTAATGTTTTCTAGCTCGTCAAATCCGAATTCAAAGCGATATGCACTTTCGCCCGAAGCCGGGAAGAGGTCTACCGTGTCGCCCATCACGCGGAAATTCCCCCGTTCAAAGGCGATGTCATTGCGATGATATTGCATCTTCACCAGCTCGGCAATCAAGTCTGATTGACGTAGTGTGACGGGTCCTGCCGTCGCAGATTCCCCCATCGCGTTGGCCTGAAGGCCACCCGCGCTGGGGGTCCCCCCAGCGACGTCACCCGTCACGCTCCATCCACCATCGACTTTTTCCAGTCCAAGCGACATTTTAAGATAGCTATCCGGCGAACCGATACCGTAGATACAAGATACCGATGCCACGATGATGACGTCGTTCCTAGTCAGCAGCGCCTCAGTCGCGCCATGACGCAGACGGTCGATCTCGTCGTTAATTGCAGAATCTTTCTCAATGTAAGTATCCGAAGACGCGATGTAGGCCTCCGGCTGATAATAATCGAAGTACGACACAAAGTAATGCACTTCATTGTCTGGGAAAAACTCTCTAAATTCCGAATAAAGCTGCGCAGCCAGGGTCTTATTATGTGCCAAGATTAAGGTCGGCTTCTGATAATGCTCAATGATGTTTGCCATCGTGAAAGTCTTGCCGGACCCAGTTACGCCAAGCAGTGTCTGCTCGCGGATGCCTTTATCCAGCCCATCACAAAGATCAGCGATTGCGCTAGGCTGATCGCCGGTCGGCTGATATTTGCTGTGCAATTTAAACTTTGGCATTGCATTCATTATAGCATATGTGCTATACTACGGTTATGGTTAGTCGTTATAGGAGAAGGCTTGCAAACAGTTTTAGTATTTTTTCCGGCGCCTTTATCTTCTCTATCATGGCCGCCTCTATCTTCGCTCCAGCCAACCTCTCCAATGCCGACGTCCTCATCTTCGATGTCTCCGACGAAGGCTACACCGCTTCCGTCTCAGCCACTTCTCAATTAGACTTAGAACTTACCTCTACCCCTACTGGTACCTTAGCTACTACTAGTGACACCATAAACATAGTAACTAACAACCCAGAAGGCTATAAGCTCTATGTCTCCATGGACAATGCTATAGACTATGCTTCAGACAAGCCAGGCAATGCCTTGTACAAAGACGGTACTAGCACTAGTACTTCCTACATTGCCCCATCTTCTAGCTCCATCTCTAGCCCAGCCGCCCTAGGCACTAACGAATGGGGCTTTAACACAGTAGACGACTCTACCTTTGCTGCAGTCCCGTTAAAGTCTAACCCAGAAATCATCAGCACTTCCGACTCTGCTACTACTGCAGAAGGAGACGACCTAGACATCTACTATGGTGTTAACGTCACTTCCGCCCTACCTTCTGGCTACTACAGTGGTGTTATTAACTACAGTGTCCTAGCCGACTATTCCCAAGAAACTGCCGACAGTGCCGGTATCTACCCTAACTCCATCACTACAGAAACCTCTACTTTGCAAAGTACCGACATTACCATCTCTACTAACTTCTACACTAACAGAACCTTCGAGAATACTGACATCACCGTCACAGTCGGCGAATCCGGCCAAGAACAAACCTGTACAATAAAAGAAGTCTCCACTTCAGAAGGTCACCTAGAAGCCCGCTGCACCCTCCCATCCTTTACTTACAACGCAGAAGGCACTTACACCTACCCAGTCACTCTCTCCATCCCAGAATACAGCAAGACCTACACCAACACCCTAACTATTAAGTACGAGCTACCAAACTTCTGGACCATCACTACTATGCAACAAATGACTCCAGAAATCTGTGCCACTGTGTATACTCCTACTAACGCCGTCTCCATGACTGATACTAACATCATCACCCTAGAAAGATACAACAATGGAGACTACACCGTAACTAGTGACAATTCCTCCCCACTCGTCCCAGAAAGAACTCTACTAGACGACCGTGACGCCGATGGCACCGGTACCAAGAAGAGCTACAAAGTCAGAAAACTAGCTGATGGTAACTGCTGGATGGTAGATAACCTAGAATACGACCTCCTAGCCCTCTACAACAACGGCAAACGTGGTATCGGCTCTAGAAACGATGGCTCTACCTTTGAGATGACCGATGAGAACCTCGCAGCTCGTGTAGGCTACTACACTACTACAGCTAACGCTCGCAACTACGTCATTAACCCTAACACTAAACCACTGACCAATATTACTAGGTATAGCTACCTTGGCGACGTTACCGGTCAAACCGAATACTACTACAACTGGACCGCAGCCACAGCTGGCCAAGGCTCCCAAAGAGATGCTACAGATGGCGTCTCCATCGACGGCTCCATCTGCCCAGCTGGCTGGAGGCTCCCTACTAACTATAATGACACTACTAACCAAAATATCAGCTGGGGGGCTCTAACTAATGCTTATCTAGGTATTACCCACTACACCGCGGCCGCTACCGATTACCAAATCCTAGAACAATACCCAATCAGCCTTTACCGCGCTGGCTTCGTGGACTCTGGTAGCCAGGGTAATGCCGCCAGCGGTGACTATTGGTCCCCTACAGCCAATGATGATTTCTACGGCCACAACCTGTATTACTACGCGTCCTACGTCGACGCTCAGAGCTTCGGCGATAAGTACGACGGTCTCCAGCTACGCTGTGTAGCATCTCGTTAGGCTATTGACTTTTACAGCTATCTGTGATATAATAAAAGAACACTCATATTTTTGCTGTTCCCAAAAAGAACAAGTACGTACCTTAAGGAGGAAGAAACTATGAAAAAAACTATCTTCACTATTTTAACGTCGGCAATCGTTTCGGTTGCTGCAGGCGTAATCGCCTACGTCATTTATGACGAAGTATTATTCAGGCGATTAGATCGCCAATGCTGTGCCGACAACAACAAAAACGGCGACACAATCGTTATACCTCACACAACAATAGAAAAAGCACGGGAGCAGAACGCTTCCGAAAAGAGCGAAGGTCAACTGCATCCAATTTTATAGTGGCCTTCCACCACCCTCCTTTCGCGGCCTACATTTGTGGGCCGCTTTTTCATGCCAGCAAAACCAAACTATGTTATAATAATATAGATGGAAATTACACGCGAGGAAATCGATCATTTAGCAATGCTCTCTAATTTTTCATTGACCGACAATGAGGCCGAGAGTTTGCAAAGCGATCTTGAAAATATTATTGGCTACATTTCAGAATTAAAGGAGCTAGATACGGAAGGCGTCGAGCCGACTTATCAGGTTTTTGAGATGGAAAACGTCTGGCGCGACGACGAGATTCAGCCGCAAGAAGCGGATCGCGAGGCGCTGCTCGCCCTTGCTCCGGCCGCCGAGGATCATCAAATTAAAGTGCCGAAGGTATTATAGGAGCATCAATGAAAGCAGACGATAAAGACGCAGAATTATTAGATACTCTCCTCGCCGAAGAGCAAGATAGTGAGAACACAGAAAGGGACGAAAATGCAGATTGCTACTAAGGAACATACCGCCGTCGAGATGGTTAAGGCGGCTCTAGAAAAAGCCAAGCAATATGAGGACTATCATGTTTTTGTGTCTCTCAATGAGGAAATCGCATTAAAGAAAGCTGCAGAGATTGATGCTAAGATAAAAAAAGGTGAGAACCCTGGCCGCCTTGCCGGCGTGCCTTACGCTTGCAAGGACAACTTCTTGAGCAAAGAGGGAAATACTACTGCTTCGTCCAAGATTTTGGAGCCATTTAAGAGCCCGATCACTGCGACTGCTATTAAGAAGCTAGAGGACGAGGGCGCTATTATGATCGGCCGCACTAATATGGATTCCTTTGCTCACGGCTCCTCCACGGAGAACTCTTACTTTGGCCCGACCAAGAACGCGCACGACAAGACTCGTGTTGCCGGTGGTTCTTCTGGTGGCTCGGCCGTAGCTGTGGCGCTTGGCATTGTGCCTTTTGCTACCGGTACCGACACTGGTGGTTCTATTCGCCAGCCAGCTTCCTTTAACGGTGTCTATGGCATCAAGCCGACTTACGGCACGATTTCTCGCTACGGCGTCGTCGCCATGGCGTCTTCTACTGACTGTATTGGTTTCTTTGCCGACTCCGCCGAGGACCTCGATCTTCTGATGGATATTTGCGCCGGCCAAGACCCATACGACATGACCACCCTCCCGGATTATTATACGGAAGAAGCCCCTCATTCCTTTAACAAAGTCGGTGTTATCAAAGACTTCGATTTGTCCAAGGTCGACCCAGAGATCAAGGCTGCCTTTGATCACAAGCTAGAGACTCTAAAGTCCATGGGCATGGAAGTTGTCGAGCTCGACATGCCAGCCTTAAAGTATGCCTTAGCGGTGTATTATATTATTGTCCCAGCCGAGATTTCTAGCAACCTTTCCCGCCACGACGGCATCCGTTATGGCTATCGCAACGAGGAGGCCAAGTCCCTCGACGAGGTTTATGGCAAGTCCAGAAACGATGGATTTATGCCAGAGAACAAGCGCCGCATCATGATCGGCAACTTCGTCCTAAGCTCCGGTTTCTATGATGCTTATTACAATAAGGCTCAGAAGGCGCGCACGGTGATTATCAAGCAGTACGAGGATGCCTTTAAGAAATGCGATTTTATCTTGACTCCAGTCACGCCAAACCCAGCCTTCAAGCTCGGCGAGCACACTAGCGATCCAGTTTCTATGTACCTAGAAGATATTATGAGTGTTCCATTAAACCTCGCCGGTATCCCAGGCGTGGCCATTCCGGCAGGCGAGACCAAGGACAGTATTAGCCTCGGCGTGCAGCTTGTTGGTCCACGCAGAAGCGATAAGGCGCTGCTTAAGGTTGCCGCAGACATCGCTAAGCAGGAGGAAAAATAATGAGTAGCTCTATAATTTTCTTGCTAATCGCGATTGCTATCGTTGGCGTCTTGGTCTTTGTCGCGATTTCTATTACATCCAAGAAGCGTTATTCCTTCGACAAGGAAGAATATCAGACCGCTTGGCTTCGTATTGAGAATGAGCTCGACAAGGACAACAAGGCAACTTACAACAATGTGATCATCGAGGCAGACAAATTGCTCGATAAGGCCCTGAACGAAATGGGCGTCCCGGGCAAGACTATGGGCGAGCGTCTCAAGAAATCTAGCACTAGATTCTCTCAGCTCAACGCTGTGTGGTATGCACACAAGCTCCGCAACCAGATCGCTCACGAACACGGATTTTCAATTGAATATACTCAGGTAAAGCACGCGCTTTCTAGCTTTAAGCAGGCACTAAAAGATTTGGAGGCTATCTAATGAAGTACGAAATTACCATCGGTATCGAATGTCACGTCCAGCTCGCGACAAGGACTAAGCTTTTTTCCGAGGTCGACAATGACGCTCGTGACAAGGAACCAAACTCTTGCGTCTCCCCAGTTGACTATGCGCTTCCAGGCATGTTGCCGCGCTTAAATAGGGAAGCAA
This sequence comes from uncultured Candidatus Saccharibacteria bacterium, assembly GCA_947302125.1. Lineage (GTDB taxonomy): Bacteria > Patescibacteriota > Saccharimonadia > Saccharimonadales > Saccharimonadaceae > Nanosyncoccus. The sequence continues at coordinate 64,958 of CAMYUL010000002.1, forward strand.
TCAAGCTCGCCATCCGCGCTGGCAAGGCCATGAATGCCGAGATTAATCCAGAAAGTCGTTTCGATCGCAAGCACTATTATTATCCAGATTTGCCAAAGGGCTATCAGATTTCTCAGTTTTATCATCCGATTATTGGTGAGGGCTATATTGAGCTTCCAACCGGCGAGAAAATCCGCATCGAGCACGCTCACATGGAGGAAGACGCTGGCAAGCTGAATCACTTTGGCGGATATAGCCTGGTGGACTTGAACCGCGCCGGCACTCCGCTAATTGAAATTGTTTCTATGCCAGACATTCATTCTGCCAAGCAGGCTCATGATTACTGTAAGGAGCTTTGGCGCGCCATGGTCTATGCCGGCGTTACCATTGGTGATTTGTATAATGGCAACATGCGTTTTGATGTTAATATTTCGCTCGCACCGGAAGGTTCCAAGGAGCTTGGCAAGCGCGCCGAGATCAAGAATCTTAACAGCTTCCGTAGCGTCGAGCGTGCCGTGGAGTATGAGTACAAGCGCCAGAGCAAGCTCTTAGACAAGGGCGAGCCAGTCCGTCAGGAAACTCGTGGCTGGAATGATGCTACCGGCGAGACCACTTTCCAGCGTAGCAAGGAAGAGGCTCAGGATTATCGCTATATGCCGGAGCCAGATATTCCGCCAATTCGCTTGAGCCAGGAGTTTATTGATGAGGAACTGCAGAATGTTCCGCTTTTGCCGAAGGATTACCGTGCCAAGTTCAAGGGTGCCATCGCTGACGACACTCTCGAGATTCTCTTGGACTATCCGCAGCTCATGGGCAAAATCGCCGAGCTAAGTGCCGGCGCTATCAAGTTCGTATCTAACTTATTTGCATCCGTTCTTCTCGCCGAGGAAAAATCCACGGAGATGTTGAACAATCTTCCTTCTGCCAAGCAGCTCGAAGACCTCTCGGAAATGAAGGATAAGGGTGAGCTCTCCAGTACCGCCGCCAAGGAAGTCTTCCTCAAGTTCTTCGACCCACAAATGGGTAAGAAAGATACTCGCACCATCGCTAAAGAATTAAACGTTATTCAGGAAAACGACACCGGCGCTCTCGAAGCTATCGTCGACCAAGTCTTGGCCGATCCAGCTTGCGCTCAGGCAATCACGGACTTTAAGAACGGCCAGGAAAAAGTCATCGGCTTCCTCGTTGGCCAGGTGATGAAGGCTTCCCAGGGCAAAGCCAACCCAGCTTCCGCCCAACAAATTCTCCGTTCCAAGCTAAATTAGCCGTGAATCATAAAAATGCCAATGCATATCAAGGCTAAGCTAAACTACGTAAAATTAGCCGTGAAACATGAAAATGTCAATGCATATCAAGGCTTGACTACGTTGAACTACGAAAAATTAGCCGTGAAACATGAAAATGTCAATGCATATCAAGGCTGAATTGAAGTCAAAATGACAATGAAATGTCATTTTGACAATTCACCTTGCATTGACATTTTTATGTGAACGGCTAATTTTCTTACGTTTAGCCATTTTTATGTGAACGGCTAATTTTATTACTATACTTTTCTGGTATTTTATGGTAGAATAGTTCAAAGCATATATTTTTAATGTGTAAATAATAAAAGGAGCATATGGCTGACAAAATCACAGACCTGTCAATGTTGCGCAACATCGGTATTATCGCGCATATTGATGCAGGCAAAACTACAACTTCCGAGGCGATTCTTTATCGTACCGGTCTCAAACACAAAATTGACCTAGTTAAGGGCGACACCGGTGGCGCTACTACTGACTGGATGGAGCAGGAAAAGGAACGTGGTATTACTATTACTTCCGCTGCTGTTACCGCTTACTGGAAAGGTCACCAGATTAATATTATTGATACCCCGGGCCACATCGACTTTACCGCTGAGGTGGAGCGCTCACTTCGTGTGCTCGATGGTGCCGTCGTGGTCTTCGATGGTAAGATGGGTGTCGAGGCTCAGTCCGAGACTGTTTGGCGCCAGGCTACTAAGTATGGTGTTCCTCGCATCTGTTTCGTTAATAAGATCAACCAGATTGGTGGTGACTTTTATAAGTCCCTAGATAGTATTCACAAGCGTCTCTCTAAGAATGCTGTTGCAATTCATCTTCCAATCGGTTTTGAGAAAACTATTTGTGGTGTCGTTGACCTTATCGATATGAAGGCCTACACCTACAAAGATTATGCAGATCACGAGCTTACTGTTGGAGAAATTCCAGCTGACATGCTCGAGAAAGCCAAAAATGCTCGTTCTATGCTCGTCGAGGAAGCCGTTCAGGCCGACGAGGCTCTTATGGATAAATACTTCAACGAAGGCGAAGAGGCTATTACCGAAGCCGAGCTTAAGGCCGCTCTTCGTAAGCGCGTCCTTGACGGCGACTTCTTCCTAGTCACTGGTGGTGATGGTCGTGGTGTGATCGTCGAGAAACTTCTTGACCTTATGGCTGATTATCTCCCATCTCCACTTGATCGCGATCAAGGCCAGGTCGTTGGTACCGATCCAAAGACTGGCGATCAGATCATTAGAAAGGCTGACAACAGCGAGCCGCTTACCGCTCTCGCCTTCAAGATTGCTACTGACCCATTCGTCGGTAAATTAATCTTTATCCGCGTTTATGCAGGTAGATTGACTTCCGGTTCTTACATCCTCAACGCTACTACTGGCGACAAGGAACGCGTCGGTCGTATCGTTCGTATGTTTGCTGACAAGCGTGAAGAAATCAACGAAGTTACCGCTGGTGACATCGCTGCTGTAGTTGGACTTAAGGACACTACTACTGGTACTACTCTTTGTGATCCAGCTCATCCAATTCATCTTGAGTCTATCGAATTCCCAGATCCTCCAGTATCTATTGCTGTCGAGCCAAAGACCAAGTCCGATCAGGAAAAGATGGCTCTCGGTCTTTCCAAGCTTGCTGAGGAAGATCCTACTTTCCGTGTTCACACCGATGAAGAAACCGGCCAGACCATTATTTCCGGTATGGGCGAGCTTCACCTCGAGATTATTATCGACCGTTTGAATAAGGAACATGGTGTCGAGGCCAACACTGGCGCTCCACAGGTTGCTTATCGTGAAACCATCCGCGGCACTGCCGAGGCTCAGGGTAAACACATCAAGCAGTCTGGTGGTCGTGGTCAGTATGGTGACGTTTGGATTAAGTTTGAGCCAAACGAGCCAGGCAAAGGCTTCGAGTTTATCGACCAGATCAAGGGTGGTGTGGTTCCTCAGGAATACAGAAAGCCTGTTCAGCAGGGTGTCGAAGAGACCTTGAATGGCGGTGTTATCGCTGGCTATCCAGTTGTCGATGTCAAGGCTACCCTCTACGATGGTTCTTACCACGATGTCGACTCCTCCGAGCTCGCCTTCAAACTCGCTGGTACACTTGCTACTCGCGAAGGTATCAAGAAAGCTAACCCAGTTCTTCTTGAGCCTATCATGAAACTTGAGATTACTACCCCAGAAGAATTCATGGGCGACGTCATCGGCGATATTAATGCTCGCCGTGGCCGCGTCGATGAGATGGAAGATCTAAACGGTGGCGCCAAGCTCATCCGCGCTTTCTGTCCACTTGCTAACCTCTTCGGTTACACTTCCGATCTCCGCTCTATGTCTCAGGGTCGTGCAGCTTCTTCGATGGAGCTCTTCCAGTACGAGGAAGTTCCACCAAACGTTGCTCAGGAGATCATCGACGAGCGCAACAAGTAATTACGATTACTTCAAAAAGTCCCCCTAAAAAGGGGACTTTTTTTGTTGTATTTTTTATCCCGCTTATGGTATAATAAAGCCATAATGGATCCAAAACAAACATCGCCTCTGGGCACGCCCCAGGTAGGTGGGCAAGAAGGTCAACCGGTCCAGCCAACTCCAGTAGTGGGCGATGTTTCTGGTGCTAATTCACAAGCAGAAGCTCCAGCTTCTCCAGCGCCAGTTTTCTCCACCGGTACAACACAGCCAGCAAAAATGGCAGGAGACCTCGGCGCTGAGAATCTATCCACTGGTGCCAACGTTTCCCGCACCATGGATAGCCTGAATGATACTAATCAATCCGCCACCGGTGCACCAATCTTTGCTAAGCACAAGTTCGACAAAATTGAATACGCCACCGGCGATATCTTGCTCAACAAGGACGACCCAAAGCCGAAGCGCCGTTTCTTCGGTGGATCCTCGGCCCCGCGCCCAAAATCTGCCGCCGAAATTTCTCGTGAAGCCCGCCGCGAAGCTAGGCGCCTCCGCAAGCTAAACAAGTCCGCCGGCGCTGGCTCTGTGATCGAGTCTGCACCAGCCACGACTCCTGCCCCAGCTGAAAAACCTGCTAACCCTAACTCGTCAAAAACCACAAAAATTCTAGTCGGAGCCGTCATCGGCATTCTAGTCATAGTTGCCGGTGTCCTTGGTGTCGTTGCCCTAACTGGCGGCAACAAAAAACCAAGCAATAAACCTTCCACGCAAGCAGCTCCTTCCGAAGAGGATGCAAAGGAAGCCTTTTCGAAATATCTAAGCTATCTATTCTACGGTGAGGATACTAAAAAAATATCACCAGCCTCTGTTAATAATTTAGGGGCGTACAAGATAATGAATATAGGAAGTGATACATCGAAAGAGAAAGAGTATATCGCCAACGCAATAGCTTTGTATGAAGATTTTTCCGACATTTTCAGCAGTACTAATTTCGTAAATTACGATTTATTGTCTAACTACGTTTCTAGTCAAAAAAATATTTTAATGTTTTACAATGAAGTAATTAATAGCGAGGGGAACTACTCTATATCAGAATATTTGCCTATAGAGAACAAGTACGATATTTTCATGGAACATGGCGGCATTGGGTCACAGTATGCTAACATGATGAGCGAACGTGATGGTATGATCGCTGCAGCTATTGCAGACAACACGGCATTTAATTGTATAGCAGTAGTGAACGGTAGATTGGATATTTCTAATGAATGCTATAACTCGATCGTTACGAGTAACGCCGATGCTACTAATGCGATAATGAGTGTTGAGGAGGAAATTATTGAACAAGTAAGATCGGCCAAAAATTCTATCCCACTAGATGCTTCGGAAATATATGCAGAGCTATCTAACCCAAGCCCAAATATAGACGTAGCAGTGATGCAAAATAAACAGTATTCAGGAGGAACCTATGCGTAGACAACGAAGATTGATCGCTGCGATTGTGGCTACTATTACTACAGTTATCGTGGGGTTAGCGGTTTTTACTCCAGCTCTTGCCGCGAATAATGACAAGTATGATGAAGCTTGGTTAATGAAGAAGGTGCTAATAAATGGCATATACACATGTTACAACGGCGGACATATTAGAGCGAAAGTAACTATTGGTGGTAGTGGAAATTTTGTCAATGCTGGCAGTATCGCCTTGGATAATACTGATGGTGTAGTAAAATTGCCAAATGGATATACTAATATCACTGACAACGATTTAAGTTGTCAGCAACTATTGCACGGCTACAATGGTACTGGTGGGAATTTTAGCGGCATCTTCAGCTATAGCAGTATGTCCGAAGCAACATCTAACAGTCCAACCGCTGAGCAGGGCGCCTTCCTTGAAAAAATGGGGTATGCGCCAGACGCTAGTAGCGGCGGGGGTGGCGGCAGGAAATGCGCCAGGTTCAAATATATCATGACAGACGTCAAAAATGGCAGCGAAGCGCCTTTTGCTAATGAAGTGTTTACCCAGCAGATATGTGCCCAGGTTGATTCTAATGGTACTATTCTCTCTGAGACAGAACCTGGTGCTGATGCGGTTGGGAAAGACCCATTAGGTATGTCTGTTATTTACGGACAAGGTATCTCCATGGGTGGTGCCGAAACTAACCCAGCAAGCTGCTACGTAGGCGGAAACTTTGACACATGTGTTTCGGAACTCCACTCTTGGTGGCAAAGTCAAAAGAACGCAATAGCTGGTGGCACCTATGAAAGCGGTAACTATTCTAACTACGTAGCGAGCGATGAGATTGACTGGGAATCTGAAGCTTCGTTTGTCCCAAATTATGTTATGCCGACCGCCAAGCCTGACGTTGCTACACAGAGCTTATTCGGCGACTCCAATAAGACGTTTACTACTGACGAAATTATTAGTATGTATCAAATCTACCTAAATAAATATATGGAAGATATGTTCTGTATAGTAGATGAGTCGGCTAAAGACACACCAGTCAGCGCAAGTTATACAAAAATGCAGCTAGTAGTAGATGGAAAGTATTATAAAGACTGTTATGTAAAGAATGGTTCTGCTCCTAGCACGCTAAACGGTTCCGATGGCTCCTGGTCGAAAGAAGTTTCTATAGAGGATATATTTGCATACCTAAATGCCCATTCGGCGTCCCAGCCTCAACGAATTGTAAGCGCAAATGCTAGGCTTCTTGACAAGGAGGACATTGAAAACGAACGTCCAGACCCAAATAACCCATACTCTGGCGGCACCGAAGGCGATCCTTCGACAAAATGCTATAAGAGTGCTGGTGTTCTTGGCCATATACTCTGTCCAATTCTATCGGCTGTAAGCCAATTTACCGATTCTATATATTACTACATTGAAAATAATTTCTTGATGGTTAACGCTCAGGCGCTAACCGGAGGCGACGTAAGAAATGCGTGGGGTATTGTTAGGGATATCGCAAATGTTTGTTTTGCTATTATTCTTCTTGTAATAATATTTTCTCAAATTACTGGCTTAGGCATAGACAATTACGGGATCAAGCGCCTCTTGCCAAGACTAATTGTTATGGCTGTAATGGTCAATGTTAGCTTCCTAATCTGCCAGGTATTGGTCGACGTTAGCAATATTCTAGGCGTTAATCTTAAACAATTCCTAAGTGGAGCCGTTACGCTTGAAGCTGCAGCTGAGGGCTCTGGTGCAATAGCGGCTACAGGCATTCTGGAGACCATAGCCGGTGGTGGAATTTTAGCTGGGTTGGCATTCTTAAATCCAGGCATCATATTAGCTCTTGTTGCTGGCATTATCGGCGTAATTATCGGGTTACTATTCTTATTTGTGATCCTTATCGCTCGTCAAATCGCAATAGTAGTCCTGATCGTACTATCACCGATCGCCTTTATTTGTTATATGCTTCCGAATACTGAGAGATACTTTGGTATTTGGAAGAAGGCGTTTATTGCATTACTAGTGGTCTACCCATTATGTTCATTGGCTATGGGCGGCGGTACGATGGTCGCAAATATACTTGCTAATGCCGGCGACATTAGCAATAACACCGTATTGCTCATTGGTGCAATGTTCACAAATGTCGTTCCATTCTTCTTTATCCCTACGTTGCTCCAAAACTCATTGGCTGCTCTTGGCGGTATTGGCGCTAAGATTTCTAGTCTTGGCCAGAGAATCGGACGTGGAGCCGGCAATTTCGCTGCCGAAGGCGTCAAGAGAACCAGAGCCTTCAATAATCTGAGCCTAGCATCTAAACAATTCCAGGATGAACATCTCCGCAAGGGTGAGAAGCGTATGCTAGAGAGACGAGCTGCCCGCTTAAACGACAGGATGAAAGAGAAGGGTGGACTTTCGTCTGGCCAGCAGCGCAGACTTGCTCTTGCTCAAAGTAGACTCAACGCTATGAACGCCGAGGATGCCGCCGCAGAAGCAGGCATTAAGGCAAAAGACTACGACACCTTACTAGCTGGAGCGAATGCTAGACGATTACAGGAAGATATTGCGGACATTAAGGCTAAAAGCGTCGATGATGGAATTGTCAACAACCTGACGGGAAACAAGAACTTTACTGGAATGGGAGACGATTATGCGTTTGGAGACGATACTCTAGAAGCTGCATTGTATAACGCTGCTATTAGCGGCGATCAGGCAGCAATGCTTGCCTATGCAGATCAACTTTCAGAAAAAGGTCACGCCGGACAAGAAGGCCTTGGCCAGGTGCTCTCTAAACTTGAGGCAAATGGTAGAGAAGGTGCCGCGAGGTCTATTGCTCAGTCGATTATGAATGGCAGCCACTCCGGAGAATACAAGAAGGGTGCTCGTTCTCAATATGATCATATGAAAGAGCTTGCTGGTGGCAAGAGTCTCGCCGAGCTCGGTAATATTCGTGACCTATCTAAGATTCAAGCCAAGAGCTATTCTAAAGAGAGCCTTGCCAATGCTGATAAGGAAGAGTTGACTCGTATTGCTAAAGCAATTAGTCAGGGTGCAATTAGTGATAGTGAAATTGGGAAGTTCCAGGAACTTGCCAATGGTGCGCTTAACGATTCTAGAATTGAGGGTGGTACCAAACTTGAAAATGAAAAACTATTGGAGAGTATGCTTAATGCTAATAATACAATTCAGGTGCATCAGCCAACAGGCGCGGGCGGTACCGCAGAAAATGGGCGCTTTGCAAGGCTCTCCAATGATCAATTATTAGAAGCTGCAACTCGCCCAGGCGTAGACACTGGGACTGCTAGTCGCGCTATGGCAGAGATTGAACGTCGCCAGAAAAATGGCACAATGAAAGTGTAAAGCGTTTTACTAAGCCGAAATTACATGCTCAAATAACACAGCCACCGTTAGCGGTCCAACACCGCCAGACACTGGCGTGATTGCAGCGATGTCCGTACGCTCGCGTACGGCATCGTCCACATCGCCAACTAGTACGCCATCCTCGCTTGCGGTTCCGGCATCAACCACTACGGCTCCGCCGCGTACCATTGCGGAAGTAATGAGGTGTGGCACGCCTGTCGCAGAAACAATTACGTCAAAATTACGAAGCTGAGACAAGTCGCTCTTGTGATCAAAAATCGTTACATCAAATCCTGACGCCTTCCACATTCTTTCGAGTGGCGCGCCGACTAATCTACCGTGTCCAACTAACGCAATCTTCTTGCCACTAAGATCAATATCATATCCAGACAACAGCCAATGAATCGCCGTAGCAGTTGCGCTTTCGAATTTACGTTCAGTGTCAGAAACTACTTGCGACAATCCATCCACGTCTTTTTCTGGTGCAATTAAATTTACGACCTCATCAGTTCTAGAGACGTCAACAAGAGGTAGCTGTACGATAATTCCGGAAACTGAAGGGTCTTCGTTTGCGGCCAACACTGCAGCCTTCGCGCCCTCGATATTGGAGACCTTCTTATCAACGACCTCAACTTCAATGTCAGCACCATAACGCGCCTTAAGATCTACATATTTTGTAATTACAGGATTATCAGAATCACGAACAATTACTAATTTTGGTGCATTTAGTCCTTCATTAAGCATGTTACGCACCACGTGTGCCTGACGTTCTTTGATAAATCCAGCTAGTTCGCGACCATTTAGGAGCTTCATAATTTATTTCAACTCCACCGGCTCTTGTTCTAAATTGAAACCGTACTTATCGAAAACTACTTTACGAATTTCCTCGCGAGCGGCGTCAAGGTCTGCATAAGAAGAGGCGCTCTCATTGATTAGGATTAGCGCGGCCTTGTCAGAAACTTTAAATCCGTGAAATTCGCGGCCAGAAAGTCCGGCCTCCTGAATCAAATATCCAGAGTTAATCATTTTGCGACCATCCGACTTTGTCCAAACTTTAATGCCGCGGGCCTCCGCGTCGGCAGCTTCTTCATCGGATAAGTAAATATTTTTAAAAAAGCTTCCGGCACTAGCCTCTACTGCTGGATCTGGTAGCTTCGCCGCACGAATTGCTGATACTGCCTCGCGAATTGCGGCCGGAGTAAAATCTGTAATATTGTGCTCTTCGACATATTTTTGCAGGGAAGTGTAGAATGGCGGAGTTAGGGTGGCTTCATTTTCTAGCACCAATGTCACCGCAACAATCAAATACCTTCCAGCATCTGGACCATTATTGAAAATTGTCGAGCGATAATCCATATTCATGTCTTCTTTACCAATTACGACTAGCTCACCAGATTTAGTATCATATGCTTCGACACTCTCAATTACATGTGCAATATCTTGGCCATAAGCACCAATGTTTTGTACTGGTGCCGCGCCGACGGTGCCAGGAATTTTGGAAAGTAACTCAATTCCAGAAAATCCGCGCGATACACAGAACTCTACAAAATCATCCCAATTTTCTCCGGCCATTGCGCGCACTACTACCTCATCGGCAGTTTGTGATAAAATTTCTATCCCACGCAAACGGTTCAAAATAATTACGCCATCGAATCCCTCATCGCGCCCAATAGTATTTGCGCCATCACCCATAATCCAAGTTGGCAAATTCTTTTCACGCGCAAATTTGTAAGCTTCCGGAACATCAGAAAGCTCAGTAATTTCAACAACATATTTAGCCTTACCACCTAAACGCATTGTGGTTAGCTCAGAAATTGGTACATTTTCACGAATATTCATTAGATATATTATAGCACAGTTTGACAGAACGTGGAATCTGTTATAGAATAGCAACATTGTTAGCAATTGTGCTATGGTCTTTAAAAAGGAGGGTAAGTGTTATGAAGGTATTTCATGAGGGAGAAACCCGTAAGATTTACGAAGTAGTAGCAAAAGACTTTGACGGCTTTATTGGTACTGTATTAGCGGTTGAGACTAATGATCGGATTAGTAATTACGATGAGGTAGCGCCAGGGCTTAGAGTTAAAAGTAAAGGCGCGATTATCACGTTGATGAATGAAGGATGGGCGAGCTTTATTGATTTTGGAACATCTGTTGGCGATACTATTGTAGGGCCTTGGGCGATGAAGTTTGCCGATGAGGTTATGCATAACCCAAGCAGTACGGAGCTCTATATTGAAACCGCCAGTCTTAAGATGGGCTATATAGAAGAGTCGCTCAGGGAAGACCCGGATGCTGTGGAGTGCCTGATGGATAAGAACAATATTCAGTATCAGATGTTGCTTTTTATGATACCAATTGAATATAGGGTATATGGTTATCTTATTGGGCCTCTCTGGAAAGCTTATCACGAGGATGGCTTACGCGATTTCTATGGAGTTAAACTTCCGGATGGTTTATTGGAGGCTGACGAATTACCAGAGCCAATTCTGGTAACATTAGCAAAGTCTCTTGCTCAAGAGGGCGTGGAGGATATTTCTCCGGAAGGCATTATCCACATTCTTAGCGGAGACGACTTATTCAAGCGGTACGTTGACTCTGACGAGGCTAGATATACTGCGGAGCAAGTTGTAGATTTGACGCGCAAAGCTAGTATTTACTATTATAAAAAAGCTCACGACTATGCTAAATCTAGAGGAGTTATTATTGCCGACGCCAAGTTCGAATATGGCTTTGCCAAAGACGGCTGTATTTATATGGGCGACGATGTTCTTACGCCGGAAACTTCTCATTTCTGGTTAGTGTCAGATTATGAACCTGGTCACCCGCAACCTTCAGCGGTTATGAAGTCTGCTCAGACTCATATCGCTATGAAGAAACAAGCCGGTCTTACCAATATTGCAATATCTGCGGATGTAGTCAATGAGATTACAAAAGCTTACCGAAATCTATGTTCTATACTGTTCCCGGGAGCCGAGCTTCCAAAACGATAGACATATTTATTCCCTCCAAAAAGGCTAGACAAAACGTCTAGCCTTTTTTCATGTCTTAAATTGGTATGCGCGGGAGGATTCGAACCCCTGACCTTCAGGACCGGAACCTGACGCTCTATCCAGCTGAGCTACGCGCACGTGATGATAATTAGCCAACATAAAAACCGCCTTGTGGGCGGCCTATGATTGCGAAATGGTGAGCCGGGAGGGACTCGAACCCTCGACACTCTGCTTAAGAGGCAGATGCTCTAACCAGCTGAGCTACCGGCCCATAAAATACTAGGCCACCAGCTCGCAATATGTACATTATACCATTTATTAGAATAAAAATCTACCCCTTTTTCTAATTTTGACCCCAAAACCCCTTGCATTTTACCAGAAAATTTAGTATAATGTACCGTAAGTGTTAATATAAAGGTAAATTATGAGTTTTTCTATTCTAAAGAAAATCGGTGACGAACAGAAAAAGAAAGCTGTTGTTGATGTCCGTTCTGGTGATACCGTTAAAGTCACTCAGAGAATTAAAGAAGGTGACAAGTCTCGTCTCCAGGTTTTTGAGGGTGTAGTTATTCGTACTGATCGCAAAGATTCCCATACCGCTCGCATCACTGTCCGCAAGGTTGCTTCCGGTGTTGGCGTAGAGAAGTCTTTCTTGATTCACAGCCCACTAGTAGAGAAAATTGAGATTACTAAGCGCTCTAAGGTTCGCCGCAAGAATCTAAGCTACCTCCGCGAGCGTTCCGGTAAGTCTGCTCGTTTGTCTAACAAGGATTTTGACCGCATCGCAGTCAATGATGTTACCGTAGTAGAAGAACCAGCAGAAGCTCCTGCAGAAGAGCCAAAGACAGAAGCTCCAGCAGAAGAGCCAGCAGAAGCTCCAGCAGAAGAACCAAAAGCTGAGGCATAAGAAGCCAAATAATGGCTATTCTCGGAATCGATGAAGTTGGAAGAGGCCCCTGGGCAGGGCCTCTTGTTATTGGTGTAGTAGTTCTTGAAGATCCAGAATCTGAAGGTTGGCAGGACTTAAACGATAGCAAAAAATTGACCGCCAAGAAAAGGGAACTACTTAGTCAAAAAATTCTAGAAAGCGCTTCCGCCACCGGGCTCGGCTGGGTCTCTGCGGCAGAGTTAGATAAGCTTGGCTTGTCAGAAAGTTTAAAGCTCGCCACCCGTCGCGCAGTTTCCAAAATCCCGCGAGAAAAATTTACGGAAATTATTATTGATGGCACAATAAATTTTCTTAAAGGTACAGACCTGGAAAATCTAGTTACCGTCTTGCCGAAAGCTGACGCTAAGATTAAAGCCGTCTCCGCCGCATCGATTATTGCCAAGGTTGCGCGTGATAATTACATGATAAAGCTTGCCGAAGCGTATCCGGGCTATGGTTTCGAAAAGCACGTTGGCTATGGCACCGCCTTGCACAAAGCTGCTTTAGAAAAATTGGGCCCATGTCCAGAACATCGCAAGAGCTTCAAGCCAGTTGCGAAAATAGTCGCTGGAGAAACTTCGAGTGTGGCGGGTGGCGTCGCTGGGGGGACCCCCAGCGCGGGTGGCCTTCAGGCCAACGCGATGGGGGAATCTGCGACGACAGGACCCGCCACTAAGGCGACAGGACCCGCCACCTCCACTTCAGCCATCGGCAAAAAAGGCGAAGACGTAGTAGCTAACTATCTAAAACAACACGGCCACAAGATTTTGGCACGTAACTATAAGACGAAATTTTATGAAATCGATATCATCTCCGCCACTAAGGAGCATATTTATTTTACGGAAGTAAAGTATCGCAAGAATAGCAAGCACGGCCAGCCACTAGAATTTATTGATAAGAAGAAGCAGCAACAAATGGGCTTCGCCGCCACGGCATTTATGAAATATCTCTCAAAAAAGCTAGACAGGTCGCTAGAATCAATGCCGCCATTTAGCTTGGCCGCAGCTGCAGTCGAAGGTAACAACTTTGAATTAAGGCAGTGGTTCGAAATTGACTAATATCAGGGAATAATCTATAATAGAAGGGTTATGTTTAAGTTGTTCAAGAATCTCAGAAAGCGTGATGTTTTGCTGATTTTTCTTGCTGTAATTTTGATTTGCTTTCAGGTTTGGTTGGACTTAAAACTTCCTGACTATATGTCGGAAATCACCAGGCTGGTTCAGACGCCAGGCAGCGAGATTTCCGAAATCTTGAAGAATGGCGCATTTATGTTGGCTTGCGCTTTTGGCAGTCTCGTTGCAGCGGTCATTGTTGGCTATCTCGCCGCCAATATTTCTGCTAGCTTTTCTAAGACTGTTCGCAAGAAAGTCTTTAATAAAGTAGAAGATCTCGATACGTCCAAAGTCAAGAAATTCTCTGTCGGTAGTCTAATTACCAGAACAACTAACGATATTACGCAAGTAGAAATGTTGATTTCTATGGGTATGCAGATGATGATCAAGGCGCCGATCACGGCAGTTTGGGCAATTACTAAGATTGTCGATAAATCTTGGGAATGGAGTACCGCAACGGCAGTGGTCGTAGTGATTTTGCTATCAGTTGTCGCAGTCTTAATGGTCCTGGTCATTCCGAGATTCAAGATTATTCAGAAGCTAACTGATAAATTAAATAGCGTAACGCGTGAGAATATTACTGGTATTCGCGTAGTCCGCGCTTTTAATGCGGAGAGATATCAGCAGAAGAAATTCGAAAACGCCAATGACGACCTTACTCGCGTGCAAATCTTTAGCCAACGCGCGCTAAGCATTTTGTCGCCAACCATCTTTTTCTTTATGCATTCGCTGACATTAGTGATTTATATCATTGGCGCGTATTTAATTGACCACGCTGAGGGACCGGACAAGCTTACGCTCTTTTCCAATATGGTTGTATTCTCATCATATGCTATGCAGGTAGTCATGTCGTTCTTGATGCTCGCTGTGATTTTTATGATGGTGCCACGTGCCCAGGTTTCCGCTGCGCGTATCAATGAAGTCCTGGATGCAGAAGAAGATATCAAAGAGGGAACCATCAACGTCACCAACACTGCAGAAACTGGCACAGTAGAATTTAAAAACGTCAGCTTCAAATACCCAGACGCTAAGGAATATTTGCTGGAAGACATCTCCTTCAAGGCCGAAAAAGGCCAGACCATTGCATTTATCGGTTCTACTGGCTCCGGCAAGTCGACACTTATTAATCTCGTGCCGAGGTTTTATGATGCGACTAAGGGGGAAGTCTTAATTGACGGCATTAATGTCAAAGAGTACACCTTCAAGTCTCTATATAATAAGCTCGGCTACGTTCCTCAAAAAGCCGTCATGTTTGACGATACGGTTTCCGGCAACGTTGCTTTTGGCGACAATGGCAAGGGCAAGAAAACTGCCAAGCAAATTGCTGACGCGATTAAGGTTGCGCAGGGAACTAGCTTTGTTGAGAAGTTGGACAAGAGCTATTTTGCACACATTGCTCAGGGCGGCACTAATATTTCCGGTGGACAGAAACAGCGCTTAGCTATTGCTCGCGCCATTGCGAGAAATCCAGAAATTTATATTTTCGACGATTCATTCTCAGCGCTTGATTACAAGACTGACGCCGCGTTAAGAAAAGCCTTAAAAGAGCACACTAAGGATGCAACGTCGCTAATTGTCGCTCAGCGCATCGGCACCATTATGTATGCAGATCAAATTTTAGTGCTCGATAATGGCAAATGCGTCGGCAAGGGCACACACAAGGAGCTGCTTAAATCATGCAAAGTTTATCGTGAAATCGCCGAGTCGCAACTTTCTGAAGATGAGCTAAAGAAAGGAGAATTGTAATGCCAGGCCCAGGTCGAAACGGAACTCGCGGCGAGATTGAAAAGTCCAAAGATTTTGGCAAAGCTATAAAGCGCCTTGCTAAAGAGCTGACAATCTTCATATTGCCGATCATAATCGCAGTAATCCTGGCTGCCGCCGGTTCAATTATTGCCATTAATATTCCTGGCAAACTTTCCGATGTGGTTAATGAGATTAGTAGTGGCTTAACGCAGGGAATGAACTATGATGCCGTCTGGGGACTGACAATATTCGTGGCTAGCCTTCAAGTAGTATCAGCCGTCTTCGAAATTGTCGAAGGCTTCATCATGACGGACGTCTCCAATAAATTTGCTAGAGTTTTGAGAAACCGCATTTCGGCCAAAGTTAACAAGCTCCCGCTTAAATTCTTCGACGATAACCAAACTGGCGACACTCTTTCTCGTATCACTAACGACGTCGACTCAATTGCGCAAAGCCTCAACGAGTCGCTAGCTACACTAGTCGCGGCTGTTACTCTGCTTGTTGGCGTAATTACGATGATGTTTGTTACTAACTGGACTATGGCACTCACTGCTGTCGCTTCTGGTTTAATCGGCTTCTTCTTCGTATCGATTATTCTCAAAAAGTCTCAGAAATATTTCTCCGCTCGCCAACGCGAACTTGGCAAAATTAATTCACACATTGAGGAAATCTATTCTGGACTTAATGTCGTCAAGGCCTACAATGGTAAATCGGAAGCAAACAATGAATTTAATAATCTCAACCAAAAAGTTTACGATGCTAATCGCAAGTCGCAATTCTTGTCCGGCCTCATGCCACCAGCAATGCACTTTATTGGCAACTTTGGTTATGTGGCAGTTTGCGTAGTCGGCGCGATACTGGTCACAAACAACATAATCAGTTTTGGGACTATTATCGCATTCATTATTTACGTCCGCATGTTTACTTCACCGCTTTCCCAAATCGCACAGTCGCTAAATTATTTGCAACTTTCCGCCGCCGCATCGGAGCGCGTATTTGAATTCTTGGATGAAACAGAAATGCCAGATCAAAAAGATCAGAAAGTACATCTTGATCGCGACAAAGTCAAGGGCTACATTGAGTTTAAGAATGTTAAATTTGGATATAACGACGACAAACTCATTATCAAAGATTTCTCCGCCAAGGCCACGCCTGGTCAGAAGATTGCTATCGTCGGACCGACCGGCGCAGGGAAGACTACTATGGTCAATCTCCTTATGAAATTTTACGACATTAAGGATGGTGATATCTTGATTGATGGCGTTTCTATTCACGACTTAAAACGCGAAAATATTCACGAGCTGTTCACAATGGTCTTGCAGGACACTTGGTTATTTGCCGGCACCATTAAGCAGAATATCGTGTATAACCGCAAAGACGTCTCCGACAAGAAAATCGATGATGTCATAAAAACGGTCGGTCTGACACATTTTATTAACACTCTGCCAAAGGGAATTGATGCTGAGATTCGTGACAACGATTCCGTCTCCGCAGGACAGCGCCAGCTGCTTACGATCGCTCGTGGTATGATCGAGGATTCCCCATTCTTGATCCTAGACGAAGCTACGTCTAATGTAGATACCCGCACGGAAGAGTTCGTTCAGAAGGCTATGGATAAGTTAGCTCATGGACGCACGTCATTCATCATTGCGCACCGCCTTTCTACTATCAAAAATGCCGATCTAATTCTAGTAATGAAGGACGGTAACGTTATTGAAACCGGCACTCATGATGAGCTTCTAAAGAAGAATGGCTTCTACGCCGAACTCTACAACTCCCAATTTCAACATTGAGGCGCAGGGAATTAGCGATTCTCTGCCAAGGCTTTTTTGACTTCGCCAGCTAAGTAAAATGAGCCAAGCACAATGAGTGGCGTCTTGTTTTGTGAAGCCTTGTGCAAAACTTTTTGTATAAAATTTTTATAATCAGGGTCGGCCATAACCGGAGTGTTTTGATTTTTGAATACAGCCTGCATTTTATCAATATCAGATTCTTTAAAGTCGCTAGGTCTGGTTAAATAAATCTTAGAAAATAATCCAGAACCAAGTATTTCCCTTGCCATTCCCTCTACATTCTTATCCTCTGCGCAACCAAACAATAATTCCCCAGAGATCTTTTCCTGTTGCATTCTGCTTATTACTTGGCGGATACTATTCTCGGTATGTGCGACATCGATCAATATATATGGTATGCCCATCTCCCCGGAAATTTTTTCGAATCTGCCCGGAAGTGAGACTTTAGAAATTCCCCTTTCGCAAGTTTCATCGGAGATTTCTGGCAAAACTTTTTGAACTGCTAATTTTGCGACCAAAGCATCCTGTTCTAAGTAGTTTCCTTTTTCGGTGATAAATGTCAACTCAGCATTATGATCCGCAGCAACTTTTTCAAAAACCGTTGCCACTTCTGGAGCTTGTGGCACCGATATGCAAGGAACCCTCTCCTTGATAATTCCAGCCTTTTCTGCGGCGATTTCCGCAAGCGTGTTTCCCAAGACTTTCGTATGTTCCAGTTCTATTGGCCCAAAAGCGCAAGCCTTGGGCATGATGATATTGGTAGCGTCCAGTCTCCCCCCCATCCCAACTTCATATATAGTGTAATCCACTTTTGCAATCTTAAAACATAGCATAGCAAAGGCAGTCGTCAGCTCAAACCAGCTGACTAGTTCCTCATCTAATTCTCCGCTCGTAATCAGCTTTTCAACTGTAGTCTTTAATTCTAAAAAGGCCTGGTCATAAATCTCTTGCGAGAATGGCCCATCTCCAGTCCCGACCCTCTCAACAAAATGTAAGACATGTGGCGATGCTAGGACGCCAGTCGTGTATCCAGCCTCCCTCAAGATCCCCGCGATATCGGCAGATATAGTCCCCTTTCCCTTCGATCCGGCTACATGAAAACACGGACTTTCTTTCTCCGGGTGACCAAGCGCTGCGCATAATTTTTCCATTGTAGAAAGCCGAAACATTTTTGTTTCCGGCTTGCGCTCAAAATTAATATAGCCAGAAAGCCACTCATTAAAATCAACCAAATCTAGATCAACCATAATATATATAATATTATACTATTTTCCTAAATATATTGTATAATGGAAGTATCACCACCCCTTCCCTCCCTTATGGGGGTGGTGATTTTTTATGCGATACGCTTCACTGCAATTGCAAACCGCAGCTTACTATCCCCGCTGGAATGGGATGGAAAATTTTCATTACTTACCGTGTCGATTTCTGGGTCCACGATGTTCCCTAGCATAACGCCAGCTTCAATTAACTGTTCCTTCGCTACAGCCGGCAGGTACTTGTTATCGAATTCAAAGAGCTGGTATTTAGTGGCATGTGGCGAAAAATAAATTTGAAGATGCGCTGGATTGCTCTCAAAATTTTCCACGAGATACTCGATGAATTTCTTAGGGCCAAATTGCTCCACATTCTGTCTTCCGGCATGAAGTAGTCCGACTAGGCCGTGCTCCACATCGAGAACTATAATCCCCAGGCAATCGGCAAGCGGTAAAAGCAACCCAATCTTTGTGGATTTCGTAACTAGCCCATCGGAGACTGGAATCTGTTCTTCATAATTAGAAATAGAATATTTTGCCAAATTATCATCTGTGATTTCTTGGTATTCCGTAAACGATTCGCGCCGTTCATAAACAGTTCTAACCCGCGCAATTCTATTTTTGGCTAAGCCAATTACATCGCCAAGCCTTTTTTGATTGGAGATAATTTTACTTTCATCTCCTTCAAAAAATCGCATATTCCCATCATCAATTTCGGATATACCCACTATGGCCGCACTATTATATAATATCTGCTTCAACATTTTACACTACCTAATGATAATATGCTTGAAGAAGCTTTCCTGGAATTCAGTCAGAGCGTCAATCGCATCATCACTGTATTGTCTCCCGTCTGGAACAATAACTAGCTTATCATCATTATCATCAGTCCTATGTATGACGGCGATACATCTCCCACTAAACTTCTCAACCGGCTCAAAAACACCTAGTACGTAGCAGTCTAGTTCTTCGCCGTCGCCGCTTATCGTGTTTGGAACATAGCCATAATTTACCGGATAAATAAATCCATGTTTTGGATGCTTAGATCCGAAAGGTCGATCAACTACGACGTCAACATCTTTGCCGATATAGCTTCTGCTCTCCATGCTTTATCCTATAACAACTTCTTTAATTAACTCGTAACGATGCCTAAAGGACTCTTTTGTCCTATCGCTCAGGTCATTATAATCTTTTTTAAAAGCTTCATTAAGCCATTCTTTGATATCATTTAACTCGATATTATTTCTTACAAACGCACTATTAAATAACATTGGTATGTTATCAAAATGAGCTAGGATGTCTGCATCTGCTACGCAAGTTTCTTCGATGCTTTCGGAATTCTTACTACTTCTATGGTTGTAAACACACTTTAGCACCCGCTCTTTTTTATCGGGATCATAGTTCAAATCTTCTAGAACTTTACGAGCAATAATCTCGCCGTTTGCGTGATGATCCTTTCTATCGCCAACTTTGTTGATTAACGCAATATCGTGGAGCAATGCTCCAAGTGAAACAATCTCAACATCGGCGCCGTATTCGTTTGCCAACTTTACACTTTCTGCCAGAACATACTTAATATGCTCATTCCAAAAATCATAATGATCATCCGCATTGGATTTATATTCATTAGATTGTCTAATCACGTATTCTTTAACAGACTCTATAATATCCATGTCTTATATTATACATTAAAATATGTTATAATTATATCCATAATAATAGATACACAGGTTGACTATGAATTTAAAAATCGGAATTGTTGGATTGCCAAACGTCGGGAAATCGACGTTATTTAATGCCCTTACAAATGCTGGCGCGCTCGCCGCTAACTATCCTTTTGCGACTATCGAACCGAATGTCGGCATCGTTCCCGTTCCTGACGAACGTCTTGATGTTCTTGCAAAAATGTATGAGACGGACAAGGTAGTTCCGGCGACTGTTGAGTTTGTCGATATTGCTGGCCTAGTTGCCGGCGCCTCCAAAGGCGAAGGCCTTGGCAACAAATTCCTCGCCCATATTCGCGAGTGTCAGGCGATTTGCCACGTTGTTCGCGCATTTGTAAACGATGACATCGTTCGTGCTGATCAAAAAATTGAAACTGATATTTTAACGCAAGCTAAAGACGATATTGATATTATTAATCTCGAGTTGCAGCTCGCTGACGACGAGACGAAGGAAAAAATTGCTGCCAAAAGAAAGAAAGACCCTGCCGACGAGAATATCCCATTCTTGACCGAGAAGCCAGTTATCTATATGTTTAATGTTGACGAAAACGGTCTAACCGACACTGGTCTTCAAGAAAAGCTCAAGGCACTTGTCGCACCAAACGAAGCGATCTTTGTCAACGCGAAGCTTGAGGAAGAAATGTCCGGCATGGACCGAAATGAGAGAAAAGAATTCCTAGAAAGCTACGGCGTCAAGGACGATGCGCTAGGTGAATTAATTAAGGCCGCATATAAAACTCTCGGTCTCCAAAGTTTTCTAACCGCCGGCAAGAAAGAGTGTCGTGCTTGGACTATTAAGCAGGGCGCAACTGCTCCGGAAGCGGCCGGTACTATCCATACTGATTTTGAGCGCGGATTTATCGCCGCAAATATTTGCAACTTTACCGACCTTAAAGAGCTCGGCAGCGAGCAGGCCGTCAAAGCTGCTGGCAAGCTTCGCACTGAGGGCAAGACCTACGTAATGCAAGATGGCGACGTTGTTGAATTTAAGTTCAATGTCTAGCTAAGCCTTTTATGCTTGATTCTTTTTGAAGCAGTCCTATAATTATAGTATGCAAAAAATGGGCTATCGCATACGGAGGATTATCGTCGTCACAATTGCGCTTGTGGGGGTTGGCTTATGGCTAGTTTTAAGCCCCGGTAGCTACGAGCAGGAAATCGTTCAAGAAAGTCCAGCGCCAGCACCGCTTGAGTCGCTCGAGCAGGAGCAGACGCAGCCGACGGAAAACCCCACTGAGGAGTCCGCAGCAAACTTAGCGAGCACTGTCTTGGAAAAATTAGAAATCAAAGGCCGCGCTCCGAAGGCTGGCTATAATCGCAGTGAAGAATTTTACAAGAACTGGCCGAACATCAATGGCTGCAGCCTTAGGCAAATTATTATTAAACGTGAATTCGGCGAGTCGGCTCAGCTTGCAGAAAACGGCTGTGATGTAATTAGCGGGACCTTTACAGAGCCATATACCGGCAATAAGATCACGTTATATCAAAAGTCGGATTTTTCCCATAAGATCCAGATCGATCATGTAGTAGCGCTTTCTGATGCTTGGCAAAAAGGCGCGCAGTACAAATCCAAGGAAGAACGCTATGCGATGGCCACCGATCCACTCAATCTAATCGCAGTAGACAGCGTCGCTAACAAGCAAAAATCTGATGGCGATGCTGCGACTTGGCTCCCGCCTAACAGAGCTTTTCGTTGCCAATATGTTGCAAGACAAGTTTCCGTCAAATTCAAATATAGCCTTTGGGTCACTCAAGCCGAGCATGACGCTATCGCAAATGTTCTCAAAAACTGTCCGAATGAGCCCGCCGTTGGCATTTAACCATAAAAGGTATATAATATATATATGATTAGATTTCTTACAGACACAACTTTACACGTTTTCGATTTCACTCCGGCCAAAACCGCTCTAGATGAAATCAAGCAAGACCCAATGGCTGGTTGGCTCACTGTGCCAGTTAATCCGGACGAGCTAGCTAAGATCAAACAAGCTGCTCAAAAAATTAACAGCGACTCTGACTACTTAATCTGTGTTGGCATTGGCGGCTCTTACTTGGGCCACAAAGCCATGATTGATGCACTCGGTAATCGTTCCCGGACGAAGGTTGTCTATGCAGGTAATTCCCTTAGCTCCGCTGCGCTCGACCGTTTGTTCACAGAAATTGGTACACATGATTTTTCAGTCAATGTTATTAGTAAATCTGGTACTACTACAGAGCCAGCAATCGCCTTTAGGTTATTAAAGGCTGGGCTTATTGCTAAATATGGTGAGGATGGTGCCAAGCAAAGAATCTATGCTACTACCGACGCCGAGAAAGGCGCGCTTCATGATGAGGCCGTCAAGAAAGGCTACACGACTTTTGTTGTTCCAAACAATATTGGTGGCAGGTATTCTGTTTTGACTGCGGTTGGTCTTTTGCCAATGGCAGTAGCCGGTATTAATATTGACGAGATGCTCGCTGGTGCTAGAGAAGCCGCTAGCGGCCTTAATGCTGAATTCGACGTTAATATGAGCTCGGCTACAGTTGACACTTCCGCCTCTACCGTTCGTGAGGCGGCGCGTTATGCTATCATCCGCCAGCAGCTCTATAAAGAGCAAGGTAGGGAAACAGAAATTCTAGCCAGCTTCGACCCACGACTTACCACTTTTAACGAATGGTGGAAGCAGCTATTTGGTGAATCGGAGGGGAAGAACAGTCAAGGGATTTTTCCTGCCTCGGTTATTTATACCACCGACCTTCATTCCCTTGGTCAGTATTTACAACAAGGCCGCAGAAATATCTTTGAAACTGTTGTAAAAATTACAACACCTGGCGAGCGTTCAATTGTCGTCCCAGAGGATCCACAAAATCTAGACGAGCTAAATTATTTAGCCGGCAAGACCTTAGATTATATTAATGAGAAAGCTCTTGAAGCCACCGTTCGCGCGCATCGTCTCGGCGGCATTCCGGTCCTAGAAATTGAAATGCCGGACTTTACTGAAAGGACTTTTGGTGAGTTGATTTACTTCTTCGAGCTCTCCTGCGCCCTTTCTGCCAAGATTTCCGGCGTTAATCCATTTGACCAGCCGGGCGTCGAGAACTATAAACAAAATATGTTCGAGCTACTTGGCAAACCACAGAAGTAGGTATATAATATAAACACAAACAGAAAAAGGAGTGGGCAACACTTATGAGATTAAACTATACCGGACCAGTTGTGCTAGCGATTCTAGATGGCGTTGGATTGCGCCGTGATGTTGCTGGTAATGCCGTTAAGCAGGCCCACACTGAATTCTTAAATTACGCTGTCGAGAATTATAAGACTACTTCCCTTCAGGCTTCCGGTGAAGCCGTTGGTATTTTGCCAAACGATATGGGGAACTCCGAAGTTGGACACAACGCTATCGGCTCCGGTCAGATTATCAAGCAGGGCATTGCTCATATTAATGAGGCTATTAGCTCCGGTGCTATTTGGCAGACCCAGACCTGGATTGACATTATGGAGCGTATTCATAATAATCCAGAATCTACTTTGCATTTTTCTGGTATTTTCTCCGATGGTAATGTCCATAGCAGTATTTATCATTTGGAAAAAATGATCGAAAAAGCCCACGAAGAAAATGTCAAGCATATCCGTTTGCATTTAGTCTTAGACGGTCGTGATACACCGCCTCAGTCTGCACTGCAATATGTTTCGGAAATCGAGGCGTTTATCAACTCATTCCCTGACCAACCGGATTATCGCATTGCCTCCGGTGGTGGTCGCATGGTTTTTGTAGCTGATCGTTATGAAAATGACTGGGAAATCGTCAAGGCTGGCTGGAACGCTATGGTAAATGGGATTGCTCCACATCAATTCTCTTCCGCGACTGCTGCAATCAATACTTTCCGCGAGAAAGATCCTGCTATTCAGGATCAATACATTCCGCCATTTGTAATTTTTGAAAATGGCATGCCAGTTGGCACAGTCAAGAATGGCGACAGCTTTATCTATTACGATTTCCGCGCGGACCGTGCTATTGAAATTGCACAGGCCTTCACCTACAATGATTTCCCATATTTTGATCGTACCTATTTCGACGAGAATGGTACCGAGCATCATGCTAAGCCAGACGTGTATTTTGCGGGCCTTACTGAATATAATTCCGACACCCATGTCCCGGAACATCGTCTAGTTGAGCCAGTAAAAATCGAAAACACACTAAACACTTTCCTCGGCAGCAAAGGAATTTCGCAACTTGCGGTCTCCGAGACTGTGAAGTTTGGGCACATTACATATTACTTCAACGGCAATAGTTATGAAAAGGTTAGCGGGGAAACGCACCTCGAAATCCCGTCCGACACCCTTCCCTTTGACACTCGCCCATGGATGAAGTCTGCTGAGACTGCCGATGCGGTTATTAAAAATCTAGAGAACTATAGGTTCATCCGTCTCAATTTCCCTGGCGGTGACATGGTTGGGCATTTCGCCGAGTTAGAGCCGACTATTGTCGCTTTAGAGTCTATTGATATTCAGCTCGCTCGTATCGCCAAGGAAGTTGATCGCCTTGGCGGCGTATTAGTAATCACCGCCGATCACGGCAATGCTGAGGAGCTAATGGACGCCGAGGGCCACAGCAAAACTGCGCATAGCACTAATCCAGTGCCATTCATCATTTATGACAATACCGAGAATCGCAACTCCTATGATTTTACAAGAATCGAGGATGCTGGTCTTTCCAACATCGCCGCAACGATTACGACTTTACTTGGTCTAGAAGAAAAACCGGACTCTTGGCGTGACTCGCTAATCTCTGTTAATGAATAACTAAACGTGATATAATGTAGGTATGCTTGAAGTACTATTAATTATTTTGATTACTTCGGTTACTACCATTCTTTCCCTTTCCGGTGGTTTTTTGCTTTTATCCGGATCTAAATTAGCGCGCGCTTTTCAGAAATATGGCACCGTCTTCGCAGCTGCCGTACTTCTTTATGCAGTCTTTGGTGACATCGTGCCAGAAGTCCTAGAAGATGGCGAGCTGCCAGTATGGCAGGTTGCCGGGTTCCTCGGGCTAGGCTTTTTTATCTGTCTAGCAATTGGCGCCGCTGTCAGCAAAATCCACAAGCACGGTGACGACGATGCTCATTTTAAGGACAAAAAACAAGCGTATTCCATGTTAGTCGTAGATACTTTGCATACTGCTATGGATGGTATCGTTATTGGCACGTCTTTTGCTGCCGGCATTGGCACCGGGCTCATCGCATCTGTTGCCACTGCTGCCCATGAGATCCCTCAGGAAGTTGGTGACTTCTCCATCATGATTCGTTCTAAAATGGCCAAGAAAAAAATCATTAAATATCAAGTCCTATCCTCTCTCGTGCTCGTTCCATTTGCGATAATTTCCTATTTTGTTGGTGACTTTCTCGGACCAGCCCTTCCGCCTTTGCTCTGCGTAGTCGCCGGCTTCTTCCTCTATATTGCAATAATTGAAATCTGTAGTATCATTAAAGTAATTTGGAAAAAAGCCACTCGTGCCTATAAAGAAAAGGAGATAAAATAATGCCGCAAATCACCAAAGCTATCATTCCGGTCGCCGGATGGGGTACGCGCCGCTTGCCAATCACCAAAATCATCGAGAAGTCTATGCTCCCAGTTGGCAACCGCCCATTGGTGGACTATTCCGTGCAAGAGCTCATTAAGGCTGGCGTTACTGATATCTACATGATTATCTCTAATGTTGAGCCATGCCAAGTCCGTGAGTTTTATAAGGACAATGTCGCGTTAAATGAGTACTTAATTGAGCGCGGCAAGACTGATCGTTTGAAGCTCGCAAAGACATTGCCGGACAATGTTAATATTCACTATATCAAGCAAGACCCATCTAGCAAATATGGCACCGCTATCCCAGTGGCTATGGCCGTAGAAGAATTTAATATCAACGAGCCAGTCTTCGTCTTTATGGGCGACGATTTTATCTGGAATCCGGGCGGGAAATCATCGGCAGAAACTTTGCTAAAATCCATTAAATCCCCAGAAGATTCTGCTATGCTCGGCGTAGAAATTCCATTCTCTGAAGTAGAAAAGTATGGCGTATTGTCAGTGTCTGGCGACCAGCTTTCTAGTATTGTTGAGAAGCCGTCTCCTGCTGAAGCCCCATCGAATCTTATTAATCCAAGCAAATATATTCTCTCCCCAGAGCTTCTACACGAAATTGTCAACTATGTACATTTCAATGATTTTGGACCAAAGGACCAGGAGTATCTAATTACTGATCCGATTGCTGACTATATCAAAGAAGGCGGCATTATGCGTGTTGCTAAGGCTTCTGGTGAATATCTTGACGGTGGCTCAGTAGAGGGCTGGGTTCACGCTAATAATGTTGTTTGCGGCACAAAATAAGCCTTCACAAATTATTCATCCCATGATATAATTTATTTATGTCTAAAAGAGTTGTGAATAAGACCTATCAGCAGGAAATCGGTGGCGTTGTTGCACATCTCCGCACAGAAAAAGGTCTTACGCAAACTGAGCTTGCTCGCCTAGTTGGTACTTCTCAGCCGGCGATTTATCGTATTGAGCAGGGCCTGCAGAACGTTTCGCTCGACATGGTCAAGAAGCTCTCATCTGCTCTTGGTACGCCAATTTTAAGCGTAAACACATCTGTTTCACAGAGTCTTTTTATTGAAGGCGGCAAGGAGCTTTCTGGTGAAGTTGTTGTAAACACTAGCAAAAATGCTGCTGTTGGCTTGCTCTGCGCAAGTCTTTTAAATTCTGGAAAAACCACTTTAAAGCATTTAGCTCGTATCGAAGAAGTCTTTAGAATTATTGAAGTTTTGGAGTCGCTTGGCGTAAAATGCCGCTGGGTCAACCGTAAGCGTGATTTGGAAATTATATCACCACGTGAATTAAAACTAGAAAAATTAGATATTTCTGCTGCTCGTAAAACTCGCTCAATTATCATGCTTCTGGGGCCACTGCTCCACAAGTACAAGAAGTTCAAGCTTCCCTATGCTGGCGGTTGCTCACTTGGCGTTCGCACTGTAGAGCCACATTTGCGCGCTCTAAGAGCCTTTGGCCTAGAAGTAGATGCCACTTCAGAATCTGGGTTCTATAACTGTAAAGTTGTAGAAGAGCACACTTCATCCAAGAAGAATCGTCGTATAGTTTTGATTGAGCGCGGTGATACCGTCACGGAAAACGTCATCATGGCTGCCGCCTTGGAGCCGGGCACTACCACTATTGTTGGGGCTTCTCCAAATTATATGGTCCAGGATGTTTGTTTCTATTTGCAGTCTCTCGGCGTCAAAATTGAAGGCGTCGGTACCACTACCCTCAAAATTACTGGCAAGGAAAAACTCGACGAGGATATTGAATATTCACCTTCTGAAGATCCAATCGAGGCAATGTCTTTTATTGCAGCGGCTATTACTACTCATTCCGAAATCACAGTTCGCCGTGCCCCGATTGAATTTCTAGAAATCGAGCTAGAAGTCCTAAGTAGTATGAATGCCGACATTCGCCGCAGCAAGGAATACCTTGCTGGTAATGGACGCACACGCCTAGTAGATCTCGACATTAAGAAGTCTGACCTCGTTGCTCCAACTGACAAGATCCACCCAATGCCATTCCCGGGCCTTAATATCGATAACTTACCTTTCTTCTCGCTGATTGCTGCATCCGCTCGTGGCCGCACTTTGATTCACGACTGGGTTTTTGAAAATCGCGCAGTTTACACTACTGACCTTACAAAATTAAACGCCCGCGTTGAGCTACTGGATGCCCACCGTGTCTACGTAGAAGGTCCAACTAATTGGCGTGCTGCTGAGCTTGTTGCGCCACCAGCGCTTCGTCCAGCAGTCGTTTTGCTCATCGCCATGCTTGCCGCTCCTGGCGCATCTATCTTGCGTAACACTTACCCTATCGATCGTGGCTATCAGGACTTTGCTGCTCGCCTCCGTCAACTTGGCGCCGACATCGCCCCCCTCGCTGGCATTTAATGATATAATATATATATATGTCAAAAGTGGAGCAAGAAGATCCGATTTTTCAGGGCCTAAATCCTGCCCAAAAAGACGCCGTCAATACTTTGACCGGCCCGCTTTTGATTCTTGCTGGTGCTGGTTCTGGCAAAACTAAGACCTTAACCCACCGCATTGCAAACTTATTAAGACACGGCGTTTCCGAACACGATATTCTTGCTGTTACCTTCACCAATAAAGCTGCTAATGAAATGCGTAGAAGACTTTGGAACCTGCTGGATGACAAAGCGCAAAGTCCTTCCGAGCCTCCTCGTTCTTTCATGCCCTACATGGGCACGTTCCATTCCATTTGTGTCAAGATCCTTCGCATTGAGCATCAGGCTGCCAACTTGGATAAAAATTTTATTATCTACGACGCGGACGATCAGATTTCTTTGATCAAAAGGATCATTAAGGAGCATCACTTAGACACCAAGGCAGTCAAGCCGAAGTCCGCCCAGGCCGCTATTAGCAATGCCAAAAATAGCGGAGTGAACCCAGAAGAATATGAGGCCTCTGCTAGCTATCCTGCTGAATATACCATTGCTAAAATTTATAGATTCTATGAGCAGGAAAAAGACAAGGCTGGGGCTCTAGACTTTGACGATCTTCTACTAAGGGCTGCGGAGCTTTTGCATAGTGATGGAGATGTTCGTAAAAAATGGCAGAGTAAATTCCACCATATATTAATAGACGAGTATCAGGATACTAATACGGTTCAATATCATTTAGTAAAAAGTTTAGTAAATGCCGACAAAAATATTTGCGTAGTCGGCGACGACTGGCAATCAATTTATTCTTGGCGTGGCGCAGATTTTAGAAACATCTTAAATTTTGAAAAAGATTTCCCAGGAGCAAAGGTTATTAAATTGGAGCAGAATTATCGCAGCACCGGCAATATTTTGAAAGCAGCTCAGAAGGTTATTGAACATAACGAGGTTCGTACTGACAAGGAACTATTTACCGAAGCAGAGAACGGCAGTCCGGTAGAAATTGAGGCTTTGTCAGATGAAACCAAGGAGGCTGAATTTGTCGCGCGGACCATTACGCGAGACTCAAGAAGCCGCAATAGAGTTTTCTCGGATTATGCAATTCTTTATCGCACCAATGCGCAGTCGTATGCTTTTGAAAAAACCTTCATTGCAGAAAAAATCCCATACAAAATTATCGGTGGCGTGCGTTTTTATGATCGTAAAGAAGTAAAAGACCTCTTGGCGGTCTTAAGGCTCGTTACGAATCCAAAAGATCGCGTGAGCCTAGAACGTGTCACCAAGAATGTTCTGTCTGGCATCGGGCCGGCTACTTTACAAAAAATCTATGCGCGCCTTGACGCAATTCAGGCCACACGCCCACAGGATAACCCGCTGCTAAATCCAGACTTAACGGAAGGCCTCAGTGCTAAGCCGGGTGCTGCGATTATGAAACTTCAAGGCTTTTTGAGGAAAGCTACCACGGGTGAATCTGCTCCATCCGAGCTTATCAAGCTCGCAATTGCGCATTTTAATTTTCGCGAACTACTAGAAGACGGCACGCCTAGCGGGGAAGACCGCTTAGAAAACCTAAACGTCCTGGTTGGCAACGCCGCCCCGTACAGTACTTTGACAGAATTCTTAGCTGACGCTGCCTTGATGTCTTCTGCTGATGAAGTAGAAGAAAAATATTCCGTTACATTGATGACTCTCCATGCGGCTAAGGGCTTGGAGTTCCCAGTCGTCTTTATGGTTGGTATGGAAGATGGGCTCTTCCCAACTAGCCGAGCGCTTGACTCTGCTGCTGACATGGAGGAGGAACGTCGTCTTGCTTATGTTGGTATGACCCGTGCGCGCGAGGAGCTTTTCTTAAGCTATGCCGCTTCACGTTACACTTATGGCTCACGTGGCTATTCTTCGCCATCCAGGTTCTTAATGGAGCTCGGCTACAATCCATACGGATCCAGTAGTTACAATGCTAAGAAACAGGATGACGATTTCGATCCATGGAACGATGGCACTGATCTTTTTGGCGACGATCCCTTCCCGGAAGATGTTCCGGTTTTTGAGTAGAATATGCTATAATTAAACCATATAGGAGTAAATCAGTGTCAAATTCTAACGTAAAAAATTCTAAGTCCAAAAAAGATCTTAACAACTCTACTAGGCGTATTTCATTTTTCTTTATCCTGGTGTTAACTTGTCTGGCGCTAGTCGCTTTGATGACTCCGCAAGGCAATTTGGAAGATGTTGCACTTTCTGATGTGATTGCTCGCGCCAATAGTAAGGATGGCGACATTTCAAAGATCACCGTCTCTGGATCTGAGCTTAAAATCACCCTAAAGGACGACGATTATCCAAAGCAAGTTTCTAGAAAGGACTCGTCCGGTACTTTGTACGAGCAGGGTCTTATCGACCATTGTAAGGATAAAACCGGTGATGAGCTTAAGAAGTGTCAAGAGTCTTACCCTGTCATAGAATACACTGAGCCTTCCACCTTCTGGAGCACATTCTTTGATATCGCAATCATTGTTGTTCCCGTAATTATTATGATTGCCTTCTTTATGTATCTTTTGCGACAAGCTCAGAATATGAACAACCAGTCTATGGGCTTCGGCAAGGCCAAGGCCAAGCTGTACGGTCCAGATAAGAAGAAAGTCAAGTTCGACGATGTTGCCGGCAATGAAGCTGCTAAGCAAGACCTGACCGAAATTGTTGATTTTCTCAAGAACCCCAAGAAGTATGAGAAACTTGGCGCGAAGATCCCACGCGGCGTACTACTCGCTGGTGATCCTGGTACAGGCAAGACTTTGATGGCTCGCGCCGTTGCCGGTGAAGCTAACGTTCCATTCTTCAGTATCTCCGGTTCTGAGTTTGCGGAAATGTTTGTTGGTGTTGGCGCCTCCCGCGTCCGTGATTTGTTCAGCAAGGCTAAGAAGAATGCCCCGTCGATTATCTTTATTGATGAGATTGATGCTGTCGCCCACAAGCGCGATGCGCGCGGCGGTGCCGGTCGTGAAGACGAGCAGACTCTAAATCAGATTCTTGTTGAGATGGATGGTTTTGATAATGACTCGGGCGTCATTGTCATGGCTGCTACTAACCGCGTCGATATGCTTGATAAGGCCTTGCTCCGTCCAGGTCGTTTTGATCGTCACGTCAATGTGACTTTGCCAGAAAGAAAAGATCGTCTAGAAATCTTAAAGGTTCACTTCAAGAACAAGCCAGTCGACAAGCACATTAATCTTGACGCTCTTGCCGCTAAGACCGCCGGATCCTCTGGTGCCGATCTTGCAAACATTGCCAATGAGGCAGCGATTACTGCCGCTCGTGAAGGCCATAGTGAGATTACCGATTCCGATCTTACCGAAGCTTTCGAACGTGTAGCAATTGGCCCAGAAAGAAAGTCCAAAGTCATGACCGACGAAGAACGCAAAATTACTGCTTATCACGAGGCTGGCCACGCTGTTGTTGGTCACGTTCTCCCAGATTCTGACCCAGTTCACAAGATCACTATTATTCCACGCGGCGGTACTGGTGGCGTAACTTGGTTCCTTCCTCCAGAAGATCGCAGCTACAAGAATATCTATGAGCTAAAAGACGTCCTCGCTCGCGCTATGGGCGGTCGTATCGCTGAGAAGATCATCTTCGGCGATGACGCAATTACCACTGGTGCATCTTCCGACCTTAAACATGTCGCTGAACTTTCTAAGGATATGATCATCTCTGAGGGTATGGGCTCTGAGACCAGAAATCTTGTCTTCCCAGAAGAGGCTACCGGATATTATACAATCTCTACCGGCAAGCCATATTCTGAAAAAACTGCCGAAAAGATTGACGCTGAGGTTAAGAAGTTAGCCGATGAAGCCGCCAAGCGTGCCGAAGCGGTCTTGAAGGCCAACGCCAAGGTTCTCGATCGCGTCGCTAAGGCTCTCCTAGAAAAAGAGACTATCGAAGAAGCTGACATCCCAGAACTTATGAAGGGCACTACCTTGCCTTCAGCTGCCAAACTGCACTAATATATGCTATAATTAAGACAATGAGACACTTTAAGTTTAAATCCGTTGTCGCCCTTGCTAATGTCCGGCTTTCTATTAAGGCCTCGGCTGTAATTTTAGCCAGCAGTACTTTGGTTTCAGCTCTCCTAGGTATTTTTCGTGACAGACTTTTGAATTCGTACTATCTCGATACGTACCCGACTGGCATTGACGCCTATACAGCTGCTTTTACGATTCCTGACTTCATGTTCTTCATCCTTACCTCCGGCGCTTTGGCTGTATCGTTTATCCCGGTCTTCAACCAACGCCTAGTTAGCGGCAACAAGAAGTCTGCATGGGAATTAAGTTCTAGCATCCTTAATCTTATGGCGGTCATCACCCTAATTGCCAGTATCTTAATTATGATCTTTGCTGACCCACTAGTTCGTTATATTGTTGGCCCTGGCCTAGATGAGCCAGGCACAATTCTCGCTATTAATATGATGCGCGTAATCGCAATCAACCCATTCCTAATGTCCATTGCAACTGTCTTAAGCTCCATTCAACAGGCCGTTGGGCGCTTTGTATTTTATGCGCTAGCTCCAGCAGTATATAATATCGGCATCTTAATCGGTATCGTTTGGTTTACAAATGGTGTCAATATCTTTGGCGTTCAGCTCTTTGACGGTGGCATTATGGGCGTTGCCATCGGCGTTGTCTTCGGTGCAATTTTACAAGTCATCATTTCACTTATCGGCCTAGTTGGTCTCGGCGTTGACTACGACTTCAAAATCTATTGGCGTAATCACGGTTTTCGCTCAGTCATCAAGCTTTTACCAGCTCGCTCTCTGGACCAGGGAATTGACTACGTCAACACTATCGTAAATACTAATCTTTCTAGCCGCATGGGTGCTGGTGCAATGCGTAGTTATCAGCAGGCTACCAGTCTTCACCAAATGCCGGTAAATCTAATCGGCGTAGCAATTTCCACTGCTTTCTTCCCGAAAATGACCGAGGATATTGGCGAGGGCAAGGAGAATGAGTTCTATGCAACTTTCCGCGCCGGACTCCGAGCAATCATCTGGATATCTCTGCCGGTCGCTGCCATTGCCTACTTTGCGCGTGGATACGTAGTTTCATTTATTAAAAATGGTGGCGACTCGCTAATTGCCTCAGTATTAGCGACACTCGTTATCGCCATCTTTGCTCGTTCCGTTTTCCATATTGCCTCACGCGGATTTTATGCCCGCCAAGATACAAAGACGCCGTTCGTCGTTAGTATTGTTGCTGTCGGTTTATCCACCGTCTTGGCAGTCCTGTTTACTATTTGGAATCTTGGCCCAGAGGGTCTCGGCTACGCACAGTCAATTGGTGCCCTGCTAGAAATTATCATTCTACTTGGACTCTTGCAACGCCGTAGTGGCAAGAAGTTATTTGAAAAATCCTTCTACAAAGGCCTACTCAAGATGCTAATTGCTACAACTATTTCTGGGGCGGTCGCCTACTCCATGACCAAGTTCTTACCGCTCCGTTCTACCGACATCTCCATCCTTGCAACTTTGCCAAAATTCTTTGTCATTGTTGCCGCCTCGACTGTTGCCTACATTATTGCTGGATACTTCCTCGGGCTACCAGAAGTGCAGCCAGTCATCCAGAAAGTTAAGAAAATACTCTTCAGAAACGTTTAAATAAGGTATAATATATAGCATGGCTACAAAGAAAACTACTAAAAAAGATGTAATCTCCGACTATAACGGATACGACTACAAGAAGATATTTTGGGAAGATGCTGACCGTAAATATGAAGACGCAGCCGATCGCATGGCAATCAAGCGACTTCTTCCAAAACATATGGAAAGCTTTGTTGATATTGCTGGCGGATATGGTCGCCTAGCTAATGAATATTTACCTCGTGCAGACAAGGCTACTTTATTTGATTATTCTAAGACTGAGCTTGCTCAGGCCAAAGAAATGTATGGCGACAAAATTCATACTAAACAGGGCGACATTTATAATTTGCCGTTCAAGGATGGTGAGTTTACCAGCCTTATGATGATTCGCGCAACTCATCATTTTAAGGATATGGATAAGGTCTTAAAGGAGCTGTATCGCGTTCTTCGTCCAGGCGGCATTGCAGTAATCGAAGTTGCCAACAAAAAGACTTTGCCGCGCATGGTCAGATACTGGACTGGCAAGACTAAGATTTCTCCATTCGACCGCTCAGTTGCTAATCTTGCCGATGTCGACAAAGACGGCTTCTATAATTATCATCCAAAATATATCGAAGACTTGTTCAAAAAGACCGGATTCAAGATCGACAAAGTTCTATCCGTGTCCAATTTCCGCTCTGCCGGGCTCAAAAAAGTCTTTGGTACGAAGAATCTTATTCGCATGGAAAAGGGTGCTCAAAAAATCCTTGCTCCAATTCGTTTTGCTCCATCAATTTACTATCGTCTAGAAAAACCTGGCGATAAGTAAGCCTTCAAAAAACCTCCCCGAAGGGAGGTTTTTTGTTATTCTGGTTTTTGTTTTAAACAAATTCCAGTTTTGCTACGATCAGTCGCTTAAGGTATTATACCTCACCACAGTAGTAGCCAGCGCCTTCTAGCTTGTAGACAAAGGCGAGCTTGCGTACCGAGCCGTTAGAAGATGGCTCAACTACGCCTTCTGTGGTACCACAAATTGCACCGTGGAATACGTGAATGATTGAGTCGACACTATCGAGGGAGAGGGTAACGATATTAGCAGTGTCTTTGCTAATTCCGTCTTCACCGTTGCTATACTTAGTGCTATCACCAGTAATAGAACCATGATCCATAACTGCATAAGCGGTACCACCTGGATCGGTAAAGTCGTCATTGGCAGCCCACATGTAGCTGTTTAGGAATGTGGACCAGTCGCCGCTATCGTTAATAGTCAGGCTACTGTCGAGGCCTTCCTTAGTAACATCGGCGTTGTCTGATGTGGTGACCCAAACACTACCAGGGTTAGCTAGTGCAGTATTTGGCACTCTGCCGCGGTTGTTAGTTTGATAGTTTACTACTTGCGCAGCGAACCTAGCTAAGTCGTCACGCCTTTGGGTGTCTCTCTGGGAGCGCTGAAGAGCTGGGAGCGCCAAGAACACCATCAAGAAGATAAGACCAGCAATGGCGAGCACGAGGACAACCTCAATGATCGTAAAGCCGGATTTAGTTTTTTGATGTTTAGACATGAAATCCTTTCAGATTAATTATTCCTTAATACTATACTAAAACATAAGCATCAAAAAATCAATACTTTTTATGCTATAATCTAGATATGGATATGACAAGAATAATTGTAGCAATTGGTAGTTTCTTAATTGGCGCGATTCTTGGTAGTTTCGCCTGTTGTCAGGTCTGGCGCCTAAGGTATAAAGAGCTCGGAAAGAAATCTCTTGGCAAATGGTCAGTCTGTCTGAACTGCGGCAAACGTCTAAAGGCTGCAGAGAATATTCCAATCTTTTCCTGGCTCGTCCAAAAAGGGAAATGCAAGAGCTGCGGCGCCAAAATTGGCAAAGCAGAAATTTTGTCAGAGCTAGGCTTAGCGGTAATTTTTGCCGGCCTTGGCTGGATATTATACCCAGAAGTGGTTAACATCATGATACACCTTACCCCAGCAAATATGATCGTCTACCCAATTCTATTGGCCGTATTTCTAGCAGCTATAGTTATTTTCTGGACACTACTTATCTATGATGCAAAATGGCAGAAGCTTCCAACTAGATTACTCGTCGCCGCAAATATCTGCGCCGTAGTTATTGTTGGGCTTAGTATTGCTAATATGGCGCTTAATAATACGCTTAAGCTCGACTTAGTCACCTACCTTATTAATCTCGCCGAATCTGTCGCAATTCTTGCCGGCACGTATCTAGTACTCTACTTAATTTCTCGCGAGCGACTAGTCGGTTCCGGTGATTGGCTTCTAGCTTTGCCAGTAGCAATTATCTTAAACAATCCGATGCTCGCTCTAGTAGTACTTTTCCTCTCTAACTTCCTCGCCAGCATCTATGGCATTTTTAAGCAAATTAAGACCGGCAAAAAACACCTCAAAATCCCATTCGGCCCATTCCTCGTCATCGCCTTCTTCATCGTCTTCTTCCTCCAAAACGAACTAAACAAGTTATTTCTATGGTTATAACCCTGTCAGATTTGCTTAGTTTGTTTCTGTATGAAACTTTTCATGAATATCGCGAAGATGCGGATCAGTCACGTGTGTATAGATTTGCGTCGTAGAAATATTACTATGCCCTAGCATCGCTTGCACCGAGCGAATATCAGCACCGTTCATCAAAAGATCAGTTGCAAAAGAATGGCGCAAAGTGTGCGGCGTAACGTGCTTAGTGATTCCGGCAGCTCGCGTGTATTTATTAATGATGCGCTCAATACTGCGTGGAGTTAGCCGCCTATAATCACCACTAGTATCAGTCTCACCAGTATTGCGTGAATTATTCAAGAACAGTGCCGGTAAGCTATCATGCCTAGCTGCTAGGTAATCACAAACGCGCATCGCCGCGCTCTCATCAATGAAGATTGGTCGGTCCTTACTGCCTTTGCCGCGCACTACGAATTCTTTTTTCGCCAAATTGATATCAGAGCGATTCAGCTTACAAAGTTCCGATACACGGAGTCCGCCAGAAAATAATAATTCGATGATTGCCCGATCGCGCAATCCAGTTTCTGTATCTAAATCGATTTGATCGAGCATGGATTGAATCTCGTCAAAATGTAAGAAAGTTACTTGTGGACGATGAGTTTTAGGAAGATCAATCAGCGACGGGTCTAATGAATTGATACCTCGCTTAGCAAGGTATTTTAAGAATCCACGGAGTGCAATTAAATAGTACGACTGCGTAGTGGCGGTAAGTCTAGAACCACGCTCATCAGTCTCGTAGCGATTTAAGCGCAGACGATATTTCCTAAGCATTTCTTCGTTAATTTCCGATGGCTTCATTTCATGGTCAAGCCCCTCAGAAGAAATCTCATAAAAGCGGTTTAAGTACAAATCATAATTGCGCACCGTTTCCACGGAGCGACCCATTTCGATTTCCAAATGCTGTAAAAAGTCCTGGATCAAATCGATAACATACATACTTACATTATAGCACTTCCATGTTATAATAGAAAAAAGGAGTTTTATGGCAGAAAAGAAACCTACAACAAAAGACTTAATTCAAAGAAGCCTAGTCGTCTTGAAGCCGGACGCAGTTCAGCGCGGCATCGTTGGTGAAATTATTCACCGCTTTGAGCGCGTCGGCCTCAAAATCGTTGGCATGAAAATGGTCATGCCAGGCGAAGACCTATATTACAAGCACTATGAAGACGTCGGTCAGATGATTACTCGTCACGGTGAGGAAATCTTCCGTTACAATGTTCAGTATATGATGACTGGCCCAGTTATCGCGATGTGTCTAGAAGGTATCGAGGCTATCCCACTAGTCAGAAAGATCGTTGGCCCTACCGAGCCAAAGTCTGCAGATATGGGTACTATCCGTGGCGATTTCGCCCACATGAGTTATGGCTATTCCGATGCTAAGAAGATGGGTGTTCCGAATCTCGTCCACGCTTCCGCCAATCCAGAAGAGGCTCAGAAAGAGCTGAAGCTTTGGTTCTCCGAAGACGAACTCTACGATTATTCCGATCTCAACGAAAAATACACCAGATA
This sequence comes from uncultured Candidatus Saccharibacteria bacterium, assembly GCA_947302125.1. Lineage (GTDB taxonomy): Bacteria > Patescibacteriota > Saccharimonadia > Saccharimonadales > Saccharimonadaceae > Nanosyncoccus. The sequence goes on from CAMYUL010000002.1 coordinate 102,589, forward strand.
AACAAACTCTGAAACATGAGTTTCTGACTCTATAACCCGATCGGATTTGAACTCCAAAAACGTATATTCCTGCCGCGAGCGAAGCGAGCCAGTGTATGACGTTTTTGGAGTTCAAGTCCTAGAGTCAGAAACTTATGTGAAGAGTTTGTTTATCTAGCAATAACCTGTTTATCTGGCAAAAGTTCGTTTATCTGATATAATATTATATATGGCCTCGTAGCTCAATTGGATAGAGCAATTCCGTCCTAAGGAAGAGGTTGTGAGTTCGACTCTCGCCGAGGCTACCAAATCTAATTTTTTATAGTATAATATATTCATGAGCGAATTATCATTTGATGGCCAACGCGACGGCGAGACGGTACAGTTCATTTTTCGGCGCCATATCACTACTGCCAGAAAAGGTGTACGCTTCCTGATTATCATGATTATTATTGGCATTGTTCCAATGTTACTTTGGCCAAACATTCCAGAAATGTTTTGGGTGTTCTTCGGCTGTGTCGTCACGGGTTTCCTAGGCGTAATTTACTCATATATATTATGGTATTTTTCAATTTATATTGTTACTAATGAACGCATTCGCCAGGTCAATCAAAAAGGCCTATTCAAAAAATCTACCGTCGACTTGAGCCTTGATAAAATCCAAAGCATTTCCGTCAGCACGCCTGGCGTCATAGCTGGGATTTTTGGCTACGGTACTATCCTTATTCAGACTGGCGTCGGCGACTTGATTATTTCGCAGGTTCCAAAGCCGGAGAAGGTTCACAATAAGTTGCAAAATTTAATAATGGAGGCTGAAGATGAGTAAAATTAAAGACAAGATCAAGGATAAATTACCGGGAAATTCTGAGCCGGAGCACAAGACTGAAAAAGAAAAATTGGACGAACGGCGCGAGGAGATTCTATCTAAAGGTCGTAAGTTTAAATATCCGATGCAATTTGCCAAACATCGTCTAGTGATTGCCACAGTGATCATTGCTCTAGTCGTGCTCATCCTTACCGGCATTCTCGGTTGGCTTTCTCTTTACAAAACTCAGAACACTGGCGACGTCCTTTATCGTATCACTACAATCTTGCCGGTTCCAGTTGCCAAAGTCGATGGCGAGGATGTTCGCTATAGCGACTACTTAATGATTTACAGAAGCAGCATTACGCCAGTAGAACAGCAGAACGGTGCTCTTTCCGTAGAGGACAACTTGGATTCCTTGAAAAATTATTACAAGCGCGTAGCACTAACTTCTGCTGAGGATTATACGTATGCTATTAAACTTGCTAAGCAACTTGGCATTGAAGTTACTGACGAAATGGTCGACAAGGCTTTTGATGATCATCGTAAAATTGGCGGCACCGATCGCAGCCAGGAAAGTTTCCTCAAAATCTTGAAGGATAACTTCAATATGGGCGAGAGTGAGTATCGCAGGATGCTCTATTTGTCGTTAGTAAAGACTGAAGTTTCTCGCAAGATCGACACCGAGGCTACTAAGAAGGCCGAGGAAGCTCTATCTAAGGTTAAGGCTGGTGGGGAATTTAGGAAAGTTGCAGAGGAGCTAAGTCTTGGTTATGAAGAAACTGGTGAACTAGTCGACATCTTAAATATCGATGGTGGCCGCTCAGACTTAGCCTATAATATGACGCCAGGAGAGATCTCTGGCATCCTCGTTTCCGGAAATGGCGACGGTTATTATATTGTAAAGCTAGTTGACAAAGCGGACTCCAAAGTCAATTATGTGTCTATTCAGATTCCATTTACGGAATTCAATAATCGTTTGAATAACGTTCGTGAAGAAAATCGCATAGAAGAATATATCGAATTCCCAGAAGAAGACGCAGCCGAAGAGCAGCAATAATATGGTATAATAAAATCATTGCGGGTATGGTATAACGGCTATTATGTATCCTTCCCAAGGATGAGACCGGGGTCCGACTCCCCGTACCCGCACCAGGAAATTTTATGGAAAAATATGATATTGTTGTAATCGGTGCCGGACCAGCAGGCTTGACTGCTGCGTTATATGCTTTGCGTGCCGGATACAAAGTCTTAACCCTAGAGGGTAAGGCTGTTGGCGGTCAAATTGTCAATTCGACCAAGATTAAGAACTATCCAGCCGTGATAGAAATTTCTGGCCCAGACTTTGCCAAAAATTTGAGGACGCAAGTCGAGAACCATGGTGGCATTATTAAGCTAGAAAAAGCAGAATCTGTTATTAGTAATGGAGAAGGCTGGACGGTCAAAACCGACATGGATGAGGAATATTCTGCTGCAGCCGTGATTCTAGCAACCGGAGCAACGCCCCGTGCGCTTGATTTGCCAAATGAAGAGAGACTTGTCGGGCGCGGAGTTTCTTACTGCGCAACATGTGATGGCAATTTCTACAAAGATAAAATCGTCGCAGTAAATGGTGGCGGTAATACAGCGCTTTATGATGCACTCTATCTAGCCGATCTTGCTAAAAAAGTTTATCTCATTCATCGTCGTGATGAATTTCGCGGCGACAAGGCCCTAGTAGAGCAGTTGTCGCAAAAAGATAATGTGGAGTTTGTACTCTCCGCACAGATCAGTAAGATAGTCGGCGACGAGCATTTAGAGAAGATTATATTAGATAATGGCAGGGAATTGACGGTCGACGGCCTATTCGTTGCCGTAGGCTATAAGCCGCAAAATGAAATTTTTAAAGAAGTGGTCGCTCTTGACGAAGACGGTTACATTAAGACCGAGGATGGCGTGCATACTAGCGCGAAGAGGATTTATGTTGCTGGCGATGCTCGTAAGAAGGAACTAAAACAGCTCACTACTGCAGTCTCTGATGGGGCAATTGCTGCCACGACCGCCATTCAAGAAATGTAAAATACCCCTATAATTAGCACTCTTGACACGCGAGTGCTAATTTGCTATCATGGAATTATGAAAGATGAATTTAACGATGTAATGGATCATTTGTCGGAAAATTCTCGTTTTGTGATCCAAAAAGCTGACACTCATGCCAAGAGGTACAACAATGGTTATATGGGTACAGAACATCTCCTTCTTGGTATTCTCGATATGGATGCTTGTACTGGTGCGCACCTTCTTCGCGACGAAGGTGTGGAAATGAGCGATGTAGAGAAGCAAATGAATCAAGTTGCCGTTGAGGTGCCGACTTCGCAAATGTCAATGATGGCTTTGTCCGAAGCTGCAGTGCTCACTTTGCGCATGGCTCAACATTTTGCTAATGAATACGGAATCGAAATTATTGGCACAGAGCACATTTTGCACGCACTAGTCGTTCAGCAAAATTCTCGTGCTAGTATTATACTGCATAATCTCGGCGTAGACCTAGACGCTCTTGCTAAGGAAATTGAAGATATGGCCGAGCAGCAAGCTGATGATGCTAAGAAATCTAAGGAAAAAGCCAAGTATTCCACCCGTCCGAAATTTAAGTGGCTGGCGCGTTATGGCCAGGACCTAACCGAGCTCGCCAAGGACGGCAAGCTCGATACGGTGATTGGCCGCGACAAAGAAATCGAACGCGTCGTCACGGTCTTGTGCCGTCGCACTAAGTCTAATCCAGTTTTGATTGGTGAGGCCGGCGTAGGCAAGACGGCCATTGTTGAAGGCCTTGCCTCGCGCATTGCTAAGAATGATGTGCCAGGCAACTTGATTGGTAAGCGACTATATCAGGTCGACCTGTCGTCTATGGTTGCTGGTACGAAATTGCGCGGCGAATTCGAGGAACGTATTAAGGGTGTAATTGACGAGGCGACTTCTGACCCGTCCGTGATTTTATTTATCGATGAGATCCACTTACTGTCTGGCGCCGGCTCTGGCTCCGAGGGCACTATGGACGCAGCAAACATCTTAAAGCCTGCACTGGCCCGTGGCAATATTCATTTAATTGGTGCAACTACTTTAGATGAATATCGAAAGAGTATCGAAAAGGACAAGGCGCTTTCTCGTCGTTTCCAGACTGTACTAGTCGAAGAACCGAGCGCCGCAATTACGCTTAGAATTTTAAAGGGCATTAAAGGCCATTATGAAAAGCATCACGGCGTAATTATCCCGGACAAAATTCTAGAAACCGCTATTAATATGTCGGCACGTTATATCAATGATCGTTTCATGCCGGATAAAGTAATTGATATTATCGATGAGGCTTCCGCGATTGCAAAAGTCGCTGAAGACAAGAAGGGTGGCGGCCGCTACAAGAAGCTGAAGATTGAGCAAAAGGAGTTGGAAGAAAAAGCCGAAGAAGCTGCTGAGTCCGAGAACTTTGAAAAAGCCGCAATGTATAAGACTCGCGTCGCTAAGATTCAGGAAGAAATCAAAAAGCTAGAAAAATCTGGAGTTAACAAAACTACCACGCCGACACTTACGGAAGAAAATCTCGCCAAGGCAATCTCCCTAAAGACTGGCATTCCCGTGTCTAAAGTTCATGGCTCGGAAATGGAACTATTGTTGAAGCTAGAAGATCATATTGATAAGGCAATTATTGGTCAAGACGAGGCAGTCCATGCTGTCGCTAAGGCCATCCGTCGTGGTCGTTCCGGTATTGCCAATGGCAATCGTCCGATTGGTTCTTTCATCTTCATGGGCCCGACTGGTGTTGGTAAGACCGAGTTAGCTAAGGTCGTTGCAAGAGAAGTATTTGGTGGCGAGAACGCTTTGATCAAAATCGACATGTCCGAATTCGGAGAGAAGCATAACGTTTCGCGCCTAGTTGGCGCACCAGCCGGCTATGTTGGCTATGATGATGGTGGTAAGCTTACTGAGGCTGTCCGTCGCCATCCATATTCTGTAGTTTTGTTTGACGAGATCGAAAAAGCTCACCCAGACGTCTTCAACTTGTTGCTTCAAATTTTAGAAGACGGCATCTTAACTGATGGTCAAGGCAATAAGGTGAAATTCAACAATACTGTCGTAATCCTGACTTCCAATCTTGGCTCCGAAGCAATGTACCAGGATGATGATTTTGGTTTCTCGGCCGGCAAATCCGATACTAAGAAATCTCGCGAGGCAGAGTACGAGATCCAGAAGGAAGCCGCTGAGCGTGCGCTCAAAAAAGCTATGCGCCCAGAGTTAATCAACCGTCTCGATGCGGTGCTAGTCTTCCATGCCCTTACTAAGAAGCAAGTCGAAAGCATCTTCGACAATATGATTGAGGATTTGAGAAAACGCCTTGCCGTAAAGCATCTTGGCGTCAAGGTTTCAGACAAGGCCAAGGCCTGGCTCATCAATATTGGCTACGATCCGAAGAATGGTGCCAGACCGCTTCGCCGCGCAATCGAAGACAATGTTGAGACCTTGATTTCCGACGCAATTATCTCCGATAAATTTAAGAAAGGCGACATCATAAATGTCGATCTCAAAAAAGATAAATTAATTTTAGGAGTAGCCCATGAATAAAAAAGCCGTTATTGGAATTTGCGCATTAGCCCTAGGTCTTATTGCCGGATTTGCATTCTATCTCAACCGCTCAGTAATTTTTGACTGGTTCTCCAGTTTGTCCTACACTCCAACCGCAGAAGTTGCCGAAATTAAAGACAGCCTTGGACTGACTAATCGCGCAGAATTAATGTTTGCCGCAACGCATCCAGGGCTAGAAGAGCAAGACTCTTTCAACTCGAATTGTAGATCTCACAATCAAGAAATCTCCGTGCTCGGCTGTTATGGCGCGGGAAAAATCCATATATATAATATTAATGACGAAGAATTGAATGGTGTTACGGAATCGACCGCTGCACACGAGCTACTCCACGCGGCTTGGGCTAGAATGTCCAACAATGAGAAAAACCGTATCGCAAAATTACTAAAGTCAGTTTATGATGATGAGAAGTATCATGAAGCTTTGTCCGAAGACTTAGAAACTTATGACGAAGTAGAACGTATCGAAGAACTTCACTCTCGCATTGGTACGGAAATTGCCAATCTCCCGAAGGAACTGGAAGAACATTACGCCAAGTACTTCAAAGACCAGGATTACATCGTATCGTTTTACGATAGTTACATTACCCCGTTCAAAGAATTGAAGGAAGAAATCGAATCTTTGTCTGATGAGTTGGAAAAGCTTGACGATGAGATTGAGTCAAAGACTAGCCAGTATTATAAAATTGCTGATGAGCTGTCTGCGAAAATTGACGAGTTTAATAAGTGTGCACAAACTTTGAATTGCTTTGCTAATAATTCTATATTTTACACTCGTCGCAGCCAGCTCCTATCTGAGCAGATTAATATTGAGAATTCTTACAATGAGCTCTCCAAGCTGATTGACCATTATAATACATTAGTTACTGAATATAACGAAAACGTGTTGCGTGGAGAAAAGTTAGAACAAGCGATTAATTCTAATAAGGAAGTTAAGCTAAATTAAAGAAAGGAAATTATGAAAGCAGAAATTAAACAAGATTATTTAGTCCCAACCGTGGTTGAAGAAACTAATAAAGGCGAGCGCGCTTACGATATTTACTCACGCCTCCTCACCGATCGTATCGTTTTCTTGGGTGAAGATGTCAACCCGCACACTGCAAACCTCGTGATTGCTCAGCTGCTATTCTTGGCTCACGAAGATCCAAAGAAAGATATTAAGTTATATATTAACTCTCCTGGCGGCTCCGTTTATGACGGTCTTGCAATTATTGACACGATGAATTATATCGAGCCAGATGTTCAGACTATTGGCATTGGCCTTCAGGCTTCCATGGGTGCAATGCTCTTAAGCTCCGGCACTAAAGGCAAGCGCTTCGTTTTGCCAAACTCTCGCATTATGATCCATCAGCCGTCTTATGGTTCGCCAACTAGCAAAGTTACCGATCAGGAAATCGAGTTAAAAGAAGGTTTGTATCTCAAGAAATTGCTCATTGAGATGCTTGCCAAAAATACTGGCCAGGACGAGAAGACCGTCGAGAAAGATATGGATCGCGACAATTGGATGTCTGCCGAAGATGCGAAAAAATACGGAATTATTGATAAAATAATTACTAAGTAGTAATAAGAAGGAGGAAAGGTGCCAAAAGCAAAATCTCAGTTTATCTGCCAGAATTGCGGCAAAAGTTTCTTGAAGTGGGCAGGGAAATGTGATAATTGCGGTGAGTGGAATACTCTCGTTGAGCAGGAAATTACTGCGGAAGAATCCGCAGCTAAGTCTGCTATTGCTAAGGGCCAAATCTCCGGGAAGAAATTGCAGGTTGCTGGAATTAAGACTATCATCCCTTCCGATTCTAAGGCCAGACTTGTTACAAATTTCAAAGACTTGGACATCGTACTAGGCGGCGGGATTCTGCTAGGCTCCGTTTCACTACTCGCTGGCCAGCCAGGCATTGGTAAGTCGACGCTTCTCATGCAAATTTGTTCAGAAATTTCCAAGACCAGAAAGGTGCTATATATTTCTGGCGAGGAATCCGCTGGGCAAGTCAAACTCCGCGCGAAGAGGCTTGGCGCTGAGTCTGACCAGCTATTTTTCGCGAGTAGTACTTCCGGAAATGATATTGCAAAAACTATCGAGACTGGCGAGTACGACCTCGTGATCGTTGACTCGATTCAAACTTTGTCGCTTGCGGAAATTTCTTCCGCACCAGGCACTGTCTCACAAGTTACAAATTGTGGCAACTTAATTATCCGCGCCGCCAAGGCTACAGACACAGCTGTGATTATTGTTGGTCATGTCACTAAGGATGGCACGCTTGCTGGTCCGAAAGTCTTGGAGCATTTGGTCGACGTCGTGATGAACTTTGAAGGCGATCGCTATGGCGGGTTCAAGACGGTCCGTGCTGTTAAAAACCGTTTCGGCTCTACGAGCGAAGTCGCCATTTTTGAAATGAATGATCAAGGCCTAAAGGAAGTAGAAAATCCTTCCGCTGCCCTTCTTGCTGAAAGACAAAATACTGACGGATCAATCATTCTTGCAACCCTAGAAGGCACTCGCCCAATTCTTGTAGAAATTCAGGCACTCGTTACTACTTCCAATTTTGGATATCCAAAGCGTACAGCTTCCGGTTTCGACCTTAATCGTCTTAATCTCCTAATCGCCGTTTTGGAACGCCGCACAAAGCTTAGACTTAGCGACAAAGATATTTTTATCAACGTAGTTGGCGGACTCAAAGTCCAGGACGCTGGCGCCGACCTTGCGGTCTGCATGGCTATTGCTTCTGCTTGCGCCGGCCGCAAGCTTTCAGAAAAATATGTGGTGTTTGGCGAAGTCGGTCTCGGTGGCGAAATCCGTTCTGCGTTCCGCCCAGACCAGCGCATTGCCGAAGCCAAGAAACTCGGATTTACTCATGCTATCGCTCCGGCTACCGTCAAGGACAAGTTCGTTTATCCAGTCAAGGATTTGCGCGACACGCTCATCAAATATATGAATGAGAAATAATGTATAATATATATTATGAGAATTTTAGGAATTGACCCCGGCACTGGCATTTGTGGTTTTGGCGTCATTGATATTATTAAGGGCAAGCCAAGTCTAGTGGATGCTGGCGTTATTTCTACTCCGCCGCACACTCCTTTACCGGAGCGCCTAGAAGATATTTACGATTCGCTTCATGAAATTATTAAGGCCGACAAGCCAGACGTAGTTTCAATCGAAAAACTATTCTTTATGCAAAATATTACGACTGGTATTTCCGTGGCAGAAGCTCGCGGCGTGTGTATTTTGGTTGCAAAGCAAAGCAAACTCCCGATTTTTGAATACTCGCCAAACGAGATTAAGAAGACCATGACCGGCTTCGGCCATGCTGACAAGAAACAAATGCAGGAAATGGTCCGCTTGCACTTAAAGCTAGATCAAGTCCCAAAACCAGACGATGCAGCCGACGCCTTAGCTGCTGCCATTACCCACTCTCTAATTTCCAAAATCTAAATTATCTTTTCAACGCTTCCTTCACGCGTTGTTCGGTTGGCAGACTTTTATCAACGTTAGCGAGTGCCTCAGTAGCTTCTTTAAGTGGGAAGCCAAGTGCCATTAGTGCATCAAGCGCCTCGTCGTGTTCTTCAGCCGCCTTAGCACCAATAATTTCTGTAGCGCCATAATGGCTCGGTACGCCAACTTTGTCGCGTAAGTCCACTATCACACGTTCGGCAGATTTTTTACCTACACCAGCGGCCTTTGACACAAATGCGACATCAGCATTGGCAATCGCATTGCGCACTTCTTCCGGAGCGGCCAAAGACAATATTGCCATACCAGCCTTCGGACCAACGCCATTGACGGAAATTAAAAGCTCGAAAATCTTTTTAGCGGCCAGCGTAGAAAAACCGTACAAATCTTCAGAGGTCTCGGAAATTTTGTGGTAAGTATAGAATTTTCTCTCCTCATCCAAATTAGTGTCTTCAAAATCTAGTGACGTCAAAGCGACCTCGTAGCCAACGCCATGAACATCTACAATTACGGAGTTATTGAATTTCTCGGCAATCTTGCCTTTGATGTGTGCAATCATATATACATTATAGCATCAAACCGAACAAGATGTGGTATAATGTAACCATGAGCATCATCAAGGGTAAGAAGCCAAGCCTCAAGCCGACTCCTCCGCCGGATGATGTTTTGCTTGCCCTGGATATTGGTACCGAGTTTGTAAAGGCAGTTATCGCCCGCCAGAAAAAAGACGACACCTTGGAAATCATTGGTGTTGGTCGCGCGCATCAGGATCCGTCCAACATGCATGCTGGCGCGATTGCTGATATCGGCGCCGTCGTTGCCACTTGTGAGCAAGCTCTAGCCGATGCCGAGAAACAAGCTGGCGTTACTTGCAAGCTAGTTTCTGTTGGTATTGCCGGGGAGCTTGTTAAGGGCAATACTGCCACCGTGCATTACAAACGCAAGAATGGTAATCGCCCACTTTCCGAGCAGGAGATGTCGCTAATCATTAAGCGCGTCCAGGATCGCGCCGGGGAATTAGCCAGAAAAGAAGTTGCCCTAGAAACCAATAATCCAGACATTGAAGTTCGTTTGATTAATTCCGCCATGGTCAGTTTAACAATTGATGGCTACAAAGTCTCTAACCCAATCGGTTTTAAAGGCTCCGATTTGACTATCCAATTCTACACCGCCTTTGCTCCGCTTGTTCATATTTCTGCCATTGAGAAAGTCTGCGCTGAGCTCAGCCTCGACCTGCTTTCTGTAGCAGTCGAGCCGTTTGCGGTTTGTCGCGCTTGCCTCGGCGACGATCCAGATAGTAATCTCTCCGCAATCGTTATGGATATCGGCGGCGGTACTACCGACATCGCCGTAGTTGATGACGGCGGTGTGGACGGCACGAAGATGTTTGGCATCGGCGGCCGCAGCTTTACCCATCAGATTGCCGAAGCCCTTGGCGTAGATTACGAGACCGCCGAATTTTTCAAATTGAATCCAGATTCCAAGGAGCTCCCAGAGCCAGGCCGTGAGAAGCTGCAGGAAGCTATCGACAAAAACCTTGCTGTTTGGATTGGCGGCGTCCAGCTCGCTCTAGAAGATTTTAACGTCCTAGAAGTCCTGCCGCAGCAGGTCCTACTTTGCGGTGGCGGTGCCGGTCTCGCAGAGATTCAAGAAACTTTAGCTACTTCCGATTGGTATGAAGAGTTACCATTCACCCGCCGCCCAATTATTCATATCGTCGACTCAGAAGACATCCCAGGCATCGAAAACTCTACCGACATCGAGCTCGACCATTCCTTCACTACGGCTCTAGGCCTGCTCCGCGTCTCATTAGACACTCTCGCCGGCTCACCAGACGGCCACAGCCTCAAGGACAAAATCGCCAAAGTTCTACAAAATTAAATACTATAAATACGATATCTTATTGTAAGAATATAAAGCTTGTGCTATATTAAAGTTATGAAAAAGGGTCGTAAAAACAAATACGTAAAATATTACAAGCGTATTTTAGCCACCTTTGGCCTCTTTTCTAGTGTCTTCATTTTGACCGTCCTAGTCTCCTCTATGCTTGCCCCAACTAGTCGCAGTAATGCCGACGTCCTCATCTTCGATGTCTCCGACGAAGGCTACACCGCTTCCGTCTCAGCCACTTCTCAATTAGACTTAGAACTTACCTCTACCCCTACTGGTACCTTAGCTA
>CAMYUL010000003.1 GCA_947302125.1 uncultured Candidatus Saccharibacteria bacterium
AGGCACGCCGCCAGCATTCATCCTGAGCCAGGATCAAACTCTCCATTAAAGACCCCTTCACGGATTCTTAAAACAAACTAATCTCTTGAAAAGCTGTTAAGCATCCAGGGTCGAAAATTTGATTGTATTAAAACTCAAATTGAACTGACGATGATTAATTTTTCGTAAAGAAAAATATAAATTGCACAACTGAATTGTTAAATTCCCCTAACTTGCGCATTCTTAAAAAATTGTCTCGCAGTTGTTAGACTTCTCTTATCTTATCGCACTCCCCAGCTTTTGTCAACACTTTTTTCGACTTTTTTTAAGATTTTTTGGACTTTTTTACAAAATTGGCCAAATCTTAGCAAAATCGCCGCCAAAAATTGCAAAAATAGCGACCGCAACCGCAATTCCCAAGATCGCGCCAACGATTACTTGTGGGATCGTATGCCCCTCAACGATCTTCTGTGGCTTCGTATGCGGATTGTTGTCACTCTCCGCGATTTCATTCAGCAATTTACCATGCTCGCCTACAGCATAACGCACATTTACCGCGTCATAAATAAAGATTGCCGCCGTGCAAAACGACAAAATCGTTGCCGGATTATTCAAGCCATATAGCAAGAGCATCTCTGTTGAAAGCGCTATAAACGACGCCGTGTGTCCTGACGGCATCCCGCCAGACTTAAATGTGTAGTAAGAAAAATCAGACCAGGTAAATTTCTCTTTCTTGATCTTCTTTTGTACAAAACCGGTTATTAGCTTAGCCCCCTGCGCCAAAAACCAACCAATCACAAACACCAAAATCAGATATATTCCGTTCATGTTTCTATTTTAGCACAAAATATCAGAAAAAGCATGCGGGCTACCCATCAGCCCGCATACCCTAGAAATTACGATTTATTTGTATGTTTTTATCTGGAAGTTATTTCTAGGCGTGTGTGTCCTATTTTGTGAAGAATAAGTCATCTAGCTATTTATAGACAGTCCAAATCAAGTTACTTACTTTTTTCCCTCTCCTTTCTTATTATTTTTACGTTTACCAAAGAATAGGAACCACCAGCCAAAAATCGCAGCCGTCGACGCTATCACATATAATATCGGCTGCAGAATATTGGCTCTCCGCTCCGTTTCTTTGCTAAGATTTGGCACCCCCACATCGTCTCCGTCGCTCAGGCTTACATCAGAACTACTAGAAATCTGTTCAAAATTATTATTCGAGACCTCAGGCTCATCTGCATCCACCCCAGTTACGGCAACATATCCCGCATTGTTCAGCCAGCTGCCTTCCTCGTGTTCACTCGTTATCGTCAAAGCTACGTTACGACCATCATTTTGTTCGAGAGCCACGGCGCTCTCCGCCGCATCATCATTGCCCACATCCGGTGCTAAAACGTCGCTCTCCTCCCCTTCTACAGGCCCCTCCTCATCCGGCCAACCCGTCACTGCTCGCCAGGCTTCATCCTTTGCCCGCAGCGCCGCATTCTCTTCTGGAGAAATCTCCAGCCTTTGCCCCAAAGAATCGTACGGCTGATAAACTAGCCTCCCATCATCCGTCTCCTCTAATACACACTCATAAACAAATCCTATAGCAAATAGCGACGAGCCGGTACATCTTTCGTAGCTCGCTCGCGCATGCTCCACGTCGCCGTTGTCATAAATCACTACATAATCTATTCGACTACTCTTATTTTGCATCAAGAGCCCACCATCCGTAATTAAACTTGGCCAAATCGGCATAGAATCATGGATCATCCCGGCATACACCAAGTCGTTGATCATACTCCTATAAATCAGTTGCCGGCCAGGCACATCACCGTCTCTCAAATTATATAGTTCATAATCAGTCAGCTCCCCATACCACAAGCTCACAAATATTGGTCTCCGCCCATCATTCGGATTCTGCTTTCTATACGACAGCTCAATATTTGACGCTCCCGGCATCAACCGCGCAACCATCACATCCATTCTTTTATTAGGCGTATATACCGGTTTCACCTCTGGAATTTCCATACCCTCGTCAGCATACGCCACCCCAGCCACAGGCCCCAAACTAGCAACCGCCATAAGGGCGACAATACTCATAAAAGTCACCAACACCCGCTTTATTCTACTTAAGCCCTTCACTCGTATCACCCTTCCTTCACCCCTGGGTCCAGCACCCCGATTATGCCCTCCTCTTACTGTTGTCTTTTGCATAAAACTCCTTTTTTATAGCCGGCCTCTTTACAAAACCGCTAATGTTTGCTATAGTTACTTATAGGACGGCTACCCGAGTAGTCACCGTTCAGGTTTGGGAGAGATCTCGCTTAGCGGGATCTCTTAGTTTTTAGCTCAATCTTAATCAGACCAAGTATAGATATTGTAGCTCTACGAACTTTAATCTTATTCATAGTAGTCATACTTCTCCTTCCTAAGAGTATTAAACTAGCGACTCGGGACTTTTAGCCTTTTATTGATACTCTCCACAAACCCGCTATACAGTAGAAACCACATAGTGATACTAGTAATATCAATAAAAGCCGCGACAAACGTACTGCTCCCAACCCTACTTCCATTTTTGAGCCACAAGCACAAAAAATAAAACATTAGGGTTTCAACTTCTAGAAATCACCCTTGTTAAACTGTCGAAAAATCCTATCCACAAAGCAAAGATCATTTTATTAGGCATCCAAAATCCACATATTATGCCACCTCGTCTCAAATTTTTGTCAATTTTGCAAACATAAGCAAAAAAATACTACCCCTAGCAACCAAAAACCTCTTAAACCAGCGCAAAAAAGCTAATTTGCCGGATAATTGTTTTTGAACCAAATAAAATAATTTCTGTTCCGGTTCGAGTACGCGTCCCAGCCGCGGCGCAGAACCGACGAACAGAAATTATTTTATTTGACGTGAAAAAACCTATCCGGAAAATTAGCTTTTTTGTGCTGGCTAACTACAGTTTACGTTTCTTTTCTTCTCTAGTGAAGAATTTAATCCTATCACCAATCGCAAGATTAATTTTGTGTTCAGTCTTAAGTGCCAGACCACCAATCTCACCAGCTACTAGCTCAGGAACATCCATCTTCTCTTTCTGTACCGAAGTAACTTCTACCTCGCCAATCTCTTCTTTATTATGGAAAACTCTACCAAGCACGGAAGAAAACACCTTACCAGTCAGCATCTCGCCACCAGCAATAATCGAAGTCTTCTCTGTCCTAAACACGCCTTCAATCTTCATTTCGCCCACTTCTTCCTCAACGATTTCCGCATCAAGCAAGTTTTCCATCTCAGACTTTGCGTCATCAAGCAGTTCATAAATCACCTTATAGCAACGAATTGGCACATTATCACGCGCCGCCATCTTTGCAATATTGGTTGGCACCGTCACATTAAAGCCATAAATCACTGTGTTCCCGCCAGTTGCCATGTATACATCATTCTCAGTCACATCACCCACGCCAGTAGCAACGATGTTAAGCGTAATCTCACCATGCGTGTCAATCATCTTTAAAGAATCAACCACGGAGGTTACCGAGCCAAGCACGTCACCCTTAATCAAAACATTAAATACCTTAGAATTATCCGCGGTATTCATCATACGTAGAAGATCGGAAGAAGTTACATTTGCCGAAGCCGAAGCATCTGCTGCACCCTGAGCATTCAGTAGCGCCTGGCGCCTAGCGGTCTTCTCGTCAGCCACCTCGACAAACTTATCACCAAAATCTGGCAACTCCTTAAATCCGGTTACAGTCACAGGAGTAGAAGGCAAAGCCTTACCCTTTGGGCGCCCCTTAAAATCAACCATCGTTCTAATCTTCGCATAAGTCGAGCCAGCCACGATGAATTCGCCGGTCTTAAGTTCCCCACCAGTTACTAATAGATTCACCACGGAGCCCTTACCAGTCTCCATATGGGACTCAATTACTAGACCCTCTGCCGGAATATCAACATCGGCTTTCAACTCTTCCATGTCAGCAATTAAGAGAATCATATCGAGCAGCTTATTGAGATTCTGTCCAAGCTTCGCAGAAATCGGCACCATGGTAATATCACCACCCCACTCCTCTGGCTGTAAGCCATGCTGAGAAAGATCCGCCATTGTCCTCGGGATATCCGCACCCTCACGGTCAATCTTATTGATCGCTACAATAATCTTTGCGTTCGCACTCTGTGCGAACTTGATCGCCTCAACGGTTTGTGGCTTCACGCCATCATCCGCTGCCACCACGATCACCACAATATCGGTTAGCATCGCACCGTGCTGACGAATCGCCGCAAAGGCCTCATGTCCAGGAGTATCCAGAAAAGTAATCTTCCTTCCCTCATGCTCAAGCTGGTATGCGGAAATATGCTGCGTAATACCGCCTGCCTCATGCTCTACAGTTTTCTTGTTCAATAATGTATCTAGCAAAGTAGTTTTACCGTGATCAACGTGGCCCATCACCGCTACTACCGGTGGGCGTTCCACTGCTTTATCCGACAGTTCACGATGATTATCAGAAATCTTCGTTGCCGAATTTTTCTTCTCGAGTTTAACATTCTCAATGCCTAACTCCTCGATGATAATTGATGCAGTGTCATAATCAAGACGCTGATTAATTGTTGCTACAATCCCCTCTTTAAACAGCTGCCCAATTAGAGTTGTGACAGAAAGGCCTAGAGCGCTTGCTAGTTCATCAACAGTAATAGACCCTGCAATCTGGATCACTTTTTCTTGGGTATCACTCATATAGACTCCTTTCTTTTGCACACAAAAATAACTGTTTTTATTTTACCACACCTTTACAAAACATGCAAAGTGATGTATAATAGTTGCATGAAAGAGCCAAAAACAGGGACGGAACAGTTTATAATATTTGATCGTTTAGTCTTTTTCTCTGCCCTGCTCTTGACTATTGTGATAGCCACCGCTACCACTACTCACCCTTATAAAACAGTCTCCACCATCGAGAATCCTGCTGACCTACTCAGCTTCGAAAGCCTCTTGAACGACAACCCCGAGGTTCCAATCGCCGGTAATATCGAAGAAAAAGCTCCAGAAGCCCCAGCAGAACCCGCTCAGCCAGAAGAAAAACCAGCGGCAGCACCAGAGGAAAAGCCAGCAAAACCTGCCTCTACCCAGACTTCTTCTAGCCGCCCTGCCACCCCTAAAACCACTGCCAAGAAACAGTCTCAGCAATCCTCTATCGACTGGAGCATCATCCACGTCGATGACAACGGCGAATACTTCGACAATAACGAAGCCCCTGCTAGCAATCCAACTACCCCAGAAGCTCCAGAGACCCCAGTCGCACCAGCAGAACCGCAGACTCCAGAAGTCCCAGAAGAACCAACCCAAGAAGAACCAGAAACAACAGAAAAAACCTCGGAATAACCATCCGAGGTTTTTAGTTTACAAAGGTGATAGGAAGCCCCGATCAAGGGCATCATCACGCCATTCTTGCCAATTTTTAACGACAATATCATCATCATCGCTAAAGATAGCATCGACGATGGCTTCCACTGTTGATAATCTTGCTGCATCAACGCCACGAGCAACGTCAACTTTTAGCATCCATGCCGGCATTCTGACGTATGCCTTCAACGTGTCTATCAGATACATTGCATGTAGCAGACCATACACCATCGCAAGCGCATCTTGCATATCAGGAGTATTTGCTAAAACAATAAACACTCCTTCTTCTGCTACAATGGATACTAGTATAGTTTTTTCCCGATACGTAATTTTTGGGAACTCCGCCTCATCTTCTTTGCCAACTTCAACAGCAGCAAACCAAGCATTAATAGCTGCTACCACTTCACGAATATTTCGACAGTCATCGGAAATAGTTCTGGCGTCAATTTGATCTAAAGAAGAACATGTTAGAACGTCTCCAAAGTCTTCTTCGTAACCAGATACGAAATAGAGACCTATTCTGCCAATAAACTGCTTCATTATTCCTTCAACCATCTCGACAAGCAGCCCTGTTTCTTCTTTTCGGATTAGCCCTTTCGCCTTTGTGTAATCTACTGTTGTATGCATACCTTCACCTCCCTCATAAGTGCACACAATTATACCTTTATTATAGCATACTTTTACCAAAAAGTAAAGAGGTAGCCCTCTATCACAGATGCAAAAAGCAGCCCTCACGACTACCTAATAGCAAAAAGGCCGCTATTTAGCGGCCTGATATGGCAAATCATTTGCCTTCAATTTTCTTAGTATCTGTAGGTATGTATTTTAGCATAGCTATTATGTCGCCAGAAACTTCAAAGTATCTTTCTCTCGCTTCTCTTGGGAAAGCAATACTTTTAGGGGGCAATGCGCCCCTTTCTTCTTCCGTTAAAAATGACTTGTTTTGATTGGCCATACCATCACCTCCCATCGTGGCCCAACAAATACTACCTCTGCATTATATCATATACAGATAAAGAAATAAAAAATAACCCTCTGGGCTATTGTTTTATTTCTGGCTCCCCGGACTGGACTCGAACCAGTAACCTCGAAGTTAACAGCTTCTTGCTCCACCATTGAGCTACCGGGGATTACTGAGGATTGACCTCAATGTATCTAAGATTATATCAAACCTTAGAAAAAAATGCAAATAAAATTGCGCCCCATCTTATGGGGCGCAGTGTTTTACAGATTCGATTATATGTAATTTAGATACTGCTGCCAGTTGTCGATATGGTCCACTTTCCACTTATTCTCAGGGGCGAGAAATTCCGACGTAAAAACCATTAGCCGAAGCCCAGACTGTTGGTCCTCTATCTTCATGAAGATAACGGTTCGCCCTCTGTTGTCGATGCAAATTTCAGGCAACCCCACTATTAGCCACTCTGCGTCTTTAAGCGAGAGATATCTTGCGTTAGGGTCCAGATTAATCTTCGTCGGCTTACCGTTAATTGCTAAAACATATTTGGCGTCGGAAATCAGATTAATCTCCACCGGCTTGCCATCAATTGACAGAATGTACGAGTATACTGCGCCTGAATCTGATGCGGTCCACAGAACTTTCTTCGTCGGCCCTTCTTTCCAAAATGTGTTCTTAAAAAAGTCGGGGTCAATAGTCCCAACATGCGGGATATATCCATCTTCATTCATTAAGTGCTCGTATACTTTTCTTCCGCCTTTAGCAGTAACCATCTCGACTTTTATATCCTCTCCGCCGTCTGGCCACCACTGGACCAGCTCCAGCTGCAAGTCTCTCGAAACTTTATGGAAATATCCAAACACCCAGCATTGGTGTGTTTGGCTCTGAGAGCGGCCTTCACGCTCTTCCTGCATTGGCTTATCCACCATCAGAACATGCGTTCTGCAGTTTTCTTCATCATCCCAGAGAACACTGTCTACATAAAACCTCGTACTTGGGGTAAACGGATCCACCGGAACAAAGTCCAATGCTATCATCGAGCGGCCAATATAAAATTTTCCTTTCTTTTCTACTATTCCTGTACTGTACTTCATACCCACCTCCTATTTTTCGAATCTGTTAAAGAACCATATAATTTTATTATACCACAAAAAGCACCCCTTGTAAAGAGGTGCTTTCTTTTTTGCTTTTTAGGCAATGGTTAGAGAAATCTTGCGACCTTCACGATCAATGTCTAGAACCTTGAATTCCTTGCGTTCGTTCAAAGTAAAGACCTTCTCTGGGTCAACATCGTTCCCTTCGCCAAGCTCAGAAACGTGAACCAAAGCTTCTACGGCTGGGGAGATCTGAACAAAAGCGCCAAATGGAGTGATACGAGTAACCGTACCTTCTACCTTGGAGCCTTTCTTTAGACTCTCGACCTCAGATAGCCATGGATCTTCAGTAAGCTGCTTCATAGAGAGGCTGAGGCGTTCTTTATCAATAGCGATAATCTTAGCTTCGATAGTCTCGCCCTGCTTTACGTAATCAGCTGGGTTATTAACACGTTCCCAAGAGATCTCAGAAATGTGGATCAAGCCCTCGATACCGTCAACATTGACGAATACACCGAAGTCAACCACACCAGTAACCAAGCCTTTGACTACGTCGCCGACTTTCATCTCGGAGAACTTCTCAGATAGTGCATCTTTGACGGCTTCCTTCTCAGAGAAGATCAACTTGTTGTCTTTCTTGGAAGCATCAAGGATACGTACCTTAATACTCTGTCCGACTAGAGAGTTTAGTCTCTGTAAGATTTCATCTTTATCAGAGCTACCTACTCTTGGATAATGCTCAGCAGAGAGCTGAGAAACTGGTAGGAACCCACGAATACCTTCGTATTCTACAAGGAGACCACCACGGTTTGCATCAAACGGAGTGACCTCGACAATCTCGCCAGCTTCAAGCTTAGCAGCGATCTCGTCCCAACCTTTATCCTTAACTGCTTTACGCATAGATAGAAGTACCATACCGTCGTCCATCTCTGTATCGATGACCGAAGCGGATACTTCCTGGCCCTTTTCTAGATCTCTAGAGAAAGAAGCCTCACGACGTGGAACCATACCGACGCCATTAGCACCGAGGTCAATTAGGATCTCGTGCTTTTTGACAGAGAGAACAGTACCATTAACGGTGTCCCCTACTGTGAGTTGTTTGATAGAATCACCAGACTGAGCTAGCAATTCATCCATTGTTACTTTTTTGGCAGTTGCCATATTTAAATTATTTCCTTTCCTTAGGCCCGTTCAACGACACTCCCTATAGAAGCACCCTTGAACGAACCCAAGTTCTTCCATTATACCATACTCTGTTATATTGGTAAAGCCTTACTTAATACACCTCACCGGATGGCCAACACTCATACTGCCATCATTCCCCACTTCCATAACCCCACTTCTACCAATTCTGAAATATGACGCATATGTGCCCGTAGATTGCGCTGTTGAAGTCCAGTAATTGAACATCTGATACCCCGCCGCATCCGTAATTATTCCGGTATTGATAAATACCCCGTTCTTGCGCAACCTAAACGGCCCGCTATCACTAACAAATGCGTCAATCACCGCTGCGCCAGTACCACGAGCATTTAGTAAACTCTGATATTGGCTGCCAGTTGGCACGGACCACGAGGACGGACAAGCACTAAGCGCCGCCCCATAGGAATAATACCCCACCAACCCTTCTCCGCTAGTGTCATTCATCGTAAATTGCTTATTGCTTGACGAGTCTGTCGCACTCCACGAAGCTGCTTCATTAGAGGCGACATACCGCATTCCACCAAAAGTATCGCCCGTACTACCAGTCTCAGAGAATGCATCCCCATAGTGAAGATCCTCGTTCATGAAACACTTCCCAGACAAATCACCATTCCCCGTTGGGATCCTCGTAACCGTGTAAACATTGTCATCGCGCGAGTCTCGCACTTTTACCGAAGAACCGTATGTCAACTTCGAGCATGTAAAATCTTGCATTGCGCCCGCGACTGAAGCTCCCAACTGTACGCACCGTACGGCGTAGCCGTCACCAACTCTACCATTTGTTGACACTGGAGTTACGTTTGATGTTCCGCGCACCCCAAAGTAATACGCATTACCGACATCGGTAGACGCACTACCAGACCACAGCAACCCAATATCAGTCGTATGATAAATCCCGCCGCTGTAAAGGTAGTATCCGTTGTATAAGAAATTGTACGGACTCGCCAAGTATCTGTTCATCACCGTGGCATCGTTGTACGATGCGCTACCGTTACCACCCATCATCACATCAAAGCTAGCCCAGCTCTTTGCCCCATAGGACGTATTTGATCCGCCCTTTGGCAACTCCCACCCCTTAGGGCAAATAGATCCAGCAGCGTCTACAAGACTAGTTGCGCTGCTTGATTTCATCGTACCAAGACCTGTGCCAGCCGTAGCAGTGTACCAGTTGTAATACACTCCCATATTACTTGGGGTCTGAGCGTACGAATGTTGGACGTTGCTAGAGTTCGACGAATCGCCCCACGATGTAGACGGGCTACTCGTCTGAGTCTCCACATTTGGGGTAAACGCCGTTTGCGTATTATCAGACGTCATCTCCGTCTCTGTTGTGCCATTAATGTGTTCTACACCAATCACCCCATCACTGTTTACATCCTTAAACTTTAGCCTTAGGTTCTGATTCATCCAGCAAGTCCCATCCGGCATCCTCACTACACCGTATTCATTGCCATCACGACTATCGACTAAGTTCACCGTCTCCCCTGGGGACATCTCTTCACATTCCTCAAGCGTAAAAGTCTGCATGTATGGAACTACTGGCACATAATTAGCCGTCGCCGTGAATACCAGCTTGTTCTTGTAGGTGCCTGATGGAATATCGTTATCTACGTTAACGTTAATACCAATAGTAGTCATAGAAGAGTCACTAGGCTCGGTAACGTCATCTCGAATAGTATCTGGAGTACCATGGGTAGGAATGATAGTAGCATTACCAGAGCCTACTTTGTAGTTCCAGAAGTTAGTGCTAGTAGATATAGAAGTAGGGATAGCAACTTCTACAGTAGGGTTAGTGTTAATAAGGCTTGTCGTATCATTATCATCGTTATCTTTATAGTCACTATCCATATACAGCGTATAGCCAGTCTCATTACTAGTAGCAACGTCTACTATAGCATTCTTAGTAACCGTAGAACCATTAGGTGTAGGAGCAATATCAATACCAAGAGTAGAAATACTACTAGTTCCAGTATCGTCTAGGATACGAATAGCAATAACATCCTTTACCCTTACTGATAAGGTAGAACTACCAACACTTTCTGCGGAGGCAGAACTGCTAGCCATAGCAGAAGAGATGATCAATGGACATAACAATGCTATAAATCCAATACTGAAAGAAAAAGGAAGCAAAGATATAAGAGATACCTTATGATGGCTCCCTCCCGGAAGCTTCCTCAAACCAATCATGGTTTAATTATAGCATAAGCAGGTCAAAAAAACACTAAACCCCGGCGGAAACCGTCAGAAAATAATTTCTCACGGATATTTTTCGAACCAAATCAAAATAACCTCTGTTCCGGTTCGAGTACGCGTTCGAGCCGCGGCGCAGAACCGACGAACAGGGGTTATTTTGATTTGACGTGAGAAAACCAATCCGTGAAAATTACTTTTCTGCGGTTTCCGCCGCCGCCTTCTCTATCGGCGTTTTCTCGTCACCTTCTTCCTCTTCAGGAAGCACGATACCGATAGAAGCTACCGTATCACCTTCGCCCATCTTCATAATGCGAACACCTTGAGTAGCACGCCCAAGCGTTGGAATTTCCTTCATCGCTACACGGATTGCCTGCCCCTTAGTCGACATCATGATTACTTCTTTAGCAAGTGGATCAAGGGTATGAACTGCTACGATCGGACCAGTCTTTGTGGTCACTGCTGCCACCTTGATGCCAACACCACCACGCTTGTGTACTGGGAAGTTTTCTACCGCTGTAGCCTTACCGTAGCCATTAGCAGAGATTGCTAGTAACTTCTGTGATGGATCTGTGACTACGTCCATACCGACAATCTCATCCTTTGGACGAAGACGCATACCACGAACGCCCCTGGCCGCACGGCCCATTGCACGTACCTGATCCTCGTTAAACCTTACCGCCTGACCAGCAGAAGTAGAGATGATAATGTCGTTAGAACCAGTGGTTCCCTTCACCCATTTCAGCTCATCTCCAGCATCCAACTTAATCGTAATCAGACCGTTAGTACGGATATTCTCATAATCCTTAAGGGAAGTCTTCTTGATGGTGCCCTTCTTAGTTGCCATAAAGAGGTATCCATCTGGACCAGCTTCAGAACCCTGCTTGATGATTGCCGTAATCTTCTCCTCTGGGTGCATATTAAGCATGTTGACTGCAGCTGTACCCTTAGCAGCAAGTGTCGCCTGTGGTACTTCGTAAGCCTTCAAGCGGAAAATGCGTCCCTGAGAGGTGAAGAACAACAGATTGTCATGTGAATTTGCGGTTACAATCTGAGCGATCACATCCTCTTCCTTAGTTGTCATACCACGCTTACCACGTCCACCCCTGTTCTGACGACGGAAGTCATTCTGAGATACACGCTTCATATAGTTCTCGGCGGTCAGCAAGATCACACTTTCTTCCTCTGGAATTAACTCTTCCTCAGAGAACTTACCAACCTCATGGTTAATAATCTTCGAACGACGTGGGTCGCCGTACTTCTCTTTCATAGCGATAAGCTCAGTCTTGATCAGGTTGAGGATTTCCTTCTCATCGGCAAGAATTGCTTCGAGTCTCTTGATTAGCTCATGGAGTTCCTTGAGTTCTTCTTCAATCTTGTCACGTTCTAGACCTTGCAAACGACGTAGCTGCATTGCTAGGATTGCTGCTGCCTGAATCTCAGATAAGCCAAACTTCTTCATGAGCTGCTTATCTGCATCATCGTAGGAAGCTCTAATCGTCGCAATCACCTCATCGATGTTATCGAGAGCTATCTTCAAGCCTTCCAAGATATGTGCGCGTTCCTTGGCCTTCTTAAGCTCAAATTCAGTACGTCTACGCACGACTTTCTGACGGTGCTTAATAAACTCACCAAGAATCTCCTTAAGACCCAAGATACGTGGCTGAATACCGTCAACCAAAGCTAGCATATTATAGTGGAATGAAGTCTGAAGACCAGTCATCTTATAGAGCTGGTTTAGAATCTTCTTCGGGAAGGCGTCCTTCTTAAGCTCAACCACCACGCGAATCTTACCACGGGCAGACTCGTCTCTGGCGTCAGCGATATGATCAAGCTTCTTCTCCATCGCCAGTTCCCTGACCTTCTGGATAAATGCTTCCTTGCTCATACCATAAGGCACCTCTGTAATAACGATGTTATAGCGGCCATTCTTGCGCTCTTCAATGTTTGCTACCGCCCTAATCGTCACCGAGCCTTTACCGGTGGCATAAGCTTGTTTCATCGGCGTACCGCCATAAACTTCCGCCCCTGTTGGGAAATCCGGACCCTTGACGTGCTTCATCAACTCGTCCAGGGTAATCTCTGGATTGTCAATCTGTGCAACCGTTGCATCAACGAGCTCACCGAGGTTATGCGGTGGAATATTAGTTGCCATACCGACAGCGATACCCATCTGGCCATTCAAGAGAATGTTTGGAAGAGCTGCTGGTAAGACTACTGGCTCCTGCTCTGTACCATCGAAGTTATCGCGGAAATCAACTGTGTCTTTCTCGATATCGGTCAAGAGCTCAGCGCCCACCTTATCCATTCTTGCCTCTGTATAACGGGAAGCAGCTGGATCATCACCGTCCATCGAACCAAAGTTACCTTGGCCCTCAACTAGGGTATAGCGCATCTTCCAAGGTTGCGCCAAGTTCACCATCGCGTCATAGATCGAAGAATCACCGTGTGGATGGTATTTACCCATGACTTCACCGACGATACGTGCGGACTTTACTGTCGCATGTGGAGCCTTCCAGCCGTTTTTATTCATCGCATAGAGAATACGGCGGTTAACCGGCTTCAAACCATCACGCACATCTGGGAGCGCACGGTCGATAATCACCGACATCGAGTACTTCAAGAAGTACTCCTCCATCGTACCTTCTACACCACGCTTCTCGATACCCTTAATTGGAGCATCATCGGTCGTCTCTGCCATCTCCACTTCCACATCTTCTGCGGCTTTGATTGCGTCTTCTTCTGGGATAAGTTTTTTCTTGTCTTCTTCCATTTTTTACTCCTTCCTAGAAATCCAAGTCGTCAAGATCAACACTTGCCGCTCCAGATTGAATAAAGTTTTTCCTAAGATCGACCTGATCCCCCATCAGCTTAGTGAATACTGCGTCTGCTTTCTCAGCATCTTCGATGTGTACCTGTACCAGTACGCGATTCTCTGGATCCATTGTTGTCTCCCAGAGCTGTTTTGCGTCCATCTCACCAAGACCCTTAAACCGTTGCTGTGCGGTATAGCCAGCCTGCTTAAATCTTTCCTGGTTCTCGTCTATCTTGGTTCCGGCTTTCTTCTTCTCTTCGATTACCTCTGTTAGCTTATTCTCTAGTGCTGCCTCATCATACAGATAATCGATCTTACGCGACGAGCCGGTACCCTTAATCAAGCCGAATAGTGGTGGCTTTGCCAGATAGACGTGACCTTCCTCAATCACCTGTGGCATATATCTAAAGAAGAATGTCATTAGAAGTGTTGCAATGTGAAGACCATCGACATCGGCATCTGTCATAAAGATGATCTTATCGTAGCGCAAGCCGTTAATATCGAATTGTTCGCCAATTCCGACACCTAGACCCTTAATCAAGGAGACTAGCTCTTGGTTTGCCAACATCTTATCAAGCCTTGCGCGCTCGGTGTTAAGCACCTTACCACGTAGTGGCAAGATTGCCTGAATCTTCGGATTACGACCTTCCTTAGCCGAACCTGCAGCGGAATTACCCTCTACGATAAAGAGCTCACACTCATTTCTGTCTCTAGAGCTACAATCGGCCAACTTCGAAGGCAAGTTCAAGCCCTCAAATGCACCCTTACGGATAACATTATCACGCGCCGCACGCGCCGCTTTTCTAGCACGAGCCGCGAGCGTAGCCTTACCGACAATCTTCTTTGCTACCTGTGGATTCTCTTCTAGGTAATAACCGAAGTATTCGCTCATTACCTTATCGACATAGCCACGCGCCTCTGGATTACCTAGTTTATTCTTAGTCTGGCCTTCAAACTCTGGATTTGGTAACTTAACAGATACAACCGCCGTCAAGCCTTCCTTGATATCATCACCGGTCAGGTTCTCTTCCTTCTCTTTAAGGAGGCCATTTTTACGTGCGTAATCATTAAGCACGCGGTTAAGCGCTGTACGGAAACCAACTACGTGTGTACCACCATCAGGGGTAAGAACGTTATTTGCGAATGGCTTCATCGTCTCCGCGAAGCTATCATTATACTGTACGGCGATCTCTACGCCAGCGTCCTCAATCTGTTTATCGACATAGAAGATGTCATCAGAAAGCACTTCCTTGCCGTTATTCAATCTCTTTACGTAGCTAGTAATACCACCTTCGAAGTAGAACGATTCCTTAGCGCCAGTCCTCTGGTCCTCAGCGGAGATCAAGATTCCCTTAGTAAGGTATGCCTGATGACGTGCATAGCGTAGCACCCACTCGAAATCAATATCTACACCGTTCTTAAAGATGGTGATATCTGGATAAAATGTAATACATGTTCCCTGTTTGTCTGTTTTTCCGGTAATCTGTAAATCTGAGGTCGGTTTGCCCGTGTCAAACTCGATGTGATGAATTTTGCCATCTCTATAGACTTCGGCGATCATCTTCGTGGAAAGTGCGTTCACCACTGAAGAGCCCACGCCGTGAAGACCAGATGACACCTTGTAGCCACCGCCACCGAACTTACCACCAGCGTGGAGCACGGTCAGCACTGTCTCAAGCGTTGACTTCTTCGTCTTCGGGTGGATATCTACAGGGATACCACGTCCGTTATCTTCTACTTTTACTCCCCCGTCTGCTAGTACTGTGATCTCAATCTTCGAACAGTACCCAGCAATTGCCTCGTCAATAGAGTTGTCCGCAATCTCTTTCACCAAGTGGTGTAACCCATCATAACCGGTCGAACCGATGTACATACCTGGACGAACGCGAACTGCTTCGAGCCCCTCAAGCACCCTAATTTCCGAGCTGTCATAGTTTTCAGCTTTGTCAGCCATCAGATTACCTCAACTTTAATTTATTAACTCCCTCTATAATACACCTTGTCAGCCAAAAATTCAAGCATTTTGGCGTTTTTTATTGAAAAAGCCATAACTATCCTTTTTTCTTTTTCAAGCACTTTCTAGGCGCTCTCACGGCCTCACAGGCCTATTTATAGTTTAAGCATAAGCATTTAACGCGGGCTGGTTAGCCATCCGCTCACCATCAGCAATTCAGCTCCACCCGCCGACTTAACGTAGCTTAATAACTTGATCGTTTTGTAGCTTCTGGTCCTGTTCTGCTACATTCGTTGGTCTAACCTGCCCCTGAGAAGCATTATCTGCACCCCCGTCAGGAAGCGCCATATCTTCCGCTGACATCCCCCCAGCCTGTTCCACATCCTCATCTGGTACTACATTATCAAACACCGGTCCATCATTCACGATCGCCTTCCCCACCCCTTGCATCTCCAACAAAGCCTGTTCCGGAGAAAGAGATGCATCAGATGTTCTCTCGGGCGAATTCGCGAGCGAAGCGAGCGAGCGAGCCCTAGAGTCTTCAGGCTGTGGGTGTGGGGTGCCCGCACCTGAAGACTCTAGGCGCGAGCCAGAGCCCGAAGAACCATCTGATGCATCTCTTTCGCCAGCACTCTTCTTCTCTTGCCAGCTCCGCAAGAAGCTCTCTGGCTGTTCAATCGCCTTCTGCGTCTCTGTACTCATCCTTGCATTGATCTCTTTCTCTACCTCAGCCCTTGTCTTACCATACTTCGTTGCGGAATACATCTTTAGCCCCTCTAATACCTCTGGGTTCCCCTCAGAAAGTGATGGCAACAGCGACATTGTAAATGGCTTCGAAGGCATATTGAACATCATCACCGTAGAAATCGCATGATAATTTGGCTGATTATGCAAATCTTCTGCATTGAATGTTGGCATAAACACCTTTTGCATCACCTCTGCGTCTGTCACGCCAATACGTCCACAGATCACCGTACCAACGTTACCAAGCAAACCTTCCCTAATCTTATCTGTCAGCTGCGTCATAAACTGGTTCGCCACAATCAGGTTCAGGCGGAACTTCCTAGCCTCAGATAGAATCGATTCAAAGCTCTCCGTCGCAAAGTTCTGGAACTCATCCACAAATAGACAGAAATCATTACGCAGCTCTTCAGGGGTATCCACCCTAGACATTGCTGCCGTCTGGAACTTCATCACGAAGATCATACCTAGAAGCTTCGAGTTAATCTCGCCCATCTTACCCTTGGATAAGTTCACTAATAGGATCTTCTTATTATCCATGATGTCACGCAGATTAAACCCAGACTTCGTCTGCCCCAAGATGTCTTTCATCATCGTATTAGAGAGGAATGGCCCCCACTTCGAAGCAAACCACGTAATCACCTCGCCAGCATCATTCGACTTCTGAGAAGCTGGGAACTCCTTCGTCCAATAATCATAGACCGTCTTATCTGTTACATATTGCAACTTCTCCTTCACGAACTCCGGATCAATGAAACATCTTGGGATATCAATAAATGTTGCCCCATTTGGATCGCTCATTAAGAGTAACGCCGCATTCCTAAACATGTGCTGACCTCTTGGACCAAAGAAGCCCTGATTCGTCGGATCGTACAGAGATTGCAGCATATTAATCCCCTCTTGGACGATAAAGTCCTTCTGGTCATCCGTCTCATATTCAAACATATTCATCCCTATTGGATGTTCAATATCACCCGGGTCAAAATAGATCACGTCGTCGATGCGATTCTCTGGCACCATCGAAAGCAGCTCCTCCGTCACGTCGCCATGCGGATCAATAAAGGCAAACCCTCTCCCAGCCAGCATATCTTGATACGCCAAGTTCTTAAGAAGTACCGATTTACCCATACCAGTGGCACCAATGATGTATGTGTGCCTTCTTCTATCGTTCTCCGATAGCCTGATTTCCTTCTTCTGTCCCCGGAACTCATTAATGCCCAGAAGTAGCCCCTCTGTTGGAATCTTCACTGGCCCATCTACCTGCTTCGTCAGCTGTCTCTCCACCTGTGAATTAGGGATAGAATTCTGATCCGGCAGATGGAAAATCGTCGCAAGCTCCATCGAGTTTAAGATGTTGCGGTTCTGTTTTTGTGGGAAAATCCTAAAGATATAATCTTTACCCAATTTCGCCGCATCTTTCAATCCATCATACTTAAATCCGTTATAGGTCGCTGAATTAAACTGAGAAAACGCGCTAATTAGACCCCCTACTAGCGCCTCTGAGCGCGCCCTAGAATCAGAGCTTGCTACTACCCTAATCAGCGTCTCAAACCCTGGGAAATGCGTCTTCTGGTCAATAGCGGCCACTTCTTCCTGCTGAACATTGTTGAGCGGTTTCTCTGGCTCATTTTTCGATTTCTCACGAGCTTCCGGCGGCGTAAATGGCGCTCTAAAGAGGTCAGCCACTGTATCAGCAATTGCTATCCCTGAGAAACCACTTTTTTTCTTCCCGTCTCGTATATTTTGTATTCGGTCGAGTGATTTTTTTGTCCAACTTGGATCGGTTGGTCTAAACATCACTTGAAGTCCCATTCCCTCGCCCTTCTTTACTGCGGAGAAGGCATTAAGCAGCGCCCCCGAAGCATCCCACTTGGTCTCTTCATAGGTAGCAATCGGATACACATACTCCTTAGCCAGTATCAGCTCGCCGCCAGCCACCCCGCTCGCCCCTGTCGTTTCCGAGAAAATATTATCCTCATAGGCTTCTTCTAGTCTCGCCGTAGGATAAGCCGACACCACCGCCTGCTTTACTGTCTCTGTTATTACCGCTGGCACCACTGCATAATACTTCACCGTACCATTTGTCGCCACAATTTCAAAAGAGATATGCCTCTGTCCGTAAATCTTTGACTTCCACCCCTTTTTCAACGTAGAAGAAATGATGGAGTACATCACCTGCGCCTGAGAGATTGCCTCATTCGTTACATCGCGCTCATCCCTGCTGCCACCCTGGATGTCATCTGTTTCTGGCGGCAAATGGATCAACATTGGCACCATCTTGATGCCGCGCTCTAGATTCTTAATCTCGCGCTTCTTCTTGATTCTACCCATCAAAATCACCACTGCCACCCCTATTACTAGCAAGATCACAATTATTAGTACTACCCAACCTAGTATCTCTGTCATGCCGCTTCACTCCCACCCTGATTATCTGGAATCACACCCAGTAGCTCCTGTTCCGCTGAGACCCCTGTTTCCGCTGCTCCCTCACCACCGTTATCATTCTTTGTATCACCACTGTTATCACCTTTGGCAAAATCCGCAAAATCCATTACATTTGCCGCCATCTTTGCCGCCTCCACTGCCTTACCCCCAAAATCTCTCTGGAAGCTCCCCTTTAACGACTTCGCCATCATCTCACCTTCCCAGTCGGCCATCGCATGCAGATCTACATCATCCTCTCCATTAGCACCCTTCATCTTAAAGCCGCTACCAATCTTGTTTTTTATCTCTTTGAAATCTTCTTGGCTGATCTCTTCCCCTGTCAGATCTACTGCATACCCAGTAGCTGCAGCCTGACCCATTGCTTTCTTCGTCTCATTTGAGGCCTTACTATCAGCCTCTGTTGCTTTTGCAAAGTTTTCTAGCGCACCAAAATCCTGCGTCATGCCGGCAAAATCGCCCCCGTTACCTCCGTTTGCGCTATTATCCATATGCTTATTTTACCACACTTTTTTAAAAATAAGCGTTTTTTTCTAAAAAATAGGCGATTTTAGCCGCCCTTCTTACTTACCTCTGTATTTTTCAGGATTTGCCAAACACCTTACGGTCTGCTACCCCCCCCACTCGTCACTACAGCCTCTTTGAGATCACAAAGCACCCCAGTACTATCACTACCACTACCCCTAAAGCGGTCAAAATGTTCAGGCTACCAAATGATTGAATCAAGAGTAGCATAATCGGGCCGAAGGAGATTGTTGCTGCATAGCATCTGTTCTTACTCTCATTCTTTCCCTTGCCAGCAGCCTTCATAAAAGCCGCCACAATCGCGTTTGTCACCCCAAATATCAGTACATAAACCATCGCCAAAAAAACAAGTACCCCTAACGGGCCAACGCCTGTCGGGGTAGTAAAATTCATCATCACAAGGATGACGATAATCGAAACCAGGCTAAGTAGTAGCATTATGCGATTAAACATATCTACCATTATAGCACAAGCGATTTAAATTTAAAATCTACTCTTTCGAGTAGTTCTCCCTATAAGAATTCCCTTATTTTTGCGAGACGTAACTGCGAGAAAACGTCTCTTTAGAAAAAACTTGGGCTAAAGAGTGGGAAGTTATCCGGCACAAATTAACATTACTTTAGGCCGCAACTTTTATTCCACTCTCTAGCTTTGACCGCCTCACTGACGCGAGGCATTGTCCCTGCTAATCTGCTATTCACTCTTTTCTTTCCTAAGGTGCTAGTGTTTACCAGACTAACGCGCTCTACGCTTTTGGCGGAGCTCAAGGTAATTCCTATTGGCTTCCAAATTCGAGATTTTACCCCGACCTTTGGACAGCCAGGTGTAATTTATGGCTAGAAATTACCTAGTCGCCCTCCAAATGCAGGATGACTATTTGTATTTCATGTCTTTCCCCTTGTTTTTAATTTGCAATTTTTGTTTTGTCTTTCGACTTATCCTCAGTCTAGCATAAACGGTTTATTTTTTCAAGACTTTTTGCGCCAAAAAGCGTTGTATTTTTTACAACAAACAACTATTTTATTCAGCTCTACCCCTGTACTATCGCCAGTTATCAACTGTTGTATTTTTTACAACAAAACCTGTATAATTTTCTTATTTCCTGAACAATTATATTACAAGCCTCCTCTCTTGACACCTCTATACCACTCGTGCTATAATGTAATAAGTTGGGGCTGACAAAGCTTAGACGGATTATTAACAGATATCAGGCGCGTCGTTTAGTACCGTAAGTACCGAATAAGTGAAGAAACTTCTTCCAGCAAGCATGTTGCATACATGCCTGCTTTCGCTTAATTTACAGGCGATGATCTAGATCGCGAGGTCTCATAGCCCTCTAGATTATCAAATTTATGAGAATCGGGCCTTTACGTGACGTATAAGGGCCTTAAAACTACGTCATGGCACTTAGCAGCTTTTGTCTACTTGCTGCTGCTAGGAAACGCCAAGACGAGCAAATAGACTATGCGCGTAGAATGGTATCATGGCAATTTTTCGGACCCGGAGGCAGTATCCGGCAGCTCCACCAACATATTTTCGTTTCACAAAAATCGGCCTTTCCCGGCCGCATTTTTTTATGTCCATTTCAAACCCTCACGTACGTCAAAAACCAACACCAAACATAGAAAAAGTCCAGCTACTGCGAGGATGCTGGACTTTCTTGTAGAGTTGTGGAGTTTTTTTGGCTAGATTTTTGTTTTTGGCTCTTGAATAATTTTTTTATTCAAAAGCTACCTCTATAATAACGCAGCAAAAAGCTAATGTCAATACTTTTTTGCATACATTTTTTAAGAATTTTTATAAAGTTTTCCACAAGCATTTTGCATGCATTTTGACGTCCAAAGCTCACAAAAATTTTCCGCTCATGCTTGCAAAGTCTAGGCGCACTATTTAGTCTAAAAAATTATGATAGCCAAAACTCTATCCGCCCTTCCATATGGCTTCGAATCTTCCCTAATCGAAGTAGAAGGCGACAAAAATCAGGGTTTACCAGCCTTTAACATCGTCGGTATGGCTAAGAAGACCATCTCTGAGGCTAGAGAACGCGTCAAATCCGCTCTCAGAGCGTCTGGTTTCTCCTTTCCTACAGAGAAGATTACCCTTAATCTAGCCCCTGCTGACCTCGAGAAAGAAGGCACTTCCCTAGACCTTCCTATTGCTATTAACCTCTTAATCCTCTCTGGTCAGCTCCGACAAGAAGACGTAGAAAATGCCGCCTTCGCCGGAGAGCTCTCTCTAGATGGCAGTCTCAAGCCTATCAGGGGTGCAGTTAATATTGCTGAAGCAGCTAAGAAGGCTGGCCTTAAATCCCTCTTCATCCCTGTTGCAAACCTTGATCAGGCCCGACTTATCTCCGGCCTAGAAATCGTTGGGATCGACTCTCTACCCCAGTTATTTTTGCATCTCAAAGGTGAAAAAACCATCCAAAACCCCAAAAGTGTTGTAAAAAATACAGAAACAGATGTAGAGACCCTAAAATTCACAGATATTAAAGGTCAACCGCTCGCCAAACGCGCTTTAGAAATCGCCCTCGCCGGCCATCACAATATCCTCCTTTCCGGCCCTCCCGGCACTGGTAAAACCGCCCTCTCAAAAGCTGCCCTAAGCCTCCTTCCAGATCTCACGAGACAAGAGCTTATCTCGGTAACAAAGCTTTATTCCCTCACCGAGGCTACCGGCCACATCTCTAAAAAACGTCCCTTCCGTGCGCCCCACCACACCAGCAGTCTCATCTCTCTTATCGGCGGCGGGGCCAGCGCCAAGCCTGGAGAGATTTCCCTAGCTCATCTTGGCGTCCTCTTCCTCGACGAGCTCCCAGAATTCAAGCGAGACCACTTAGAAGCTCTCCGTCAGCCTCTGGAAGACAAAACTATCTCCATCTCCCGTGCTAATTATAAGTACACCTACCCTGCTGATTTCACCCTCATCGCCACTATGAATCCCTGCCCCTGTGGCTATCTTGGCGATCTCGCCCATCCCTGTTCTTGTACCGAGTTTCAGATCAAAAACTATCAGAGACGCATCTCTGGGCCCCTCCTGGACCGCATTGATCTCTTCGTAGAGGTTAGCCGCGTCAGAACCTCAGAGCTAATCACCGCTGTAAATCCCGTCAACTCCCCTGACCAGTCCCTAGATGTTGTAAAAAATACTATAAAAGGGGCCATCTCCTCACAACACTCTCGCTACCACAACGACACCCTATATAATGCATCCCTCTCTTCCGCGATGATTGTAAAACACATCCCACTGGCCCCACAAGTCAAGCGTTTCCTAGACCAGGCCGCAACCGCCCTTGACCTCTCTGCTAGAAGCTATTTCAAGATCATCAAAGTTGCTCGCACCATCGCCGACCTAGATAACACCTCGGAAGTCTCAAAAGATCACATCAAGGAGGCTCTCAGCTTCCGCCGTAAAACCACATGAAAAAAACCTCTAGAAAACCCTTGTAATTTCCCTTAAAATTTGATACAATAATCTAGATAAGGTTAAGAGAAAGGATCCCCATCAAAACTTACAACAATTCACACACTCGTATTAACGGAGAAATCCGCCATGAAAAAGTTCGTGTAATTGGAGCAAACGGGGAGCAACTCGGCATTATGTCTAGCCGAGAGGCACAAGTCCTAGCTCGGGATCAAGGAGTCGATCTCGTTGAGATCGCACCTCAAGCTGATCCTCCTGTCGTCAAGATCATCGACTGGGGTAAGTATCAATACCAGAAGATGAAGGAAGAAGCCAAGAATCGCAAGAAGGCTCGCGAAAAACAATCCGAGCTTAAGACTATGAAGATTGGCCTCAAAATCAGCGACAACGACCTTAACATCAAGATCCGCAAAATCAGAGGTTTCCTCGAGGATGGTGATCGCGTTAAGATTATCATTATCTTCCGCGGTCGCGAAATGGCTCACAAAGAGATCGGCCAAGAACTCCTTGACCGCGTCACTAACGAGCTTAGCGACATCGCCGTCACCGATGGCAAACCTAACTTTGCTGGACGCAATCTATCCATCGGGGTTCGGAAGAAGTAACTTTAGACTTCCACGGCTCCGGATAGCGCACCTTCCGAATAACAATTTTAACTAAAGGAGTAATTATGCCGAAATTAAAGACGCATAAAGGTACCGCCAAGCGTATCAAAATCACCGGTTCCGGCAAGCTCGTTAGAGAGCGCGCTTACAAGAACCACATCTTAGCCAAAAAGTCGAAAGCTAGGAAGCGCAACATGAAGACCGCCGCAACTATCGACGGCAAGATTGCAAAGAACATTAAGACCGCATTAGGAGTATAAGATGAGAGTTAAAAGAGGCGTACCTGCACGTGCAAAGCACAAGAAAATTTTAGATCAAGCTAAAGGGATGCAGCATTACCGCACCCGTAGCTTCCGTCTAGCTAAGCAAGGTGTCATCAAGGCCCTTCGCTACAGCTACCGCGATCGCCGCAACAAGAAGCGCGATCTAAGATCACTTTGGATCACTCGTATTAATAACGCATCCCGCGAATTAGGCTTGAGCTACTCTCAGCTTATCGCTGGCATGAAAGCTAAAAATATTAACGTCGACCGCAAGATCTTGTCCGATCTCGCTGTTAACCAGCCTGAGGCCTTCAAAGCCATCGTCGACACCGTAAAGGAGAAATAGTATGGCAGTTTGTGAAATTTCCGGCAAAGGCAAGATGTATGGTCACAACGTTTCTTTCTCCCAGAGAAAGACTCGCAAGGTATTTAAACCAAACATTCAGAAAAGAACCCTTACTGTTGACGGTCGCAAGATCAAGGTCAACATTGCAGCTAGCACCCTTCGCACCCTTAAGAAGAAGGGCCTAGTTAAGTAAATCACAAAAAAGTCAGACCCTAAGAGCCTGACTTTTTTGTTGCTACGATAAATTAGCCGTGAAACATGAAAATGTCAATGCATATCAAGGCTGAATTGAAGTCAAAATGACAACTTTAGTGTCATTTTGACAATTCACCTTGCATTGACATTTTTATGTGAACGGCTAATTTTATTATGATTAGCCACTTTTATATGAACGGCTAATTCTTATCATAACTAGCCATTTTCTATCAACCTTAAATAGCTCTAAATAAGCCGGGTTCTGTCCTCAAAACGAGGGGCAACCATCTATCTAGTCTCTAAATTGCTCTAGAGCTCTAGCGGTAAACGTACATCCCCGAACAGGGGTATACAGTACTCCTTGCAGCCAGTAGGGTTTGCCTCCGTCCTATGTCACCATAAGACGCTGTGAGCTCTTACCTCACTCTTTTCACCTTTGCCTCAAAGAGGTAGTCTTGTTTCTGTGGTACTTTCCCTACACTTTCGTGCGGTCGCCGTTAGCGACTACTGTGTTCTATGCTGCCCGGACTTTCCTCTGATAAAATCAGCGGTCGCCTTTAGAGCTACTTATGATTATACTACAAAACCCCTTGGGAATCAATCTCACTAGCGCTCACTACTTCAGAATCCGGCCCAGCAAGCCCCATTTTTCTTCTATCAAAATGCCCCTCTAGTGCCTTATTTGCCTCAAGATCAGCCTCTCTGTTCATTTCCCTCTTCACGTGCACAAACGCCACTGCTTCAAAATTCTTTAGGTACTCTTGTACGTCATTATAGATCGGCAGTAAATCTTTATTCTTTACCTGATAGATCCCTCGCAGCTGGTTTATGATCATCAAGTTATCGCCAACAAAGCGCACTCGTTTTAGCCCCAACTCTATCGCCTGCTCGCACCCCTCTTTAATCGCATAATACTCTGCTACTCTAGAAGTCGCAAAACCGATAAACTCCCCTCCACGTTTCATCACCTTACCATCTTCTCCAACAATCACGTACCCAACCGCAGCCGGCCCAGGGTTTCCCTTACTTCCTCCGTCCACATAAACCGTCGCGCCGTTTATTGCTTCACGCTCCGCCTTCACATTAGCTGGCATCAGTTTGAGCCCGTTTGAGGTAGCCTCTTTTCCGTTTATCACTTCTAGCACGGAAATCGTCGCATCATCTAGCGGCACTGCCGCAAGTTCCTCTTTCTTTAGATACTTATAGGCGGTGTATCTATCCGCCGGTACGATCTTCATCCCAGCCAATTTTACATCATAAATAATATACAAATTCCCTAACTGTGATGCCCCAGAGAGTCCCACAAAGGTAATTACGTCTTCCAGCTTCACCTCTTGAACTTCCGACCCAAGATATTCAAAAATCGTCCGGCTCATTGCCTCTTCCGGCTGCTCCCCAAAACGAATTTTCCCTGTTGGTAGCTCCCAAACTGGTAGCTCTTCGGCTCTCCCCCTCAGCCGTTTCAAAAACAAAATTCCGTCCCCCGTTCTAACAATTCCGATTACTCTGATTCTCTGTTTCATTTGCTCACCCTAACAGCCCTAGTCCTATGTTTTCCCTGTATTACATACAAGGTGGGTAAAATCTTATGCCGGCTCCCACGGGAGACGCGACCACGAAATCCCTAAAACATGATTATTCAGGAAAATCATGCAGCACTAGGGCTTACTTTTATTATAGCACAAGTTTTAAGCCCCAACGAGCATGAAGAAAAATCTCAAGATCCCAGTCGTCGCCCCCGCCATCAGAGTAGAAAACGCCGATCCTGCCACAAAAATCAGGAAAAATATAATCCACACCCCAAACGTTCTTTCCATCTGTTCCATCACCATTCTCGCCCCATCCGGCGCCAAAGCATATAACACCCTAGACCCATCGAGTGGCGGCAATGGCAAGATATTAAAGACGAAGAACCCTAGATTTACATAAACGCACTGCGTAAAAATCAGTCCAATTACGCCATGATCATACAGCCCCCCAGTAAAATGTCCTATCATAAAGGCAATTAGCGCCAGCAAGAAGTTCGTAAGCGGCCCAGCAATCGCCACTAATGCCATCCCCCATGGACCACCCTTCAACCTTCTCGAGTCCACCGGCACCGGTTTTGCCCCGCCAAACACCGGACCACCCATAACTACCATCGCAAGCGGCACCAGGATAGAGATCACCGGATCAATATGCCTAAACGGATTTAGCGACAATCTCCCCTCGTCCTTCGCCGTCGTGTCTCCCAAAAGGTACGCCACCACCCCATGCATCAACTCGTGCAAAATCACCGACACCAAGATAACGGCCAGTGCAATTCCAATTTTAGAAAACTCGTTCAAAACTCCACCTCCGCAAAAGTCAAAGTTTAATTGAGCGCAACCACTTCAAGAGTTGCTGGCAAGGCATCGGCATTCTTAATCTTCAGTTTCTTCTCTGTTCTTGCCGTCAATTTGAGCTCTGTTACCATACCGTCGATATTACCAGTGGCAATTACCATCTTCGGTTCAATCTCTCTAATTGCTCTTACAGAAGAAGTACAGAGAATATCAGAAATGCCAAGGTCATCTAAACCTTGTTCAATATCACCAATAATACCAATGTGCACACCACCAATTTCTGCATCATAAATTGTCTTGCCGGACAATGTTGGCTTCACCCCGTCTGCCTTACCGTCAGCCATGTCGTCAGCCGAAGAACCAGCCACAGGGGTAGCAATCCCTCTAATCGTTAAATCACCAACCTCAAACTCGCCCGGTCCCTTAATTGGTCCAACCGCTAGTCCAGCGTCAATCGTATAGCTATCCAGATTAAAAGTCACACTGGTTCTCTTGGTGGTAATTGTAATTTCTTCGGGTTTTTTACTTTCAATTTCAAACATTTTAGTCCTCCTTAATTAGTTTTTGTGGATCATAGATCTCCGTGATATCCATTTGCATTACCTCGGTCAAGAAACGGTCACGCACACTCTTCCTATAAGTATAGTCATCCGCGCTTAAAATCACGTAGTTAATTGGCTTACCAAGCTTCTTCTCTACGACCTCCGCCCAATGCGTCAGCTTCTTAGTCTTATCATCTCCCACAATCAGAAGATCGATGCCTTCCTCACCCGGAATACGATTCGTCACAATTAGTCCGACCAAGAAATTGCGTACCGGCTTAATATACTCGTCCCAGCTACTGCTCTTCACATCACGGTCTTTGCCGCCATCCGCCACGCGCGCAGAAAACATTTCCATTAACGCACGGCTGTATGCATGTTTCATATTAGCTGAGTAATAAACTTTGTTGTCGTAAGTCTCATTTTTTATAATTCCGATGCTATCTAGGTTTAGTAACTCACGACGCACAGAGTTAATTTGTTCGTCAATTACCCTAGTCATCTCTCTTACATAGTAAGATTTATCGGGGTTAGAAAAGAATAAAGCAAGGAGCTTGGTTCGAGTCTTCGAGCCAAAGAGTTTTTCTAAAGGAGTTGCGTTTTCTTTAACCATCTTACTTATTATTTTAGCACAATAAAATTAAAAATGTTAAACAAAACCCTGCAAATTACTCTCAAAGTCCTACAAATTGTCTACTTTTCTGTAGAATTTTTAACAAATTTAACCACCGCGTCTTCCATTTTAGAAAGCGGCAGCCATTCAATGTTCTTATTGCGCTTAAACCATGTCATTTGGCGCTTTGCCAAGTGATAATCATCGTACAAATTCAGCTCTTTTGCTTTTTCTAGACTATATTCTCCTTGCATGTAGCCCCAAGCAAACTGATAAATATCACTTTTCATCGCCTGAGAATCCCATCCGTATCTGGAAACCAGAAATTCTGTCTCATCAAACAGTTCCTGAACAAATAATTTATTCAATCTTTCAGCCAACCGTGCTTTTAACTCCTCGGACGACCATTTGATCCCAAAAATCTTAAACCCGGACAACATTTCCTGACGGTCTGAACAACTTTTTTGCTCAGAAGAAGCATTCTCCCTGGCTTTCTCCCCTGTTTTCCCTATAAACTGATAGCCATATACTAGTGCATCCACGTATAAACCCGTTCCTCCAACCACCATTGGCACGTGTCCACGTGCTCGAATCTCGGAAATCTTTTGCTCAGCATACGTTTTCCAGTCAGAAACCGTAAATCTTTCGCCCGGCTCTACTAAGTCTAGCCCATAATGTGGCACTTCCGCCTGCTCTAAAGCCGTCGGCTTGGCCGTACCAATATCCATATACTTATAAATCGCTCGAGAATCGGCGGAGATAATCTCTCCGCCGATCTTCTTAGCGATCTCAATCGCTACGCCGGTCTTCCCTGATCCAGTCGGACCGACAATTACAATTACTGGACCATTATAAGCCAAGCAAATACTCCTTGAGTTCACTAAGCTTCACTGTCTCTTCCTTGTCACGAAGGCGTACAGACACGGTCTTAGCTTCCGCATCCTTCGGCCCGACAATCAGTACGCATGGGATCTTCATCTCTGTAGCGCGACGAATCTTCTTGCCTAGAGAATCCGCTGAATCATCCACCTCAAACCTGAGATCGTTTCTCTTAATTGGCTCATCTAGCGTGATCTCGGACAAAATCTTCTCAATCTCCGCAACGTAATCAGACACCTGATCGTTAACCGTCAAGATTCTTACCTGTTCTGGAGCACACCAGAATGGGAACCAGCCAGCAGTATGCTCAATAAATACACTCATAAAGCGCTCAATCGAGCCAATCAATGCGCAGTGAATCATCACTGGACGCTTCTTAGAGCCGTCCTCAGCGATGTATTCTAGACCGAACCGCTCTGGCATAGCATAATCTAGCTGAACCGTCGCTAACTGCCATTCACGACCAAGCGCATCTACTGCCATAAAGTCCATCTTTGGACCATACATTGCAGCCTCACCTAGCCCTACAAAGTAGTCCATCTTATACTTGTCAGCCATCTTCTGGATTGCAGTCTGAGCCTTCTCCCACATCTCTTTTGTGCCGATATAGCCGTCACCATCATCCCTGAATGACAGACGTAAGCGTAGCTTCATATCAACCTTCTGATAGAGGTCTTTTGCGCTCTCGATCAACTCACCAAAGATGTCGCCAATCTGATCCTCAGTACAGAACACGTGAGAATCGTCCTGGGTAATTGCACGCACGCGTGACAAACCGCCTAACTCACCCTTACGCTCATCTCTATAGACCATCGTAGTTTCTAGATATTTAACTGGCAATTCCTTATAAGAACGTGGCAATGAGGCAAAAATCTGTGCGTGGTGCGGACAGTTTACTGGCTTTAATGCTAGCTCATCACCAGATTCCGAGCTTACAAATTTCAAAAGCTCTGGAAACTTCTCGTAGTGGCCAGATGTCTTGTATAGATCAACTAACGCAATATGTGGAATACAGACCTTCTTATACCCTCTATCTTCCCTGTAGCTCTGCGCAAAACGATTGAGCATATCACGGAGAATCGTACCTCTAGGGGTAAATAGCGGCAAACCCGAACCGACTAGTGGTGAAGAACAGTAGAGCTCTAGCTGCTGACCTAACTTTCTGTGGTCACGTGCCTTGGCCTCTTCTTGCCAATCCAAAAACTCTTTCAGCTCTTCCTCGGTGCTAAATGCTACGCCATAGATTCTCGTGAGCATTTCCCTCTTCTCATCGCCACGCCAATATGCACCAGCAACCTTAGTCAATTTAAATGCTCCAACCTCTTTAGAGGAGGATACATGTGGGCCCTTACATAAGTCCTCAAATACCACTTTGCCATCACCAGTAACCATTGCATAGAATGAAATCTTCTCGTCTGCCGGCAAATCCTCAATTAACTCAACCTTGTACTTCTGGCCACCCTCAGACGCCCAAGCAAGTGCCTCTTTACGGATCCTCTCAGAAGTTTCCATCTTAAATCCACGCTGAATGATTCCGCGCATTTTTTTCTCAATCTTTGGCAAATCCGCCTCTGTTATACTAGCTTTTCCAAAATCAATATCGTAATAAAACCCATCGTCAATTGCCGGGCCAATGCCAAACTTGGCATCTGGATACAGCTCGGAAACTGCCGCAGCCAAAACATGAGATAGTGTATGCCGCATGCGCTCCACATTATCATTTTTAGCTTCGTCAATCTGTTTTTTTGCCATAAAATTTAGCTCCGTATAACTATTTCTTCCATTTTAGCACATTTTGTGATAAAATAATACTGTTAGGGTCGCTAGCTCAGTTGGCTAGAGCGCCTCGTTTACACCGAGGAGGTCGGGGGTTCGACTCCCTCGCGACCCACCAGCATCAAGAAGCCTTTTAGAGGCTTCCTTTTTTGTCATAATGCTATTGCATTTTTCTATGAACTATGCTATAATAGAACAATGCGATGGGTTTATGGCACCCTGGAGCCATAGCAATTTACAAACCTAGAGGGAGGGTTGAATTATGTTTACTATAACTTCCTACAACTACACACCAACCAAAACTGAAATCGTCCAAGGTATCAAAGGCAACAAAGAGCCGAAGAATACCTTCAGAGGAGCAAGAGGTTCTTTCGTCATTGTTGAGCCCGCTACAGCGTTCCTGACTCTTCAGTACGACGACGATGTCAACCACCGACCAAGTCGCGAAAAATATAATGCGATTCCGGTGTTAAAACCATTGGCATATTATGTCGACAAGAGATTAACCCAAAAGAAGGTAAACCAAATTTGTGAAAGTTTGCTTTGGCAGACCTTCGAGGATAAGGATGAGCTGGCTAAAGAAATCGAGAGAAAATGGGACGAACTTGTTGCAAGTAAGATCAAGGAAGCTAAGGAAGCTTAAGTAAGCTACTAAAACCCACTACCGTCCGCAATTATGCGGGCGGTTTTTACTTCCCGGACTTTTTTCAGCTTTTGTTGTATAATATGGTTATGGTAAAGGCTCCAGTTAAAAAGGCTAAAACCTCAAAAAAGCCCACTCAAAAATTCGCCGAAGGCGTTTGTTTCAAAAAGCTTTTCTTCGTGTTTATTATTGGCTGCATTTTTGGCTGTATCTACGAAACCCTTCTCACTTTCTTCATGAATCTCTTTAGGGATGGCTCCATCGTTTGGGTCAGCCGCAGTGGCCTGCTCTATGGCCAGCTCAATCCAGTCTATGGCATTGGTGCGGTCGGCATGGTTTACTTTCTTACTCGCAGGAACTTCAAGTGGTGGCAGATCTTCCTCCTAGGCGGCCTCATCGGCGGCGTCTTTGAATACATTATGGGCATCTGCCAAGAATTCTTTACCGGCACCAGCTCTTGGGACTACAGTGACCAATGGCTCAATATCGGTGGCAAAACTTCCCCATACATCATGGCCGTCTGGGGCATTACCTGCCTCGTCCTCATGAAGGTTGTCTATCCTATTATCAGTAATCTTATTGAAAAAATCCCACCAAAAGTTGGCGACGTCGTCTTCTGGGTGTCTCTAGTATTCATCCTTATAGACGTTTTTATTTCCTATTCTGCCGTCATCCGAATGAATCTCCGTCATCAAAACGTCCCAACTTTAACCCCCTATGGCCAGTTCCTAGACACTGTCTATACCGACGAACGCATCCATAGATCCTACACCAACATGGAAAGAATCTAAAAAACGCTTCTTTTTCCCCGTTTTTTGTAAGTTCTTATGCTATAATTAAACCATGATTGGTTTGAGGAAGCTTCCGGGAGGGAGCCATCATAAGGTATCTCTTATATCTTTGCTTCCTTTTTCTTTCAGTATTGGATTTATAGCATTGTTATGTCCATTGATTATCTCTTCTGCTATGGCTAGCAGCTCTGCCTCCGCAGAAAGTGTTGGTAGTTCTACTCTATCAGTAAGGGTAAAGGATGTTATCGCTATTCGTATCCTAGACGATACTGGGACTAGTAGCATTTCTACTCTTGGTATTGATATTGCTCCTACGCCTAATGGCTCTACGGTTACTAAGAATGCTATAGTAGACGTTGCTACTAGTAATGAGACTGGCTATACGCTATATATGGATAGTGACTATAAAGAAGATGGTACTTCTTCTTCTACTACTCCAGAAACTCAATTTAACTATACTACCGATCTTATCCATACTGATCCTACTGTAACTGTTACCATTCCTTCTTCTGTTCCATCCTCTTCTTCCGATACTAACTTCTGGAACTACACTACTTCCTGGAACGATACCATTGGTACTGGATCAAACACTACTACCCTTACTGGTAGCACTCCTGCTACCGTTATCCCTACTCATGGCACTCCAGACACTATTAGAGATGACGTTACGGAGCCTAGTGACTCCTCTATGACTACTATTGGTATTAATGTTAATGTGGATAATGATATTCCATCGGGCACCTATAAAAACAAGTTAGTCTTTACAGCTGTAGCTAATGAGCTTCCACC
The DNA here is from genome assembly GCA_947302125.1 of uncultured Candidatus Saccharibacteria bacterium. GTDB lineage: Bacteria > Patescibacteriota > Saccharimonadia > Saccharimonadales > Saccharimonadaceae > Nanosyncoccus. The sequence continues at coordinate 32,474 of CAMYUL010000003.1, forward strand.
AGCTCTTCCAGACTTCTGGACCATCGCCACTATGCAAGAAATGACTCCAGAAGTCTGTGCTTCAGTCTACACTCCAAACAATACTGTCTCCATGACTGACGAATACATCATCGACAAATCTAGAGCTCTAGCTGGAGATTACACCGTAACTAGCGACAACTCCTCCCCACTCGTTCCAGAAGTCACCTTACTAGACGACCGTGACGCTGACGGTACTGGTACCAAGAAGAGCTACAAAGTCAGAAAACTAGCAGATGGCAACTGTTGGATGGTAGATAACCTAGAATACGACCTAGTAGGTCTCTACAACAATGGTAAACGTGGCATCGGCTCTAAGAATGACGGTTCTACCTTCGAGATGACCGACGCTAACCTCGCAACTGGTGTAGGTGGCTACTATACCACCACGACAAATCAAGCCAACTACGTCCTTAATTCTAACACTAAGTCGCTGACTAATATCACTAAAAACAGCTACCTCGGAAATACCACTAGCCAAGCTGAGTACTACTACAACTGGACCGCAGCCACTGCTGGCCAAGGGTCCATGAGTAATACTACAGAAGGTGTTTCCATCGATGGCTCCATTTGTCCAGCTGGCTGGAGACTCCCTACTAACTATACTGACATTACTAACCGAAACATCAGCTGGGGCGCTCTTACTGACACTTATCTAGGTATTACGGTAAGTACTGATACTGCCACCGGCTACCAAACCCTAGAGCAATACCCAATTAACCTTTACCGCGCCGGCGCCGTATACTCTGGCAGCCAGGACTATACCACACGCGGTTACTATTGGTCTTCTACGATCAATAATGCTAACCGCGGCTATTCTATGGCCTACTTCACATCAAGTATCTGGCCTCAGAACTACAATCTTAAAAGCTTTGGTAGCCAAATACGCTGTGTAGCCCCAGCTAAGAAAACCTTCTGGACTATCAACACTATGCAAGAAATGACCCCTGATATCTGTGCCACCGCTACTCTTCCAAGCACTTCCGCCACCGTAGCCGACACCGACGGCAGCCATGATGGCGACAGCTCCTATGTCCCACAGCGCACAATCATTGATGCTCGCGATAATAACGACTACACTATCCGTAGACTCGCCGATGGCAACTGCTGGATGATCGTTAATCTCAGATTCCGCCTTACCTCCGGGCAAACCTTGACTAGCGACACGACCGACCTCAACTCTCGTAGTTCCTGGACGCCGAGCGCCACCACTCAAAATGGCACCAACGCCGTCTGGGATTCTAATGTCACCGAACATTCATACATAGATAGTACGGTTCTAACCGACGGGGACGGCGCCTCTCAGTATGTTGGCGCTAAGTATAACTGGTATACCGCCACAGCAATGTCCGGCAATCAATCAACTGGGAGTAGCGGCTCAGAAGTCGCTCCAGATTCTATCTGTCCTAAAGGCTGGAAACTCCCACCATCCTCATCAACTTACCCTCATTCATATTCTGGCCTCTTTAATACCTATGGCCTCAGCGGCTCAACCCTCATGACAGCCACTGGCAAATTCCCATTCTCCTACATCTTCTCTGGCTGGTACCAGCCAGACCAAGGTAGACCAAACGGTATGACTAACAACTTTACCGAGGTTTGGTCGTCCGAGGCGCTCTCCTCTACCTACGCCTATTACTTTGGCCGCAATAACTCAGTCAACACGGCATCCCCAGCCGCCGACGATACACCTAAATCCTACGGCTTCGTAGTCCGCTGCGTCAACCGCTAGCTAAACCTAAAAATTTCTACAATTCGCCCCAGTTTTCACCACTGGTCACTTCTACCGCCAGCTTAATATCAAGCTCCGGCGCAATTCCCTCCATCGTCTCACGTAGGATCTTAGACACCTCACCAGCCTGCGCAGCATCACATTCTACAATCAATGAATCATGCACCTGCAAAATCAGCTCTGCCCCCTCAGGAAGTAATGCATCCACCTTAATCATCGCCCGCTTCATTAGGTCCGCTTCCGTTCCCTGAATCGGCATATTCTGCGCCGCCCGCTCTGCCGCCTGGCGCACCACAAAGTTCGCCGACTTCACATCCGGCGTTGGCCTACGACGTCCATAGTACGTCTCCACATAGCCCTCTTCACACGCCTGCTTCAAAATCTGATCTAGGTAATCACGAATCGGTTTCCTCACCGCAAAATAGTCATCAATAAATTGCTTCGCCTCATACACTGGCATGCCAGTTGCATCCGCCAAACCCTTTGCGCTCATCCCATACATCACGCCGAAATTAATCGTCTTCGCCGCACGACGCTGCTTCTTCGTCACTTGCTCAAACGGCACGTTGAACACATCCGAAGCCGTCTTTGTATGAATATCTATGCCTGAGTTAAAGTCGGCAATCAGCGCTTTGTCCCCAGATAGCACTGCCGCCAAGCGCAACTCAAACTGCGAATAATCCGCCGACACCAGCACCTTGCCAGCATCTGCCACAAATCCCGTCCGGATTCTCCGCCCCTCTTCCGTCCGCACTGGAATATTCTGCAAATTCGGCGCCACCGACGACAATCTCCCCGTCGCCGTCACATTTTGCGTAAATGTCGTATGGATCTTATCTTCCTTATCCGTAATCTGCAAGAACGGTGCAATATAGGTCGACAGCAGCTTCGCCGCCTCGCGATATTCCATAATTTTTGCTATCACCGGATGCGCCTCGCGCAGCTTGTCTAGCTCCTTTGCACCCGTCGAGTACCCACGCGAAGTCTTCTTGATTCCCTTCGTCGGCAGCATCAATTTCTCAAACAGCACTTCAGAAAGTTGCAATGGTGAATTTACATTAAACTGCATCCCAGCTGATTCATAAATCTCTTGCTCAAGCCCGGACACATATTTTTCATACTCAGAAAGTAGCTCCTCAAAATACTTTCTAGAAATCTTAATGCCGTGCTTTTCCATCTTATATAACACTGGGATTAATGGCAAATCGTAGTCAAAATAAATCTGCGACAATTTCGGAATCTTAGAAAGCTCAACTAAAGCCTCCTTCGCCTTCTGCTTATTTTCCGCTTCATCGTCAAATGCAAATTCACCTTGCCTGCTCGTCTCCTCAACGTTAGTCCTTCTCAAAGGATTGATTAAAAACTCCGCCTGATCAATGTCAAAATATTTCGCCTCGCCACGCAAGATCTTCTTCGCCACCTCTGGATTAGCATGCATCTTCGCCTTAATATCCGGTGCAATAACATACTCATCAAGATCAATATCTATTGCAACATTACCACCTGCACCATCATCCACACCACCATCCGCATTGTCATTCACACCACCAGCGCCACCAGTCTCACCATCTGCACCATTCCCTTCATCCGACTCTACAATCTTAAAATCTGTCATTCTCCCGTCCGTCAGCTTCGCAATTTCCGCCTTAAATTTCCGGAGCACCGAGTTAAATTCCAAGTTAGAAAGTGCCTTCTCGATTCTTGGAACGTTTACGATCAAATCCGGCACCTCATCTAACGATACTGGCGCATCGGTCATAATTTTTCCAAGCTCATACGACATAAATGCACTATCCTTGCCGGCAGAAAGCTTAGAAATTACACCCGGCTTTGCATCAAGCGTCCCCTTATCTAGCGCTTCATAAATCCCCTTCACGGAGCCATATTCATTTAGCAGTGCCACCGCCGTCTTCTCGCCAATACCCGGTACGCCCGGAATGTTATCCGAAGCATCGCCTTTTAGCGCCTTCAGGTCGAGGAACTGTGACTTTAATATCCCGTATTTTTCTTCCACCGCCGGCACATCCATCTCCTCAAGATCAGAAAAGCCCTTGAGCAAGCGATACATTCTCGTGTTATCGTCCACGATTTGTAGCATATCAAGATCGGAAGACACGATCACCGTGTCCCATTCGCAAACACCATTTTCATCCAACTCTTTATCAGCCTGCAACGCCAATGTGCCGATAATATCATCCGCCTCATAGTCGTCACACTCCAAGAATCCCCAACCCAGTGCCGCAATCAGCTCGCGCAGCAGCGGAATCTGCGTAAAGAAATCCTCTGGCGGCTTCACCCGTCCAGCCTTATAGTCCGGATAAATTTCGCGACGCTTCCTAATTGAAGTCTTTGCCTTATCCCAGGCTACCACCACCTTATCTGGCTGCAATTCCCGCACAATTTCTAACGCGATTACTGCGAAACCATACACTCCGCCCGTCGGCGTTCCATCCGACTTAGAAAGCGCTCCCATCGCATAATAACCTCGATAGAAAACACTTTTTCCATCGATGATTACTAGCTTCTTCATATCAAATCCTTAGAATTCAATTTCCTTCAAAATGTCAGCAATCTTATTCTGCATATCAAGCACTGTGCCGTCATTTAGTACATAATAATCTGCCGCTGCAATTGGGCCGCCCTTCTCCAGGTTCTCAATTTCCGAACGATCGCGCTCCTGAATTTCTTCGGCGTTAAATGGTCTTTCTGGACGCACCGCCACGCGCTTATAACGCAATTTCTTTGGCACTACTACAGCAAGAAAAGTTAACGCACCTGGAAACTCGTGCTTCAAAGTTTTATACTCGGTCCAAGAGTACACACCATCAAGTACGATTCTCTTCTGCCCAGCAGCGATCAAGCCCTTCACTTCCTCAATCACCTGACGCACAACCCAATCCTTACCTTCAGTCTCACGAATCATCTCTCTAAAGTCACGCTCAGAATCTGGAGTCCGCTCTACGCCGCGCTTCTCCATCTCCTTATAAATCATCCCCCCAAAGTAAACTTTTGGATAGCCTTTTGCCGTTAGGTAATCAACTGCCACCGACTTCCCGGAACCAGACATCCCAACAACAGCAATAATTTTCACATTTTCAATCTTTTCACTCATACGTTTATTATAACATAGTACACCGAGAGTTTAATAGTTTATAAAATTCGTCAGTGCATATCAAGGCTGAATTGAAGTCAAAATGACAAAGTTTAATAGTTTATGAAATTCGTCAGTGCATATCAAGGCTGAATTGAAGTCAAAATGACAATGAAATGTCATTTTGACAATTCACCTTGCACTGACAATTTTATAAACTATTAAACTTATTACTTACTATTTACTACTTATCACTTACTACTTCTTAACAACTTTCCGTGTAACATCAAAATTCTCCATATAATGCGCCGTCATAAGCCTCGTCTGCGCATAAAACGCCACAAACGACTGATAGATAATTGCAACTAGTGGCGAGAAAATCCACTGCAACACCATCCCCACAGACTTCATCTTGTTATATCGCTTTGGTCTTGGCGGAAGCATCCTTAGCGACATAAAGATCGTCACCATCAAGCCGACCATCGCACCAAGCTGAATCCACGATACAGTATTTGGCAAATTATAGGTCAGAAGATCCCTGGTCTGCAAGTTAAATAGCCTTGGAATCCAGCCACCAAATGCCACCATCGGCGACATCGCCGCAAGCGTTACGTGTCCGTCTAACAGCCGCCAAAACTTCGGGAACAAGATCCAAAGCGACATTCTGCGTCTCTCTGGATTAATCATCCTATCACCTACATAAGCCACATCACTCGCGCCATAGTCCCACCGCCTTAGCTGCACAAATTGCGCCTTCAAGGTCTTACAGAACGTCTCTGCAATCACTGCATCTTGATACATTGGCACCTTAATCGACAGCACCTCGTACTTGCCCCGGAAATGAAACAGCGACCGCCAATATTGATGTCCATCTTCCACAATCGTCCTCTTACTCCAGAAATCCATTTCCGAAAGCGCATCCATCGGCTGTGAGTGCGAAGCAAAATTTCGAAGCAGATGTGGCCTCTTCACGTTAATCACGTTGAAGAACGAATTAGATACCGCAATCACACGCATTGGCGCCGAAGCATCCCAAATATTATTCATAAATAGCGACACCGGCTGAAATGCCATTCGCTTACGATCTTCATGCACAATGTATTCATATGCCACATAGTCCAAATATTTCGGGCTCATTCTATTGTCCGAATCAAGCGACGTCACCACCACATGTTCTAATGGAATATGCTTTTTGAACAAATATTTTTCCAAAAACTTACCCGCATAAGTCAAATTCGGCCCCTTGCCCTTAATTTCCTTCGGCAATCCATCCGGATGCTTCACCGCCATAAAATCATAGAATGTCCCCTTAAATTTCTCTTGCAGCTCTAGCGCCCTCTTCTCCATATCCGGACCGCCCCGTTCCTCATATCCGAGTACAAAAATTATTCGCTCATTCGGAAATTCCGTATCACGCACCGCCTCAACCGTTGGCAACAGTGTCTCCATTCCCTCGTCATACGCCACCATAATCACTGCATGATAGATTTTATCCGGATCCGGAAAATCTTTTGGCGACACCGACATCTCGCGCAAATTCTCGATATGCTCGTCAATATTAAATTCTTTCTCTACCGGTTTCTTCTTTTTTACTAGGCTAGCCGCAGTTTTTACGCCAATTTCTCCTCTGAGCGTCTCAAAATTCCCGTGCGGATCCTTAAGATCGGCTAATCTCTGGTGCCAATCCACTTTCATTGCCCGCTGAATCTCGTTATACCCCTGTACTGTCCTTACTGCCACCCCCACAGCCTTCACCAAGGTAATTGTAATAATGATTAACAGATAAATCGCCCCAAGCGTTGGCGACACAATCGACAATACTATCAACAACAAAATCATCGCATACGACAATGCTCCCGGCAAAATTTCAAAAAACCGGTACGTTGGCGTCCGTTTTCCAAGTGGTAGCTCTAAATCATCATCCTTCTTGATCATAATAAACCACCCCTATTTTCTTTATCCTTCTCCGAGTAGCCTCACTAGAATAATAAATGCCATGACTATTAGCATCACACTAATCCCGACAAACGCTTTCGCAATTCCCTCCCCGCGCCTTTCGTACAGTCTCATCGCTACTAGGCTATGCATCACCCCTACAATTATTGCAAAAACTGGGAAAATCAGCATCGTTACCCACTTGCCGGTGCGATATCCACCACCGTTCTGCATTTCTACGAGATCTCCTCCAGCAAAACTACCGAAGTCGCCGTATCCAGTATTCACGCTAGCCGAAGTTGGCCGCAAATTTACCAAGGAGAAAACTAGAAAGACTAGCGAAATAATCATCAAGAATATCATCCCCCCAAAAAGCCCTTTGTGCTCTTTGTAAATCTCTTTAAAAATATCAGAAAATTTCTTCTTCATTCTCATTAATTATACCATAGAAAGTATAATTTTCCGAGGATTATCAACAAGAAGTTCTTCTGCTTTTCTTGCATCCTTTAAGATATGAACCAGCTTCTTTTCCGTCATGTCGAGCATGTATTCGTCTGTGGTTTTGTGGATATCAGACGCCAAGCAAAATATCTTGCCGTCAACCAACATCTTCCTCAAGGTCTTCTCTGCCCTCTTGCCGTATTTTCCGATCAAAGCTAGATAGTCTCCCTGAAGCACGCAGCCCATCCTAATAAAGTCATCAAAATAACGCGGGTTATTCTGCGCGTATATATACCTTTCCGGATGCGCAATCACTGGGATAAATCCTCTCTGCACCAGCGAAAATAGTGTAGAATACGCGCTCTTATCCTCAGTCCCCACCGGCAATTCTACTAACACATATTTTCCGCTATTCAGTGTAGACAACTCATAAATCTTCCCCGAAGCAGCGTGCGGATTCGCCGGCATCACCTGCGCGTTCTCATAAGCCGACAACATTTCCGGAAGCTCCTGGTCAATATAAATCTCGTTTCCAAGATATAGGCGTACCGCGATCCCTGCCTGTTTAGCCTTCTCGCGAAGCTCCATCAAAAGCTTCCATTTTGTAACATTGTCAGCGTTATACTTTGTTCCAGAAATGTAGTGCGGCGTCAAAATGATATCTGTTACGCCCGCTTTTTCAGCCTTCCGTAACATGTACAGGCTGTCTTCAAAACTTTTTGACCCGTCATCAATCCCAGGTAATATATGGCAGTGTACATCGATCATTTTTTATTTCGAATAATATTCATCTGCGTAATAAGAAGAATAAGATCCGCCCTTCACCTTAGCCTTATTAATTACCACCCCAGATATTTTCGAATTAACCTTTTCAAAACTCTTTTTAACGCTTTCCAACTCTTCAATCTTAGTCTTCGCGTTAGAGACACAGACAACATTTATATCACTATATTTAGACATCACGAGTGCGTCGGAAAGACCAAGCGCTGGAGGACAGTCGATGATCACAAGATCATACTGATCACGCAAACTATTAATCAACCTACGGTTATTTTCAGAAGAAATTAACTCTAGTGGATTTGGAGGAGTAGGACCAGCTGGCAATAGATACACGCTCGGCACGCGAGTCTGTCTGATATACATCTCTGGCCTGATAAATGCCATCATTCCAGCATCGTCCATATCCTTATATTTCAAAATGTAATTGGAATAACCAGCAGTTGGGTCGTTTACTACACCAAATATCTCATGCTGGCGACCTTTACGCATATCGCCATCGATAATCAATACTTTCTTGCCGTCCTGAGAAAACGCAGTAGCAAGGTTAGCAGCGAGGAAGCTTTTACCATCACCAGATTCCGGGGACGTAATCAAAACTACCTTAGCCTCTTTCTCCACGGAGGAGAACATTAGGTTAGTCTTAATGGATTTCACTGCCTCAGCGAAAGAGGACTTTGGATTAGATGCAACTACTAGATCCTCAATGCCGCCACGACGAGTACCGTCTTCACGAGTCTTCTGCATAAATGGCAGGTTTTTAAAATCAATTTTCATATTATTTCTTCCCCATTTCTGGTACTACACCAAGCACCACTAGTCCAACCTTATCTTCAACGACCTGGCTACTCTTAATTGTGTTATCAAGATAGAACATAACTAGCACCACGCCAATACCCATTGCTAAGCCAGCGACAAAGTACTTAAATGCCGAACTTGCAACGTTGATGTTATATGCAGAGCTAGCGAGGTCCGCTTTGTCAACAATCTGCACGTTATCAATCTTATAGATGTTAATAATTTCAGATTTAAAGACTTTTGCAATCTCATTAGCGATCTTCTGAGCTCTTTCCGCATCAGAATCAGCCACAGTTATAGTAATCAACTGAGTGTTAGCGGCAGGTGATACTGTAACCTTAGAAGAAAGTGCCTCGGCACCGCCTTCAAGCTTCAAGTTATTTGCTACTTTATCAAGTACGTTTTTGCTTTTTGCAATCTCAGCATAGGTCTTTACGAGATTATTCGAGAGCGTCACATCATTAGTGGTAATTGTGCTCTTAGAGTCCTTTTCAAAAGTCAAAACTGCCTTAGTAGAGGACTTATACATTGGAGTCTTTAGGTAGACAGAATACAAAACCCCTACAGAGAAAACTGCAACAAGCACCAAAAGAACTATATAGCACTTCGCTAAGATGTAACGGAATAGTTCCTTTAGATTAATTTCATCCATCTTATGTTCCTTTATACGGGGCTCCCACCCCTGTTATAATTAAAATCTAACACCTATTTTTTAGGATTACAACCATTATACCACACATAAGATAAAAAGTCAATACCCTAATGGTAAAACGCCGCCTTCCAAAGGCTAAATATGTCTAAGGTTTAATCGCAGGAAATTAGCCGTGAATCATAAAAATGTCAATGCATATCAAGGCTGAATTGAAGTCAAAATGACAATGAAATGTCATTTTGACAATTCACCTTGCATTGACATTTTTATGTGAACGGCTAATTTTTGAACTAAAGCCTTACTTCAGCCATTCCGGATTCTCAGTATACCAATCAATAGTCTTGATAATCCCATCCGCAAACTTCGTCTCTGGCAACCACCCCAATTCCTTAGAAATCTTCGTCGGATCAATCGCATAACGAAGATCGTGGCCCTTTCTATCCGTCACAAACTCAATTAAATCAAGCGGCTTACCCAGATGGTTCAAGATTAACGTCACGATGTCGATATTTTTCATCTCGTTATGACCGCCGATGCAGTACCTCTCACCCGCAGTAGCCGAGTGAAATACTCTGTCAATCGCCTTACAATGATCTTCAACATACAGCCAGTCACGGATGTTGATTCCCTGGCCATAGACCGGCACTTTCTCGTCCGCCAAAGCTTTACGAATCACCGTCGGAATCAGCTTCTCCTTATGCTGATACGGGCCGTAGTTATTCGAGCAGTTCGTAATATTCACATTCATCTTATACGTCTCAAAATATGCCCGCGCAATCATGTCTGAGCCCGCCTTTGAGGCCGAATATGGCGAATTTGGCTGAATCGACCGCTCCTCGTAGAAGTAATACTGGCGGCGCTCCTCATCAGACATCGAAGCTAGATCCACGCCCTCCGGAATTGGCGACAATGTGCCAAACACCTCATCTGTAGAAATATGTACGAATTTATTTGGCGATCCCTCGCCCCATTTCTTGCGCGCTACCTCTAGTAGTACATGCGTACCAAGCACATTAGTTTGCGTAAACACAAATGGCTCACGAATCGAATTATCCACGTGGCTTTCCGCCGCAAAATGAATCACTCCATCGATATTGAACTCGTCAAAAATCCGAGAAACCGTCGCCTCATCACAAATATCTCCCTGAATAAACTCAATCTGATTGTGCACCGGATCAAGATTATGCAAGTTCCCGGCATAGGTCAACTTGTCAAGCACTACAATTTTATCTTCCGGGTATCTCGGCACATAATACTGCACAAAATTACTACCGATAAACCCTGCCGCCCCTGTTACTAAAATGTTGGCCATTTTTGATCCTTTTCACTTAATATTAATTTTTCCTCGCCACCAATCTTATCTAGCGGCCAGTCAATTCCTACCGAATTCCACAAAATCCCGCCCTCATCATCTGGGTGATAGAAATCATCGCACTTGTACACAAATTCCGCCTCATCAGACAGTACTAGAAATCCATGCGCAAATCCACGTGGAATAAAGAACTGTTTCTTATTCTCTGCTGACAGAATCACGCCGAAATATTTACCATAAGTCTCTGACCCCTCGCGAAGGTCCACTGCTACGTCATAGACTTCGCCGCGTACCACGCGCACTAGCTTCGCCTGCTGATAAGTCTTCTGAAAATGCAGGCCGCGAAGCACACCCTTAGACGACTTCGACTGATTATCCTGCACGAACTCGCAAGTCACCCCCACCTCTTCAAAATCACGCTTCGAGTACGTCTCCATGAAGTATCCGCGCGGGTCCTCAAACACCTTCGGCGTCAACACTAAGAGCCCATCAATACCAGTTTCTTCGCGGGAAATCGCCATTATCTCTTCCTTTCCGCAAGATCATCAAGATACTTGCCATAATCAGTCTTCATAAACGGCTGCGCCAGCTCTTTTAGCTGCGCACGCGTAATCCAGCCGTTCTCATAAGCCAGCTCATCTGGCGAGCACACCTGGAGCCCCTGGCGCTTCTCAATCGTCTGCACAAATTGCGCAGTCTCGAGTAGTGCATCATGCGTACCCGTATCAAACCATGCCATGCCACGATCGAGCTTCTCGACCTTCAGGCGGCCATCATTAAGGTAAGCCTCCTGCACCGAAGTAATTTCAATCTCGCCGCGCGCACTTGGCTTTACATTCTTAGCAATCTCCGATACGCCCTTCGGGAAGAAATATAGCCCCGGAATTGCCAGATCAGACTTTGGCTCCTCCGGCTTCTCTTCAATCGAGAGCGCGTTGCCCTCAGCGTCGCATTCCACCACGCCGTATCTGCGCGGGTCCTTTACTCTGTAACCAAACACCGTCGCATCATCCACGCGTGAGCTTGCCCGGGTCAAAATCCTCTGTAAATTCTCGCCATAGAACAAATTATCGCCTAAGATCAGCGCCACCGGGTCATCGCCAATAAATTCCTCGCCCACGATAAACGCGTCCGCCAGCCCCCTCGGCGACTCCTGAATCTTATACTCAATCGTCATCCCCCACTTCTTGCCGTCACCAAGCAAATTCTTAAAAATCTCATTGTCGCGCGGCGTGGTAATGATCAAAATCTCCCTGATTCCTGCCAGCATCAAGGTATACAGCGGATAATAAATCATTGGCTTGTCATAGACTGGCATAATCTGCTTAGAAATCGCCAACGTCAACGGATAAAGTCGTGTGCCGCTTCCCCCCGCCAAGATAATTCCTTTTCTATTGATCATTTTGCTCCTTCCCTTTTACTTAATTAGCTTGCCTTCTCTTCGTAAATACTCTGCTAACGCTGGGCTCCAATGACGGATTGCTATGCCAGCATCAGCTAGCTTCTGCTTACTCATCTGCGAGTTCTTCGGCCGTGGCGCCACCTTATATTCTTCGCCTTTCTCTGCCGCCCGCGCCATCGCTTGCTGCTCATACTCCTCAGAAGAAACGCCTACCACCTTGCAATTTACCCCCGCCTGGCGATAAATTTCCTCTGTAAATTCAGCCCAAGTCGTAAAGCCAAGATTTGTCGCATTATAAATCCCAAACGGAATGTTCTTAGAAACTGCCTGGTAGATAATATCCGCTAGATCCTCAGCGTATGTCGGACTACCGTGCTGGTCATTAACCACAGTTACCTCATCACGCCCCTCGGCCACAGTCAACATTGTCCGAACAAAATTTTTACCCTGCCCGTACAACCAAGCCGTCCGAAAGATATAGAATCTATCCGTATTCTCGGCAATCTTTTCCTCGCCGTGCAACTTCGTAATACCATACACCGACTGCGGTTCCTTCGGATCATCCTCAGAATATTCCTCAGTCACCGGCTTAATTCCGCCAAACACATAGTCGGTAGAAATGTGTACTAGCACCGCACCTGCCTCCTTAGCCATCTTTGCAAGATTGGCCGGGCCATCGGCATTAATCTTCTCTGCCAGCTCCGCGTTTAGCTCCGCCGCATCGACGTTAGTGTACGCTGCGCAGTTGATAATCACCTCTGGGCGAGCCTCAGAAATCACTCTAGAAACTGCCTCAAAATCTGTAATATCAAGTCCAATTGTCGCCAATTTTTCTACCGTCTCTCCATGAGTCACCTCAATTTCTCCAGGAACAACATCGGTCAAAACCAGCTCATTTTCTGCACCTTCAGCGTCGCGCAAGAACCTTTCGCGCACCGCCTGTGCTAACATCCCCTTAGCCCCCGTGATCAAAATTTTCATAGTACTATTATACTACAAAATTACCTCAAAATAAATTGCTTCCGCTTCGTCTAATCCCTAGAAAACAGGTCACGCGTATAGACCTTACCCGGCACATCAGAGAGTTCGTCTTCCATCCTGTTTGCCAGAATCACTGAGCATCTATTCTTAAACTCAGAGAGGTCTTTTATTACTTCAAGCTCCGCCACCCCACCAGCATTATCTACCGTGCCATCGCCATCCACGTCTGCTTTTACCCCATGAATCTCAAACGTATCAGCACTAATCGTCGGCTCATAAATCACCACCTTCTTCTGCGCCGTGAGAAGCTTCGCGATAATGTCCTGAATTGCGCTCGAGCGGAAATTATCCGAACCAGCCTTCATCGTTAAACGATACACACCGATAGTCTCCGGCTGCATCTCCAAAATCTCATCCACTATAAACTGTTTACGCGTCTCATTCGCCTTCACGATTGCCTCAATCAAGTTCTGCGGCACATTGGCGTAATTAGCCAATAGCTGCTTTGTATCTTTCGGTAGACAATACCCGCCATACCCAAACGACGGGTTATTATAATAATCGCCAATTCGCGGATCTAGACACACGCCCTTAATGATCTCGCGCGCGTTCAGCCCCTTCACATCCGCATAAGTATCTAGCTCATTAAAGTAAGAAACGCGTAGTGCCAAATAGGTATTTGCAAACAACTTCACCGCCTCGGCTTCCGTACTTCCCATAAACATCACCGGCACGTCTTCAGAAAGCGCCGCCTCGGTGAGAAGCTCAGCGAACTTCCGCCCAGCCCGCATCATTAGCCCCTCTTCCTGTCCAACGATCATATCGGCATTCTCCCCCTCAATCTTTCCCCCTACCTCTTCTCTAGAACCGACAATAATACGCGATGGATATAAATTATCATACAGCGCCTTCCCTTCTCTCAAAAATTCCGGCGAGAAGAAAATCGTCATTTCTGGATATTGTTCCCTCATCCTTCTTACAAACCCAACCGGAATGGTAGACTTAATCACCACCGCCGCATTGTTTGTCTGAGCATACATCCTAGAAACCTTGCTCAAAATATCTTCCACAGAAGACGTATCAAAGAAATTTAACTCCGAATCGTAATTTGTCGGCGTAGAAATAATTACAAATTCCGCACCAGAAAACGCTTCTTCATAGTCTAGTGTCGCCCGCAGATTTAGATCCTTCTCTGCAAAGAACTTCTCAATATATTCATCCTTAATCGGCGCCTCGCGACGATTAATCATTTCCACTTTTTCCGGAATAATATCTAGTGCCACCACCTCGTGTCGCTGTGATAACAACGTCGCAAGACTGAGACCCACATATCCCGTACCAGCAATCGCAATTTTCATAACCTTAATTATAGCTTACTAACTCTAAATAATCAATTTCGCTACGCTTGTTGATTACTTTTACGCCACTCTACAAATTTTTCAATCCCCTCTTTGAAACTCCACTTTGGCTCGTACCCAAGCAAGCTCTTCGCCTTAGTTACATCCGCATAAGTTCTATCAACGTCTCCAGGCTGCATTGGCATCTGCTTAATCTTAGGCTCAACACCTAGAACCTCGCCAATCGTCGCGATCATTTCTTTAAGAGTGATTGGGTTATTGCTGCCAAGATTAATAACCTCGTATACATCACTATTAGCAGTTATATAATCAAACGCCCTACAAATCCCATCCACAATATCGTCGACATATGTATAGTCACGATAAGTTGACCCATCGCCATACATTGTAATTTCCTCACCATTCAACATCATCCGAGTAAATTTGTTGATCGCTAGATCTGGACGCTGCTTCGGACCGTACACCGTAAAGAAACGTAGCATAATAATATTCATATTGAACAACTTATGGTACACATGGGCCATCACTTCATTTGCCTTCTTCGTAGCCGCATATGGCGAGATTGCATAATCTACAATCATATCTTCCCTAAATGGCACTTCCTTGCAATTCCCGTATACGGAGCTAGAGGAAGCCATCACAAGGTTCTTTACACCATGTGTCTTCGCCTGTTCCAAAACATTCTGCGTGCCTATGCCATTTACGTCTTGATATAGCATCGGGTCTTCTATTGAAGGACGCACCCCAGCCATTGCCGCAAGATGCATCACTACATCGATTTGGTTCTCGTCAAAAACCCTCTTTAGTCCAGAAACGTCCCTAATATCAACTTGGTACACGGTAAAATTTGGATTTTCCAAAAACGGCTTAATATTCGCCTTCTTCAGTTCAGGGTCATAAAAATCACAAAAATTATCTACAATTACGACCTTATTCCCCTCCTTGAGCAGCCTCTCAACTAATGTTGAACCTATAAACCCGGCTCCGCCAGTAATCAGATATGTTTTCATTTCCCTTCCCTCTTTATTATTTTTTTCATCATCTCGCCTAATTGTTTAACGTCCTTATGATAACAAACCGCATTTATAATCGCTACCTCCGGCACAACTATAGCTACTACCATTATAGCATTCTTGAGCCATTCCCAGTACGAAGCCATCTCCGTCTTGACGAAAAGATTACAGACCAACACACCAATAATACTCTCCACCGCAATTACCAGAATCCACGAGAACGACTTCCATACGCTTCTCTTCAAAATATACTTAGAATTGTGATACATAAATTCTACCATTCGGATAGCCATTGCCACGATGGTACCAATTGCCACACCTATAATTCCAAAATGGAACACCAATATTACGGACAAAATAATATTAGTAATCGCCTCAATCCACGCTCCCCTTCTAGTCTCCTTGAAATGTCCCGCCGCTAGCGTAACAGAGCTATACGGCATCTTTATTGCCCAAAGGAACTCCGAAATCGTAATCAACACGCCAAAGATTGGCCTCACATAATCCGCATCTGTTACACCATTCATATAAACACTTACAAACGGCGTTATCAAGACAATCGTACATATAAACAATATCGTCGCCACGGTATGGTAGAATAATTCATATGCGGAAAATCTCCGATTTAGCGTCTCATGCTCTTTCTTCGCCATCATATCACCAAACGAAGCGTCTATGCCTAGGCTAAATGCCTGTATAATATTTTTCACCCCCTTTATGATCACCATATATATCGAATAAACCGACACTTCCTTCAGTGTACTAAAAATCGTCAACACCATGACGTCCGTATTGCCATGTATCACCGCCGCAATATGCTGTACTAACCCGTCCCATTTTTGCTTTATGACATAACCACTCTTTGCATTACTAATTTTAATTCCATATTTTTTCTTTACGTATCCACTATATAACAACGGCCTTGCAACAAAGATAATCGCCGTCGCAATCTTTACGATCTGAATACTAAACCCAAACTTAATCAGCAATACTACCACAATCGTATTTAGTAGAGTTGTACCGATCTGCACCGCAGATGAAATATACGTTCTTTGCCCAGCCTGTAGATACAGCTGGTACGTCATACCGAAGAAATACTCCGTAAATGTTCCCACGGCCATAATTACAAGCAACGATATTGTAAACAATGGCTCAAATTGATTCTCTACTAGCAACGGATACACTACACACAGTACAGCGATATATATCAAGAAAAATCCAGCCACAATTCGGAAAAACTTCTCGGCTGACTTTAAAATACTTTCAATAGTAGATTTGTCGTTCTTGGCGATCGGCTTATACAGTATAGACTTCACTACCGGCCCAAAACCAGATTCTAGAAGTGTGATATAGGCCAAAAATTGAGTAATAGAATTAACCAAGCCGTTAACTTCGGAGCCGTACGCGGAAATGATCAACCTTGGTACTACAAACCCATAAACTATCATTACCGCCTGCAAAAGAAGCGAAGTTACGATATTCTTAGCAGCATTTTTACTACGCATTAACTCTAATTATATCACTCTATCGGCAGCTTTATCAAATCGCCCAACCTGTAATCCCACTCTTTTGGGCTAAATTTTTCGAAACCAGCCCCAGGGTAGAATGTTATCTCGCCGAACTTTACAACCCCTGGTCTTGGGTTATAAAAATCTATCCTCACAAAAGACATCCCCTTAGCTAAACGTTCCGACAATTCTATCATCTTTTCCAAATCTGGAGGTTTTGGAATGCTTACAGTTGACTTTGGATACTTTCTTTCAAACGGCAATACGTTCCAGTCTCTGTCAAAGAAAGTCACCTTTAGGCCGTCCTTAGAGAATCTATCGGTACACGTAAAGATACACTTAACCTCCCCACCAAAACACATGAATTTATAGTCGGTCAATTCTTCACGATCGTCATCCGTCATGCACTCCTCGATCAAAATTCTTGGCTTTATGCTTTTATATGGCCATTCCCTCGAAACATAATAAAAATTCTTCTTTAGGCCTGTTTCTATTTTCCGCCTAGCCTTAGCCAAATCCAAATCTTTTCTATCCCTACATACAATTAGCCCGCCAGAGTCATGTGAGCACTTTATTACAAACTGTTCCGGGAGCTGCCAAAGATTAATCTCGTCAAAATGGTCACAGGTACTAATTGTTGGTATTATATACTCTTCCCCTATCTTCTCCGCCACATATTTCTTTGCTTCGATCTTATCTACCATCCGCGCATACTCCGGCTTTCTATCATGTAGCTTTAGCCACTGTATCTTTTCATTAAAAGTCTTTGGGTGTCTCAAATTGAGTTTATACCCCATCATATCTTTAAATTTCAATTTAAGAAAAAGCCTATCACTAAGTAGTGGAACTCTTTTATCCAATGCAAGCAGCAACTTTCCCGGGTTTCGAAGATACCTTAAAGCTTTCATCGTTTCTCCTTATGCAATGTCACTCTTACTAATGGATTCTTATATACATTGTCACCCAAACTTCCGACATCATTAAACTCGTAACCGAGCTTCCATACCACATACGGCAATGCTATCTGGTCTCTCATCGATTCAGATTTCAAAAACTCCTCCCACCATGCATTCAAGATCTTTTCCGCGCTCTTGCTATGTAAGTCGGTAGCAATTACGTTGCACTCGTACAGCCCAAATTCCCTAGGGAATCCTTCCTTCTTATATCTTGCGCCCTGCTCGTTCAATTTCCGTGCATTACCTTTCTTCAAAATCTTACAAGCTTTTATTTCCTTATACACAGAATCTCTTCTTTGATGTCTATGAAATGCTAACCCAGTCTTTTTATCGATGCCAGGTAGCATCTTTCTAATATCGCCTAAAACTTCTATATTCCCATCAATGTATATCGAATAGTCATACTTCCCTCCAAAAAGTTCAAACGGATGAAATTTCATATACCTGTTCCGCAATATATTATTGCCCAATGTCTCATCCTCCGGCATCTCACGAATTTTCCAACCATTACGCATCTTCTCGCCTTTAGCCCCATCTACATATGCAACAAAATCAACATCTTCTATTTTAGGAGCCGAAAGCAGATCATCATACCCGCCAGTGATACTCGTGTAGACCACAGCCTTACCCACCTTATCCCAGTCCTCGTCTTGGTGCTGGTAGTTATTTTCCTTTTCGTCATGGCTAAGCATAGAAATTCTAACAATGTTATAGCCCGTCCTAATTTTTCTCTTTATCGCCCGGAACATTTTATACCTTTCCAAACCTTAGGGCTATTTTGTACGCTAAATTAGTATCTGCCTTTTCAGTCTTGTATCCTTTGTCACTGAGCACCATTTTCCTGGCCTTCTTGCTTACACGATACTCCGCCAAAGCTTTCAGCCACTCCTTATCTGACTCATACATTGAGTCAGCATATCCCTTTAGAATTTCCTTTGCAACTTTTTCTCTTGTATGATCCGGGTTGAAGAACTTCGTAAATCTCCTCCTTACCTTCGACAAAACTCCGTCATTTGCT
This sequence comes from uncultured Candidatus Saccharibacteria bacterium, assembly GCA_947302125.1. Lineage (GTDB taxonomy): Bacteria > Patescibacteriota > Saccharimonadia > Saccharimonadales > Saccharimonadaceae > Nanosyncoccus. Next base: position 51,466 of record CAMYUL010000003.1, read on the forward strand.
CCAATTACGTTCCCCCCATGCTGGCGATATTTGATATACGCATTATTGTCATAAATCGCTTCGCCTTTTACCGCCAGACAAACTCTATAAATCCACGAATCGTGCATCTCTAAATACTTCGGCTGGTATTTCAGGACCTCGTCACGCAGGCTAGCATTAAACACCATTGTACAACCGGTTGCTATATTTCTCACTATGCTGGATTTAAAAGATACCACCGGAACAACCAGGTCAGACATTCTACCATTTTCCAAATGTTCATCCACAATTTCCTTGTTGCTAAAATATACTGCCGGGACACCTTTTTTAGCAGTTGCTAGCTTCTTTACTGCCACGCTCAATTTTTCTGGCATCCAATAATCGTCTTGGTCAGAAAATGCATAATAATCATACTTACCTGCCTTATTCAGTAGATCCAAGAAACTTCTTGCTGGACCCAAATTCCCACCATCATACCAATCTAGCAATTTCTTCTCTTTATACTCATTTAAAATCGCAATTGTACCGTCACTAGACCCGTCGTCGCGGACCAACAAATCAACCTTTACATCCTCCTGGGCCAAAATAGAGTCTATCTGCTCACGCAAATATTTTTCCCCATTGTACGTCGACATCAAAACTCTAATTTTTGCTCTCATTTTTTATTCAATCCTCTTTTTTTCATCAGCGCCCGATATATTATAGCCAACCAATATGTAGTAGAGCATCATAATCTTTGACGCAATGAAGATATCAATAAAGACCGCCGTCATCAGCAGCGCCATTGTACTATACACCACCATAATATATGTGGTCTTCTTCTTTTTGTCCAAGTTTTTTAGTATAGTAGCAATGAACACTAACCATAACGTCAAGCCCAGCACGCCACTCTCGGCTAATAGTCTAACATAATTTCCATCTGCAGCTTCCGACGCAGCCGATGGGCCACAACCGATAACTGGAGACTCCATAAAATCATTAAATAACGCAATCCACTTTCTAATCCTAATGTTATAGGAAGTGTCACCAGCCTGAGCAGATACATTAGTACTAGGCGGCTTACCACCACTTTCTGTTGTGCTTTCAACTTCTTCAATCGCACCCTTTGTACTCTCGACAATATCCGAAGTTTTTATCGAAGCAAATCGGTTCATTAATGTGTTACCTTGAGCCAACGTGACTGTCACCACCGCCATACACAAAATCAAAATTACATTCCGTGCAAGAGCCTTTCTCTCTTTCCCATACTTTGCCATCTTCAAAAAGTCTCTTGCAATCAACCAGCCAATCAATACTGCTAGCACTATAAGCGATGACCTAGATTGCGACAATAATACGCCTGCCAGTGCAGCCAAAACTGCCACGCCGTAGAAGAAGACTTTCTTCCCCTCTAGGAACATATACAAACAGACTGGCGCCACCATTGTCAAGAAACCAGAGAATTCATATGGACCATTAAATGTCGACCATACTCTGCTCCCTCGACTAGTCACCATAGCTCCATCTTTAAGCGCACCAAGCACCCCAAAATACTGCAAGAATCCTATTGCCACATGAATCAACAAACACCATACTATGAAGTGGAATAGCTTATCTTCCTTGCCATATTTTTTGCCAAACATAATGCCGACTATTATGAACAAGAAATATTCTAGGTTTCTTATGCAGAACAATAAACCATGCGCAACATTTATATATCCATTAATTGCACCAAATATCGTACTAATGACCGTCAGTATAAAGAACACGGAAAATACCTGAGAAATTTTTCTGAGCGATGCGTTCTTAGTAGTAATTCTGTCTTTCTTTTCTTTACGCATCTCTTTTACAAAAACGACTAGCAGGAATAATGCGATCATAAAATCTTCAGCGCGAATGCCAATATATGTCCCCGGTACATTGATAAGGTTAAACTTCGGGAACATCAGTACGAATCCCAAAATCAGAAAGTAGATTATTTGCCCGAAGCTAAGTTTTCGAATTTTATTCATTTTCCTCCTTTTTATTCCGTTTTGAATCTTTTCTCTTACTCATTTTTCCTGCCGTCATTCCACTATATCTAGCGGCCATATTTGGAATGTACCCAGCCAACACTTTGAAATTCTTGTCCTTCGCGGCACTCTTTAGGACCGACTTTGCCATCCCACCACCAGCAGAATTTACTCCATATTTGGCAATCTCCGGATTCGCTTTCATAAATTCACCAGTTAGCTTATATCTCTCGTGTAATTCTGACAGAGAAAAATCATGAGAATGATAGACTACGGCTTCTGCCACATATCCGATCTTATAGCCGTGCATAATTAATTTATACGCAAAGTACATATCTTCGGAGATTGGGAGGTCTTTTCCATCGTACCCACCAAGCTCCTTAAACACGGCGGTAGAAATTGCCCCAGCCGCATCAGAAAAGAAAAAGGTCTTTAGCCCAAGTTCCGGCAAATCTTCCTTAGACACTACAAAAGACTTTTCCGGATAATTATGTTCCCTGGTATATTTTTCAATATTGTTATATTTTGTCTTCTGTCTAGCATATGTCGCCTGCACTTCACCAGCCACAATCGGAGCTATTAACCTACTCAGGAACTTATCATCCTCAATCACTACATCCTGTGACAAGAAGACGATCACTTCTCCCTTGGCTGACATAGCCGCCTTTTCTCTTACTAAACTATGAGAAAACTTCTCCTTAGGAATTTTTTCAAAAGAAAGCCCAGCCTCATTCATTATCTTCTCAGTATTGTCATCACTCTCTGTTAGAATATACTTCACTTCTACTAAGCTAACATCTTCCTGGGACTTAAGGGACTTATCAAAATCAAGAATTTCCTTCTCAGCATTAAAAACTGGGCAAACCACAGAAACAGTATTAACACCCACATTTTCTTTACTCATTACTGCCCACAATTATACCGCAAAAACGTCGGAAAATCAACTAGCCATAAGCATCTTCAAGCCTACTTTGCGCCACTTTTTCTAAAGACTGCGCCAATTGTTCTAAAGAAGATTTTTACATCTAGGGCAAAGCTCTGGTGATCTATATAATAATACTCTAGTTTTAGTCTCTTCTTATAGTCCACATCGCTTCTACCTCTAGTGGTCCAATATCCGGTCATTCCTGGCTTCACCGAATTATATTTCTTCGGATCTCCACCATGTTCCTCCAGTTCTCCTGGTACTAACGGCCTCGGCCCAACTACCGACATCTGTCCAATCAGTACATTGAAAAATTGCGGAATCTCATCTATAGATCCTTTACGGATAATTTTTCCAATCTTCGTAGTCCTTGGGTCGTCCCCCAACTTCTGGTACTCGTCCCATTCCTCTTTATATTTCTTCTGTTTCAAAAGCTCTTTCAATTTTTTCTCAGCATCCCACACCATTGACCTAAACTTGTAAATCTTGAAAACTTTTCCATTCTTCCCCACTCTTTTTTGAGAAAAAATCACCCGATGAAAATCGCCAGTGTACATATAACAAATTTTCACAATCAACCAAACTGGCACTAGCACTATCAGCCCAACTAGCCCAATTATGATATCAAGAACTCTCTTAAAAAATTTATACACCATAACTCTTTCTTGTCACAATTATAGCATGCTTCACATTCAATGCATAATACTTATGCTAAAAATCGCAAAACTAATGCAAATCATGCTATAATATATATCAGTTATTACTAACTGGAGTTTTTATGGCAACAAAGAAGAAAACTAAGAATATTGATGGTGTGAAAAAGACTAAAAAGTCTGCTTCCAAAAAATCATCAAAATCAACCGCCAAGGTCAAAAAGGTCGAAGTCGTTGATAGTATCGTAGAAGACGCAGTCATCGATACCGCACCAAAAGAAACTCATATTAATATCACAGAGGCTAGCGATATTGAGCCCCTCTCCGAAGAAACTCCAGCAGAAGCAGAAGACATCGAAGCCTCCGCTTCAGAAATCAACGCCGCCATCGTTGATGAACCAGCTATCGTTGTAGATACTCCAGAAGACGCATCCTCCGAAGAAGATGCCGCCATAGACGACGCCATAGATGACACCACTGAAGAAGAATCCGAAGTTGTAGAAATTCCAGTCAGTACCAAGGACATCACCGCTGCCATTTCTTCTCCAGTCGATGAAGATTTTACTGACGACGATGATGATATCGAGGCTCTTATTAGAGACGTCGCCAACGAAGACGAAAAGAAAGAAAAAGAAAACCAGGAAGAATCTTCCAAGGACAAGAAAGAAGATCCTATGAAAAAATCCAAAAAAGCCCCAAGGAAGGCTAAGCCTTTCCGCATTATTAGCCGCCTTATTGCTATCTTAGCTACCGGCTCCTTGGTCGCATTACTTGTTCGTGTTGCCGTTACTGGCATCCTCCCAGACAAATATCTCTGGCCATCCGTCGGTGTAGCAGCCATCTTATCATTCTTCTTAATGTTCAAGGCCTTCCGCAAGAAAACTCATCTCAAAATGTTAGCCTTTACCGACCTTCTGGGCATCGCCCTCATTGCCGCCGGCATTTTTGGCTTCCTCAAGATTGATGAAACTATGCGTTTCCTAGACAACAACCTTGACACTGATAAGGAATACAGTATTTATAATGTTATCGTCTCTAAGGAATCTAATTACAATAGCCTCGACGACGTCAAGGGCAAAACTTTCCATAGCATTTCCGATTTCGTAGACACCGCTAAACTTGAAGCTGCCGCCAAAGAGCAAGCTAACGCCACTATTTCTTATGAAGACGGCATCACTTCCCTGCTCAAAAATACCATGAACAGCACTACTTACATCTCCGTCTTGAACTCCGGTACTTATACCGCCACAATCGATAACGACGACTCCAAAGCCTACGAAAAAGGACTCAAGGTTATCGGCGAGCTCAAAGTCGAAATTGAGAAAACCGAAAAGAGGGGTAGCGGCAACCTTACAGAAGATAGCTTTGTCGTATTTATTTCCGGTATTGATACCCGTTCTGGAATGATGCTCGATAGAAGCCTTAGCGACGTTAATATCGTCATGGCTGTTAATCCAAAGACTAAGCATATCTTGCTCGTCGCCGTCCCTCGCGACTACTACGTCCAGCTTCACGGCACCTCCGGGCTTCCAGACAAGCTCACCCATGCTGGCTCTCTCGGTGGCCTAGATCTTTCCATGGCAACCATCGAAGACCTCCTCGACCTCAAATTCAACCATTATATCCGCGTCAATTTTAACGCTGTAATTAAACTCGTAGATGCTATCGGCGGCATCACCGTCTACTCCGACGTTGACTATCCAATTAGCGCTTGGACCAATCGTGGATGTGTCTTCTATCCTGGCAATAATAATCTCGATGGCAAATGCGCCCTCGCCTTTGCTCGCGAACGCTACTCTTACCAGACCGGCGACCGCCACCGCGGTGAGAACCAAGAGCAGGTCATCCAAAAAGTTATCGAAAAGGTCTCAAAGAGCAGTACGCTCATCAGTAGCTACTCCGACATTCTCGATGCCCTCTCCGGCTCCTTCGAAACCAGCATTGCCACCAAGGACATCACTAGTCTCGTCAATATGCAGCTTTCTGACATGAGCGGCTGGACCGTCGAAACCTACAACCTCGACGGCACCACTGGCGGCGCATACACCTACAGCTACCCATCCCAGCAGCTTTCAGTCATGTACCCTGATATGAGCACTGTCGAGATCGCCAAAAAGAAAATTGACGCAGTCCTAGAAGGCGTTGACTACGTCGATCCAGCAACCGAAGCTACTGAAGCTACCGAGACAAGTAGCACCAAGTCCAGCAGCTCAACTAATACCACCACTAAGAGGTAAGGAAACTTAAATATGCTCTCTATCATTTATAGTTCCCTCCTTGTCTTCCTCGTCTCCATGGTACCTATTATTGAGCTCCGTGGCGCCATTCCTATCGGCGTTGCCCTTGGTCTTCCTGAGCCCGTCGCTCTTATTATTGCCGTCATCGGCAACCTCATCCCCGTCCCTTTCGTCTACAAATTCTCTCGCAACATCCTCGAATACGGCAAGAATAGCTGCAGTATCCGCTGGTTCAAGAAATTCTGCACCTGGGTCTTAAAGAAAGGCGAAAAGGCCGGCAAAAAGCTCCAGAAAAAGACTGGCGACAGTATTTATCTTGCTCTTTTCCTCTTTGTCGGCATTCCTATTCCTGGCACCGGCGCCTGGACTGGCACCCTCGCCGCCTCTATGCTCGACCTTGATTACAAGAAGACCGTTCGCGCCATCATGTGCGGCGTCCTCCTAGCTGGCGCTATCATGCTTGCCATTTCCTTCGGCCTCTTCAAGGTCATCTTCGGCTAATTCGGACCAAATCTATGCTATAATAGTGTAAGTGCCGCTGTAGCTCAGTTGGTAGAGCAGCTCATTCGTAACGAGCAGGTCACAGGTTCGATCCCTGCCAGCGGCTCCAAACAGCCTAAAACCAGGCAAAAAGGGTTGTCAAATCTTCCCTAGTAGTGTATAATAAACCTACAATCTTTACAGGTTGGATTCGTAGCTCAGTTGGTTAGAGCGCCGCCCTGTCACGGCGGAGGTCGCGAGTTCGAGTCTCGTCGGATCCGCCATTTTTTATTCCCTGAAATTTCGGCATTTAAAAAATGTCAGTGCATATCAAGGCTGAATTGAAGTTGTAGTGAAAGTTTAATAGTTTATGAAATTCGTCAGTGCATATCAAGGCTGAATTGAAGTCAAAATGACAACTTTAGTGTCATTTTGACAATTCACCTTGCACTGACAATTTTATAAACTATTAAACTGTCAAATTTATAGATTATCCAACACTATTAACCAAGCTGTAAATCGGCAATAGCACTGCAAGCACAATAAATCCAATAAGAAGCGCCATCACTACCATCAGAATCGGCTCAATCATCGTAGAGATTGCCGCAATCTGTTCATCAAGCTCATCTTCATATACTTGCGCTGCCTTGCCTAGCATTTCGTCAATCTTACCAGACTCCTCACCAATCGAAGACATCTGTGGCACTAGCGGCATCATATATTTCTTATCTTTAAGCGCTTCAGAAAGTGGCTTACCTGCCTGGACCTTTTCCATGGCCAAGGTAATCTGCTCTTCGTAGACCACGTTATTTGTAGCCTCTCCAGCCATTCTCATCGAATCTAGCAGCGAAACACCAGTAGATAGCAACATCTGCATAGTACGCGCAAAACGTGCATTGTAAAGCCTTAGCATCAGCTTTTTAAATATTGGCACGTTTAATTTTAGTACTGCCATCCATCTAATGCCAGTCTCTGTTTTCTTAAACTGCAAGAATAGCCAAACGATTAAGATCAAAGACGCTACCAGCACATACCATCTTTCTAGGATAAACTTCTCTACCCCTACTAGAATCACTGTTGCGCCAGGAAGCTCCTGACCCATATCAAGATATAGTTTCTCTACCTGTGGCACCACCATCACCAACATAAAGACTACTACGGCTATAATTACACCAAGCACAATCCCTGGATAAATCATCGCGCCGCGAATCTTAGAAATCATATTGTCGTCTTTTTCCTGCTGATCAGCTAGACGCTTCAAAGCTAGATCGAGAGTACCGGAAGCCTCACCAGCTTGGATCAAAGATAGATAAACCTTGTTGAATACCTCTGGATGCTTAGAACAGGCTTCCATCAAGGTCTTACCTGCTTCCACCTGCGACATGATATCTTCAATCACTCTACGCATTGGCTTACTCTCAGTTTGGTCAACTAGAGTTCTCAGCGCATTAGAAAGCGGCAAGCCTGCACCAATCAGTGTCGCAAACTGCCTAGTGAAAACAATCCTATCTTTTGCTTTTACTTTAGAAGAAAGCTTGCCAAGAAGGCCGCCAGTATCTTCCTCTTCTACTGTATCCGGTACATAACCTTGGTCAAGCAAAAGTTTACCCGCTGCACGCTCATTCTCAGCCTGAATTACCCCCTTAATTGTCTTTCCAGTCTTACTGTCCTTTGCTTTGTAGGTAAACCTTCTCATATTTATCCTTTAGCTAGTCTCTTGAACTCATTCGGATCAACCGCAAATTCTAGAGCGCTATCATAAGTAATTGTACCCTGATTTACTAATTTCGCCAAGGTCCTATCCATTGTCTGCATACCTTCATTCACGCCGGTCTGAATAGCCGTATCGAGCTGATGAGTCTTACCCTCACGGATAATAGATCTTACAGCCGTATTTGCTACTAGGACTTCGCATGCTGCAATACGTCCACCGCCAATTGCTGGCACCAGCCTCTGAGAACATACTGCCATCAAGATCGACGCAAGCTGCGACCTAATCTGTGGCTGTTGCTCAGCTGGGAACACGTCAATCATACGGTCGATAGACTGTGCTGCTGAGTTAGTGTGAAGCGTTGCAAACACTAAGTGACCGGTCTCTGCAATCGTAATTGCACTCTGCATCGTCTCAAGGTCACGCATCTCACCCAGAAGCACTACATCTGGATCTTGGCGAAGCACCGACTTCAAAGCTCTCTGGAACGAGAATGTATCATAGTGCACTTCCCTCTGTACAATTACTGATTTCTTTGACTTGTGCGCAAACTCGATTGGATCCTCAATTGTAATAATGTGTAGAGATTTCTCCTGGTTGATCTTATCAATCAACGCTGCAAGTGTAGTAGACTTACCAGAACCAGTAGGACCAGTCACTAGCACTAATCCTCTTGGATAATCCGCAAACGTAGAAATCACCTGAGGAAGACCAAGATCATTTAGGGTTGGCATCTTATTTGGAATCAAACGAAATGCCGCCGCCAGATTTCCTCTTTCCTGGAAAGCGTTAACACGGAACCTAGCTATTGTACCAAAGGCAAACGAGTAGTCAAACTCTTTGTCCTTTGCAAGCGTATCTCTCTGTTCGGAATCAAGCGTAGAAAATACTAATTTTTGGACAACTTCTTCTGTCAAAGTTGACATTCCAGCAATCGGAATCAAAGCGCCATCTACGCGCAAAATCGGAGGAAGTCCTACCTGAATATGTAAATCGGATGCGTTCCTTTTTACACACTCTTCGAGGAGGGTCTCAATACGTACGTCTTTCTTCACTTCTGCAGCTGCTGTCGCAACTTCCATTTCTGACATTACCTGAGCTGACGTATCAGCTGACACAGCTGGCGCTGCTGGAGTCGTTGGAGCTGCTGGAGCCGGAGCCGGAGCGGCTGGCATCACAGGCTGAGCCCCCATTTGAGGTTGTTGTGTTGTTGGAGCAGCTGGTTGTGCTCCCATCATAGGTTGCCCACTATTATCCATATATACATTATAGCATAAACACTATATTTTCATCAATAGAAAAGCCGCGATTTATGCTAGGTCGGACGCGACCCTATTTACCTCTTCCATGGTCGTCACTCCAGACAAGGCCTTTAGCATACCATCTTGCCTCATCGTCACCGTTCCCTTCGCCTTTGCAACCTTCATAATATCATTAGCCGTTGCGTGCGACACGATCAACTTTTGGATGTCTTCATCGACCGTAATTGTCTCATAAAGACCTGCGCGACCCTTATATCCACCAGGAGAGTCCTTATCGTCAAAACCTTTAACTAGCGTATATCCTGTTTGAGAAATCACTGGCAGTCCAGTGTAGCCCAAGCTTTCCGATACCACCGGCACTTGGTCCTGACTCTTCGGCAAAAGATCTCCAAGCACGTCATTTAGCTCCTTCGTCTGGAGCTCCGATGAAGTGTACGAAGTTCTCTTCTCTGTCACTCGGCGCACCAACCTCTGACCAATCACCGTATTAAGTGTTGATGCAATCAAGAATGGTTCAATTCCCATTTCAATCAAACGTGGCAAAATACCTGCCGCCGAATTCGTATGCAGTGTCGAGAATACTAAGTGACCAGTCAGTGCCGCCTGCACTGCCAGGTTCGCCGTTTCCGAGTCACGAATCTCACCGACCATCACTACGTCTGGATCCTGACGCAAAATCGAGCGAAGCCCCGAAGCAAACGTCAGTCCAGCATCTGTATTTACCTGAATCTGGTTCACACCGTCCATCTTGTATTCTACTGGGTCCTCAAGCGTCACAATGTTAATCTTTACATCTTTAATCTTCTTAATTAACGCATACAAAGTTGTAGACTTACCAGAACCCGTAGGACCAGATGTCAGAATCATCCCATTCGGCTTAGAAATACCATCCAGTACCATTCTTAGCGCCCGGCCAGTCATACCCATTTGCTCAATATCCATCGTCGTTCCAGTTTTATCAAGCAGACGAATCACCACCTGCTCGCCCCATACTACTGGCGCAATCGCAATACGCAAATCGACTTCCTTATCGCCTACCGCCACTGTAAATTGACCGTCTTGCGGCACACGGTGCTCATCAATTTTCAGGTCGGACAAAATTTTTATACGGGACACCAATGCTGGCTCAATCGACTTAGGCAGCTCCATCACCTGGCGCAACACACCATCAATCCTACACCTAATCACTAGCGACTCTTCTAGTGGCTCGATGTGAATATCCGAAGCTTTCGACTTCACCGCAAAGTCCAAAATTGACGTCAATGCCTTAGAAATTGGTGAGTCCTGTGTAATCGTTTTTACATCTGACGAAGCTTGCCTTGCAACTTCCTCATTAGTAGATTTAACCGCCTGCTTAACGCTCGAGAAATCGCCCACATACTGCGACAATACCTGTCTGATTCCCTCTTCCGAGGACATCACAGCTTTAATTGGTCGTCCAGTCAAAGTCGCCAAATAATCCGTCGCCTGAACATTGGTAACGTCAATCATCGCGACAACTAGCGTGCCACTCACTTCCCCAACTGGCACTACCATACTTCTTGTCGCTACATCTTGTGGAAGATTAAGCAGCACCTCACGGTCCATCGTCACATTCTTTAGGTCTACATACTGAACACCAATCACCACTGCCGTAGCGTGCGCCACCATCTCATTGTTCACGATTCCCTTAGACGTTAGATATGCAATCAGTGGCTGTTTAGTCTTTTGTACTTCATCTTGCGCGCTCTTAACTAAGGCTGGATCCGCCAGCCCTTCGTCTACCAGTAGTTTTACTACCTTATCTTGAGTTTCGCGAGTTAGAAGCGCCATTACTCCCCCTCTTGAATAATGATCACTGTGTCTTGAGTATTATCTTGTGTATTCTGCTGTTCTGACTCTTGCCCCTGTGCCTGCTCTTGTTGTGAATTCTCATTGTTATTAACATCGCCACCATGAGGAATTCCACGGCCGCATACTGCAAGCTCTTCATCGGAGAGTTTACCATCCTGATCCTGGTCCACACAGTTACCTACATAGACTTCGACCGTTGGGTTGATTGCTTCCATATTAAATACCTCAGGGTCTGGTATTGCTAGTCCTGGCTCTACCACCTGAATATTTTTGAAGCTCACCATCTTATCGTTTGGATCACCAAGCAACATATTACAAAGAATCGCTGCAACTACCGTTCCCACAGTTGCCACCATTATTACGGTTAAAATATCCGATTTCTTCATTAGCTTTTATTTCCTTTCTTCTTCGCGTGATCCGAAGCATAGACTGTCTCGCTTCTTTCTACTAGGTCAGCATTTTCCGTATAATAAGCCACGCCCTGTGAATGCAAGCTCAAATAATTCTGCCCACTCCATGACACTGTCGCCGTCTGCAAGTCAAATGTCCTAATTGATTTCTCAATATTGTTTAATACATTCATCGTAGTTGCAGTAGATGCCTCAACCGAGAGAGATACTGGGATAGTTGACAGGCCCTCGCTACTAGAAACCGCGTTGCCTGAAGGTGAAAGTGCTTCCGGCTCCCAGTTAGAGACAATGAAAATCTGGTTAAGTGACGACATCAAAGCCTCTTCGTTTGCCTGAGCTGGCAAAGCATCTGGCACCACACGAAGCGCTGAACACATCTTAAGCCTTGCTAAATATTCTGCCTGCTTCGTCTCATTGGTTTCGCCATCAATCAACTTCTGGAAATCAATCTTTTCGCCATCCTCATCATAACAACCGTCCTGGCTATCACGTGCCACACTTTCAAGATCCGTGTTTTTAGCCATATCGACCATCACGTTATATCTCAGTGTCCCTGGCATGTTCGCGCTATCTAGCTCGTCCGGATTACACTTCCTTAATTCCTCGTCAGAGAACTTGCCGTCACGGTTTGTGTCTCGACAAACGCCAACGTTCTTAATTGTTTTTTCGTAATTAGAAATTGCGCCATTCTTTGCATCAATTACTTTATTGTTAAATTTAATATACTTTGCAAAGAATACAATCAGCACGCCACATATGCCCAAAATTACAGCTGTGACAAGCGCAATCAAAAGCATCTCTTGTTGCGTTTTCGAGATCTTAATTCTCTTACTTACTGCTGGGCCATCCGGATTGTTGTCCATTATTCTTCTCCTCCCGAATCAGTTGATGTTGTCGTACAAATTACGTCCGTATCAGAACAGTCCGCTGCTCTTTCCGCAAACATACCTTCAATCTGGCGGTAAGAGTCAGTCACGTTCTGACCAGTTGGGCTAATCGCTAGAATATGCTTATTTGTAAACTTAAATACTTCGCCATTTAGCATAATTGTTGCATTAAAGCGTAATACCAAGTTACCATTGGAATCGCGGCCGTTTGAAGAATCTCTAATCGAAGGTTCCTCAATCGCTAGCATACAATCGTTCGAAGAAGTCCATTTCATGCCACCGCCTACTGCTGGGCCACCAGTATAAGTAATACAACCGGAATTAAAGTGCGGCACATTAAAGATCTCACCCTGTTCGTTCATATATCCATCCTTATACCATTCAGAAAATCTTGGACTACGATAAATCTTCTCGACCGCCACGTCTTCCATCTTAATGCCGGCATTTAACTGATCATACATTAGACTCTTGCCGTAATCATCAAGTGCATCTAGCCTTGCATTAAAGTCATTCTGAACTTTCTCAGCATTAGTATCGCTACCTACAAAGTCCTCTGCGGTAACTTCGTTTTCTCCGTTCGTAACCGAGAACTCAGATAGCATTTCATTAACCTTGTTTGCTACGCCACTATCGTTTCCTTCAGCTTCTGCATCTTCCTCTTCACTCATATCGTCACGGCTTGGGTCACAACCCTTTTTGCCCTTCAACCAGTATGCATAAGTATACTCTACGGTCGAAGTTGCAACATTTTCTTTCTCAATCAATAGGTTACCATCGCTATTCGTCTCAACTAAACATCTAGTTGGAATTTCATTATCCTGCGCATCTACATAACGACCATAGTCGTACTTCATAAGAGAAACGCCCTTCTTGAATGATTCTAGTACACGATAATCAATGTACGGCGACACCTTTGCATCCGCCTGCGCATCAAACCTAATTGTGTTAGTGGAAAGGTCTACAGAAAGCTCAGAAATCTCAATCGTATCTGGGCCATCAGGCAAAATTGTCGAAACAATTGGGAAGACTCTCGATAGCACTTTCTTGTTGTTTGAAATTTCATCAAGGTCGTTTAACTGTGTCTGGATCGTTAGAAATTCAGACAAAGAATCATAGCTCTTCAGTTTGTCAGACATCATCTTTAGTCTATTGTCTTGCGTACCCATTGAAATGTTCTGGCTCTCCCAGATGCCACCCATGATCATCACTGTAGCACCAGCCACCGAAGCCAAAATAATACACACAAAAAGCATGATATTGCGAACTCTCATCGCCTTAATCATCTGCCTTTTAATCTCTGGAACAAGATTAATCTCATACTCTTTGTTCTGCTCCGTCATCATCGTTGGAGCTTCTTTCGGCTTAATGCCAAACTGTTTTAGAGTAGCCTTCCACTCTTTAATAGCCCATTCTTTAACCTTGTCAAACATTACGCGTTACTCCTCTCTGCTAGACCAATCGCCACAGAAAACTCACTAGCTACGCCCATCAAAGCTTGTTGTTGCTCAGGGGTAACCTGGACTAATTGCCATGGATTACCCTGAATGGTCTGAATACTAGTCTTTACCTCAATATATTCTGCAATGAACGGAATTACGCCGGCAAAGCCAGAAAGCACGATGCCAAGCACTGGTGCGCCCACGTACTTGTTCTGGAAGAATCTCACGGATTTCATTAGCTCCTGAGAGAAGTTATCAAGATCACTGTCAAGCGCCTTGAATACCTGACCTTCCAATTTATCTTGAGCTAAGCCAAATTTCAGAATAAATCTTCTCGCTTGGTCTTCACGTACATTAAGCGTTGTCGATACGGTCTTAACTAACGCATGTAAGCCACCAGGAATCGAGCGCACTAATCTCGGTGCGCCTTTGTATACTACCACAAGATCCGTAGAGGTTTCACCGAGGTCAACGATGATTCTCGCATCCTGAGAACCAACTGGAGCCAGAGATCTGGCCATCGCAATTGGCTCCGGTTCCTGAGCGACCACGTTAAGTCCTAACCTCTCAATCATTTCCATTCTCTCTTCGGCATAATCTCTAGCCGTTGAAGAAATCAAGACTTCGGCCTTATTTGGATCATTTGGGCTCACACCAAGAATAGTGTAATCAACTTCCGCCTCATCAACTGCCATCGGAATATACTGGTCAAGTTCGTACTTGATCGTCTTTTTCAGTTCTTTCTCGGTCTGGTTAGGGACTTCAATTACAGCGGTGTAAGTCTTACCAGCAGGAAGGCCAAGCGCAATATTCTTTGTCTTAATCCCCGCCTGTCTCATTGCCCCAAGAATAGTTTCCCCCATTCTTTTAATGCCAGCATCGCTGGTGTCTTGGACGACGGCCGGATCTACCGGCACATAGGCATAGTGCGTCAAAGCAAACCCTCTTTGGGTATCGCCATCAAGCTGTATCAAACGTAACGCGCTTGTCCCTATGTCTAATGCGAAGAATTCGCCCACACCATGCAATAAGCTCATAATAACATTATAAGCTTAAGCGTATCTAGTGTCAAGAGATTTTGCTAATTTTTAACCAGTAAAAACGCTCGACATTGCCATTTTTTCCACTTAGCTCATTATCATGCTTGGCAACAGTCAAAAAACCATTCTTTTTTAGCCAATTCTCAAACCCGCGGACAATTTCTCTCCGCATTTTTTCGTTCTTCACTACCCCTTTGTTTAACTGTTCTGGCCTTGCCTCAAACTGCGGTTTTAGCATCACTAAAAAATCCGTATCTTTCGACGCTAGATATTTCTTCGCATGCGCCAACACTTTCTTAAGACTCACAAACGACACATCCGCGACAATAACATCAGGAATTAGGCCTAGGAAGACGCATTTGCCCGTAGGGCAAGTCTCACTAGGCTTAATTCCTGATGTTGTTGTATTAAAGATATCGGTCTTCTCATGCAGCTCCACTCGCGGATCAAACCTAAGCGGTGCCTTCATCTGATTAGTCCCCTTCTCTACAGCAATCACCTTTTCTGCCCCTGCAGATAGAGCATACTCTGTAAACCCACCAGTAGACGATCCAATATCCAGTACTGTTTTTCCTTTAAAATCAAAAGAAAAAGCCTGCGTCGCCCCCGCAAGCTTATTCTCTGCTCTAGATACGAACAATTTAGTTCTTTCCTTGTCTTTCACGATAGGCTCTAGTCTCAGTATCTACAGATACAACATCACCCTCTTTAATGAATGCTGGCACCTTAATTACTACGCCAGTTTCAAGGGTTGCATCTTTTGTTACTGAAGTAGAAGTATCACCCTTCACTGCATTCTCAGTATAGGTAACTCTGAGCCACAAGTTCTTTGGTAAGACTAAGTTAATTGCTGTACCATTGTAGAACTGGATCTCCATTTCATCACCATCTTTCATGAAATCAGCCATATCGCCAACCATGTCAGATGATAATTCGTACTGCTCAAAAGATGCTGGATCCATGAAGTAAAAAGCTGAATCGTCCTTATACAAGTACTGCACCTTCTTCGTAGTAACTTCCGCTGGCTCAATCTTTTCCTGCCCCTTAAAAGTCTTTGGCAAAAGCGCACCGGTAATCAAATTTTTTACCTTTACGTTTACAATTGAACCACCACGTCCCATTACTTTCTGAGAGTAATCAACTACTTTGTATGGTTGACCATCCAAAGTAATCAGCACATTCTTTTTCAAATCTGTTGGTCCGTACATTTCTTCTCCTTACACTTAGATTATTAAGCCACAAATGGCAAAAGTGCCAAATGACGTGCACGCTTGATTGCAGTCATAAGCTGTTTCTGCTGTTTTGCAGAAAGACCAGTCTTTGCAATTGGCTCAATACGGCCATAAGCATCGATATAACGCTGCAAACTCTTTGCATCACGATAATCAAAGTATAAATCTGGATCAAATTTAGCTTTTCGCATCTTCTTCCTTTCTTAATCCTTAAAATGGAATTTCATCTAATTCTACTTCGCCACCATCGGTTGGGATATCGTCAGGAACGATCTCCGCTTCGCTAGTAGCTGCTGCACCTGCATTGTTCCCACCGCCATTACCGCTATCAATAAAGGTAAAGTCTTCGGCTACAACCTCAGTTCTGGAACGCTTCTGACCAGTGGTCTTATCTTCCCAAGAATGTTGGCTGAGTCTACCAGATACTAGAACTGGGCGACCTTTCTTTAGATATTGGTTAATCATTTCGCCAGTCTTGCCCCAAGCAGAACAATCAATAAAAGATGTTTGTTCCTGCTGGTTGCCACTGGCATCCTTGTAGTTACGGTTTACTGCAATCGTAAAAGAGCAGACTGAAGCTCCATTTGGAGTGGTTCTAAGCTCTGGATCTCTTGTTAGATTACCCGCAAGAACTACTTTAGAAAAACCACGCATATTATTCCTCCTTTTCTTTGGCGGCTTCCTCGGCGTCAGCGTCTTCGCTTTCGTCGTCATTGCCACCCTTACGTGCTTTGCGCTTTGCTTCCATTCTTAGTCGATTTTCATCAACTGTTACTAGCAGACTACGAAGAATCTCGTCTGCGATGTCTAGCATGTCAGTAACTTTCCTTGCCTTCCCTTTCTCGTCTGGCAAATCAAGCTCAAAGTAGTAGTATACGGCAAAGTCTTGTCCGGCGATTGAATAAGCTAGACGCTTCTTTCCCTCATCTACTTCTTTGGTAATTTTTCCCCCTGCTTCCTCGATAATTTTCTTCACCTTATCGAGTGCTGGCTGCAAATTCATCTCTAGATCAGGATGAATAAGCACGGTTAATTCGTACTCTCGCACTATTATTACTCCTTTGGTTAAAGCAAATGCGGCTCTAGACCCACTTGCTGAGTATTTAATATTCCCTATTATTATACCTCAACTCTGTAGGTTTTGCAACCCCTTACGGCTGCCGTTCCAATTCGACCGGAAAAGCCGCATTCACCTGCCGTTAGTTAATATTAAGAGCCTATCTAGAATCGTCTCTTAGGCGCGAGTCGACATACCCTCTTTGCAGTCAACTTCTGCCATAATCTCATTATTAAGCCTTTAGTATAAAAAATAAAACATTAGTATTTAGCTATTCAAAATTTCCTCTGTTAGATTGTAAGGAAGAGCCCCAATCGTTAACAAAAAGCAACTGCAAAAACATCCAAAAACATATACCACACCACTTTGTCTCAAATTTTTGTCAACTTTACAAGCATAAGCCCAAAATTTCAAGCTGCTTAATAAGAGCGCTAGACCATATCAAGCCTATTAGCTTCCTACTATCCGGCCAATTCGTCAAATTCGTCTAACGAAGAGATCAAGACGTCACGTGGCTTATTACCATTTGCCTCACCAATCACGCCAATCTGCTCTAGCCAAATCGCAAGCCCAGACACAAAACCGTGGCCTTTGCCTAGATAAGTCTGCAGCATCGCCGTCGAGAATTTACCCTTAGAAATCGTAATCTCCACTGCCTTTCTCACGATTGGATCATTTGGATCGTACTTCCTGCCAAGATCACCAATCGAACCGCCATCAGCCGGACCGAGGCCTTTAATTTGTACCGCCTGAGAAATCACCTCATCGTTGTATTCCGGCGGCCTCTGCTCACGCAAGAAATCTGTCAGGTTGTTTACATCTTCATCCGAAGCCCAAGCACCCTGAATACGGCGTGGCTTGCCCATCATCTCGGTAGTCAGCATCAGCATGTCACCTTTACCAAGCAGCTTCTCTGCGCCACCCATATCGAGCATAATCCTAGAGTCCATCTGCGACCCCACCGCAAAGGCAATCCTACCCGGAATATTCGCTTTAATAAGACCAGTAATAACTTTTACTTCAGGCCTCTGTGTTGCGAGCACTAGGTGAATACCAGCAGCACGACCCTTCTGCGCTACGCGCACGATTAGCATCTCCAGGTCTTTCCCTGCCATCATCATTAGATCAGCCATCTCGTCAATCACTACCACGATATATGGCATCTTACCACCATCATGCTTTTGATCATTTCCATCATCGTCCGGCACTGTCACAGTGCCCTTCTTTGCCATTTTCTTGTTGTAATCAACAATATTCTTTACCTTCTCCTCCGCCATCAAAGAGTAACGCAACTCCATTTCGTTTACCGCCCACTTCATTGCGGAAAGCGCCTTATCGACGGAAGTAATAATTGGCGTTAGAAGATGTGGAATATCATTGTATTGCACCATTTCTACTTGCTTTGGATCCACAATAATTAGCTTCATATCCGAAGGTGCGTTACGATATAGCAGCGAAGAAATCAGTGTATTCGTCATCACCGACTTACCAGAACCAGTAGTACCAGCAATGAGAAGGTGTGGCATCTTCGCAAGATTTGCTACTACTGATTTACCGGAAATATCTTTACCTACTGCAAAGGTCAATGGATCGTCACTCGACTTCCATTCCTTACTCTCTAGCACGCCGCGCAGTCTCACGTCTGCCGGCTTCACATTTGGAATCTCCACGCCCACAGAGCGCGTACCCGGAATCGGAGCCTCAATACGAATTTTATCTACCGCAAGGTTGAGCGCTAGCTCCTTATCACGTGCCAAAATCTTCGACAAGTTCACACCTGCTGGCGGCTTCATCGTATACTGCGTAACTCTTGGGCCAACATTTGCCCCTTCCATCTCTACGTCAATCCCAAATTCCGCCAAAGTCGACTTGATAATAAACGCGTTCTGCTGATGGTTGCCAGGGTCAGCCGGCGATTGCTTGTTTTCTAGAAGATCGATGCTTGGCATCTTCCAATCCGGATCAGACACAGATACTAGTGCCCTCTCCACTGGAGCTTCCTTCTCAGTAGATTTCGTTGCAATTTTTGGTGCGTGCACCTTCAACTTTGAGGTATCATCCACGACTGACACGCCAGAATTAATCTTAATGTCGAGGTCGCCATCCGCCACGGCTTTGTTCGCCGCCTTAGCGATCTTGGCATTTTCTGTATCTTCATCTTTCTTCGTAGAATGGAACATCGAAAATAGCGCTTTGAAGAATGCTACTGGCGAAGTCTGCAAGATAAACAGCGCCGTAATAAAGATCAAGACTACATAAATAAACACCACTACCCCTGGATCTAACACCTGAACAAAAATCTTATTCAGCCCCTCGCCTAGCACGCCACCTGTCGGACTCTCTTCGCCAATTGTCGGTATACCAGTTACCCCAGCAGCCCAGCAAATCATCAAGAACGATGCTATCCACATCGCTACTGGCAGCTTATTCCCTGGTGTCCTAAAGATCTTTACAGCCAAATAGACCAGCAGTACCGGCAATAAGAACTTTGCATATCCAATAATAAACATCGATGCATTATCTACGCCCGTAAGTAACGCGCCACCACTTCCAAACCAAGTCATCACAAGAAACACCGCTAGCGCGATCATCATCACCGCTGCGCATTGTCGCCAAAAACCACCAGGTAACTCATGTTCTGGGGCTACGTCTTTAGTTTTTCTAGTGGATCTTTTCCTTGTAGATTTCTTTTTTGCTGGCATATTATTCCTTATAGTCTCCCACCACTGGTTCTATTATACCACAACCGTTATGCTCTTCTCTGCCTTTTTTACCCTAAATTCACTAAGTTCCATTTTTTTATATTCACCCTCAGCCTGAATTTCCACTTCTGTCGGGCTAGAAAATTCAATCTTAGTCTCATTCTCCACCTCATGGCCGGGTATCCTAGAAATCATGCTTTTTAGCATAAATGTCGCCAGTCTAAATAAGCTCTTCAATCGTCCAAAAGCTACATAATATCTCTTTGGGTTCTTCCAATAATCTCCGCCTCGCATCACCTTGGCCACCGTCTTGCCGTTCACAAACATCACATCGGATACATGTTTTCCAGAGAACGTATTTACCTTACCATTCTTCTGCATCTTCTTACGATTCATTGGGATACTATTCATTTTGATATCTGCCGGCAGGAATTCCTTGCGATGGTTCTTGAAATACCATTTCGCAAGCGTCACCACTGAAAATGCCAAGCTCTTATTCCCCTTCTTCAAATTATCCCTAGTTTTCGGTGCATCAAAAACCTCCGTGCTCTCCGAAAACATCCCTAGCGTAAAATAACATCCTGCATATCTAAAATGCTCTCCATCAACCATCGCTTCAAGCGGGTACAATTTCTTAGTCTTGCCACCCTCAAAGTCCTCAATCACCTCTGCAAACTTTTTCTTGCCTAGCATCCTTGCCATGTCATTAAAATTACCGTATCCAATCACCGCCAATGTTACTTTAGCTTCTGTAATCATTGCTGCATTTAACGCCATAGTCGCACTGCCATCACCGCCGGCCACCACCACCAAGTCATCATCCTCCAAAATTTTTGCTAGCTCTTTAGCATTTTCTTCAACCGGTGCTTTCTTTACCTCAAACTTACCCTTAGCATAGCCTTTCAGCTTCTGCGCCGGCTTGATTACTTCCGTCGCGATTAAACTATGCTTTGACGAGCGCGGATTATAAACTAGGATAATTCGTTTCATTTAAATCACCCCTCCCGGAATCAGCCAGTTCAAAATTCCCCATAGCATGGCATATAGTAAGAGCCCAATCACGATACCAATAATACGTTTGATCGTCTTAGCCATCTGCTCTGCATTGCCTCTAGAAGAGGCATACTGTATACCAGAAAACACAATCCCAACCGTTGCCGCAATCCCAACGCCCCAAGTCAAAACCGTCAAGCCAGTATTCAAAATACAAAAGATCTTATCATCTCCATCGCAATCAAGCACTACCGTCTCTAACTTCTCCGGCTCGGTCTTTAATCCGCCAGTACTACTATACCCCTTGCCCGGCACCGCCGGTATTCCAGAATTATCCTTAACTTCACTGCCACCCGGATCATTATTATCATTCTCGGTTCGCTCTCTACCCGGATGTGATGGCCGGCTATAATCATTTGGGTCCCCAGTTGCATTATTCTGAGTACTGCTGCCACCGCCACCGCCACCGCCCGGCGTCCCAGCTTCTCCCGTGAACGGAATCACACACACATACGATCCATGAAATTGTGTTAAGCCACCATACGATCCGCCTTTTGCCTCACATTCCTGCTGAGCTGGCTGATCCATAAAACACTGGATCGTTGACCCACTCGTTGTTTGGCTTAAACTATATAGTCCATCGCAAATCGTGGTCGCTTCATCAAACGTCAGCCCCCACGCTGCTTCTACTTTCACTAAAGTTGTAAGTGTCACAGAAAGTAACATTAGCCCAGCTACAAACAAATTCTTTGCTCTCTGTTTTTGTTTTTCTACCACCTCACCTCCTCTTATTTTTTAGAATATTCCACCAGGAATTAGCCAGGTGAGGAAGCCCCACATCACTGCATAGACCACGAGGCCAATCACGATATTGATCAGTCTGTTCTTTGCCTTAGTTACCTGCTCTGCACTATCTCTAGCTGTCAAATATTGTACGCCAGAAAGCACAATACCAATCGTTGCAGCAATACCAACACCCCAAGTCAGGACTGTCAAACCAATATTTAAAATACAGAAAATACCTTCACCATTCTGGCCACTTTCACAATCAAGAATACTTGTCTCAAAGTTATCTTTGTGGTCTAGCCCTGCCCCATACGTATACTCGCCATTATTTTTAATTGTTGTAGCGCTTGTACCAGTTCCGTTTTCACCGCCACCACTAGATCCAGATTCACCACTCTCGCCACCACTATCACCAGATTGAGCTGATGGATTTGGAATACAGTCTACAATCCAACCACCATTATTCACCTGCTGAGGATTTGTAGGATATCCGCCTCTGCTGATGCAATCATTCTCTGCTGCTTCCTTGCTATTGCCAGAAACTACAATTCGATTAATAAGAGCGCCACTGGTAGTCGTACTACCGCTGCTACTAGATGTGTCCTTGACGCAATCTACTAGCCAGTAGCCGCTACCGCCCTGCCTTGCGTTAGTAGGATGGCCACCGCTGCTATAGCAGTTATTCTCTGCCTGTTCCTTAGTTCCGCCACCAATTATGCTCTTAGTGGCTGCCCAAGCTGGCGCAGCCTGCACCACTGTCGCAAACCCCATCGACATCAACATCAACCCCGCTATGAACAAATTTTTTACTCTATTTTTCATCGCGAAATCTCCTCTATTCTATCTTAAATATTCGTGCAATTTCTTTGTATCTTTGTGCTTGCGCAACTTAGAAAGCGCCTTAGCCTCAATCTGGCGAATACGTTCCCTCGTCACTGAGAACTCTGCGCCAACTTCTTCCAAAGTATGTGGTCTACCACCACCAATCCCGAAGCGCAACTTAATAATCTTCTGTTCCCTTTCAGAAAGCGTCGAGATGATCTCCGCTAGCTGCTCCTTCAAAATCTGGTTCGCTGCAGAATCTTCTGGCGAATCTCTTTCTTCATCTTCTACGAAATCGCCAAGCACCGAATCCTCATCATCACCATCACGACCCACGCTCTGGTCAAGCGATGCGATATCTTGCTTAATACGCATCACATACTCGACCTTCTCTGGGTCCATCTTCATCTCTTTCGCAATTTCATCGATAGTCGGCTCACGGTTTAGTTCCTGAGTCAACTTTCTAGTCGAACGCATTACCTTATTAATTGTCTCTACCATGTGCACCGGAATGCGAATCGTTCTTGCTTGATCAGCAATCGCACGCGTAATCGCCTGGCGAATCCACCAAGTTGCATAAGTAGAAAACTTAAAGCCCTTATCTGGATCAAACTTCTCTACCGCGCGCAAAAGTCCAGTATTTCCTTCCTGGATCAAATCCAAAAAATCTAGACCTCTACCGGAATACCTCTTTGCAATCGAGACTACAAGACGCATATTAGCCTCAGCCAATTTATCCTTGGCTTTCTTGTCACCCTTTACTACACGTGCCGCAAGATCCGCTTCCTCCTCTGGGGTTAACAAAGGAATTTTACCAATCTCACGCAAATACAGCCTCACGGAATCATCCGCAAAAGCATCCACGTTATCTACTGTAATTTCTAGTTCTTCATCAGAAAGTTCTTCTTCCTCTGCAAGATCATCCATTAGAGGCTCATCCGGCTCGAACACACCAGAATCTAAAACTTCTTCTTTTTCTTTTTCCATTAGAGAAATTATATATTATATATATGTTTTTTTCAAGCTTTTTGCAGATTTTGAATCTTCCTCAAAATCTCTTTTGTTTTCTCTTCGTCATCCTCAAATTCGGAAAGCTTGGCCGTCAGCTCAGCAATTTCCTTCGCCTTCTCTTCCTTCTTGTAACTCTTTTTCAACTCCGCCACCTCAGCCTTCAAATCATCCGCACTCATCTTCGCATATTTGTTTTCGTAAATAAATTCCAGCTCGTTCAGCCTCACATCATCTTCTGGCACATCCATATTAATCCCCGCACCAGCCTCCCCGCCAAACAGCATAATAGCTAAGAGCCCATCTTCAATCACCTTAACCTTGTCCGCATTCACTCCGCCACCTTTAATCGCCTTCAGCCGTCTCGGTCGAGCATCCCCTACTTTCTTCTGCCTCAAGTCTTCTATGGAAACCTCTAATCTCTCTGCCACTTTTTGCTCGTAATGCTTCTTCTCTACCGGATCCGACAAATAAGAAATCACCTTCATTGCTATATCCGAATATTCCTTCTTTCCCTGTGCCGAAGTTAAATCTAATTTTTCCTCATATTTTTCCAACAACCAGTCCACCGCCGGCTTATAATTTGCCACCGCATCCTGCCAAAGCTCCGCTCCCCTCTGAATCAGCTCGTCCGGGTCCTTTGCTCCATGATAATCAGAAATCACCGATAAATTTATTCCCAAGTTCCCAGCTAGGTTAATTGCTCGTTCGGTCGCCTTCACGCCGGCATCATCACCATCATACGCCAGACGCACATCCGAAGTCAGCTTCGACAAAATCTTTAGATGCTGCTCCGTCATCGCCGTTCCACTCGTCGCCACCGCCTGCTTCACCCCGGCCTGATGTGAAGAAATCACGTCCATATTCCCCTCTACAATTACCACGAATCCCGACCGTCTAATCGCTTCTTTCGCCTGATACAATCCAAAGATAAATCGCGATTTATTAAACAGCATCGTCTCCGGCGTGTTCAAATACTTTGGCTCTCCCCCATCCAGCACCCGCGCCGTATAGCCAATCACCTGCCCATTCGTATCAATAAATGGCACCATCATCCGCCCACGGAACAAGTCCCCACCGTATTGATTTAGAAGCCCCGCATCTTCCATTTCCTTCTGAGAAAAACCCTTCTTGCTCAAGAAATCAATCAGCGCCCTCCCCGTCCGCGGCGAATATCCAATCCTAAATTCCTTCACTGTCTCACGATTCAAATTTCGCTTATAAAATACATACTCACATACCGGCTTATTCTTCGTCAAAGCCACCTGATAATACTTCGTCGAAAGCTCCAGCTCTTCCCTTGCCCGCACCTTTTTTTGCGCAATTTTTGCATCACCCTCGCTGTATTTTTTGAGCTCCACTCCAGCCTGCGCCGCCAATTTTTCCAACGCCTCCCGAAAAGAAATCCCCTCAACTTCCATCACAAAAGTAAAAATATCTCCTCCCTTATTTGCTGAGAAATCATGCCAAATCCCCTTCTCCGGTGACACCATAAAGGACGGCGTCTTGTCTACCCCCCACGGACTTCGCCCCTTCATATTACGGCCAGCACGTTTCAGCTCGATATACTGACCCACCACGTCCTCTACTGCTAGTCTCGCCCGGATTTCCTCTTTAGCATCCTGCATACCTATATTATATATCAGATTACCACTATATTCAAAACCAAAGTATGCTATAATAAGCATATGGATAATAAAGCCTATCTCGAACAAATCGCCTCAGAAACCCGTGTCAGCAAGCCTAAAGCCTCCGGCTTTCTTGGCAAGCTCGGCCTCTCCCCTCTGATGAAAAAGCTTCTCATCGGTGGCGTTGTTCTGGCTTTCTTGATTATCATCATTGGTTCGATCGCCGGCGGCGGCAAAGACAAGAACACCGATCGCGACCTCGTCGACAAGCTCTCTCTTCGCACTACTAATCTTATCTCTGTCGTTGAAAGAAATAACCGCTACATCAAATCTTCCAGTCTCCGTTCTCTGTCCAATTCCTGGAAAGCGGTCTTAAGTCAGGTAAATTACGCAACTAACACTTCCCTCGCCGAGGACTTCGAGGCCAAGAATAGTAAGCCTCAAAAAGAGCAAACCACCTTGGACGAGGATGCCTGGAAGCTTGAGCTCGAAGAAACCTTAGAAAAAGCCCGCTTAAACGGCCTCCTCGATCGCGTCACTTCTCGCGAATATGCTTATCAAATCGGCATGCTTATCTCTCTAGAAAACGACATCATCAATAAGAGCAAGAAGGAAAATCTCACTTCCGCCCTCAAGAACTCCATCCCTAACCTCGATCAGCTCTATGACCAATTTGACAATTTCGCCGCTGAATAGTATAATAATACTATCATGAGTAAATCTAAAGAAAGTGGATTCGTCCATGAATTCAAAACTTTTATCAACCAAGGTAGCGTCATGGACTTGGCCGTCGGTATGGTTATGGGTACCGCGTTCTCAGCTATCGTTAATTCCCTCGTCAATGACATTGTCATGCCAGCCGTTGGTCTTCTCCTCGGTGGCGTCAACTTTACTGACCTAAAGGTTGTCATTCCAAACTTCTTTGGCGGAAACACTGCTGCCATCATTCGCTACGGTAGCTTTATCCAGCAGGTTGTTAACTTCTTAGTTATCGCCCTCTCGATCTTCCTCGTCATCAAGTTCTTGAACAAGATGAACGCTAAGGCCAAAGAAACCGCCGAAAAAGCTGCTAAGATCGCTAAATCCAAAAAGCCAGCAGCTAAGAAAACCACTAAAAAATAAGTACGAAATATTAGATTTAAGCTCTATAAACATATCGGATTTGAACTTTAAAAATGTATATTCCTGACGCGAGCGAAGCGAGCCAGTGTATGACATTTTTAAAGTTCAAGTCCTAGAGCTTAAAACTAATATAAGTACTTATTTTTTATGCCTTATTACTGCTTGACGCCCTTCATCGATAAGCTTAGCTTACCCTTGTCGTCAATCGCCACTAGCTTCACCTTTACCTCTTGGCCAAGCTTCAAGACGTCTTCAACCTTGTCAACACGCTTGTCGCTAAGCTGAGAAATGTGGAGCATACCATCAATGCCTGGCAAGATATTTACAAACGCGCCAAAGTCCTTGATAGTTACAACTTTACCAGTATAAATCTTCCCTACTTCCGGCTCTTCAACGAGTGATTTCACCCACTCGAGCGCCTTAGCAATCGCCTCGCCGTCAGTACCAGAAATCGTGACCAAGCCAGAATCTTCAATATCAACCGCAGCACCAGTCTCAGAAGTAATCTTATTAATGGTCTCACCACCCTTACCAATTACGGTACCAATTTTATCAGGATTAATCATCAACTTCTCGATACGTGGAGCGTGCTTAGAAATCTCTGCGCGTGGGCCAGGAAGCACCGAAAGCATATGATCAAGAATAAACATTCTACCGTCGTGGCTCTGAGCAATCGCCTTCTCAAGAATCTCTACTGGAAGACCATGAACCTTCATATCCATCTGGAGTGCAGTCACACCCTTAGTTGTACCAGTTACCTTAAAGTCCATGTCGCCGGCAAAGTCCTCAGCATCCATCAAATCGGTAAGCACATAAGCCTTGTCGATATCCTTTGCGGTAATCTCAGTTCCCTTAGGTACATCCACCATCAAGCCCATTGCTACACCAGACACTGGGCGCACTAGCGGCACACCGGCATCCATCAATGCTAGACAAGACGAACAAGTTGCAGCCATAGAAGTCGAGCCGTTCTGAGACATAATCTCTGTTACAGAACGGATAGAATATGGGAAATCCTCTACGGATGGCAATACTGGAAGCAATGCTCTCTCAGCCAAGTAGCCATGACCAACTTCGCGACGTCCAGGAGAGCCGATCCTACCAATCTCACCGACTGTATATGGCGCTGCATTGTAATGATGCATATAGCGACGAATCCCGTCAGTTACTTCCATCGTATCAACCACCTGTGCCATAGACATTGGCGCAAGCGTCACAATGTTCATCGCCTGAGTTAAGCCGCGGGTAAATAGTGACGAGCCGTGTACGCGTGGCAACACAGAAACTTGTGAAGATAGCGGACGCACCTCAGTCAATTTACGACCATCTGGGCGCACACCCTCTTCCACAATTCCCCGACGTACTTCGTGATGTACGGCAAGCTCAAACGCCTCATCATACTTTGCCTTATACTTTGCCTCATAATCGGCAATTTTCTCTTCCTCAGTCTCGCCTTCGCCAAGTTCCTTAGCAAACTCTTCGTCCATCTCAGCACGCAAGTCGTCGCAGATCTTCTGACGCTCAAGTACGTTGCCACGAATCTTACCACCGGCAAATTTTGGTGCGGTCCAAGCATCAACTTTCTCCTGAATAGACTCTTCTGGCAAGGTCAATTCATATGGAAGTTCCTCTGGAGCGACTAGCTCACGCAACTTTTCCTGAAGCTCGAGTGCTGGTTTACAATTTTCGCAAGCCCACTTCATCGCCTCGATAATCTCGGACTCTGGGACTTCCTTCGCCCCAGCTTCTACCATCATCACCTTACCGTCACGTACTGCTACGACTAGGTCAAGATCAGAAGCTTCTCTTTCTTCAGCGGTAAGGAACGCCTTAAACTCGCCATTCACACGGCCAATACGCACACCCGCTACTGGACCATCAAATGGTACGCCAGCGCAGTGCAATGCTGCCGAAGCCGCCACCATACCGACACAGTCTGGGCGGAAGTTTGGATCCATCGAAAGCACTGTCGCCACCACCTGAATCTCCTGCCTGTATCCCTTAGGAAATAGCGGACGAATCGGACGGTCAATCAAGCGCCCAACAAGGATCGCGTTATCAGAAGGCTTGCCCTCACGCTTGATAAACTTCGAGCCGTTCATCTTGCCTGCAGCATAAAACTTCTCTTCGTATTCGATCGACAATGGGAAGAAATCCTGCTCCACTGGCTTCTTAGAAACCACTACGGAACCTAGGATTGTAGTATCCCCATAAGTTACCAACACCGAAGAAGTCGTCCTAAATCCGACTCTGTTCACCTCTAATGTCAGTTTACGGCCACACCAATCTGTATCAATTCTGATTAGTTTTTTCCCACTCGGATTGATAATATCCATAAAAAATACCTTTCTTGGGAAAATAGCAGAAATCTACGCTGAAATCACCCCTGTTCAGCCCACATTTCCGTCATCTTCCCAATTGTTAATATCTGTATCTATTATACCACACATTTCTTCCCTTTCTACTATTGACTTTTTAGCATAAGTGTGATATAATGAACAATGGAACAGGTAGCGCTGGTCTAGTTTTCTAGTTACCACCTACCAAGTTAGTATTGAACCATACGAAGGAGGGAAAATATGGTTTCAAAAGAGTTATTAAGTTTGCTTCCAGAAGGTTTCAGGGACAAAATTATTGTTCCTGAGATAAAAGAGGGATTACACTACGATGAGACTACTGGCTTCATCAAGTTTACAGTGTCGGGAGATGTCAGTCACTTCAGTCGGATGGACAATCCGATTATAGAAATCTTCCGTGCAGTAGAGCAAGCCACAAGGGGTGACAACCCTATCAGTATCACCTGTGGCTGCCCACGATATGACTCAGCACTACAAACCACCTCCTGCAACTTTCTCCCGAACAACGTCAATTCGTTAAAAGGAGAAAAATTTACAGGAGAGGTTAAAAAAATGCTGAAGAAGGTTAAAGAGCCTTTCGAAACGGCTCTTGAATCATATTTTAAGTCAGAAAACGGATTTGCCGACTGGCGGTCCTACCACAGCATCCTCGAGAGGATTGAAGACAATAAGGACTTAATCGACATGATAATCCGTCTAAGCAATAAAAATCTGAAAGCCTTCATCAAGGCTTCGGGTTACGAACTTCCGAAGCATAGACTACACCAAAGCTATAAAGGAGACGCTTTAATCTCTCTTATAGACAGCCTCAAAATCTAACTGCCACACTCCTCGGCAGTTCAGATAGTTCCTTTCCCAAAAACCCCGCTACATTGTAGCGGGGTTTTCCCTTTCCTACCGAGCCCGGGCACGACCCTGAGGACCAAGCAGGAAGTTTAATTAGCGGTTATTTACGCAAACCGAGCTTGGACACTGTATCTTTGTACTTCTCGTAATCAGTGTTCTCAAGGTACTTAAGTAGACGCTTGCGCTTGCCTACCATCTGCATCAAACCACGGCGAGCCATGAAATCATGCTTGTTTTCCTTGACGTGCTCAGTTACCTCTTTGATACGCTCAGTCAAGATAGCGACCTGGACCTCTGGAGATCCAACGTCCTTCTTGTTGCGCGCCATCTTAGAGATAGCCTCCGCTTTCTTCTCTTTTGTTATCATGCGCCTAATTATATCACACCCCTATAAATTCCGCAACCCCCCTGACACACGACTCGCTCGCCCCTATGAGTTCGAAACGCACCGAACCGACATTCCGTAGGCCTTCCCACCACCAAGCGATACTCTGCATCCTCTGTTAGAAAACATAGGCGAGCATTCTAACGTTTGTGCTACATTTGTAGCCTCAGAATAAGACGACCAATACTTCGTCGAATAGCCGCGTTGATAGGCGTTACCATCCCAAAGACCAGCCATAACAATATTATTCGGGAAGCTCTTATATTTATTTGTTATCGTAAATCCAGCCGTTTCTGGAATGTCGCCGATTAACGCACTGTGCAGTTTTATAAAATCAGACTCACTATTATTCTTGTCTGCAGTCGGCACCCTCCAACCTGCAGGACAGATTCCCGAGCCAGCGTTCACTTCTCCCTCTCCATATGCAGTTGTAGTGTCCATGGCAGCCGCCCAAGAATAATAGGCCCCATAACCATACCATCTATGGCCAGTTTCGTCCTCGGACCTAAGGCCATAACCGCTCGAGTCAACATATGATTCGAGGCCAGATATTGGCGCACTGTATTCATCTGGAAGGCTTATATTAGAGTAGTTGTATTGCTTTTTAGTATAAGATTGCGAGTCTCTTCCCCATTCATCCCAGGTATCAATGCTCGCCCCAGCCCCAGCGTACCTAAGGTTTTCTATCATCCAGCATTTACCGTCAGCCAACTTAGCTACCGCATAAGTTGGGTTCAAGTTAATAGTATCCGTGCGTGTGTCTGTAAGAGCGATAACATCGCCTACGTTAAGACTACTACACCCGGTCCAGTTTTGCATATCACCAACAGACGGCGCCCATTGAGCATAAAATGATAATCCTTCCGTCGCAAGTTTATAACGCATATCCTGAGTAAGCGTTGTTGGGTTCATCCCACCTTGGTCAACCGACTCAGAATAGTCTGAAGCTATCAATGTCTCATTAGGCCCAAACATTATGCCGCTACCATCCGGCTTCGTATTCCAGCCTATAAATCCATAGCCAGGGTTAACAAAATTCGGCGCTTCAAGCATAAGTCTGTTGGACTTATATTCTATAAGATTAAGCATGCCTCCGTTGTCACTTCTGCCAAACATCGCATCATTTATAAGAGTTTGTTTTTCCATAGTCCCGCTTGCGCCACTAGCATTGGCATTATAAACCACACTATTGGCGTTCTCTGTTTGCCATACTGCATAAAGCACTTCCGGCTCTACTGCATTCTGGTCGAGACTTCCATCCACGTACACGCTATCACCAGCGACATAGAGCCTATTTGGTCCAGATCCATAACCGATCAACTCCGTCTTAGACTTAGACCAACCAGCAAATTCATATCCATCTTTTGTTAAATTTGTCTCCGGAATGACAAACCTCACGCTTGAAGATACGCCTCCACTAGACATCATCGCTGGCACATCACCAACCACATTATCGCCATTTCTATCAAAAGCCAACTCAGCATACATCTGCGGCATACTCGGTATAGCAACAAAAGCAATTTGATCAGTATAAGCCCCCGGCATTTTAGCAATATTAATATTCATCCCCACTCCAATTTTAGTACGTGAGTTTATAGCCGGCTTATCAACATCATCACGTATTGTTAAATCAGAAAGACTACTTATATTTTCAACATTTACCACTGGAAAATATAGCGAGGGATTGCCGCCAGTATATTCTTCTCCACCAATAGTCTCTGACCAAGATTTACTGACCCCCCATTTATTTTGATGCAAAGAACCTGCTACCGAAAAGTCAGCCTCCGTAACGTCGCTATCAATACTTGGGATACTGTCATCGTATGTACTATTTTTAAGATCCGTGGTTTCCGCAGTAAAAAACAAGCTATAGCCGCTAGTATTATTGGTGTCCACCTGCACGGTAAAGCCATCTTTTACAAAAGTCCCAGACTCTGCTGGAGCAACATCTAGGTCAATGCTAGATATGGGTGTAGTCCCAGTGCTATCAAGCACTCGAAGAGCACAGACTGAGCCTACCTCAAAGTCAACGTCTACGCTAGTAGAAGAAGCAACTGCACCTTCAGCATAAGTAGTAGCTGGAGTAATAAGGCTGAAACACAAAAATACCGTCAAAAAAATAGCCGTTACGCTACTACATACCACAAAAAATGTCTTGTCCCTTACTATAATACCTCTCTTTGCCATACTCCCTATTTTACCATAAGCATTGCCAAAAAGCCACAGAACTACTTAGAAATCCCCAAATCGGCAAGCTCCACCGCATTCGCCACCGAGTATTCCCCAATCTCCGTCCTCCTTAGCTCCGTCAAATATCCCCCCACGCCCAGCGCCCTGCCAATATCTTCGCCTAGCGCCCTTATATACGTCCCCGAGGACACCTTGCAAGCGATTTTCAGCGTCGGCCACTCATACGCCACCAAAGACAGCTCATACACCTTAATCTTCCTCACCGGCATTTCCACCTCAATTCCCTTCCGCGCGAGGTCATACGCCCTCCGACCATTAATCTTCACCGCCGAATACGCCGGCACCCGCTGCTCAATTTCCCCCGTAAAACTCTCTAGCACCCGCCTCACAGCATCAGCCTCCGGAATCGCCCCGAGGCCCACCGTCTCCCGAATCTCACCCTCAACATCCCCCGTCGAAGACGTTTTTCCAAGCTCAATCGTCGCCTCATACCTCTTGTCCAGCTTCAAAAAATCGCCGGCCTTTTTCGTGCCAGACGACCCCAATAATAAAATCAAAAGACCCGTCGCAAACGGATCCAAAGTCCCAGCATGCCCTACCTTCGCCTTCTTTGGCGGAGTCAAACCGCGCTTAAGATAATCATCCCGCAGTTGCTCGGTCAACACGCGCCGCACCCTTGCGACCACACCAAACGAGCTCATCCCTGCCGGCTTATCAACTAGCAGAACATCTTTGTCAGTCAAGTTCATGTACTAATTATACACTAATTCATACTCTTGACCAAAACGCCAACCATCCCCGCGGTGATCGCCATGGCCAATATAATAGGTAGCATTACCATATTACATTCCTGGGATTTTAAATGCGCCTGGATCCTGGACCGGCGGGACCGAGGCCGGATCTGGGCCAGGTTGGACGACTACCGGATTCACAGGCTCCGCTGGGGCCTCAACCCCTGCCGGAGATTCCGGTATTCCTAGAGCTGCTGAAGTGTCCTGCGGCTCGGCAGGCTGAACAGGCTGTACTGGCTGAGCAACTGGCTGTTGCATTACCTGTTCCATTACCGGAGGTTGCACAGGTGGCAAACTCGGCGTTTCTGGCATACTCATATCAATTGGCGGCATCGGTGGCGGTGGTAATTCTACCCCACCTTGAGGTACCGCTTGCATTACTGGGTTCTCATCAACACTCACTGGCTGCGGCGCAACTGGTGCAACTGGCTCAACTGGTGCAACTGGTTCAATTGGCACGACCGGTTCAACTGGCGCAACCGGCTCAACCGGCGCCGACACAATTGGCG
Organism: uncultured Candidatus Saccharibacteria bacterium; assembly: GCA_947302125.1. Taxonomy (GTDB): domain Bacteria; phylum Patescibacteriota; class Saccharimonadia; order Saccharimonadales; family Saccharimonadaceae; genus Nanosyncoccus. The sequence goes on from CAMYUL010000003.1 coordinate 84,741, forward strand.
CCACCGGTTCGCTTCCCGCATACGGCTGCGCATTCGCAACCATCTGATCTACCATATTAGAAACGCTCTGCCCTTCCGGCGCCCCTACCATCGGCTCGGCTACCGGCTGAACTTCCGGCTGAGTCGGCGCCATTGGCGCTGCCATAATTGCCGGATTACCCGCCCCCGGAATATCTTCCGCTAAGGCTTCTTCCATCATCGCACCATAATCTTTCGGCTGCTCAATATCAAGTGGCGCCACTACGCCATCTTGCAAATTCGTCATCTCTGACTGCGGCTCATAAACTTCGTCAACTGGCACTGTCGCCGTAGGCACAGCCGCTATTAATTGCTCTTCCGCCGAAGGCTCAACCTCTGGCCTGCCATTAGCATTCATCATTGGCTCAATCGGCGCAGAAGCTTCCGGCTCGTTATTTGGCTGGACTTCTGGCACAACCGGCGCAACTGAAACCTCAGGCGCGGTCATCTCAGGCGCAGCCATCTCAACCGGCGCCACCGGAGCCTCAGGCGCAGTCGGCACTTCCGGCACGGCATTTGCCAACTCATCCATCATCGGCGCAGCTGGTGCAGCCGCTGAACTAATCATTTGTTCAAGTTGCTGTTCTGGAGAAATTTCAGGGGCAGTCGCTACTTCTGGCGTAGCCTGAATTGCTGGATTTTCTACAACCGGCGCAACTGGCTCAACTGGCGCGACCGGTTCAACCGGAACAACCGGCTCAACTGGCGCAACTGGCGCGACCGGAGCCGGCCCCATCGGCACAACCGGCGCAGGCTCAGCAACTGGCTCAACCGGCGCAGGCTCAGCAGCTGGCTCAACCGGCGCCTCATCCCTCACCTCAATCGATCCAGGCTCAATTTCCGGAGCGACAGGCTCAGCCGGAGCAGGCTCAGCCGTCGGCACTGGCACCATATGTGCAGCCACTAACTGCTGATCAGCCCCCGCTTTCATCAGTTCCGAAGCCAAGCTAAGCGTCGATGGCGTAGTCTTCTCATTAGAGAACCTCTCTGTCTCCGCCATAATTCCCGTAAGCAACGCCGTTGCAATGTCCTTAGACATTTCCTGGCCCATTTTGTCCATCAATTTTACAATCATTTCTGACACGGAAGATGCTTCACCATCATTCCATTCAAGCCCGCCGATTCTACCCGGAATTGAATTAGAGATATTGATTACGCCCGCATCGTGCATAATTCTGCCATGCTCGGCAAGCGCCGCATCCAAATCTTCCACCGACTGAACGTTCAAGCAAATTACCAAGTCTACATTGACTTCGCCCTCAGAAAATTCCAAATCTTCCGGGCTAATCTTCGTCTTGTATGGCGTAATGTATACTCTTACAAAATCCCCCTCGATCTTATATCGTAAATGATCCGCCTTGTCCTTATTCAAAGAAATAATAAAGTCCTGCAGTGAATCAGTGTTCGTCTCAAAAGTACGCTCCGGCTCTAGGAACTGAATTACACTTGGAGTTTCTCCAGAATAAATTGCCGTTACGTGCTTCCCTACTCTATCAAGAAGTAGCGTCAAACCCAAGGCCGCAGAAATCTCATCCACACTTGGGTTCTTCGACAATGTCACCAAAATGCTCTCAGCATCGTCAATCTTCTCTGCGACATTAGCAAGAGTCTCATCAAGTGCGCTATTCGCACCAATGTTTGGCTCTGCCGGCGCCTTCACGCTGTCAGTTATTTCTTGGACCTTTTGATCATCATCTGGCATTTTGATTTTTACTGTTTATTTTGATAACTTATACCCCCAGCTTAGCATAAGGGGTAACAAAAGTCAAGCGCAAAATCAGGAAAGCAAGTAATAAATAAGGACTAACCCAAAGCAAGCAAAACGAATACCAAGCGCCAAAGAAAGCAAGTAATAAATAAATTCTAAGGGATAATGAGATTTAGACCAGATTTGTGAGTGTCAAAATTACAATTTTTGTAATTTTGACTACGAACAAGTCCATGCCTTAGAATTTATTTATTACTTACTTTCTTACTTACTTGCTTTCTTATTTACTACTTCTTGTTTATTACTAACTTTTCTGCAACTCACCACCTTCCCCCTCTCCATCTTCACAATCCTATCCGCCATATTTTTAATCTCATCCTCATGTGTTACCAAAATAATGGTATGATCTTGTTTCAAATCCGCAAGAATCCCCGCCAGTCCAGGTATCTCCTGCACACCCTCACTTTGCACACCGTCAAACAACAGCACTTCTGCTCGCGACAACACCGCTCGGGCCACCGCCAGCAGTTGTTTTTCTCCCGCGCCCATTACATCGTTAGTCACCACCGTATCATACCCGTACGGAAGTTGCATAATAAAATCGTGTAGCCCCACTCGCTTGCAAGCCGCAATTTGGTGCTTCTGGTTTTTGTCAACCAGCGCCAAATTCTCCCGAACTGTCATTTCGAGCACAAACGGATTCTCAAACACGCCCGACACATTCGTCCGATACGCCCGTTTACTATAGTTATATATGTTCTCATTATCAACCAAGATCTGCCCAGACGTTACTCGTGAAAACCTAAATATCAAGTTCATCAGCGACGTTTTCCCTGCGCCTTTCGGACCCACGATTGCCGTAATCTCGTTTGGATACGCCTTAAACGACACCCTTCTAAGGATCCATTTGCCCTTATCCTTAAAGCTCACGTTCTGGAACTCTACTAGGCCCGCAATGTAATCATTGTCCAGCTCGCCAAATTCAACCTCAGATTTCTGCGTAAAGCTGAGTACCTTCAGAATCCTCTTGATGCGCACGCTATATTCAGAAATCGAAACTAGTGTGTCTCGCATCTCGTCCGTACAGCTTACCATCTGCTCGTAATAAGAAACTAACAGCACCAAGATGCCAATCGTCATCTGCCCCTCAAGCACCAAATATCCCATAAACACGTACAGGGCAATTTTCCCAACATTCGGGATCCACGGATCCGTTACAAAAGCCCTCGCTCTTGCGTTCCTTCTTTTCTTGTATTCTTGCACCCAGCGCATCCCAACGTGTTCATATTTTTTGTTCAGCTCCGGCATAAAATCCATCGCCCGAATCTGCTTCGAGTTCGCAATCTCTTGGTTTAGAATATCTGCCGCCCTATCTTCGTATTTCCTTGAGCTATTGTAATACTTTGCATATTTTCGAGAGTTCTTATCCATCAACGCAAAATAAATTACGTCAATTAATGTTGCCGCAATCGCCACCCATATATTGTTAATCGCAAATACCACAAATATCGCTAGCAACCGCAGAACTTTCGAAAACATCGCCGCCGTACAATCAACCGCGTCCACCACCCATCTCACATCATCTGTGCAAGTTGCAATTATCTTGCCCTTTGACACGTCCTCAAAAATCGCATCATTATTAATAATGTGCTCCATCAATTTTTTCTGAATGTGGATATGATAGTATGCAGCTAAATCTCTATACACCGACCAGTCCCACATTCTTGGCAAATAATACGCCGCAAAGAACACTATATATAATCCAGCCCATAGCCAGACCTGCATAATATCGCCGCCCTCTGTTAAGATATTGATAATTTGCGCCGTTGCTATTGGTGGCAATAGCCAAGCAAAGCTAAACAACGTTTGTGCGACAAAAGACATTACCACTAGGGATTTCTTACCCTTTGTTATCTTCATAACATCTTTTAGTGTATCAATATAGATCATCTCTGCCCAACTTTTATTATTTTTAGTATAAGCGATTTGCGCTAGTTTTTCAAGCTCCCCTATTTAACCCTTTACATTTCCTAGAAAATGATATATAATAAACCACAATATATAATATATTATTAATAACCTATAGGAATTACTAATGCCGATTATTAAATCTGCCAAGAAGGCTGCTCGCCAAGCTGCAAAGCGCACAGAGCACAATCAACAAATCAAGAAAGACATCAAGGCCGCTTTGAAAGAATTCAAGGCCAAGCCTACCGCTGCCAATCTTTCCAAGCTTCAGTCCGAATATGACAAAGCTGCTAAGAAGGGCTTAATCAAGAAGAATACTGCTTCTCGCCGCAAAGCTGCTGCAGTCAAGATCGCTAAGAAAGCCGGTATCAAGCCTGCCAAAGCTGCTGCTAAGCCAGCTGCAAAACCAGCCGCTAAGAAACCTGCAGCCAAGTCTGCAGCTGCAAAGCCAGCTGCCAAGAAAGCTCCTGCTAAGAAACCTGCAGCCGCCAAAAAGCCAGCAGCAAAGAAAACTGCAAAATAGTTTCGTATAAAAAATAGGACTTTAAAGAGTCCTATTTTTTTAATCTCATTAGTGCTGCCTTAATTAGCGTCCATGGCTCAATCGTCGAAGATTTCATCTGCATATCTAGTTCCGATAATACCTCGAGCGCTCTTCTCTGCTCCGCGCCCTGCCGCCACTCAAACTTACGAACCGCCTGCGAAGCCAAAAGTCCAAAGAACATATACGGATCTTCCTCGCTTTGTACTTTTTCCAGCATCTTCACCGCTCGCTTTCCGTCCACCATCGCCGTGTCGAAAATTTCAAACACTTGCCTCATATCAATCTTCGGCGCCGCATCAAATTTTTGTACAGAAACACCCGGCAGCTTAATAAAATCCTTATACGACTTCTTTTGCGACACTGTCGTTTCCCAAATCACAATATCATGCACTGTATTCACATATTTTGCAATCTCTTCATAAAAGTCCGCACTAACATTAGAACTTTCCGCAGCCTGCCCCCGCGCCTGAGTCAAATCTTTGATCAAAATTTTTCGCTTGGTCGCAAACAGCGAGTTCCCCTGAAAAATATTCACAATATCCGCAATCTGCAACCCTTCCATCCCGTCAAAGACTTCATAATCTTCGCCTAGAGTTTTCTTCACTTCTTGCGCAATTCTCGCCCGGTCATTGCCATAGAATACTTTAATCATCTGATCCTCCTTTAGCCACACTGGCGCTGCTAGCTCCTATATCCTCCTTCTGACAATGTGGACATACATGTGTTCCCCGCCCCGCCACACGAATTTTAATGATTTCATTTCCGCACCGCATACACGGCAAGCCTTCCCGTCGAAACACCTGCGCAAATTTCTCGAGATAATCTCCGCGCGTCCCATCCGCCCGTACATAAGTTGCCATCGTCGAACCACCAGATTCTATCGACGCATCCATCGCCTTGCAAGCCCCCTCAATAATCTTCGCCGTCTCCGCAAGGCTCAAGCTCCCACATAATCTCCGCGGATGTACTCCAGCATAGAACAGTGCCTCATCCGCATAAATATTTCCAATTCCCGCGATTACTTTCTGGTCTAGTATTACCGCCTTGACCGGTGACCCGCTCCGCCGCTGAAAAACTTCATACAGTGCTTCCGGCCGAGTCTTCCACGGCTCCGGTGCCAAGCTCGCAATAAACTTATCCGTCTCCACTTCCTCAGTCGGCAGCACTTTCACAAACCCAAATTTCCGCTGGTCATTAAAATACAACGTCCCCTTGTCCATCTCAAATATTACCCGCGTTTGTTTATTCGGCAACGTATCTACAAAGCTCTCACTCGGATGCCCCCCAGCAAAAGAATCTTCCATTAGACTCTCACCCTGCCCCTGCCCAGCCGCTCTATAAATCAGCTGACCAGTCATCCGAAGATGTATCATCATCGACACCCCATCGGAAAGATCGATAACTAGCGCCTTCCCAAACCGTCGGAATCCTATAATTTCTCGTCTAAGGACCACTTCCTTCGGCCCGATAAAAGATTTCTCGCAAGCCACCTCTACTTTCCGAATTTTCTGATGCACACAAAATTTAGACAGCCCACGTTTAATCGTCTCTACTTCCGGCAACTCTGGCATATATAATATATATTATATCACGACGTTCTTTTCTTTCTGCTCGGGAAACTAGGAGATAGAAAGAACTAAAGAACTAACGAGACGCTACACAGCGTAGCTGGTAACCGAAGTACTTATTGGCGTTGTACTGAGGGCCGACGTAGGATGTGTAGTAGCTCAGGCGGTAGCCATTGCTAGCACTATTGGCTGTAGAGGACCAATAGACACCGTAGGCGGCATTGCCCTGGTTGCCAGAGTACACGTTGCCGGCGCGGTAAAGGCTAATTGGGTATTGTTCTAGGGTTTGGTAGCCGGTAGATGGGTTTGTATTTGCAGTTATACCTAGATAAGCATTAGTAAGGGCAGACCAGCTGATGTTTTGGTTAGTAGTGTCATTGTAGTTAGTAGGGAGTCTCCAGCCAGCTGGGCAGATAGAGCCGTCGACGGAGACACCGTCTGTAGCATCACTTGAGGAACCTTGGCCAGCAGTGGCAGCTGTCCAGTTGTAGTAGTATTCGGTTTGGCCAGTAACGTCGCCAAGGTAGCTAGTTCTAGTAGTGTTGACTACTGGCTTAGTATTAGCGTTGATGACGTAGTTGAAGACGTTAGTTGGAGTAGTATAGTAGCCTGCTACACCAGTTGCAAGGTTGGCGTCGGTCATCTCGAAGGTGGAACCGTCATTCTTAGAACCAATACCACGTTTACCATTGTTGTAGAGACCTAGAAGATCGTATTCTAGGTTTTCTACCATCCAGCAGTTACCATCAGCTAGTTTTCTGACTTTGTAGCTCTTCTTGGTACCGGTACCGTCAGCATCACGGTCGTCGAGTAAGGTAACTTCTGGGACGAGTGGAGAGGAGTTGTCGCTGGTTACTGTATAATCTCCAGCTAAGTAGCGTTCTTTAGTAATGATGTTAGCGTCAGTCATAGAGACGGCGTTAGTAGGGGTATAGACCGTCTTACAGATTTCTGGGGTCATTTCTTGCATAGTAGTGATATTCCAGAAGGTCTTTGGGTTGGCTACACAACGTACCTGGTAACCGTAATAATTATTGAGGTTGTTCTGAGGGTAGACGAGTGACGTGTTGTAGCGCAGGTAGTAGCCGCGGTAAGGAGTACTGGCTGTAGAGGACCAATAGTTGCCGTTGGCGGTAGCGCTCTGGTCACCAGAGTACACGTGGCCGGCGCGGTAAAGGTTGATTGGGTATTGGTCTAAGGTTTGGTAACCGGTAGTGGTAGATGCATCTCCAATAAAACCTAGATAAGCATTGGTAAGAGCGCTCCAGCTGATATTTTGGTTAGCAGCGTCAGTGTAGTTAGTAGGAAGTCTCCAACCAGCTGGACAGATGGAGCCGTCGATGGAGACACCGTTTATGGCATTACCTGTGGAGCCTTGGCCAGCTGTGGCGCCAGTCCAGTTGTAGTAGTATTCGATTTGGCCAGTAATGTCGCCAAGGTAGCTAGTTCTAGTGGTGTTAGCTACTGGCTTAGTGTTAGGGTTGATGACAGAGTTGTAACCGTTAGCTGTAGTAGTATAGTAGACTACACCAGAAGCGAGGTTCTCATCCGTCATCTCGAAGGTGGAACCATCATTCTTAGAGCCGATACCACGTTTACCATTGTTGTAGAGGCCTACTAGGTCGTATTCTAGGTTATCTACCATCCAACAGTTACCGTCGGCTAGTTTTCTAACTTTGTAACTCTTCTTGGTACCGGTACCGTCAGCATCGCGGTCGTCTAGTAAGGTGACTTCTGGAACGAGTGGGGAGGAGTTGTCGCTAGTTACTGTGTAATCTCCAGCTAGAGCTCTAGATTTGTCGATAATGTATTCGTCAGTCATAGAGACGGTATTGTTTGGAGTATAGACTGAAGAACAGATTTCTGGAGTCATTTCTTGCATAGTAGTGATGTTCCAGAAGTCTGGAAGAGCTGGTGGAAGCTCATTAGCTACAGCTGTAAAGACTAACTTGTTCTTATAAGTTCCTGATGGAATATCGTTGTTTACGTTAACATTAATACCAATAGTAGTCATAGAAGAGTCACTAGGTTCGGTAACGTCATCTCTAATAGTGTCTGGAGTACCATGAGTAGGGATAACGGTAGCATTACCAGAGCCTACTTTATAGTTCCAGAAGTTAGTGCTAGTAGATATAGAAGTAGGGATAGCAACTTCTACAGTAGGGTTAGTGTTAATAAGGCTTGTCGTATCATTATCATCGTTATCTTTATAGTCACTATCCATATACAGCGTATAGCCAGTCTCATTACTAGTAGCAACGTCTACTATAGCATTCTTAGTAACCGTAGAACCATTAGGTGTAGGAGCAATATCAATACCAAGAGTAGAAATGCTACTAGTTCCAGTATCGTCTAGAATACGAATAGCAATAACATCCTTTACTCTTACTGATAAGGTAGAACTACCAACACTTTCTGCGGAGGCAGAGGCAAAGCTAAATACAGAAGGAATGATAAGACTGCTAACAAATCCTAAAGAAAGAATACCAACACAGACAGACCAAAGCCTACCTTTGTTAATACGTGTAGTTAGTATTCCCATAACTTATATTAATAATAACATAAGCATATTAAAAGCTACAAGAAAAATCCAGCCAAAATAGCTGGATTTTTCACTAAGGCTTTAGTACATTCCACCCATGTCGCCACCAGCCGGCGCCGCCGGTGTTGGCTCTGGCACATCTACAATCAGCGCGCCCATCGTAATTGTCGTCGCTGCAATAGAAATCGCGTTCTGTACAGCCTCACGCGTAACGCGCGCTGGATCAATAATCCCCGCTTTCTTAAGGTCAATCACCCCATCAGCCGGCTTAGCTACATTTACGCCATACCCCGGCTTTGCCTTCCCCACTTCTGCTAGGAGCGCCTGCGCATTTAGTCCTGCATTTTCCATAATTGTAATAAATGGCATAGCTAGTGCATCTTTTACAATCTTCGCTCCGGCATCATTATCAGAAAGTCCAGCCGCAAGGTTCAGTAGCGTCACGCCACCACCGGCCACAATTCCCTCAGAAAGCGCCGCCTTTGTCGCCGCCACTGCGTCATCCACACGGAATTTCTTCTCGTCAATTTCAGTCTCGGTCGCACCACCCACCTTGATCACTGCCACTTTCCCAGAAAGTGCCGCAGCGCGTTTCTCAAACTCGCCACGTTCATAATCAGACGAGGCCATCTCCGCCTGTGAATTAATCAGCGCAATTCTTGCTGCAATTTCCTTAGAGTTTCCAGCCCCCTTAATAATCGTTGACTCGTCCTTCGTTGCGATCACTTTTGCCGCCGAGCCCAGCACTTCCAGCCCAGCCTCTTCGAGCTTCAGGCCCTTGTCTTCAGAAACCACCGTCGCATCGGTCAAAATCGCGATATCCTCCATAATATCCTTGCGGCGCTCGCCAAACGAAGGTGCCTTCAAGACTAGCGTATTAAACGATCCCTTCAATTTATTCAGAACGAGCAGCGACAATGCCTCGCCCTCAACTTCCTCTGCAATAATTACGAGGTCCTTCTTCCCTGCCTGTGCGCACTTTTCTAGCATTGGCAAAATGTCCGAAGCCGCAGAAATTTTCTTGTCAGTCACCAGGATCAAAGGCTTCTCAAAAATCGCTTCCTGACGGTTTACGTCCGTCACAAAGAATGGCGAAGAATAGCCCTTGTCATAAGAAAATCCTTCTACGATTTCCTGTTCCATTTCTAGGCCCTGACCAGCCTCAACCGTCACCACACCATCTTTACCAATCTTAGAAATCACCTCAGCAATCAATTTACCAATCTCGGCATCGCCAGCAGAAATCGTCGCCACTTCCGCAACCTTAGAAGAATCCCCTTCAATTTTCTCTGCTAACTTATCAATTCCCTTTACAATCTCCGCGCCGGCCTTTTCAATCCCTTTGCGAAGTTCCATTGGATTAACCCCAGCAGCAATCAACTTGTTTGCCTCAGCGATAATATTATATGTTAGTACCGTCACAGTGGTCGTACCGTCACCAGCAACCTTATTTAGCTTCTGCGCCGCAGTCTTAATCAACTTCGCACCAATCTGCTCACCCAAATTCTCGTCGGTCGCGCCTAGGTCCACCGCCTCTGCCACCGTTACGCCATCATGTGTAATTGTCGGCGCACCATAGGATTTTTCAATCACCACATTCTGGCCCTTTGGACCGTAAGTCACCTTTACAGCATCATATAGCTGCTTTGCACCAGCTAGTACCTTATCTCTCGCTTCTGCTTCGTAAAAAATTTTCTTTGCCATACATCCTCCTTATAATGTTGCCAAAATATCTTCCGCGGCTACAATGATATAGTCTACGTCATCAATCTTAATATTAGTTGTCGAATATTCTTTATAAACGATCTTGTCGCCCTTCTTAATTCCTTCGACCTTTGGCCCCACCGCTTCTACTACTGCATAGGCCGGAGTTTCCTTTGCTTCACCTAGCAAAATTCCAGATTTTGTCTTCGTTAGCGGCTGCTCTTTCTTTGCTACCACTTTGTCATTTAACGGTTTGATTGCCATATTTACACTCCTTTTTTACGCGAACTTTGCGTTTTTCCTGCATCCTCGCGATTCTTACCCCAATTGTAGCGCACAAAATTAGCACTGTCAAGCCCCGAGTGCTAATTTCCAATATGTGCTATAATATATATTATGAGTATCAAAAATCTCCCAGGTTACAACACCGCAGTCTTACCTTATCATTTTGTCAAATCTCTTGCCGCCGGCACCAAGTACGGCTTCCCTGGCAAGAAACTCCGCGTTATCGGAGTCACTGGCACTAATGGCAAAACCACTACTTGCTTCATGCTCTGGAAGATGCTAAACACCGCCGGCCACAAAACCGGCCTCATGACTACCGTTGGCTGGGGCGTTCCAGGACTTACCGAGAAGAAGCTCGCCGCGCGCAAGATTAAAACCGAAATTGCACCTGACCAGGACGGCCTCATCAAGCAAGTCGAGCACATGACAACTTCGGACAGCTTCACTCTCAATCAACGCATCCGCGCTATCGCCGACGAAGGCGCCGAGTTCCTCATTTTAGAGACTACCTCTCATGCCCTTTCTCAATTCCGCATCCTTGGCATCCCAATCGAAATTGCCGTCATGACTAATGTCACTCACGAGCATCTTGATTATCACAAAACTTTTGCCCGCTACGTCGCTGCCAAATCCAAACTTTTCAAGAAAGCTAGCTACGGCATCATCAATCGCGACGACCCATCCTACCAGATTTTTGCCGACGCCACCCCGCACAAAAAATATACATTCTATGGTATAAAAAATTCTGCTTCTTACCACGCTACCGATATCAAACTTTCCGCTTCCGGCGTTGAATATACCATAAGCGGTATTAGCGAGAAGCCGCTCGCCATCAAGACTCAAATTCCTGGCGAGTTCAATGTTTACAATTCCCTCGCCTGCGTCGCTGTCGGTCAGAAGCTCGGCTTAACTGACCAAGAGATTAAAGATGGCATTTACGCTCTCTCCGAAGTTGAAGGCCGCATGAACCGCCTCGACCTCGGCCAAGATTTTGAAGTAATCGTCGACTTTGCACACACACCGGATGCCTTCGAGAAAGTCTTTACTTCCGTCAAAGCTCCTAGCAAGAACGGCCGCATCATTTCCCTCTTTGGTGGCGCCGGCCAGCGTGACAAGACTACTCGCGCCGAGCGTGGCGAAATCGCCGGAAAATACAGCGACGTCTGCATCCTCACTGAGGACGATCCTCGCGATGAAGACCCCGCAGCTATCGCCGAAATGTTTAAAGCTGGCTGCAAGAAAGCCGGCATGAAGGATGACCAAATCCTCATCGAGCTCGACCGCAAGAAAGCCATTGAGCTTGCCATCAAATTAGCTAAGAAAGGCGATCTCGTCCTCGTCCTCGGCAAAGGCCACGAGAAGACTATTTTGCGCGCCGACGGCCCTCACCCGTTCGAAGACTTAAAAGTCACCGCCGCCGCCCTAAAAAACTTGCACAAATAGATTTCGTTTATGCTATAATTAACTCATGATTAGTAAGAGAGGTCTAAGGGGGTCTAATA
>CAMYUL010000004.1 GCA_947302125.1 uncultured Candidatus Saccharibacteria bacterium
GTTATCATCCACGACGATTTTTCCAGAGAACGAAGGATCAGGGGTAGACCAAGCTCCATTTTGGATAAAATTTCCGGAAATACTAAAAATACGACTCACACATATCGCCTCCCTTCAAAGTGAGTATGGATGTTCCATATTATAGCATAAATCTATAAAAAAGTCCAATAAAGCTTCTGCCTCCCGAATTTCGGAAGGTGCCGCAACCTTCTTTCTTCAACCATAGAGACCAGTTTTTATATTTTTGTTAGTTATGAGCTAAAGAACGCCACGCTCTATTGACATATACGCCAAATTATAGTAAAATATAATTATCACTTGGTGGGTGCCTTAAAGGCGATATTGTACATTAAAAGTAAAGGAGGTGTGATACTTGTACACTATTACACATATTGTGACTTCAGTAAAAGACCCTGCGGATAGAAAGCCAATCGTCATAGATGAAGCCGGCGCCGAATATACCGGCCCTATCATAGACGTCGGATTTCTTTGGAAAATTGGCGATCAATTTTTTAATCGCGAAGGCTTTGAAGTAAAAATACCAAAGAATATCGCATCGATTGATGAATTCATCCGTCACGATTATTATTCCGAAACACGAGATTTATTTTTTGCTACTCGCAGCGACGGTAGCAAGACTATCGTTAGGACCGAATTTTTCGACAAAAACGGAGGGAGTATGAGGGCTTGCAGAATCGAAGAGCGCCATCTTAGAGAATATCCAGACACTCGTTTCGAGTTACTCAACGATGACCTCAAAATCGTCCCAATTGACCTAAAAGGGACTTTATTTGAAGAGTGGATAAACAAATACCAGCCTGGCCACGGAAACACTCGGCTAGATGAGTGGCTTCTACTCAAGGACTCTATCGGTTACCAGTTTATGTATCTTCCCTGGGACGATACTTTGACTCTATGTTTTAGATGGGGAGGTAGGCAGAATGCCCTAAGAGAGCGGCCACGACCGGACGAATATGGCAACACGTACGGGTGCAGATATGAAACGTACTTTCACCATTTTCCGGAATTCTATGACGACCCGATTCTCGGAAAGTGCATGAAGATCGATGACTACCAGGCGGACGAAGGCACAGTAAGCGCAGAATGTAATACTTGCTATGACTCAATACTATTGTATTGTTGAACACTCCTCGCTTAGACCCCTACTTGTATGGTAGGGGCCTTTTTATCCCATTTACCGATTTATATAGACGTTTTATACACAAGCATTTTTATTATTAAACCATCCAGAATCATTGAACTATTTCGTGTGATATAATGATGCTATGAAGTAGCCAGCTGCTCTTCGTATATACGACGTTAGGATTCTTCCTTTATGTCCTCTTTATATACGGGCAAAGCCTGGTTAACAAAGAAATAATTTTAACAAGAAAGGTAATATGAAACGCATTAAACCGATTATTTGGGGGCTAGCGATTATCGCACTCGGTGTCATTTTTGGAGGAAATGCCATCGGTCTATTTAATATTGACATCTTCTTTGATGGCTGGTGGACATTATTCATCATCGTACCTAGCGCCATCAGCTTAATTACCGACAGGGAAAAGCTCAGTAGCCTTGCCGCCCTTGCTTGTGGTGTCATCTTGCTCCTAGCAGCTCAGGACATCTTCAGCTATGACGTTGCTTGGAAAGCCATGCTTGCAATCTTCCTCATCGCTATTGGCTTATCAATTATCATTAAGGGCACCCATGTCTTTACTAATAAGAACGACAAAGAGGTCGAGGCCAAAGTCAAGAGTACCAAAAGCAGCGCAGACGACGAGAATCAAATTGCCATCTTCTCTGGATCTAACCGCGTTTATTCCGACAAAGAAGTCTTTACTGGCGCCAATCTCACCGCAGTTTTCGGCGGAGTTGAGCTAGATTTAAGAAATGCCACTATTAAGAAAGACACTGTTATCAAAGCTTTCTGTGTCTTTGGTGGTATCGACATCAAGGTCCCAGAAGACGTAGAGGTCAAGGTCAAATCCGGCTTCATCTTCGGCGGCATCTCCGACGACAGAAAGCACGTTTCTAACAAAGGCAAGTACACAATCTACATCGACGCTGCTGGCGGCTTCGGCGGTATCGATATCGAAGATGATTCTAGGAAGAAATAATCATAGTGCAGAAATAACTGCACCACATATAAAAATAAGCCCCGGCCGGGGCTTATTTTTATATCTAGGATCTAAGCCTTATCTTTTTCTGCTTTCTTAGCAGCTTCTTTCTCAGCTTTCTTGACCTTGTTGCCAATGTTTGCCTTCATAGCGGCAGCCTTAGCAGCACGGGCCTTGAAGCGATCAACGCGACCCTCAGTATCGATAATCTTCTCTTCACCAGTAAAGAATGGGTGGGAAGCAGAAGAGATCTGCACCTTAACTAGTGGATACTCGTTACCGTCGGTCCATTTGATAGTCTCTTCGCTCTTTGCAGTTGACTTAGTCAAGAAAGAAAAGCCAGCAGCTTCGTCAGAGAACACGACAAAGCGATAATCTTTAGGATGTAAATCTTTTTTACTCATAATTCCCATCATTATATCAGAGTTAAGGAGAAAAGTAAACACTTTTTCTTGCATTTTTCGAAAATCTTTGCTATAATATATTCATTATTAATTTAATGAAACAGTTTTAGACAATTTTCCTGCATGAAAATGTAAGAGTCTAAAACAAAGGGAAAGGAAAATTTAAGTGTCTACCAACATTGACATGAAGGCGCTTCTTGAAGCTGGTGCGCATTTTGGTCACAAGACTAGCCGCTGGCACCCAAAGATGGCCCCTTATATCCATAGCCGCAAAGGCAACGCACATATTATCAACCTAGAAAAGACCGTCGAAGGCCTCGACAAGGCTTTGCCAAAGATCACCGAGATCGTCAAGAATGGCAAAAAGGTTCTCTTCGTTGGCACTAAGAAGCAGATGAAAGATGCAGTCAAAGCTGCTGCTGAATCTGTCGAAATGCCTTACGTTACCGTCCGTTGGGTCGGTGGTACATTGACCAATGTCGAAACCGTCAACAAGCAGATCAAGAAGGTCAAAGACCTCGAAAAACGCATGGAGAGTGGCGAACTCGAAAATCGTTATTCCAAGCTCGAAGTTCAGCGCTTCCAGGAAGAAATTGATCTCTTAAACGAACGCTACGGCGGCATCAAGAACATGACCGAGCAACCAGCAGCAGTTATCGTTGTTGACGCTTGCGAAGATAAAAACGCAATCAGAGAAGCACAGACTCTTCATATTCCAGTCTTTGCTCTTGTCGATACCAATGTCGATCCAACCGGCATCGATTACGTCATTCCAGCAAATGACGATTCCGTCAAAGCAACCACTTTGATCTTAGATTACTTTACAAACGCAATTAAGGAGGGCAAAAAATAATGGCAGCTAACATTACAATTGAAGACATCAAGAAACTCAAAGAACTTTCTGGCGTTGGTCTTACCGATGCAAAGCAAGCTCTTGTTGAGGCTAAAGGTGATTTCGACAAGGCTCTAGAAGCCATGAGAAAGAAAGGCCTTACCAAGGCTGAGAAACGCGGTGATCGCGAAACTCGCGAAGGTCTCATTGATTCTTATGTTCACGATGGTCGTATCGGCGCTATTATTGAGGTTAACTGCGAGACTAGCTTCGTTGCTAAGACTGACGAGTTCAAAGATCTTGCTCACAAACTTGCTATGCAGGTAGCTAGCATGGCTCCACTTTACGTTTCTGCTGAAGATATTCCAGAAGACGCCATGAAGGCTAAGAAGAAAGAATTTGAAGACAACTTCAAGGGTCCAGAAAATATGAAGGATCAGATCCTAGAAGGTCAGGTCAAAAAAGCTTTTGCCGACAAAGTTCTCATGGATCAACCATACATCTTGGACGATACTAAGACTGTCGCTCAATTCATTAAAGACGCTATCGCAAAAACCGGCGAGAACATCACCGTCCGCCAGTTCAAGCGCATCGAGCTTGGTGTTACTGAATAATTAACCCATCAAAAAAGTGCAGGGAAGAACCTGCACTTTTTTGATTACTCTTTGACTTCTGCAACTTCCATTTTGTCTTGCTTAACCACAGCGTTTGCCCCTTCGGCATTTTCGTCGTAGCCAACCTGAGCGATCGCGCCCTTAAGAGCATTGACTGATTTTTGGAATTTTATACCTTCCTCTTCCGTCATTTTTAGCTCCAAGCGGCGAACCACGCCATGTCTTCCAACAATTGCCGGAAAACCATTATATACCCCAGTAAAGCTATCGTATGAAGAAACCGACAACACACGTTTTTCGTCGCCCAAAATACAATTAATTAATTTTGTCACACAGGCGCCGATGCCATAGTAAGTAGCACCCTTCTTGTTGATAATGTCATACGCCTCATTGCGTGCAAAATCTTCAATTTCGTCCTGATCGTTCTTAGAAAGAAGCTGGGTAAGCGGCTGGCCACCGATATTAGCTGAAGACCACAAAGCAAACTCCGTATCGCCGTGCTCGCCAATCTGAAAAGCGTGCACTGACTTTGGCGAAACACTAAGGCGCTCAGAAATACGGTAGCGAAGACGCGCCGAATCTAGAATCGTGCCAGAACCAATCACCTGCTCGGACGGCAAACCAGAATATTTCCAAGTAAGGTACGTCAAAACATCCATTGGGTTAGACACTACAATAAATATCCCAGAGAATCCAGATGCCATAATCTGGCCAATCATATCCTTAAAAATCGCGGCATTTTTCTTCAAGAGATCCATACGAGTCTCGCCAGGCTTCTGTGGCGCACCAGCCGTAATTACAATAATGTCACAATCCGCAGCATCCTCATAAGTTCCGGAACGAATCTTCATATATGATGGAGACACTGCTAATGTATCGCGAAAGTCCATCGCTTCACCCTCGGCGTCTTCCATGTTTATATCAGTCAAAATTAATTCTGAAACCGCGGTCCTTTGATTTACTAGGCAATAGCCCACACTGGCGCCCACATTTCCAGTCCCCACAATCATTACTTTATTTGCCATAGTTAATAATTCTCCTTATGGCTAATTATAGCATATACAACTATAATAAATATGCTAAAATAGAATTATGAAAAGGATCTTGTCATATATTATTACATTAATTATCGCCTGCAGTTTATTTCCGGTCGGAGCTGCTAGCGCCAAAAACACTAACGCCTTTTATTTCAAGAACGCCGAGTTCGACTATTATCTAGACAGGGCCGCCGACGGTAGCGGTAAGATGCATGTTAAAGAAGATTTAACCGCCGTTTTCCCGGACATCAATCAAAATCACGGCATTACCCGCTCAATCCCATACACAAACCAAAACGGCAAAAATCTTACCGCCGAGAGTAGATACGCTCTTAATTTTTCCGTCAAGAGAAACGGCCAAAGGGAAAAATATGACGGCGAAACCGAGGATGGCTATTACTTCTTCAAAATTGGCGATGCTGATAAGTATGTCCATGGCGAGCAAACCTATACTCTAGAATACAATTTCACAAACGTCATCACCGCCTTTGATTCCCGTGATAATATCACTTACTCCGAGAATAATACGCAGTTCCAGGAACTTTACTGGGATACTAATGGTACCGGCTGGAGCCAGCAATTTAGCCACCTTGTCGCACGTGTTCATATGCCAAGAGATATAGCAAAGAACGTTCTTCCAAGAACCAGCTGCTACGTTGGAAGATATGGCGAATCTGGCCAAGAGCGTTGTACTATTTCCTCAAACGATGAGACCACTTACGATTCTACCGCTCAAAACGCCACAGCTGATAAGGCCGCCGAGACCGTTATTACCTTTGAGACCTCCAATCTTTATCCTGGAGAGAACCTCTCTTTCGCTATCGACTTCGAACCAGGCACTTTCAAGATTAACGAACCCGCAAAAAGCTACCTAGCTATTGCTTTCCTCGTACTTCAGGTTATTATTACTGCTGGCGCACTTATTTGGGCATTTGCAATTTATCTCAAGCGCGCAGCTGGTAAAAGAAAGCTCGACAAATCCCTCTTCGTAAAGCCAGAGTACACCCCGCCAAAAGATCTTACCGTAGCCGAGTCGGCCGTCCTCTATATTAAAGAAGCTAAATCTTCACATGTTGCCACCCTGCTAGAAATGGCCATTAAAAAGAACATCGAAATCATCAAAGACGAAAAAGATGGCGTGTTTAGAAAGAAGGCTATCTGGAAAATTAAAGTCAATAAGCTAGATGGGCTCTCCTCCTCAGAAGAAGACATCTTAAAGATTCTAAATGGCGGCTCCCTCCCGTCGATCGGTGAGACTTTCGAAGTCAAAAAACATTCAGCCTCCTCCAAGCTAGCTTCTATTAGTAGAGATTACATTCTGTCAGCCGAATCTTCCCTCAGAATCAAGAAGCTCTTCAATGAAGTTAGACTAAGCTCATCCTCAGTCTTTGTAGTACTTGGATTCCTCGGGTTCATGGCTTACTTTATGGGAATTGTCTTTCTACTTGTTTCGCCAAAGCGTGACTTCATGGTCGCCCTTGGGCCAGTGTTCATCGCCTCTATCATTCTATTCTTTGCCTCGATCATTGCACTCATCATTATCTCCTCGATTTGCAATAAATACATGAAGCGCACCGAGGACGGTGTCCGGATGTCTAAATACCTAGAAGGTCTCAAACTCTATATTACTATGGCTGAAAAGGATCGCATCAAATTCTTGCAGTCTGTTAAGGGAGTCGACACCTCCAATAAGGGCATCTGCAAGCTTTACGAAAAGCTCTTGCCATACGCCTGTATTTTTGGCGAAGAAGAAAGCTGGCTCAAGGAACTTAACAAGTATTACGAAGTCACTCCAGAGTATCAGCATACTTGGTACTCCGGTACAGACATGATGAACTTCACAATCTTCCATAGCATGATGACTACAACCTCGTCCACCATTACCAGTTCAACTTCCTACTCGTCATCCAGCTCATCCGGCGGCGGCGGTGGTGGATTCTCCGGCGGCGGTGGCGGCGGCGGTGGCGGCGGCGGCTGGTAAAATCCGCCCGAAGTTGCTTCTCTTGTGCTATAATAGATGTTGATATGCTAGATTTAAATTTTATTCGCGAAAACCGTGAGCTGGTCGAAAAATCCGCCCACGAAAAAGGCTACAAAAACGCTAAAGACGCTATAAGCGCCGCTCTTAAAGCTGACGACGTGCGCAAGAAGATCCTTCAAGACGTTGAAGCTCTCAGAAAAGAGCGTAACGACATCGCTGCCAAGATGAAGGGAGGCAAGCCAGAGCCAGAACTTATCGCACGTGGCAAAGAGCTTAAAGAGAAGATTGCCACAGAAGAAGAGGGCTTGAAAGAAGCCGAAGCTACAATCCGAGAGAACATCTCTGGCATTCCAAACATCATCTTTGACGACGTCCCTCTTGGCGGGGAAGAATGTAGTGTCGAGATCAAAAAATGGGGAGAAAATAAATCTAGCGGCACCGATCATCTTGATTACGCCACCTCTCGCGGCTGGCTCGATTTTGAGCGTGGGGCCAAAGTCGCTGGCGCCAAGTTCTATTATCTAAAAGGTGATCTAGCACTTCTTGAAAACGCGCTCCTCCAATTCGGTCTTAAGAAAGTTCGCGAACACGGCTTTACCTTCATGACAGTCCCAGATATGGTATCTAGTAAAGTCTTGACCGGCACCGGCTTCAACCCTAGAACGTCTGACCAATCCGACGAGTACTACATCGAAGGCGAAGATCTAGCCATGATTGCTACCGCCGAAATGCCACTTACCGGTTATCATATGGATGAAATCTTAGACGAAAAAGATCTGCCACTCTTCTACGCCGGTTATTCCGCCTGTTTCAGAAAAGAAGCTGGCACTTACGGCAAGTATACCCGTGGCCTTTTCCGTGTCCACCAGTTCAACAAACTGGAAATGTACGCCTTCTGTCTACCTGAGCAGTCTAAAGAGATTCATGAGAAGATCTTGGGTATCGAGGAGGAAATCTGGCAAGAAATCGGCATTCCGTACCACATTATCAATATCGCCGCTGGCGATCTTGGTGCTCCAGCCGCCAAAAAATACGATCTAGAATACTGGTCTCCAGTTAACCAGAAATATCAGGAGCTAACTAGCTGTTCTAACTGTACAGACTTTCAGTCGCGCTCTGTCAACTGCCGCGTCAGAAGAAAGGATGGCAGCGTAGAATTTGTTCACACATTAAACGGTACCGCCATTTCTATGGCTCGCACACTTGTTGCTGTCCTAGAAAATTACATAGAAGAGGACGGCAGATTTAAGGTTCCAGAAGCCTTGAAACCATATCTCGACAATAGAGAATATCTTTAGTATAATAAAACTAGTAAAGGAGTGTGTATGATTGATAAAATCGAAATTACTGGCAATAAGTATAAAGTTGACGACAGCTTTAAAAAATATGCCACCAAGCGTATCGGTAAGTTAGACCGCTACCTCCCTCGTGGCAGCAAAAAAGACGTTGTTGCTAAGATTGTCATAACAGAGATTAATAAGACTCATGGCAACAAATATGAGCTATCTGCCGCTATGGAAATCCCTGGTGGTAAAGTTATCGCCGCAAAAGACGAGTCTTCAAATGTTTTCGCCGGTATCGATATTATCGAAGCTAAGCTCATGGGCCAGATCCGTCGCTTTAAGCTAGAATCCACTCCTCATCTCAGAAAAAATAAATTAAAGTCCATTTTTAAGCGAGGTTAATTATGCCAAAAAATCAGAAACTCCCGAAACCACAGAAAGTGAAGAAAGAGAAAAAACCTACCGACAAGCTTGCCGATAAGACCGCAATGACCAAATTCCTTCAAGGAGTTTTTGGTGATGCACAAAAGAAAATCTTAAAGAAATATTACAAACGTACCTTGGATATCAATGCCCTAGAGCCGAAGTATCAGGCTATGAAAAAACGCGAATTAGCCGAACAAACCGAGGTCTTGAAGAAGAAACTAAACAAACTCCTCAAGAAAGAACAGGGCAAGCTCGCTATTGCCAAAAGCAAAAAGCAGGAAGTCACTAGTGACGCCCTAGAACGCGCCCTTGATCAAATTTTGCCAGATGCTTTCGCACTCGTCCGCGAGGCCACTAATCGCGTCCTCAAGATGCGTCATTTCGACGTTCAGATCATCGGTGGTATTGCCCTGCACGAAGGCAACGTAGCCGAAATGAAGACCGGTGAAGGTAAAACCCTCGTCGCTATGCTTCCGGCTTACCTCAATGCACTCTCCGGTCGCGGCGTCCACGTCGTTACTGTCAACGATTACCTCGCGCAACGTGACGCTGGTTGGAACGGCCCAGTCTACGATTTCCTAGGTCTCTCCGTCGGTGTTATCATTAACCAAGCATCATTTATTTATGACAAAAATTATACCAACGAAGATCATTCTGACGAGCGCTTAGCACACCTTAAGCCATGCTCTAGAAAGGAAGCTTACGCCGCTGACGTTACTTATGGCACCAACAACGAATTTGGTTTCGATTACCTTCGCGACAACATGGTTGATGACGTTAAATACCTCCGCCAGCGCGAGCTAAACTATGCTATCGTTGACGAGGTCGACAGTATTCTTATCGACGAAGCCCGTACTCCACTTATCATTTCCGCTCCAGCCGGCGACAATCCAGAACAATACTACAACTTCGCTAAGATTGCCGCTAAGCTCGGCGACGAAGATTACGTTTTAGACGAGAAACATCGCTCTGTCACCCTTACCGATAAAGGCGTCGACAAGGTCCAGAAGCTCCTCGGCATCGACAATCTCTATTCCGTGGAGAACACTCCTCTTGTCTATCATATGGATCAGGCCTTACGTGCCGAAGTCGTCTTTAAGCGCGACAAGGATTACGTCGTCACTAACTCCGGCGAGGTTATTATTGTCGATGAGCACACTGGTCGCTTAATGCAAGGCCGCCGCTACAATGAGGGCTTGCATCAGGCTATCGAGGCTAAGGAAGGCGTCCAGGTCAAAGAAGAGTCTATGACTCTAGCTACTATTTCTTTCCAGAATTTCTTCCGCCTATACCGCAAGCTTTCTGGTATGACCGGTACTGCATTTACCGAGGCTGAGGAATTCCAGCAAATTTACGCTCTCGACGTTATCCAGATTCCACCTAACCGTCCGATTCAGCGTGTAGATAAAGATGATCTTATTTACCGCACTGAGGCCGGCAAGCTTCGCGCCATCGTTAAAGAAGTTCAAAAATATCACGAAAAAGGCCAGCCAGTTCTAATCGGCTCCGCCAGCATCGTCAAGAACGAGCTTATCGCTAAATATCTCGACGCAGCCAAGATTCCTTACGAAATCTTAAACGCTAAGAACAACGAGCGTGAGGCCGCTATTATCGAAAAAGCTGGCGAGAAAGGCGCCGTCACTCTTGCTACCAACATGGCCGGTCGTGGTACCGATATCAAGCTTACGGATGAAGTCAAGAAACTTGGCGGCTTAGTTGTAATCGGTTCTGAACGTCACGATTCTCGCCGCGTAGATAACCAGCTCCGTGGTCGTGGTGGACGCCAAGGCGATCCAGGTACCACTCAATTCTTCGTTAGCTGTGAGGACGATCTTATGCGCATCTTCCAGGGCGATCGCATCGCGATGCTCATGTCCCGCCTCGGCGTCGACGAAGATACCCCTATCCAGACTCGTTCCGTCACTAAAACTTTGGAAACTGCTCAGAAGCGCATTGAAGGCTTCAACTTCGATTCTCGTAAAAATGTTGTTCAATACGATAACGTCATCAACCGTCATCGCCGCGTAGTTTACACTATGCGCCGCAAGATTCTCGAGGGCGAAAATATCGAAAACGAAATTCACCGGCTCATCACTACTGCCTGCGAAGACCTTACCCAGTTCAGCTCTCGCGTTAATAAAAACTTCAAGTCAGAATTTAAGAAAGTCTTTGACCTAGATGATGATCTAGTAGAAACTATCGGCCTCATGCGCAAAGAAAAGGATCGTGCTAAGCTCGCCATCACTGCTGTTACTGAAGCCTACAAAGCTAAGGAAGCTGAGCTCGGCACCGACACTATCCGCCGCATCGAACGCGAAGTTTATCTCAAGGTCCTCGATAATCTCTGGATGCAGCACCTGGAAAACATGCAGCACCTTCGCGAAGGTATCCACTGGCGCAGCGTTGGCCAACGTGATCCACTCGTAGAGTATCGCTCAGAATCTCAGAAGCTCTTCGACAATCTTGAACGCAACCTCCGCGAGGAAGTCCTAAAGATCATCTTGAATCTATCTATTGAAGAAGCTATTGCTGCTGGTATCGTCGATGGTGAAGAATATGAGTCCGAACTTACTAAGATGGCTGCCTCCAGCACCGAAAAAGGCGTTAACGAAATCTCCGCCGGAGAGAAAAACCTAGATTCAGAATTCAAGAAGAAGACCGGCGCTAAAGTTCCAAAGAAAACTAGCTCCAAGAAGAAATCTAAGAAAAACTCCAAAAAGAAGAAAAAGTGAAACACTCTGTTGAAGAAGTAAGGCTGAGAAACGGCGCTTGTGGGCTACTTGTTAATGTCCCAAATGCCAGCGTAATGAATATCCGCGTTCAGTTTCGCGGCGGCATGCGCTACGCCAAAAAGCCAGAACTTTATGAGATCGCTCATGTCGTAGAACATCTCAGCTTTGGAGCCAATTCCAGATATCGCGACGAGCAAGCCTACGAAGCCGATTTCACCAAGAATGGCGCTTACCATAACGCTTGGACTTCTGATTTTTCCGTCTGTTATGAATCAGAATGCGCTGACTTTGAATGGGAGCGCATTCTCGATTTAAATAGTGTAGCTATCGCTTCTCCCCGTTTCAATGAAGAAGAACTAAAAAGCGAAAAGGGAACAGTTAGAGCTGAACTTACTGGATATTTAAACGACTATTCTCGTCTGCTCTGGCCACGCCTCCAAACCGCCATTGGTGAAGAGACACCAAATCTTCGCGAGAGGCTAAATACTTTGCCTAACATTGAGCTAAAAGATATTCGCGAACACTACCGCCGCACACACACTGCTGGAAACATGCGCTTCATTATTACCGGTCGCATCAAACATCGCAAACGCAAAATCTTACGCATGCTCGAGGGCTGGAATCTCAAAGAAGGCAACCGCCTAGCCGTACCAGAAGATAGTCTCCATCCATCAGACGCAGTGTTGATTAGGAGAAAAGACGCTTCCAATATTACCTTTGGATTTTCTTATGTTATCCCACAACGCTTAAATGCCGAAAAAGTCCACGCTATGGATTGTCTCAATCATATTGTTACCGGCACAATGAATAGCCGCATTTTTGGTAAAGCCAGGAAGCGCGGACTAGTATATGGCATGGGAAGTTGCGTCTCTAATAGCGTACACAACTGTTCTTGGGACTTCGACGGCGAAGTCAGTATAGAAGATGCCGAAAATCTCTTCGACCTGATCCATAAAGAGCTCACTAATATTGTAGATGGCAATATTACCGACGAGGAAATTGAAGCAGCCAAAGCTTACACACTTGGGCGCTATCAAATTGACGCCCAGACCGTAGGACAAATTTCCGATTACTACACTGACAGCTATTTTGTAAACGACGAGATCGGTGACTACGATCGCACTCCAGAAATCATCAACAATATTACTAAAACCGATATCATCAAAATCGCTCAAAAATTCATCTCGTCTGGCATTTCAGCAATGGTAGCTGTCTCGTCCTGCGAAAAATCACTCATCTCCACCCTCTCGGAAAAACTCAAAATATAGTGTATAATATATACTATGAAACTTGCTATTCTAGGCTATGGAGTAGAAGGGCAGAGCGTAGAAAAATATTTCAAAACTCACCCCTACGAAGACACTCCTGCAAATGAAATAGATATCACTGTTTTTGATAACTTTGACGACTCTAAACTCAGCGAGCTTGAGCTGGAAAATTTTGATGTCGTTTTTCGCTCACCATCTGTCCGCTTACATCCGGAAATTAAGACCAACTGGGACTCTATTACCAACTATTTCTTTAGACACTGTGCAGCTCGCATCATTGGTGTTACCGGCACCAAAGGCAAAGGAACTACCTGCACTATGGCTGCAGCATTACTTGAATCTCTTGGCGAGAAAGTACACATTGTTGGCAATATTGGACGCCCAGCACTCGAAGAGCTTGACAAAATCAAAAAAGATGACGTAGTAGTATACGAGCTCTCAAGCTTTCAGCTTTGGGATCTCAAAAAATCACCAACAGTTTCAGTAGTTTTACGTATCGAGCCAGACCATCTTGATGTACACAAAGATTTTGACGATTACTTAAATGCAAAATCCAATATCGTCAAACACCAAGGCGAAGAAGATACTGCAATTTACTACCTTGATAATTCTTGCTCTGTCAATATTGGAAAAAGCGGCAAAGGGAAAAGCCTCTCTTACCCACTAGACATTTCTAAAGAACTCCTGGAAATTCTTGACAGCCTCAACGTTCCTGGCGCCCATAATCGCGAAAATGCCGAAGCTGCGCTACTTGCCGTCTATACTTATGAAAATCCAGATTCAAATCTTGAAGAATTCTTGCGCGCTAATCTCAGCAATTTCAAAACAGCACTCTCTAATTATGTCTCACTCCCACATCATCTTGAATTTGTTCGCGAGCTAAATGGTGTTAAATACTATGACGACAACTTCGCATCTGCCTTCCCAGCACTCGACGTTGCCATTTCCGCCTTTGGCACTCAACCGGTCGTAATTATTGCCGGCGGCAAAGATCGCGGCCTAGATCTTTCAAAGGTCAAAGACCGTCTAGCATCGGCCGGAAATATAGTAAAAGTTATTTTGATTGGCGAAACTAAAGAAAAGCTAGCTACAGGAATGCCAAAAAACCGATGCATCCTTGCAGATGATTTGAAGACCGCCGTTGAAACCGCTCAACAAATTGCTGAAGAAAAGTCTGCCTACGTGATCATGTCTCCAGGAGCTCCTTCATTTGATATGTTTAAAAACTTCAAGGACCGTGGCGAAAAATTCCAAAAGATAGTAAAGGGCCTCAAATAATGTTTAAATTCTTAAACTACGAATTCGATCAAAATTCCTTCTCCGCTTCGTTTAATTATCTTGGTCCGGACGGTACGACTTTTTGCGAAAAGATCAACTTTAGAAAAACTAATTATGATTTTTCGAATCGAGAACTTTTAGACCGCGCCCTATTTTTGGCGCATATCATTATCGGTACATCTTATTATAAGGCGCATCCAACCCCAGACGTCGCATTAGAAAAAAGTCTTACCGATTTTCAGGCTAAATTCTTTAGCACAGTTTATCAAGAAGGCCTTTCCCAATTTGCCTACGAAAACAATCTCACTCGCGATAATCTTGCCCATTTCGTTGCAGAAAGCGCCGTTGAACCATCCGAACTAGAACATAGCGGGTCCGGCATTTTATGCGGACAATCCGGCGGGAAAGACTCCCTCCTTGTCGCCAAGCTTCTAACAAATTCCAAGAAGCCTTGGACGGCAATAATGGTCTCCAGCACAGAGAACTACCCAAAAGTCATCGACAATGTCGGTGCTAAAGAGTTTGATCTAATTATCAGAAAAATCGACATCGAGAGCCTTAAGGCGTCCGGGGGACTCAACGGCCACGTTCCAGTTACTTATATCAATATGGCCATCATGCTGATCCAAGCAATTCTAAACGGTGATAACTATATCCTAACTTCAATCGGACACGAAGGTGCTGAACCACACGCATACCTCGGCGACCTTCCAGTCAACCACCAGTGGAGTAAAACTTGGGAAGCAGAGCAGCTCTTCTTGGAATACGTGCAAAAATATGTCGCCAAAAATATCTTTATAGGATCACCACTTAGGCAATATTCTGAGCTAAAAATCGCCGAGCTCTTTGTCGAAAATTGCTGGGCAGAATACGGGCACAATTTCAGCTCCTGCAATGTTGCCAATTACAAACAGGGAATTAATAATCAGGCATTATCATGGTGTGGTCTTTGTGCTAAATGCGCCAACTCATACTTATTATTTTCTCCTTTCTTAGAACCAGAAGATTTGAACCTACTTTTCCCAGAGCACAAGTCCTTGCTAGAAAAACCAGAACTCTCCGACGATTTTAAAGGCTTGCTCGGAATCGATGGGGTCATAAAACCATTTGAATGTATTGGCGAAATAGCTGAGCTTCGCAAAGCTTACCAGTTAAAAAAGGCTGCTTATCCAGACCTTCCATTCATTGTCCCAGCCTCTGATTTTGATTATGAAAAACTTTACCCAGCCAATGAAGAGCTAACTAATTTATTGGAAGTCTAATATGCAAAATAAAAAACGTCTAGAAGAGCTCTCGAATAATTTTTCCGAAGCTTATAAAACCCTAAAAATCGACGAAAAAATTAAAGAGCAGCAAAGACTAGAAGAGCTCGTATCTGATCCAGAAATCTGGAAAGACCCAAACGATGCGCGCGAGAAAAACGAGAACTTAGCACGCCTTTCAGAAGCTATCGAACCTTGGCAGCTTCTGAAAATCCAGCTCTCTGACATTTCAGAACTATTGGATTTAGGAGAGGAAGACCTTAACCAAGAAATTGACGAGCAGCTAACCACCCTAGAAGAAAACTTTAGTACCCTTAAAAAATCTCTCAAATTCACTGGACCATACGATCATGGTGACGCAATTATCAGGATTACCTCTGGAGCTGGTGGCACCGAGGCTATGGATTGGGCCGGCATGTTAGAACGTATGTATCTTCGCTTTTTCGAAAAAAATAATTTCAAAAGCACTCTCATCGAACGAGTCTCCGGCGAAGAGGCTGGTATTAAAACTGCCGTCTACGAAGTTTCCGGCCAAGATGCGTACGGCAAGCTAAAAAGCGAACACGGCACCCACCGCCTAGTTCGCCTTAGTCCTTTTAATGCCGACAACTTACGCCAAACTTCTTTTTCGCTAGTAGAGGTTTTACCGGTCATCAAAAATGACTCCACTGTTGAAATTAACGATAAAGATCTCCGCATTGACGTTTACCACTCCGGAGGACATGGCGGGCAATCGGTTAATACCACCAACTCCGCAGTCCGCATTACCCATATCCCGACCAACACTGTCGTCGCCATTCAAAATGAACGTTCACAACTTCAGAACAAAGAAAAGGCTATGGAGATTTTACGAGGCAAGCTTGCTCAAATGCAAATCGAACAACAAGCAGAAAGTATCGACAAGCTGCGTGCTGGAGAATCAGCCTCCTGGGGACAACAAATTAGAAATTACGTCATGCAACCATACAAGCTCGTTAAAGACACCCGCACGAAGTACGAAGAGACTGACGTTGATGCTGTTCTAGACGGAAAAATTGACGGTTTTATCGACGCCTTTCTAGAACTCTCGCTAAAAGACCAGTAAATCTTGCGCATTCTTCAGGCTTATGCTAATATATAATATATGATATTGCTCGATCAAGTAACTAAAACCTTTAGGGGCGATGCTCGCCCTGCGCTTGATCATGTCTCCCTTCATATTGAGCCGAATGAATTCGTTTTTCTAGTTGGTAAATCTGGCGCCGGCAAATCTACCTTGATGAAAATGATTACCAAGGAAGAAATCCCCGACTCAGGCAAGATTATTATTGGTGGCATCGACCTAGATTACGTTAAGAAGCGTTATATCCCTCACTACCGCCGCAGACTCGGTGTTGTCTTCCAAGATTTTAAGCTACTCCCAGGCCGCACTGTCTACGAAAACGTCGCTTTTGCCCTAGAAATTGCCGGCATGAGCAACAAGGAAATTGATAAGACTGTTCCAAAAGTTCTTGAGCTGGTTGGGCTCGCCGACAAGGCCAAGAAGTTTCCACGCCATCTATCCGGTGGCGAACAGCAGCGCGTTTCAATTGCTCGTTCCATTGCTAGACAACCGAAGATCTTAATTGCTGATGAGCCTACCGGCAACCTAGATAAGCTTACTAGGAAGGAAATTATTGATCTTTTGCAGAAGATTAACGATTTCGGCACTACAATCTTAGTCACTACCCACGACGAAAACATCGTCAATAATCTCAGAAAACGCGTCGTCACATTAAAGGATGGCAAAATTGTCGCCGACCAAAAAGTCCACGGCATCTACAAGCTAGATGATGAGCCAGTTGCTACGGTAGAACAAACTACTCGCGTCATCCGCACCCCAGCCATAACAAAGCCGACACAAATTATCAATCCTTTTGATACTACCAAGTATAATATCTCCACCAGGCCTCGCAGAGCTTCAAAAGTCGTAGCCGAATCAAAGGTTGCGGCCGGCCCAAGAATCGCCGCTGAGCCAAAGGCCGCTTCAGAGCCAAAGATTACTGCTTCCGCTCAACCCAACATCCGTCGCAGAGCAACCGTTACACCAGCCAACGTCAGAGATCCACGCCGCTATCGTTCAAGGAGGGTAATCTAATGCCAAATCAGACCAAGCAAAATCTAAAGACTATGAGCAAAAACAGCGGGACAAAAAAGCTCCGCAGTACTTCTCGCATTTTTAAATACGGCGCCATTAGTTTTTCTAGAAATATTTGGCTTTCTATTGCTGCTACTTTGGTAATGAGCATGACACTCATTATCCTATTTGTTACCATTATCGCCAGCGCAATCTTGGCCTCTACCGCTGACGCTATGCGTGAGAAGATTGATATTACTATCTACTTCAAACCTGGCACATCGGAAACATCGCTTTCTCAAATGGCGAATATCATGTCTCAGGATGAGAATGTTAAGAATGTTGAAGTTTCTACCTCCGAAGAAGAATACGACAAATTCCTTGAAGAAAACGCTGACAATGAAGATCTCTTAACCGCCCTCGGTGGAGAAGATAGCGAAATGCGCCAGATGATGATCGACCGAATGCAGTCTACTATGCGCATCAAAGTTTTTGACGTGGACGACCTATCCAGTATCGAACACACGGTCAATAGTAATCGTACTTTCCTAATCAATATTGATCCAGCCAACCCTCCAACATACGACGCCAACCGTTCCGCTTTTGAAAGAATTACTTCCTGGGCCAATCTCGCTAGAAACGCTGGCATTATCTTATCTATTATTTTCTTAGTCATCTCCATTCTAGTCATCTTCAACACTATTCGCATGGCTATCTTCTCTAGGCGTGAAGAAATCTACATGATGAAACTCGTCGGCGCAGATAACGGCTTTATTCGTGGACCGTTCCTTATTGAAGCTCAAATTTGCGGATTTATCTCTGGTATTATTGCCGCCACCGTTGGTTTCTTAGGCTTCCATGCCTTAGCTCCGCATCTAGAGAATTACGGCATTGACATTTCTATGATTAACGATGTCCTTGAGACCAACTGGCTTATTGTTGTCTATCTCATTACTATATCCGTCGGCATTCTTATCGGTACCGTTTCCTCATCGCTAGCTATTAGAAAATATCTAAACGCCACTGCTAAGCGCGCCAAAAAACGCAAATAGTAAGCCCCATCTTGACATATCATACCGCTTATGCTAAGATGGAATTATGAAAGCTCTCAACACAAAAATAAAAACCTTTTTTGTCCTGACGATTGTATCCGCAGTAGTTTTGAGCTTAATTGTTGCTCCAGCTAAATTTGCTTTTGCTGACTATCAGGTATGCCGTAGTGATGCCTGTAAGGCAAAGCAGGCCGAAGAGGACGCCTTACGTCAAAAAGCCGCTGAAGCTACCAACGAAGCAATGACCGTAGAGGGTGAAGTTCAAAAACTAAACTACGAGATTGATGCCATCCAGGCTAATATTGATACATCCATAGAGAAAGTTAATGACCTCAAAGAACAAATCAAAGAGACTGAGGCTCGGCTTGACGAGCAACAAGCTGGCCTGGCTAGCTTGCTCGTAGAAATGCATTTTAATAGTAAGGCTGATCCAATGTCTATCCTTGCTGGATCAAAAACTCTTTCCGACTATGCTGAAAAACAGGCCCGTACG
Organism: uncultured Candidatus Saccharibacteria bacterium; assembly: GCA_947302125.1. Classification (GTDB taxonomy): domain Bacteria; phylum Patescibacteriota; class Saccharimonadia; order Saccharimonadales; family Saccharimonadaceae; genus Nanosyncoccus. The sequence continues at coordinate 18,878 of CAMYUL010000004.1, forward strand.
GAGAATATCAAGTCTCAAATCGCTGCCGGTATTGAAGCTATCAAGGAATTAAAAGAAGACCTAGAGGGCCAGAAAGCCGACGTCGAACGTCTAATCGAGGAACAGGAAGGCCAACGTGCTCGTATCGCCGAAAAACGCGCCGAGCAACAGGAAATCGCCGACAAATACCGCGAAAATGCCGCTGCCTTCTCCGCTGACGCTGATAAGAAGCATCAGGAAATGCTCGCCGAAGCTGACTGGATTCGTACTCAGATTTGGTCGTCCGGCAACATTGGTGGCCCACGTTCTACGGCAGGAAATGACACTTATCCATGGAGAAACGCCTGTCTCTATGAAGGTAGAGGCCCTTGGGCAATCATTAATAGCAAATCTGGCGGATACGGAGGCCTTTACTGTCAGTGTGTGGATTATACTGGCTGGAAAGTCTATGAATACACTCACGGTCAAATTGTCGCCGAAACATGGGGCAATGCCAACATGTGGGATGGATGGTACGACGCTGCTGGCAACTGGCACGATTCCGGAGCTCTTAGATATCGAAATGTCTGGATAGATCATACGCCTGCACCAAACACTGTTGCAGTCAGCGATTATGGTGGCTACGGCCACGTCATGTGGGTAGAATCCGTTAACCCAGACGGTTCACTCAATATTACTGAGTATAACTGGTATCCTTACGCCTTCTCCTCCGGCGTTGTCACTAATCCTTCTGGCTTATCCTATATTCACTTTGACGCTTACCATTAACGATATAAAAATCACAGAAATGTGGTATAATTAAGAAATGGCAGAGAGAAAAGAGAAAAAGGTATCTTTAAGCAGCGCAATCACTGTTGCTGTACTTACTCTTGTAATGGGCGTTATTATTGGTGTAAATTGGAACACCGTCTCTGATAAATTCCTTCCTTACCTTGGTATTAATACTAAGACTACTGCCGCCAATGACTGGAGCAGCCTAGACGAAGTTTACAATGCCCTAAACTCTAAATATGACGGTGCCGTAGATAAGGAACTTGCTATCGAAGGCGCCAAAAAGGGAATTGCTGCCTCCGTTGGCGACAAATACACCCTCTACATGTCCGCTTCTGAAGCCACAGATTTTAACAAGTCCTTACATGGCGACGTCGGCTCTGGTATTGGTGTTGTTCTTGCAAAACGCGACAATTACGTTCGTATTATTCGCACTCTGCCGGACAATCCAGCATCCCGCGCTGGCTTGCTTGCCGGAGACATAGTGTACAAAGTCGATGACGAGCCTGTCTACAGCCTCGAAGCTTCAGAGATCGCTACTAAGCTGCGCGGAGCAAAAGACACGACCGTCAAACTCACCATCGTCCGTGATGGTGAAGAGAAAAGCTTCGACCTCAAGCGTGAAGAGATTAATAATGTTTCCGCATATATAGATTACGTGGACAATACCGCTATTATCCACGTAACCCGCTTCGATACCGATACTGGCACACTCGTCCGTAACCTAATCAAAGATTTCGACGACAGAAACATTAATAAAGTCATTCTCGACCTCCGTGATAACGGTGGAGGCTACGTTTCAGCCGCTAAAGACCTACTCAGCCTTTGGATCGACAGTAAAACCGTATTAATCCAAAAATCTGCTCGCTTAAAAGATGAGACGACCTATGCCGACCACGGCAAAGCCGACCTTGCCGACATGAAAACCATTGTACTAGTTAATGGCGGCACCGCCTCCGCCTCAGAGATTGTCGCCGGCGCGCTCCAAGATTACGGCAAAGCCACCATTGTCGGCGAGACAACCTACGGTAAAGGCGTCGTTCAAGCACTAGTCAACTTATCTGGCGGCTCAATCCTTAAGGTTACCACCGCCCACTGGTATACACCAAACGGCAATTCTATCAATAATACCGGCATTACCCCAGATAAAATCGTCGAACGCTCCTACGAAGACATTAATAAAAACATTGACCCACAACTTGACGAATCACTCAAGATGTAATATAATTATAGATATGGATATTAAGGTTTATTCAGCAGACTGGTGCGGTTACTGTCACGCCCTCATGGAGTGGCTAGATGAACTCGGCGTAGAATACGAAGAGATTAATGCTGATGGCCTAAACTTACAAGCAATACCTGTTACCAAGATTAATGATGAAGAGATTGTCGGTTTTGACCGCCCTGCAATCTTAAAAGCTTTGAAGAAAGCGGGGGCAATTAAAAAATGAAACCAACGCTAATTTTTATTCACGGTTTTCGCGGAAACGCACTTGGCTTAAAAGAAATCGCTAAGAAATTCCCAAAGAAATCTTTTGATGTCCATTTACTAGAAGTGCCGCCTGCAGGGAATAACACCCTCAAGGAATATACCGCTAGATTATACGCTCGCTTTGTCGCAGAATATATTAAAGAAAACAAATTAGAAAAGCCAATTCTAATCGGCCATTCCATGGGATCTATCGTAGCTGCCGCCGTAGCAGAGCGTTACCCTGACTTAATTGCCGATAAGATCGTCTTCCTATCTCCAATTTCCGTCAAGCCAAATAAATTCTTCTCGGCGCTTACTCCATTTTCTGCCATCATGCCAAACAAATTCGTCGGCTTTATTACCACAAAGTATCTCTACGTTCCAAAAAGCGACAAGGAACTTAGCAAGGAAGTATTCAAGAAAACTTTGGATGCCACCTTTACTTCCGGCAAAGATTACACTACTAGGCTTGATGTTTACAGATCTGCAAAATTCTCCACACAGTACTCCATCAGTGACTTCACTTTTAATAAAAAGGCCCTCTTCCTCTCTGGAGAAAAAGATCATCTAATCCCTAGCGAAAAAACCAAAAAGACCGCCAAGCAGTTCAATGCTCAGGAAATCTATGTCAAAGGCGCTGGCCACTTACTCAACTTCGAAGACCCTAGTGCTGTTGCAAAAGAAATCAAAAAGTTTCTCAAAAGCTAACTGTTTTTAAGTTCGATTGCCTTCTTATAAATTTCTTCGAATCTAGCCAATGTATGGTTAATGTCATGTTTTTTGGCAATCTCTAAGCTATGCTTACTAAATTCTTTCTGCAATTTACTATCTATCAGTATCTTGACCATTGCATTAGCTATCCCTTGCACATCGCCAGGCTCGCACAGAAAGCCATTCTTCTTATTCTGACACAACTCACCCACTGCGCCAGCATCAACTGCTATTAGTGGCAGAGAAACGGCTGCAGCCTCAATTAACACAATGCCCTGCGTCTCAGTTTCGCTAGCTGTTGCAAATAGTGTCCCGGTCCTATATACGTCTACTAGGTCAGGCAACATTACCTTGCCTAAGAACTTAACTTTGTCCTGAAGCCCCTTCTCTTTGACTAATTTCTCCAAGTTTGCCTTATCAATACCATCACCAACAATCAACATTTCCGCCTCCGGCACCTTGGTCGCGGCCTGAGAGAATGCTTCTATCACCTTAGAAATACTCTTTTCTGGATCAACGCGGCCAACATATAAAACCCTTGGCTTGTCCGTATTGATCTTATACTTCTTGCAGATCTCTTTATTAGGCTCACCTGGCTTAAACTCAGAAAGGTCAATGCCGTTTGACAAGGCCTCTACTGGCACCTTAAACCTCTTGCGGTTCTTCGGCACCAAGTCAGCAATCGCAAGCTCTGTTGGCATCGTAGCATACGAGCTCTTCTTCATAAAACTAGTCATGTACGCCTTTAGCACTGCATCAGCAGGCCTTTTTACAGGTTTTAACAGCTTAAACTGACCAGTGTAATTATCTGGATAAGAATGCCCGGTCGATACTAGCGGGACATCAAATTTCCTAGCATAGTGCACTGCTGCCACTCCGGTCGTACCCACAGTCTGAAGATGGATCACGTCCGGCTGGAACTCCGCCAATATCTTCTCCATCTCAAACCACGGATTAACCGCCGTCCATAGTCCATTTCTATAGCCAAGTCTTGGCAATCTTACGCCTAGAACTTTTTTTCTTTCTGGAATCTCATGAATCTGGTCCGGATAAAATGGAAACCTCTTTGAGGTTAAATACCAGACCTTGACCCCGTCTTGGGTCCTTGTATATTTCTTCTTCCTAAAGCTTGGGACTAGCACTAAGACTTCGTTTCCACGAGCCGCCAGCCCTTTTGCTAAATTATGCGTAAAAACTGCTACCCCATTCGTCATCGGGTAATAAGTATCAGAAGTGATTGCGATTTTCATGCTATAATAATTATAACATGGCAAAGAAGAAAACACCAAGTTCAGTAACTGTAAATCGCCGCGCCAGCTTTGATTATGCTCTCGGCGAAGAACTTGTTGTCGGCATGAGTCTTTCTGGTCCAGAAGTTAGACAAATTCGCGATCATCACGTACAACTAAAGGGCTCTTTTGTCACCGTTAGAAATAGCGAACTTTGGCTAAACAATCTTACTTTAGGAGCCGAAACTGCTAGAAACATTCGCTTGCTCGCCACCAAGAAACAGATTCGTGGATTTGAACGTGCTAAGCAAGATGGCTACACTATTGTGCCAGTCCGCCTGCTTGGTGGAGAACGCCATATCAAGCTAGTCATTGCTACTGCTCGTGGTAAGAAAAAATATGACAAGCGCGAATCTATTAAAAATCGCGACATAAACAGGGGTAAGTTCTAATGAGATATACGATTTATTCCTGGAACGTCAATGGGCTTCGTTCTGTCATCGGGAAAGGAGCTTTGCAGGAATTTATCGCCAAGAAAGCTCCAGACGTTTTATGTATTCAAGAAACAAAGGCTAAGCAGGGACAAGCCGAGATTGACCTTAAGGAGTACCAGGAACTTTGGAATTCCGCTACGCGTCCTGGATATTCCGGTACTGCCATTTTCACAAAACCTACGCCGGAGAATACTTTTAACGGCTTCACTGATGACATTAACATCAAATTCCCATGGGCCGACGACGTTTATGGAACGCCGCTTGACGAGGGAAGGGTAATCACCGCTGAGTACCCAGAATTTTTCCTAGTCAATGTCTACACGCCTAACAGCAAGCCAGACCTTTCGCGTCTCAAGCTACGCGAGGACCTCTGGGATCCAGCATTCCTGTCTTTCTTAAAAGATCTGGAAAAGACCAAACCAGTCGTAGTCTGCGGCGATTTTAATGCCGCCCATACCGAGATTGATCTCGCTAGACCAAAAGAAAATGAGATGAACGCCGGTTACACCAAAGAAGAGCGTCAGGGAATCGACAATCTTGTAAGCAGTGGGCTTCTCGACACTTTTCGTTTCTTGCATCCAGACGAACAACGCTATACGTGGTGGACCTGGCGCGCTCAAGCTCGCAAAAGAAATATTGGCTGGCGGATTGACTACTTCTTTATTAGCAAGTCCCTTGAAAAAAATCTCAAAAGCGCCGAAATTCACGAAGACGTTCTCGGCTCAGATCACTGCCCGGTTAGTGTAACTTTGGAGTTTTAATATGGAAAAATTAGATTATTTCACCAAACAAACTAACACTAAACTTTTTCAGGATTTAGAGTGGAATGTTCCTGAACAAAAAACTGGAGTAGCTTCCATTATTGGCGGCAACTCTGAAAATTTTTCCGCAATTATTCATTCTGCCGAAAAATTGACCTCCACTTACCCATTAAAGACAGTCAACCTTTTGCTCCCAGAGTCTTTAAAATCTAAGCTCCCGCCGCTTCCTGGACTCATTTTTCTCCCAGCTACTGACTCGGGCTCAATTGCTAAATCTAGCGTCTTAAATGATTACGTTAGCTCCTCCGACTTCGCACTATTTTTAGGTGATTTTTCCAAAAACTCAGAAACTAGCATCGCTATTTCCGACGCACTAAAAAGCACTAATGCCCCTGCACTAATCACTCGCGATACTATTGATCTAATTTTGCCAGAAATGCCGGACCTCATCGAGCGCGACCACCTCTTTATTATGGGATCTCTCGCTCAAATGCAAAAATTGTTCCGCGCAGTTTATTATCCAAAAGTCTTGCTACTTTCCATGCCGCTCATCCCAGTAGTTGAAGCGTTACATAAATTTACACTAAGCTATCCCTGCACAATATTAACCCTCCACGCAGAGCAAATCATTGTCGCACACCACGGAAAAGTTATTTCCGTCCCATTACAAGATACTAACTATTCACCAATATCCATCTGGAACGGCGAGCTCGCCTCAAAAATCGCAGCCAATAACCTCTTTTCTAAGGGTCAACCTTTAGAAGCTACTGTTTTCTCGATTTCATAAACTTTATAAAGCTTCGGTATTTGCGCTGATTGCAAAATCTCTTTACGATGGGCAATCATTACCTTGCTCATTCTGGAAATCTCTTCCGAATTTTGAGCAACATCATCTAACGCCTTCGCCATGTCTTCCACGCTAGCCGTCTTACTCATAATATATCCACCACTTGGAACTGATTCTTTCATGTCTGGATCGCAGAAAAACACCGGCATACCAGTAGCCTCAGCCTCGAGTAGTGTCAGCCCTTGAGTATCAAAACCATCCGAAACTGTCACCGATAAATGTTGACCCAGCATATAATTCAACATATCCTCGTGCGGCACTTGCCCCAAAATTTTAGCATTTAGGTGGTGCCTCTTTACATATCTTTTTGCCCTTGCAAGCTGGTTACCGTTGCCACAAGCTGTAAATTCATATGGCGCCTGCATTTTCCGAAGTGACTTTAGAAATGGCATGATTCTTTTTTCTTTAGAAAGGCGCGAATTCCAAAAAAGTTTCAAAGGCTCATCTTTCTTCTTCACTCTAACTAAATTGCGATTTTCCTTTTCCACTTTTTGATCCAGCTCCCTCACCATCTCGTCTGACACACCATTAGAAACAGGGAAGATTGGCGCTTTTACGCCGTAATGCTGCAGCTTTTTCTTGAAATGCTCAGACGGAGTAATCACTCTATCCGCAAAGTTTGCATGGTTCACCATCACTTCCCACATTTTCGAACGCGCAATAGTTGGAGCTAGGTACTTGTCTCTCTTAATTTTAATCGTATGGCGGATATATCTGCTATGTAAGAAATTTAAACTCATTCCCACAAAAGTTTTTAACGGATGGGGAACATTAACGCCAATCGCCATATCCTCCCGACCATGCATAGTCTGAATTAGTGGCAATTTGTATTTTCTTGCGATCAACATTCCTGCTATCGAGCAGCTCGCTTCGTAATGTACATGCACCAAATCGAAATCAAATTTTGGATAATTTTTCTCTATCCATTTCTCCACTTTGCCCGGACGCTTAGAAAGTGGCGCCCCACCAAAATGTAAAATTCTATGTGTAGGAACAATTACTACATTAGAAATATTCTCCGGCTGAGAATAACCTGGACAGAAGACTACTACTTCATCGCCGCGACTTTCCAGCGCCTTTTTCTGCGCCTTAATCGAAGACGGGATCCCGCCCGGAACTTCCAAAAATACGTCAGTAAAAATCGCTATACGCATGTGTATCCACCATCCACCGGCAGAATTGCTCCTGTCACATAACTTGCTTCTTTACTTGCAAGGAAAATTGCCGCAGCATTAAGCTCCCCCTCCTTACCATATCGCTTCATCGGCACGTGAGTCTTTGCAAATTCTTGGAACATTTCCGTATCAAGCACTGGCTGAGTAAGTTCTGTATAAAAATATCCAGGACAAATCGCGTTACATGTAATACCGTCCGTAGCAAGCTCAGCCGCTACCGCTCTCGTAAAGTTGACCACTGCACCCTTTGATGCATGATAGGCAATTGTTGGGATTTCCGTGTTGCCAACCAAGCCATACATAGAGGCAATATTAATGATTCGACCGTAGCCATTTTTCTTCATAATGTTACCAAAAGCACGCGTCATTTTGAACACACTGGTTTCGTCAGTAGAAATCGTAAAGTCCCACTCGTCATCAGCCATTTCGAGAACGCCCTTGTCTTTAGATGAGCCGGCGCAATTTAGCAAAATGTCTACCTTGCCATATTCTTTCTCGGCCGCTTCTGCCGCCGCATTAATACTTTCCGTAGAAGTCACATCGCACTTTACTGGCAAGACTTTAACTCCAAATTCAGCAGTTAGCTCTTTCGCAAATTCTTCAAGTCTTTCAAATCTGCGTGCCAGAATTACAAGATCGGCACCCTGAGCCGCAAAAGCCTTTGCCATCTGCTTACCTAAGCCACTCGATGCTCCTGTCACTACCGCTACCTGTCCTGATAGATCAAACATAATCCTCCTTTTATTACTATTATTATTATAGCACAAAAAATCGGCCAAAAATTTCCAAAAAAGTAATTGACACAAGCATTTTCCTATGCTAAACTAAAAATGTAGAGTTTGAGTTTTGCCCCCGTCATGTTCGGGGGTTTTATGATTTTAAAAGAAAAAGCATAAAAACTAAAAATCAACCTAAAATCCCTTTACTTTTTGAAAAATGTGCTATAATGTAGGTAATATTATTTAATAGGAGACTCATAAAGATGAGCGATTCTAAACCAACCACTAACAAAGCAGACTCCGTCAAGGGTATCTCCGTTGCATCCCTAGTTCTAGGTATCATCGGTGTTGTCACTTGCTGGTTCGGCTTCCTTAGCATCCTTGGCTTCGTTTGTGCAATCATCGGTATTGTACTTGCTGTCAAGGCTCGCAAAGTTGCTAAGACTGGCCTCTCTACTGCTGGCTTGGTACTTTCCATCATCGGCACCGTCCTTGGTGGTATCGGCATCGTTTGCGCAATCTGCGTAATCTGTGCTGCAAGCAGCGCTGGCCTTCTCGACGCCGCTACAACTGTTAGATACTACTAATATCTAGCTTCTTCTGCCCCGGCCAAACACCGGGGCAGTTTTATTATTAAGCATAAAGGTAATCAATGCTCCCACTTATTAATATTTTCGGCCACGATTTCTCAGTTTATGCCATCTGCGCCTGCGTTGGTATCCTAGTGGCTCTTTTTATGGCTATGAAAGCCGCCAAACGTCTCAAAGTTGACGACAATGACATTCTATCCCTCGGCTTATTCGCCGCTATCGGCATTTTTCTTGGCGGGCACCTACTTTATGCACTTACTAATTTCCATCTCATCATCGAGTTTTTCCAAAAAATCGACCAGATTAATTCCTTCGGCCTCCTGATCAACTGTCTTGCTATTATTTTCGGCGGCCAAGTTTTTTATGGTGGCCTCATCGGTGGTCTCATTGCCGGCTTTATTTACCTCAAGAAAACCAAGAAAGATACCAGCCTTTATTCCTTTATCATTGCCCCATTCATTCCACTCTTCCACGCCTTCGGCCGCATCGGCTGTTTCCTCGGCGGCTGTTGCTATGGCGTCGAATGGGAACACGGTATCACCTATCACAACGACCCAATCGAAATCGCCAACGGCGTCCCAAGGCTACCAATCCAGCTCATAGAAGCCGGCTGCAACTTCATTCTCTTTGGCGTCTTATATTATTTACAAAGAAAAGGGAAATGCAAGAAAACTCTTCTTTACATCTATCTCCTTTCTTACTCAATTATTCGCTTCATTGACGAGTTCTTCCGTGGCGATGCTTACCGCGGCTTCATCGGTCCAGTCTCCACTTCGCAATTTATCAGCATCGGCATCTTCATCTTTGCCACAATCATGATCATTAGAACTAAAAAGAAAAAGTAGTATAATAATTATTATGGATAAAGAACGTAAAAAACGTTTACAAACCGTCCGTCTAATCATTACAGAAATTCTTATGGTTGCAGCCGTAGTTGTTACTGTCATTGTCTTAACTTTTGTTGCCATGGGCTATAACGTAGATAAGAATGGGGAATTAAATCAATCCGGTCTGGCCCAAATCAAAAGTATGCCAAGCGGCGCCACCGTCACAATCGATGACGAAACCCTGCTTCTTCACACTAATACTTCCCGCATGCTCGATGCCGGCAGTCATCACGTTAAGCTCGAAAGAGACGGTTACCTCTCTTGGGAAAAAGATATCACCATCACTTCTGGCGTTTTATTAAAGTTGGACTACCCCCGCTTATTCCTAAAAGAACGCTCTCCGGAAACCGTCCGTGAGTTTAAAAATGACTTCGAGTTCTTTTCCATATCAAAAGATCGTAATCAAATTCTTTATGCCATATATAATGACCCAGTGAATAGCTCGCAAAATCTTAATCTAAAAGACTCTCTCACAAAGAGACCGCTATTTACCCTCTTAAACATCCGCGGCGACGACGTTACTGAAACCACCCTCGACTTTTCTGAGATCTTGAAGTACCGCGAAATTATCAATATCAGCTGGTCAAACAGCAATGATTATATCCTGCTAGAAACCAAGAATCATGACAAGACCGAGTGGCTATTCCTAAACCTCAAGAATCCAGAAAATAGCTACAACCTCACTTCTGATTATGGCCTCAATTTCTCCAATATGGAATTCATGGGCCAAAGTAACGAACGCCTCATCGCTATCGAAAACGGAAATCTCCGCACCATCTCAATCTCCGAACACAACATGTCCGAAGCTCTCGCCAAGAATGTTAAAGCCTTTGGCTACAACGACTCCAACCTGGTCTATCTTACCAATGAGAACGCTCTCTACTTGCTTTCCGAGGATTCTAACAATATTTTGATCAGGAAATTCCCAGCAGAAAGCACGATCAAGTTCCTTATCTCTAGTTATCTTGACCGCAAATATGTCGCCTTCTTTGAAAATAACCGCTTCTATGTTTACTCAAACAACACTTTCCCAACCAAAGATGCCGGCCTAGATACTTTTGACATTGCCTTAGAAAGTGATATCGATTTCACCCCTGACAATTTCTATATTTGGTCAGAGAATGAGTTCCTCGTAGCCACAAAGGATAACAAGATTGCCTTATTTGACGCAGAACTAGACCGCCTATCAAGATATGATGTTGAAGGTAATTTCCATTACTTCCTCGATGATTATCTCATTGGCACAATTAAGGATGACAAGCTCATTGTCTATGACTTTGACGGTACTAATCGTCACGAGCTAGCTAGCGCGACCGGACTTTCCACCATCGCCAAGAACAACAAATATCTCTATTATCAAAACGGTCGCACTATCACCAGGGAAAAGATTTTGAACTAAAAAAAAGAGCCCCTGTAGGCTCCATCTCTTCTTATTATAGCACACTTAATTAATTTTGTCAAGATGGTGGGCAACGAGGGACTTGAACCCTCACTCTCTTACGAGAACCAGATTTTGAGTCTAGCGCGTCTACCAGTTCCGCCAGTCGCCCAATATGTTTATTATACCACAAAAATCAGAAATCGTGTTATAATTAACCCATGGATACCGGTGGGCAATCTTCTAATGATCGCAGTCGGCAGACCGCAACAGAAATCGCCAGAAGGAAAGTTCTGGCGGCATATGGTGGCGGTACCTCTTTTTTGCGCAAAACCGAAGGGTCTACTTTTCAGAAAAATCTTGGCAAAGCTGCTAACAATATGCCCGTAGAAGCATACATCGCTACCAGACAAGCTAAGAAAGTTATCCAACCATCCCAGTCAGCTCAGTCAAATCAGCCGGTCGCCCAAGGCGCTCCATCCTACAAGCAAACCCCAATCAGCACAACGGTCACTACCAACAACAAAGCTACCGCCGAAGAGTGGCAAAAATATCACACCGCCTGGCAAGACTATTACCAAAAATACTACAGTGACTACTATGCCAAAGCTGCCAAATCTTATATTGAGAATGAGCGCCTCAAAGATGAGCGCAAAAAACATGACGAAGAGGTCTTGGAGACTCCGCAGCTCCCAGTCAATCCTACTGAAGAAGAGGAACAGTCCATCATTGACGCCCTCAAAACCACCGTCAAAAAGCACGCCGCCACTACTATGAAAAAATCCCGCAAAATGCGCCGCCTAATGCCACTTCTAGCCGGCGCGGCAGTCGTCCTAATCGTTCTATTCTTACAATACAACCGCTTAATCTTTGCACCAATCGCCGCCTACGTCTCACCAGGAAATAGCGAAGATACTGGCATTACTGCTCTTGATCCTACCCTAACTACTGCCATTTCCGCCGACAATCGCCTCATGATTCCAAAGCTCAACGTCGATGTACCAGTTCACTTTGGCATCGCCAATGACACCGACACAGTCAACGCCGCCATGGAAAACGGCGTCGCCCAGTTTGCCATTCCTGGCGCCAGTGCTATGCCAGGCGAGATCGGCAACCTCGTCATCACCGGTCACTCTGCTGGCGACATTTACAGCAATAATCAGTACAAGTTTATTTTCTCCGGCCTTGAGCGCCTCGGAAATGGCGATCTTATTTACATCGATTACGAAGGCAACCGCTATACCTACTCTGTCACTAAGATGGAAACCGTTGAACCAAACAACGTCTCCGCTCTAGTCTATGAGACCGACAAGCCAATGCTCACTCTCATCACCTGTACCCCTCTGGGAACTTCTCGCTACCGTCTACTTGTCACCGCCGAACAGATTAACCCAGCCCCATCTGGCGCCACTCAGACCGACTTCGTCGACAACGAGGCCGACGGCCCTTACGAGGCTATGCCGGAAAATGAGCCAACTTTCTTCGAGAGAATTTGGAATTTCCTAACCGGTCAAAATCGTTAAGTTTTTTCGCAAAAAAGTATTGCTTATTGCCACGCTAACGGTTATAATAAGAATAACCTATTTTGTGGAGTGTAATACAATATGACTAAGATCAAGATTGATGATGGCAAAAAAACTCGGAAGATTTCCGTTTCTTCTGCGGAGACCCATACGAGCGTCCAGCGCTCCACCACCTTATCTCGCCGCTACGTCCATCGCCCAGTTGCTAAGAAAATTGCCGTTTCTGACGCTAACAAGCCAGCAGAAAAGGCTACAAAGTCCAAGAAAGTTATTGCTAAGCCAGCTACTAAGAAGGTCATCAAAGTTGCTTCTGCCGCTGACAAGTCCGCTAAGCCCGTCGCAAAGAAAGAATCAAAGGATGTCGCTAAGGCTAATGCCGAGATTTTGAAACAATCCAAGCTCGCCGCTAAGGCCGCCGCTGAGGCAGAGAAGAAAGCTCGCCTCGCCGCCGTCAAGGCCAAAGCCGACGCCGAGAGACGTGCCCGCATCGCCGAGAGACAAGCTCGCATCGCTGAGAGGCAAGCTCATCTTGCTGCTAGAAAATCTGTCAAGAAAACTACTTCCGACGACAAGATTCTAAAGAGCGCCCTCAGGAATGTCGCCTCTATGGATGAGCCAGAAGAAATGCCAAAGAAGTTCAACAAGAAACGCCGCGCTCGCCGCGTATTCTTTGCCTTGCTTTGCTCCGCTGCTACAGTCAGCGCCCTTGTCGCTTTTGTCCATTTCAACATGCCTGATCTTTCCGTCCGCGTCGCCGCTATGCAAACCGGCATCGAAGCCACTTATCCAACCTTCATCCCTAGAAACTACAGCCTTTCTAATGTTTCCTCCGAGAAAGATGGCGAGGTCGTAATGTACTTCAATGGCCCAGAGGGCGCCGGATTCTCCCTTTCTGAAGAAAAATCCACCTGGGACAGCACCGCCCTTCTTAATAATTACGTCAAGAAGAATTACCCAACCGATTTTACCACCATGCGTGAGCAAGGCATCACTATTTACGTCCGCGGCGACAAGGCCTGCTGGGTTAATGGTGGCCTCCTTTACAACATTCACGCTACTGGCAAAAACCTCACCAAAGAACAAATTAGAAACATCGCTACCTCTCTATAGATTCTCCTGGAAATCCGCTTACTTTGTGGTATAATATTTTTATGAATATTACTCGTTTTGCACCTAGCCCTACTGGCTACATCCACCTTGGAAACGTCAGAAGCGCTATTTACCCATATCTTATCGCCAAACAGTCTGATGGTGGTAATTTTATTTTACGTATTGAAGACACTGACCAAAACCGCTACGTAGAAGGTGCAACCGAGTTAATCTTAGAGACCCTTACTTGGCTCGGCCTTGATTGGGATGAGGGAATCGAAAAAGGTGGCGATCACAGCCCATATTATCAATCCGAACGCCGCGACATCTACCACGCTTATGCCAGGAAATTGCTCAAAGCCGGCCGCGCTTACGCCGATCCGACCCCTTCAGAAAAGATTGACGAGTACAGAAAAGAAGACAATGAGAAAAAGCTCCCATTCCTCTACCGCAATCACCGTCCAGAAACGGCTGATTCGTCTGATGCTTGGGAGCCAGGTACACCTCTCCGCTTCAAATCCGATCCAAAGAGCGTTGAGTGGCACGACGAAGTCATGGGCGATCTAAAGACCGGCCCAGAGGTTATGGATGATATCATCTTAATCAAGAAAGACGGCCTCCCGACTTATAACTTCGCCCACATCGTGGACGACTACGAAATGCAAGTTACTCATATTGTTCGCGGTGTAGAATACCTCTCCAGTATGCCGAACTACTTAGCAATTTACGAAGCTCTTGGTATCTCCCATCCGAAGTTTGTATCTTTGCCACACGTCTTAGCCACGCAAGGGAACAAAAAGCTTTCCAAGCGCGACGGAGCTAAATCGGTTATCGATTACAAGGATGAAGGCGTAGTTAAGGAAGCTATGCTAAACTACCTCGCCTGCCTTGGCTGGAACGATGGTACCGAGCAAGAAATCTACAGCAAGGACGAGCTCATTGAGAAATTCGACATCTCCCGCATCCAGACTTCCGGCGCTCGTTTCGACGAAGTCAAGCTGCTTTGGCAAAATGGTCAATGGATCCGCAAGATCTACGACGAGCAAGGTGTAGATGCGCTTTACGACCGCACCGTCTCTAGAGACGAGGCCTCTATTAAGAGCAATGCCATCAACCCTACCAGAGATAGTCTAATCAACTTTTGGCCAGAAATTGCCATGGATTATTCGGAAGACTATCGCAAGCAAGTCTTGTCCATCATTTACGATCGCCTCAAAGTTCTGTCTGATCTCAGAGAATACACTACTTATTTCTTTGAGGATCCACGCATTGATCTAGAGTTCTTACAGAGCAACAAATTTATCAAAAAGCTCTCCGAGACCGAACAGCGCGACTTACTCTCAGCCGCCATCGACAAACTTCAGAATGTCGAAGATTGGACTGCAGATAATTTACAAAACACCCTTAACGACCTTCTTGCAGAGACCGGCAAAAAGCCAGCAGAGCTCTTTAGCCTCATCCGCATTGCGATTTCTTACGCCAATTTCTCACCGGCGCTTCATCTCACTATGGCAGTGCTTGGAAAAGACCGCACTATTGCTCGCCTTAACGCTACTTGCTCCGCTATCGTCAACGATCTCTAATTTTGCCTTACCTTAAGCGCTTTTACGATTACCATAAGCTTTTTTATTGTTTATCATAAACTTTTTGACACTTACCATAAGCGCAAACTCCACATACCATAAGCTTTTTGCCTTTCCATTCCGCTTATGCTATAATTTAGCGTATGGATACATCAAATGATAATCAGATGGAGTCCGTAGCAGAAGAGGTCGTCGTGGTCTCAGAAGAAGTTACGACAAAAGCTCCAGTTAAGAAGAAATCTAAGAAAACCAAGGAGTTCAAAAAAGTCAGCACTCCAAAAACTGAAGAAGAGCTCAAAAAGAGTAAACACAAAAAATGCATCATCATTACCGCCATTGTTATTTTGCTTCTTGCCATTATTGGCGGAGTAGTCTGGCTTGTATTTTTTAGCAATATTTTCAAGAACGAAGAGACTGTCGTAGAAGATGAAGAAATCGTCGTAGAAGGACCGAAGTTTTATGGTAAGCTCTCCGGCCTTCAAATCAAAGACGAATCAGAAAACTCTAAACCAACTTATTGTATCCAAATCCCTAACGGCATCGACGGTGCCCGCCCGCAAGCCGGCCTAAACCAAGCCGCCGTGGTCTTCGAAGCTATCGCCGAAGCTGGCATTACCCGCTTTGCCGCAATTTACCAAAATCCAAAAGATGAGGCTATCGGCCCAATCCGTTCACTTCGCAACTACTATCTAGACTGGGATACTCCGTTTGATTGTACCGTAGTCCACGCCGGTGGCGCCACTGACGCCATTGCCGCACTTCGCGCCGGCGGTTACCGCGAGGTTGACGAGTCACTCATCTACACTTGGCGCAACGTTTCTTCCTACTGGGCACCAAACAACCTCTTCACCTCAGCCGAGCTTCTCGAAAAAGCCGCCCGGGATGACGGCTATAGCTCTTCTAACCCACAAGTGCTACCGCGCCTCACGCCAGAAGAAGCCGCAGACGCTGTTGCCACCGCCCGCAAAAATGCTGGCCTAGATCAAACTGAAGAGAACGCCGAGGAAAATGCCGAAGAGAATGTCACTCCTCTCGTCAAAGAAATTGCCGTCAATTTTGGCGGAGTCGGCAGCTTTAACACCGTTTATCATTACGACGAAGCCACTAATTCCTATAATCGTTCCTACGCTTCTGGCGAAGATCATATCGTCTACACTTGCATTGACACCGGCAAAGCCCAGCCTGATCCAAAAACTGACTGTGGCGTAGCTAAGCAGGTCAGCCCTTCAGCCATCGCCGTCATGAAGGTTGATGAGTATCTTGATACCGATAATTATCATCATGTTATCCAGACCATCGGCACTGGCAATGCCTATATCTTCCAGAATGGCACCGCCACTCGTGGCACCTGGAAAAAGAATAGTAAGTCCGCTCAAATCGAATTTAGAGATGACAGTGGCAACACTATCTCCTTTACTCCAGGACAGCTCTGGATTGCCGCCATTCCAAACTCCGGTGGTAGCGTCAGATATTAGTCACTCCAACATTATCCATCGCCCGTTGCAAAATTAAGCAGGAAAAAGGCCCGTAGAATTAACTACGGGCCTGGCAGGTATGGTGACAACGCACATGGTAGAAGTAGTAGTGAAAGTGCCACAAAGTGGTGTGGTGAAGGACTTCTGATGTGCGGAGGGATTGCCACACAGGGTTTCTCGAGTGAACTCTGTGTCGGGGGAAAGCAACCCCTTGTCTATGTGCTACATTTTGCAGACTTTCTGCAAAACGCCGTTTTTTTATTTAGTAGGCTTCCTATTGTAGATTTAAATCTACCTACAATTGTAGATTTTAGCTATGATTGCTGTAGATCTTACTCTACTTATTCCGCAGGTCTTAGCCTACCTTTCTAGGTGAATAAAATGCCCCAAAGGGCATTTCTCACTCTATGCCTTTATTATAGCACACATAGCCAAAAAAGTCAATACCATTTATGCTATTTTACCCACTTTACATTCTCCGCTCTCTGTGTTAAAATAAAACAAGTGGTTCCGTCGTCTAGTGGTCTAGGACGTCTGGTTCTCATCCAGAAAATCGCGGGTTCGACTCCCGCCGGAATCACCAAACTAGGATCAGAGCCAAAAGTAGGCTCTTTTTTATATCACGAAACTACACTATAAACCCACTCGAAAGGGCTTATTTTTATTGCTTTTTTAAGGAGAAAATGTTATAATTAAGCGTATGAAAACTCTTCCTATCGTCGCATTAATTGGCCAGACTAACGCCGGCAAATCCAGCCTGCTTAATCGTTTTGCGCACAAAAATATTGCCATTGTAGCCAGGGAAGAGGGCACCACTCGCGACAATGTTGTTACTAGCATTGACGACAAATTCCTACTAGTCGACACCGCCGGTCTTAAAAACCCAGAAGATAGTTTCGAGGCCAGCATCCAGGAGCAGATTAATGACGCTATCGACTCCGCCGAAATTATCCTACTTACCGTCGACTCTACCAAGTATTTCAACCATTACGACAAGAATATTGCTAAGTCCGCGCTCCGCTCCAAGAAGCCGGTATTCTTGCTACTCAATAAGTCCGACCGCGGCGAGGCTCTAGACATAAACGAGTTCCGCGCTCTAGGCATCGATGAGTCGTATATTTTCCGCACTTCCGCCACCACCGGTCAGGGAATCGCAGAGGTTAAAAAGGCAATTCTAGCAAAAATCCCAGAGCCAAAAGCTTCCATCAAAGACGACGAAAACACCTTAAAGATTGCCCTTATCGGCCGTCCAAATGTCGGCAAATCCAGTCTTTTTAATTCTCTTGCCAAGAAACAACAGGCCATCGTCAGCAGCCGCCAGGGAACCACTCGCGATATCAATCGTGTAGAGATTAAATACCACGGTCGCACCCTAGAAATCCTTGACACCGCCGGCCTCAGAAAGCCCGGCCGCCGCGAAGTCGGCATTGAGAAATTCTCCGCCATCCGCACCCTCGCCGCCATCGAAGAGGCCGATATTTGCGCCCTTCTAGTAGATTCCACCGAGCCACACTCCAAGCTCGACCAGTCTCTCGCCGGCCAAATCGTCGAAGCTGGCAAGGGAATTATCATGGTTGTTACTAAGTCCGACCTCTTAGAAAACGCCGAACCAACCAATTACTTCGGCGAAGAAAACATCAAAAACCGCACCGCCGCCGACTTCCTATTAGACCAACTCGAGCGCGATTTCAACTTCTTACCATACGCACCGGTACTCTTTACCAGCTCCGAAACTGGCAAAAACGTCACTAAGCTATTCGAGCTCGCCGAGCAAATCGACGAAGCCCGTCATCACCAAATTGCCACCAAGGACTTAAACCACATCTTACAGGAGGCCAAATCCGAACACTTGCCAGCCGGCCTTAAAAACACTCATCCAAAGCCGAAATACATTGTCCAGACCGACGTCTGTCCGCCATGGTTCGTCATTCACGGCCACGATCTCGACCTCTTGCACTGGTCTTACAAGCGTTTCTTGGAGCGCAAAATCCGCGAATTTTACCCTTATGTTGGTACGCCAATCATGTTCTCATTTAGAAGTGACAATAGTAAAAAAGCACAAGATCTAGAAGACGGTGCCCCTGCAAAGAGAAAGGTTAGCTAAAGATGAAATTAATTGTCGGTTTTGGCAATCCAGAAGCAAAATATAACTTTACCCGCCACAATTCCGGCTTCTTAGCCTTAGATTTTTATGCCAAAATCAAAGACCTTTCCTGGGAAAAGACCGAAAAAATGGGTGCCATCTGGCTAAAGACCAAGGATGCTATCTTTATCAAGCCTCAGACTTATTACAACGAGGTTGGGCGCAGCATCCAAGCCTTCGCTCACTTCTATAAGATCAAACCCGCCGATATTTTAATCGTTTGCGATGATTTCAACCTCGAATTTGGCAAAATTCGCCTCCGCGAAAAAGGCTCCGCCGGCGGCAATAATGGCCTAAAATCCACCATTAAAGAGCTCGGCACCGAAGAATTCCCACGCCTCCGCCTCGGTACTGGCAACCCAGAACTCCGTCAAAAACTCGGCGACACCGACTTTGTCCTTGGTAAATTCACCCCAGACGAAAAAGCCGCCCTCCCAGACATCCTCCGCGAAGTCTCCGCCAAGCTTGACGAAATTATCTAATCATCCATCGATTCGCACCTAGGGACTTAATCGCCCCCTTGATTTCCAGCGCCGTCACCGCCTGAGAAAAGTCCGCCGCAGAGAAACCGCCTTTCTCAATGATTTCATCGCCATCACAAATCCCAGACACCAAAAACCCCAAAACCTGCACTTCCACCTCTGTTTCTGCCAGCAGGGAAAGTTGCTGTAATTTCTTTTCCTGCGCCGATAGACGCCGCTTGTGAACGTCGCCTCTCCCACCACATTTTGCATCACCTCTGCCATAGCCCACACTATCATCATCGCCCCTATTAAAACCACTAGGGAATAACAGCCCCAAAAGATCCGCCTCCTCTGTATAAGGCGCCGCCCCCTGCGCCAACAACTTATTGCACCCCTTAGATGACAGCCGCGTAATGTCTCCCGGCACCACCATCAGATCCTTCCCCTGGTACAGTGCGTGTGTTGCAGTATTAAGTGACCCGCTCCTATCCGCCGCCTCCGCCACCAGCACCACGTCCGACAGCCCGGAAATTATCCGATTTCTCTCTAGAAACCGCACCTTAAGATGCGTCTTACCTTCCGCCAAATCATCTGGCCCATATTCAGAAATCACCGCCCCGCCCTTTTCTACAATCTCTCCGGCCAGTCTTACGTGCTCCTTCGGATACACCTCTGTAATTGGTGTCCCCAGCACCGCCACCGTCACACCACCCGCATCTAACGCACCCCTGTGCGCGATTGAATCTATCCCATACGCCAGACCCGAAACTACCACCGCCCCCGCCTTCGCCGCCGCATAGGCCGCCTTATACGCCACCTCATATCCATAAGAGGTATTCTTCCTAGCCCCCACGATCGCCACAGTAGGGCATTTTTTGGGCAATTTTCCATAAAAATACAACATTTTTACGTTAAGCGCAAGCGGAATTAACACCTCTGTAAATTCATGCTCTTGGGGTGAGATTTTATTGATTTTCATAAAAAATATGAAAAAAGTGTTGACTTTATTTTTCAACTGTGCTATAATGATAACAGTTAGGGGTCAAAAAGACCTCAAACTGCACCTAAATAAATCATAATTTCTATCTACTATTTTAGCATACTTTTGCTGAAAAAGTAGACGAAGTTGCGTATTCTCGAACCCCTTCGGGCTTATGATTTCTCTTTTATGGTCCTAAGCTTATAAGTATTACCTCCACTTTGAAGGATCTTTCGAGGATATAGCAACCCCCACAACCGGCGGGCCCCAATTTGTGTGAGGTGGGTCGCGCTTCCGGGGCTTCCCCGGTATCTGGCAAAAGAAGCGTTGCGGGGATTACAAAGAGCCCTCAGGCGGGATTAGGTGATGCCCACCCTTACCTAATCCCACCCGAGGGCTTTTTGCTGTCTCAATAACCCATCCCGCTCAAGCTTGACAAGTGTGATACAATTAAGATATGTCAAAAAATTTAGTCATCGTCGAGTCGCCTGCCAAGGCGAAAACTATTGAGAAGTATCTTGGGCAAGATTTCAAGGTTATGTCCTCTGTTGGACACGTCAGAAAAGATACCAAAGTTGACCCAGAAAATGACTTCGAGGTTACTTACGAAATCGACGCCGACCATAAGAAAATTGTAGAAGATCTAAAAAAAGCCGCCGCAAAATCCGACAAAATCTGGCTCGCTACCGATGAAGACCGCGAAGGAGAGTCAATTTCTTGGCACTTAATCGAGGTGCTTAACTTACCAAAAACCACCAGCCGCATCACTTTCCACGAAATCACCGAGCCAGCCCTAAAGGAAGCTATCAAAAACCCCCGCAAAGTCGACATGGACATGGTCTATAGCCAGCAAGCTAGACAGACCTTAGATATGCTCGTCGGTTATGATTTGTCTGGCGCAGTCCGCAAAAAAGTCCCTGGCGCCATCAGCGCCGGCCGTGTCCAGAGCCCAGCTTTAAGGCTCGTCGTTGAGAAAGAGCGCGAAATCGAAAAATTCGCCACCAGCTCTACTTATAAAGTTTCTGGCAAATTCAATAAGCAGGGCCTAAAAACCACTTTTGAAGCCGTACTAGACGGAGATAGCCCAGATACTAAGGACAAGGCAAAAAAGCTCTTAGAGAGCCTAAAAACCGCCAAATACAGCGTTTTAAGCACAAGCGAAACCGAGGCTTTGAAGGCCAATCCAGTGCCATTTGCTACTGCCGCACTTCAGATTGAAGCTAACGCCAAGCTCGGCTTTTCATCCAGCACCACTATGCGCGCCGCCCAGGGACTTTACCAGGCTGGTCACATCACCTACCACCGCACCGACTCGCTTAATCTCTCTACTCAGGCCTTAGCCAGCATCGCAAAATATATTGAGAAGAATTATGGCAAAGAATATCTCAAAGTCCGCCATTTCAAAACTAAATCCGCCGGCGCCCAGGAAGCCCACGAGGCCATCCGCCCAACCCACATTGAAACAGAGGTTGCAGGCGCCAATGATTACGAAAAACGCCTTTATAACCTTATTCGCACCCGCACTCTAGCCACTCAAATGGCTAACGCCAAGGTTAACCGCACTACCGTCAAAATTGACACAAACAAGAAAGTCACCTTCACCGCTAAGGGCGAAGTAATTATCTTCGACGGCTTTCTTAAAGTCTATGGCAAGTCTAAAGAATTAGATCTACCAAAGTTAGCAAAAGGCGACGAGCTAGAATCACAGGAAATCACCGCTCGCGAGACCTTCGCCAAGCCGCCTGCTCGCTACACCGAAGGCTCTCTAGTTAAGAAGCTTGAAGAGCTCGGCATCGGCCGCCCATCCACTTATGCTTCCATTATGTCCGCCATCCAGGCCCGCGGCTACGTCATCAAGGGCGACTCCGAAGGTGAAGAGCGCGAAGTCACTGAATTTACGCTCAAAAACGCTAAGATTACCGAGGAAAAAGTCTCAGAAAAATCCGGCTCCACCAAGGGCAAACTCATTCCTACCCCTGTCGGCGAGCTAGTCTCCGATTTCCTGACTGATCATTTTAACGAAATTGTCGATTACGGATTTACCGCCGGCATCGAGGAAGATCTTGATAAAATTGCCGAGAAAAAGCTTGAAAAGGTCAAGATGCTAAGAAGTTTCTACGGCCCATTCACTAAGCTTGTCAAAAATTCCGACGATGTTGCTCGTTATAATAATTCCACCTCTCTTGGCGTAGATCCAAAAACAGGGAAGAATATCTATGCCAAGATCGGCAAAAACGGCGGCTTCATTCAGCTTGGAGAAAACGAGAAAGAATCCGGTGAGAAGCCACGCTTCGCCCCTCTACCGAAGGGCGCCACTGTCAAAACTGTCACTTTCGAGCAAGCCTTAAAACAACTTGCCCTTCCAGCTCTTCCGCGCAACCTCGGCACCGCCAAAGACGGCACAGAGATTATTGCCGCCGCCGGTCCTTTCGGTCCATATCTTAAATGCGGCAAATATAATATCCCAATTAAAGGTTATGACCCCTATAAGATTACCCTTAAGGATGCTGAACCTCTTTATAAGAAAAAAATTGACAGTATTATTGCCGACTGGGACGATATTATGATTATTGTCGGCGCCTACGGCCCTTACGTCAAAGGCCCAGGTCGTCACAACAACGTCAAGATCCCTAAAGAAATTGATCCAAAGAAACTAACTAGAGCTCAAGCTGAAAAAATCTTAAAAGAAAAACCAAAATCCGCTCGTCATGCTCCTCATAAGAGGAAAAAGACCACTAAGAAGACGGCAAAAAAGAAGACTAAATAGCTATAAATAGCACCACTTACATAAAAAATCTAGTGCAAGGTGAATTGTCAAAATGACACTAAAGTTGTCATTTTGACTTCAATTCAGCCTTGATATGCACTAGAGTTTTTTATGTATCGTGGTGCTATTCTTTGTTATTCTTCATTATTCTTGCCGCTTTTCACCGTTCTTATTTGCCATATTCCGCTTATTTTTGAACTTTTTCAAAATAAATTATTGACTATGTAAAAAATGTGGTACAATAGAACATAGAAAGTCAAAAAATATAAGTTGACATTTGCACAAAAATATGCTATCATAAGCTAAATGAACAATATTAACTGAGGTGGAATAAAGGAAAATTTTCATGGACCAAAATGCGGATGTGATCGCAAATGCGATCAAAGGCAGCCTAAAAATTATCGAACAAGACCGTGAAAGAGAAATTATCACGCGTCGTTTCGGGCTAAACGGGTCGAAAGAGACCCTTGAACAAATCGGCGAAATGTTATCTATTACACGTGAACGTGTTCGCCAACTAGAAAAAGCTATTTTAATTAGACTTAAAGTTTGCTCCGAAGATGGACAAATCAAAGAGCTAGCCGCCGCTGAAAAGATTATCATCCGCAATCTTACAGAAATGGGCCGCATCGCTCGCGTTTCTTCCTTAGCCGACAAAATTTACGGCCATACCACCTCCGAAGAAGAACGTGCTGGTCTCAGCTTCCTTGGTAGCATCTCTGCAGCTCTTACTACTATTGATGAGAATGATCAATATTACGCCGCTATCGGTATTGCCGAATACGGTGACACCTCTAAGGTAAAATCCAAAGTTGACGAAATTGTTTCTGTTGTCAAAAAAGAGAAGAAGCCAGTCACTATTGATAATCTCGATGAGATGCTTGACTATGAGCACCCTTCTCATATCGAAGCTGTCGCTTCTGTTTCCAAGCAGTTAGCTACCCTAAACGGCCTCTGGGGCCTTGCTAAATGGCCAACCGTTAATCCAAAGAATATTCGCGACAAGATCTTCGTAATCCTCGAGAGCAAGAAGGAGCCAATGCACTTCGCTGACATTGCTGCCGCTATCGAAAGCTCTGATTTTAAGAGAAAAAATGTCACCGTCCAGGCTATTCATAATGAGCTTATTAAGGATGATCGCTTCGTGCTTATTGGCCGCGGCATCTACGCACTAGACAGCTGGGGCTACGCAAAGGGAACTGTATCTGATATTATCAAGGGCATCCTCGAAAAATCTGGTAAAGCTATGACCAGGGAAGAAATCGTCCGCGAAGTTCTTCACGCCCGCAAAGTCAAAGAAACTACTATCCTTCTCAACCTCCAAAACAAGAAATTCTTTGAAAAAGTCGGCAAAAACTCTTACAAACTTGCCAAATAATTTTATCAGAAACTAATTAGTGGGTTTCTTTTCCATAGATTTTATGCTAAAATGATTATGTAAGATTATGCTAGCAGCAATCATTAACTTTATTTTAATGCCGATTGTCTGGGTGCCAATCGTTGGCGTCCTCGGTTTTTTAACCTATAAAAACTACAAGAAATTAAACAAGCTCAAGGTCTTGAATGTCGACAGCGTCCTCTTGATGCTCGAGATTCCGCGCACTAATGATAAGAAGGAGTTGGCCGCTGAGCAACTTTTTGCTAGCCTTCACGGTATTTTGAGAGACAAGATTGAGCTCAAAAACTCCGACGGCGTGCAGGAGCACTTAAGTTTTGAAATCGTTTCTACTGGCGGGCAGATCCGCTTCTTCGTCTGGACACCAAAAGTCTTGCAGAGCTTTGTCGAGGGTCAAATTTATGCTCAATATCCTACTGTCCAAATCTACAAAGTTAAAGAAGACTATGTCGACAAGCGCAAGGAACATCCAGTTTGTTACTCTTCGGAAATTACCTTAACTGAGAATGAAGTCTTACCAATTAAGACTTTCGAAAACTTCGAGGTCGACCCTCTAGCTGGTATTACTGGCACGCTCGCCAAGCTTGATCCAGACAAGAAAGAAGAACTCTGGATTCAGATCCTAATCCGCCCAATCCCTGACGACTGGCACAAATCCACTACTGATAAATGGGTAGAAAAAGTCAAATCTGGCCAAAAATCATTCAGACTTCTTGGTATTGATTGGATTTGGCTAATTACCGCCATTGGCGCACTCTTCCGCCCGCCAGAAGGGGGAACTGAAGCCCCTGTTAAGGTGGAACTTTCCGAACGTGCCAAGACTCAGGTAGAAAAAGCCGAGGAAAAAGCAACTAAGCTCGGCTACGAAGTTAAAATCCGTCTAGCCTACCTTGGCGACGATCAAATGGACGCCAAACTTAATATGCAAGCCCTTGTTGGTACTTTTAAACAGTACAACTCTACTAACTTAAACGGCTTCAAGAGTGTTGGCGGCACTTTTGACAGTTCCGCGCTTGACGCCTATAAGTTACGCCAATTCAACGGTCACGGCTTTATTCTTAACATTTCTGAGCTCGCATCCGTTTATCACTTGCCACACACTTCTGTGGAAACTCCTAATATTGTTTGGGCTACTTCCAAGACTGCTGAGCCTCCTGCACAGCTTCCTCTCATTACTGGCAACGCCGCTAGCGACGAAAATATTTCCGCTTTCGGTCTTACTAATTTCCGCGGCATCAATCATCAATTCGGCATGCTTCGCCGCGACCGTTCTCGTCACGTCTATATTATTGGCCAAACCGGCGCCGGTAAATCTGGTATGCTCGAGCTCTTTGCCCTCTCTGATATTTTCTACGATCAGGGCTATTGCATTATCGATCCGCACGGTGACTTCGCGATCAATAACCTCCGCTTTATCCCAGAAAAACGTATCAAAGACGTAGTTTACTTTAACCCGGCCGACACTCAATATCCAGTCGCCTTCAACCCTCTAGAGCTTTCCGACCCAGCCAGAAAACCAAATGTCACTTCTGAAGTTATCGGTGTGCTTAAACGTATGTTTGGCGATTCTTGGGGTCCACGCCTTGAGCATATCTTACGTTATACCCTCTTAGCCCTCCTCGACCGCCCAGAGACGACTCTTCTCGATATTTCTCGCATGCTTACCGATAAGGATTTCCGCAAGGAGACCCTCGACTATTGTAAAGATGTCACCGTCTTACAATTCTGGAAACACGAGTTCGGCCAGTGGAATGACAAGCAAGTTAATGAGTCTATCGCCCCTGTCCTTAACAAGGTCGGCGCCTTTACGGCTAACCCAATCATTAGAAATATCATCGGTCAACCAAAGTCTAGCTTCGACGTTCGTCGTATCATGGACGAAGGGAAGATCCTCGTCGTCAACCTCTCCAAGGGCCTCATTGGTGAAGATAACGCCGGTATCCTTGGCGCTTTCCTCGTTACTAAGGTTCAGCTTGCAGCCATGAGCCGCTCAGACATTCCTGATGTCGCTGATCGCCGTCCATTCTATCTCTATGTCGATGAGTTCCAGAACTTTGCTACTGATTCCTTTGCCGTCATTCTCTCTGAGGCCCGCAAATACGGCCTTAACCTCACCGTTGCTAACCAGTACATTTCTCAGATGACCGACACCGTCCGCGATGCCGTCTTTGGCAACGTCGGTACTACTATTTCTTTCCGCGTCTCCGCCGATGATGCCCCACTCCTCGTTAAGCAGTTTGAGCCTACCTTCGAAGCTCAAGACCTCTTGCAGATGAATAACCGCAACTTCGTTATCTCTATGATTATCAATGGCGAAAAGGTTCCAGCCTTCTCTGCTACCACCTTATCCATCCCTAATACTCCTAAGGACAACTTTGAGGCCATTGTCGCTTCCTCTCGTATGAAGTACTCTCGCCCACGCGCCGAAGTCGAAGCTGAGATTAAAGAGACTATTGAACAGTCCGAAAAGTATAAGAAGGAGCTTTCTGACTCTGGTCGCGAAGCTGGTTCCAGGGGTAATCCTGCTAATAAACAGGGGTCCACCCCTGTTAAAGAACAGGGAACTACGGTAGAAAAGAAGGGCTTCGCCTTTCAACCCTCTCCTAAGTCGGATTTCAAGAAATTAAAGCTTTCCCCAAACGCCGCCGAGAATAAAGAAAACCGCCCAAGCCTCAAAGATCTTGGCAAGCTAGTTGCTGAAAAACAATCGCCAGAAAAGGGAAATGATAAGAAACAGGGAAACGGCCCTAAGAAACAGGGAAATTACCCTAAGAATCACAAGAATCATCATCAATAATTCCCCTTCTTACCTCTGTTAATTCCCCAAGAAATTGGGGAATTATTAGTTCTCTACCCCTGTTTAACACCTATTCCACCCCTATTAACCAACCAACATCATGGTTCTCTACCCCTGTTGCGCCCCAATACTACCCCTGTTACACCCCAATACCACCCCTATTTCTCCCCTGTTCCACCCCTGTTAAATCCTCACAAGGCCACAGAAAGCGCCAGGACGCACGTTTTAGTTAAAACGACTACACATACGTCTACGGGCATTAAACGGCCTAGAATCGCACGAGAATGGGGAAATACACGAAAAGTAAGCATAAGCACCAACAAACCACAAAAAATCAGCCATAAAAAGACGCATGGACAATCGTCTTTTTGCGATAGTTTTAATGTCGCACAATGTATATTTTACGACATTAACAAAGCCGCCACCTATATATATGCCAATGCCTAAAACAGCCCATAGTCCTGGGGGAAAGACTATATATTGTCTCCTATATTGCCTTTAAATTTAACTATTTACATATGACAATTTCTTTTCGAAACGGATAAATTTACTGAGGTCACGGCGCGAGTACGCGTCTTGAGCCGCGCCGCAGCGCCGCCTGACCGAAGTAGATTTATCCGCCTTGAGAAAAGCTTGTCATATTAAATGCGTTAAATTTAGAGGCATTTTCCAGGACTTTTCCACAGCTAAACCCCGCCACCCCTGTTATCTCAAATTTTTCACGCGCAAAAATTTTTATTTGACATTTCCCTCTTTTATTTCCCTATTTCCCTTTTTCCCTGTTAATTTTGCCAAAATCAGTCAAAATCCAGTGTAATTTCCTACTCGCATTACCCCTCTGTTTCCCTTCCCGAACAAAAACCGAACACAGGAAACTACCACTGAAATAACAGAGGTGGACCCCTGTTATTTTACTTATAATACCCTTTTTCCTTCACTCTCACATCTATATACTGAGGATGAATATCTTTCTCAGTCACGTATTTAATCATCCTTGAGGCATCTTCAGCCGACACCGCAGTACCCCTGTCCATATTTAGCTTTACGTAGTAATCATATCCGTCAAGAAATACATCAATCTCACGGTTCTTTCCAGCTGGCACCACCGCTCGATTAACTGTATAGCCAATATCCTTAAAATCACCCTCGATTATTCCTACGAATTCCTTCATCCTAGAAGTAATCCCTACGTGTCCCTCGTCAATAATCTCTACTGTTGGGACAATTGCTGTCGCAGCTTTTTCCGCTTTTTCCCTGTTTTCCGACCAAATCGACACCTCCACCACAATCACCGTCGCAATAATACCAAGCACCGCCACTAGGGAAAGCACCTTTACAATTTTCTTAGCTTTCTCACGTTTACGTGCCTGCAATCGTTCGGACTCGCTCTCTTGCCTCTCCCATTCCTGGGCGATCGTCCGGCCTACACGCATAGTGCCTTTATTTTTTCTCGACATCTTTCCCACCTTTATCAGGATCGGACTTCGGCTCAGCCTCCTCGGCCGTCTCAATCTCGCCAAGATTGCCATCTGCAATCTTTAATAGAATATCTGCTAAATCTTTTGCAGCCTTTGGCTTATATGTTTCATGCAATTTACTCGCCAAGTCCGCACGCACTCTTGGGCTACGCACTAATTTCTGCGTTAGTTCTAATAATATCCCCGGCTGCTGCACCATCCTATCGTCGCCAATCATCTCTACTGCCCCCATTTCCATGAGTTTTTCCGCGTTCTTCATTTGATGACCGCCAGGCAATTTTTCAAACGGTACTAATATTACAGCCTTAGAAAGCGCTGCAAGCTCAGCAATAGTTGTCGCCCCCGCGCGAGAAATCACCACGTCGGCCGCCCCCATCAATTCATCCATTGTCGAGTTAAAAGCCCACATCCTAAAATCAGAAGCCAGCTTTGCTTTATCCCAGTTCTCATATTTCTTCAAATCCACCATTTCCTCATAGCGCTCTCTGCCAGCTACTAATCCTACACTTGTAAACTTTAGCATTTCCGGCAAAATCTCACGCATCGCTTCGTTCATATGTTGAGCACCCTGACTACCGCCGGTCATTACCACAAGCGGCCGATCCTCAGAAAAACCAAAAGCTTTCTTCAGTGCCGCCTGACGCGAAGCGGAGACCTTCTTAAACTCCGGCGCCACTGGTACGCCCGTAATCACTACATTCTTATTTGCTCCATTATAAAATTCTGAGACGCAAATCACCTTAGCATGCTTCATTAGAATACGATTAGCCAACCCCGGCACTGCATCCGACTCGTGCACCACATAAGGAACCCTCAAGAATCTCGCCACAAGCCCAACCGGCAGCCCTACAAAGCCACCTTTCAAAAATACCACGTCTGGTCGCGATTTGCGCGAAAGCATCCTAAAGAATGACTGCAAAATCCCACCGACAAATCCGATGAACCCGCAAATATTTCCCCATACAAGGTCATGCATTGTGGTCCCAAAATTCTTAAAATAATCTACGAATTTCCATCCAGCATACCGATGAAACTTACCAGACGACACTTTGCGTACCTGAATATACGGACGCTTACCGGAAACACGTGACTCCTCACCCCAAGACACGCCAATCTCCGTCGTAATCTTTACGACGTTTTTATAATACTTGCGATCCGTCCAAAACTCTACGCGAGTCCTCGGACGTTCTGCTAAAATTTCACGCACTACGGCGACGGCCGGGGTTATATGACCCCCTGAGCCCCCGCCCACTACTAATACTTTCATTATTTACCTCTCTTCCAGTATAACACGAAAGTTGACAAACTAAGCCAAGTGACACTGCGACAAACAACATACTTGTCCCACCATAGGATAGAAGCGGCAAAGTAATACCAGTAAGTGGCACCAACCCTGTCATTGCCGCAATGTTTATAATTGTCTGCGTCGCTATCCAAGCAAAAACTCCGACCGTTACGAGACTCTTCTCTGTCTCTAGTTTTGCTGATACTTTCAAAATTCGAGATAAAAGCAAGAAAAATACTGCGATGATAGCGAATAATCCTACAAATCCGAAGGTTTCTCCCATCACTGCAAATACCGAGTCATTAATTGACTCCGGCAAGTACCCAGTCGCCTGTACACTATTCCCTATTCCCACACCAAGCAAGCCGCCAGTACCAATTGCCATTTTTGCATTGTCAATATGATATGTCTCGTCCGAACTTCCCTGTCCAGAAAAAGTCATCATTCTCTCTAGGCGGTGCGGCGAAGATAAAATTGCAAACAACCCACCGGCCGCTACTACCGCCACCGCCACTAAGAAATAATTCAATCGAATTCCGCTCATAAATAATATCCCCAGGACAATTGCTACCATCACGATACCGGTACCCAAATCTTTTTGTGCAATTACCACAAAACCAAGCGCTATTATCGATACAATCGCAAACGGCTGCAAAAAATCTCGTGTTTCCAACTTGTGCTCCGCCTTATAGCGCGCTACAAGCTGCGCTAGATATAGTACCAGCCCCAACTTCAAAAGTTCCGCCGGCTGGAACGTTGTTACACCAAGGTTAATCCACCTACAACCACCCAGCTCACAGACCGCAAGTGAAGAGTGAATTGCTGAAGCCAGGAACAATATCGCACAAGCCACGAGTCCGGTTACCATGATCCATTTTGAATACTCGCGTAGTTTCTCATATGGAATCTTAAATGCCGCAAAAAATCCAATCACCGCAAGTATTACCGACTTTAGCTGCGAGATAAAGAAATAGTTAGTTGCAAGTTTCTTGTCGTCAGGAAGTGTAGCGTTCATAAAATTTACCCTCTGTGGGCCAA
Source organism: uncultured Candidatus Saccharibacteria bacterium (assembly GCA_947302125.1). Taxonomy (GTDB): domain Bacteria; phylum Patescibacteriota; class Saccharimonadia; order Saccharimonadales; family Saccharimonadaceae; genus Nanosyncoccus. The sequence continues at coordinate 49,907 of CAMYUL010000004.1, forward strand.
TTGCAAAAATCACAATCAAACCTATCGCTAGTAGGACAAAGGTTAATATTGTAATTATTCTGTCACTTTTATGTTTTCGCACCTAACTAACCTCCAAATTTGTTCTAGGCGATTCCCCCTGCTGCCGCAATAAAGACGCCCACTAGTGCTAAGACTCCGGCAATTACCCAAAATCTCATTACGATCTTAGCCTCACCCCAGCCCTTTGCCTCTAAGTGATGGTGAATTGGAGCAGAAATAAATAATTTGCGCTTGAAAACTTTTTTCCAAATCATCTGAAGAAGTGACGAACCAGCTTCCACTACTAGTAGCCCGCCGATAATCGGTAGCAAGAAGAACGAGTTGGTCATCATTGCTACTACACCAAGCCCAGCGCCAAGTGCAAATGAACCCACATCTCCCATCATAAATCTTGCCGGTGGCACATTAAACCAAACATAGGAAAGCAACCAGCCGACCACTGTTAGACAAAAGCCGACTAGCATCCACTGACCCTGAAGGAGTGCAATAATTCCAAAAGCACCATAAGCAATCATACATAACCCACCAGCTAGACCATCAAGTCCATCAGAGATATTTACCGCATTAGAAGTTGCCACTACGGCAAACGCAAACACTGCAATCATTAACATTTCCGGAAGGATCCATTCGCCAACAAACGGAATATGAATCGAGCTCCACCCGAGCTTCACTGCAAAGAACCAGCCAAGCACGATTCCTACCGCCGTAATCATCGTAAATTTTACCGGCGCGCGCAAACCTGCTGCCCCATGCCCGTCGCCAAAGACATTAATCATATCATCAATTAGCCCTACAATGGAGCCACCCAAAAACCCAAACAGCGGCAACCAGGTTTGGCCCCTATCCCAGTTGCAGATGTATGTCACTAGTCCAACTGTTACTACGCCTACAATCCCCGCCATTGTTGGAAAGACTCTCTTGAATTTATGCGCATGAAGCTTTGTCATTACCGGAAGAGCTTTGCCGTCAATCGCTGTCTTTTTTTGCTTTTTCCAGAATTTATACTTATACGCAAAGTGTGTATAAATTGGCGTCAAAAACATCGCTAGAAGAAATGCGCCCAGCGCCAAAACTAACCCATAAAACATCTCGTCACTTATTTTGATGCTAAGCATTAATCATTTCCTCCTGGTTTTATTTTTAAATAATCGATCATATACGTACTCATTTTATCAAATATCGGCATCGCGTCCCTTTCCCCCTCCATCTTGACGCCGTCCCCCCATATCTTTACCATTATAACATATTCTGGGGTATCCTGGGTAGCCCCACCAAACCCAACGTAGTTACCGATCGTCTCGTCAAATGTATATGCACCGTCCTTAATTCCCTGCGAAGTACCAGTCTTGCCACCAATGTAATATCCCGGCTTATCAACACCAGTTGTTCGCTTGTATGACCTTACATTGTATAACATTTCTCGCATTGTCTTAGAAGTCGACGAAGAGATTGTTTGTCTAATCGACTCTGGAGCTTGCAGATAGTTAAACGTCCCGTTTGGCAAAACTTCGCCAGCCACCACGGTTGGACGGAAATATTCGCCACCATTAATCACGCTAGAAAACGCCGCCGCAAGCTGCATCATTGTAATATTCATACCCTGACCAAATGTCATATTCGCATACCTAGAATTGTAAGCATCCTCAGCATCTGGTTTTGTAATATAACCCTTAGCTTCCACTAGCTCAATATCCGTATATTCGCCAAATCCAAATTTATCATGATAATATTCATACAGTCTATCTTTCCCTTTTTGCGTAATCTGCGAAGCATCATCGCCAAGCAGCATTAACGCTGTCATCGACGAGGTATTGAGCGAGTAGTCTAAGCCAGTCTGCATTGTAATTGTACCTAGCTGCCCCTTATAGGCGTTCTCAATTTTCCAGTTATCGACCATCAAATAGCCTTTATTGTCATAAGTTGTTGCTGGCGACATTTTCCCTTGGTCAATTGCCGCCGAGAACGAGAAAGTCTTGCACATCGAGCCTGGCTCATATGCACTCTCAAGTGGTACGTTTACAAACACCGAGGCGTCCTCAACTTCATTATATTTTGTCGCATCATACGTCGGGACATTCGCTAATGCCCAGATTTCCCCAGTCATCGGATCCATCACAATCCCCGCTGCATTAGTCGCCGCCGAATGTTCTACCGCATCCGACAAGATTTGCTCCATCTTACTCTGGATATTGCGGTCAATCGATAATACGACATTTTTACCATCCTTCGCCGGAATACGCACGTTGTCATCGCCAATTGAAAGTGCCACATTATTTACATCTGTCACAGTCTTCAAAATACCGTCCTCTCCAGCCAGGTCCTTATCTAGCGCTTGTTCTACACCATATTGGCCATCACCATCATTATTCACGAATCCGAGCAGTGACGAGGCTAGTTGCCCCTCTGGATAAACCCGCGCATTTCCCTCCTTATAATATACGCCTACTAGATTCGCCGTCCGGATCTTCTGCACGGCGTCCCGTTTTACTCCACGCGCCACTATATAATACCTTCTCGTCTTGTCGGCAAATACATCCTTCCACTCAGCTACCACCTTATCACCAGCTATCTCACTAATCAGTCTCTCTGTTTCTTTCGGATCAGCAATCATCGGGTCTACGATAATTGTCCAAACCGCCTCATTCATCACTACCACAGTCGGCTCATCGCCGTCCATCATATAAATTTCTCCACGTTCCGCCGGCACCGTATATTGCACTACGTGCTCCTGCTCCGCCCTTTTCACCCAGGCATCGTGCTCAAAAATCTGAATCATAAAAAGCCGCACCAAAACTAGTGCGACCGCTGCCACCAAAATAATTCGAAGCGCCTTTACGCGTTTTTCCATGCTTCTATTTTATCACAGTTTATTCATTAGCATAACCAGAAACTTGTCCATCTGGCATATTCACAGCAACTTCTGACGTCTCCGCCGCAGCGACAGATGTCAGTCTCGCTTTTTCTACGGCTAGATCTTCTTTCCTAGCCTGAAGATCAGAAATCTCATTTTCAATATTCGAAAGTTCATAATCATACGTCGTAGCCTTTACGCCTTGAGTCGCATAAATCAATCCAACAATCAGTACCATCAAGCCAAAAATCGCAGTTAAACTCATATTTCCCAGACGTCTAGTCGTATGTCTAACCGTGTTTTGATTGCGAGACCAAGAATTTGTCATCATTCCTCGCCTTGATACATATTCGTTTCGCATTATTCCCTTTCGATTTTTGTTTTTCGTTTTTAATAATTCAAAATAATTCGAGCCTATGTGTTTATCTATAATCCTAAGACCGGGGTGATCACTCCCCGCAGAGCTATAAGTGCTGAAAGCTCCGCCCCGGGAAGGTCATATATTATATAAACACCTACCAGGCTCTACAACCTGGTGGAGGTTTCCCTCCATGTTGCCCGGCGGAAAAGTTCAAAACTAAACCGCTACGGGCTGACTACTTTCTTAGCGAAAGTTAACTTTGATTTTCTGTGCACGAGATTTATTCATGACAGTGATTTGACGTGGCATATTTTGCCTCCTTTGTTTTATTTTTATTTTTTATTTTTAACAACCACGCGAAGTTTTGCACTCCTCGCACGTGGGTTGTTAACTAACTCCAACTTCTCCGCCACAATTGGCTTTTTGTTAATTAATTTAAGCTCGCTCTCCTCGCCGAGGCTTGAAGCTCCTTTAAAATAATCTTTTACCAACCGATCTTCTAGACTATGGAAAGTAATAATCGCAAGTCTTCCACCGGGCTTCAAAAGCTTCGGTAGAATCGGCAGCGTCTTTTCGATTAATGACAACTCGTCGTTAACTACGATCCTAATCGCCTGAAACACCTTAGTCGCCGGATGAATCCTTGACTTTGCTGTTTCTTTTGCAATTGCATTAGCTAGCTCAGTTGTTGTCTTAAACGGCCGAGACAGCCTAATGATCTTTGCTACCTTCCGCGAGAACCCCGGGCTCATCTCTCCATACTTTTCAAAAATCTCGACTAGTTCCCTCTCGCTCCATTTATTCACGATATCAGCCGCAGTCATTTCCTGCCGCCTATCCATACGCATATCGAGAGGTCCATCGTTCAAAAAAGAGAAACCACGATCCCCTTGATCTAGTTGCGGAGAAGATACCCCAAAATCAGCGAGAATCATATCGTAAGTTTCTCCACACTGTAAACACTGTAGCGCCGCACTGTAAAAGTCCATATGCAGAATCTCAATCGGTTCACTTTCGTACTTCCCTTTTAAGATCTTTACCGCATAATCGTCTCGATCAACTAATGTCGAGCTTTTATAGTTCCGCGTTACATCCAAAATCGCACCTGCATGTCCCGCATAGCCCGCAGTAAGATCCAAATATGAATCTCCTAGCTTAGGGGATAAGCATTGCAAAACTTCCGATAATAACACTGGTTTGTGGTATTCTTCCATTACTTATATTATATCACTACAATATAAGGTTTCAGTAGTTTGAGGGTGGTCAACTAGAAATTTTCGCGGGTTTGTTTTGGTTCAATTTTTATTTAAGTTGCCACATAATCTTCACCACGAAGCGAGTTCGTAGTCGTTGAGAGCTTAATGTGTCATTGGTTGTTCATTAGAGTTAATTGGGAGGTGTTTAGAAGAAGAACTAACGGTTTTGATTTCGCGTATCCTAAACGCGCACAAAAACTCCTAGTTGACCAACCTCAAACTTTTTTAATGTACTTTTTTGCTGTGGATGTTTTTGTTTTGTGTTCCACTTGACCTTAGTTTAGCACAGCTTATGCTAAAAAGTCAAGGCCATTTTTGGCCATTTTTCTACATTTTTAGTTTTCCACCACCCCTGTGGAAAACCATTGTTGACAATTCCCTTTCGATATTTTACAAAAACCGAACAAGCCGTGTTCGGTTTCTACATTTTGTTCGGAAATACCCTTATGTATGATATAATATATAAAACTAAAAGGAGTAAATAATGGCAGATTTTAATAAAATCCTAGACCCAGGAGACTATGAGAACGGTGAGATTAACGTCGTAGTCGAGATTCCTACCGGATCTAATCATAAGATCGAATGGGATAGAAAGAACGCTTGTTTCATGCTTGACCGTATCGAGCCAATTGCTTTCGCAAAACCTTGCAACTATGGCTTTATTCCTCAGACATTAGATGAGGACGGCGACGAACTCGATGTTCTTCTGATTACTGATCAACCTCTTACTACCGGCATCTACACTAAGGCTCGCGTTCTTGGTGTTATGAAGTTTGTAGATGATGGCGAAGTCGACGATAAGATTATTGCCGTCCCTGCTGACGACCGCAACAACGGAGATGCTTACCAGTCTCTAGAAGACCTCCCTAAGCGTCTTATCGAGCAAATTGAGTTCCACTTCGACCACTACAAAGACCTCAAGAAACCAGGTACTACCAAGGTTGAAAAGTTTGCTGGCCTAGACGAAGCTAAGACCGTCATCAAAGACGCCATCGCTCGCTGGACCGCCTAATCCTACACCATTCTTCAAGAAGCGTATTCTTTAAGAAGCATAGTAAATAAAAAAGTCTGTACATAGAGAGGCTGAATTGAAGTCAAAATGACAACTTTAGTGTCATTTTGACAATTCACCTCAGTACAGACTTTTTTATTTACTATGCTTCCCTATTCTACAGCTCTTCAGGCTTAACTCTTACCTGTTTCGCTGTATCACGATCACGCACCGTCACCGTGCCATCTTCTAGGGTGTCAAAGTCGATTACAACGCACTTTGGCGTACCAATTTCGTCCTGTTTGCGATACCTCTTTCCGATATTGCCAGAATCGTCCCATGTGACATTGCCATACTTAGCACGCAAATCACGATAAACTTCCTGTGCCTTAGCCACTAACTCAGGCTTGTTCTTAAGTAGCGGTGATACACAAAATTTATACGGAGCTAATAATTCTGGTAGTCGCAGCACCACGCGCGTCGAACCATCAACCTCATCCTCAGCATATGCTGCCGACAGCACGGCTAGCATCAAGCGCTCCACACCGATCGAAGGCTCAATTACGTGTGGCACAAACACCTCGCCGGTATTCTTATCACGGTACTCCATGCTCTTGCCAGACTCACGTGCGATATTAGTAAGATCGAAGTCTGTTCTATAAGCCAACCCCATCAGTTCTTCTCTACCGTTTGGATAGTCAAACTCAATATCTACAGTACGCTTAGAATAGTGTGCCCTATCTTCTGGTGCTACTTCTTCTTCGTGGATAGCATCAGCCGGAAGTCCGATCACGTTTTCTAGAAAATCATGCTGCGCTTTAAGCATCTTCTCAAAATTCTCTTCCCAAGTTGTCGGTTCCACAAAATACTCGATCTCCATCTGTGAGCATTCGCGGTCACGCAAGATATAATCACGTGGAGAAATCTCGTTCCTAAATGCTTTTCCTTGCTGAGCTAAACCAAATGGTAAAGACGGATAAATCGTGTCTACTACATTCTTATAGTTAGTGAAGATGCCCTGCGCAGTTTCTGGGCGAAGATAAGCAATCGACTTATCGTCAGACACTGGCCCGACGTGCGTAGAAAACATCATATTAAACTTACGAATCTCGCCCCAATCACTCTTACCACAAGTTGGGCATTTCGCACCAGTTGCTAAGAATTCTTCCGTAGTTACTGATTCAGATAGACCATCAGCCAATTTGTCTGCCCTAAACCTACCGTGACAGGATTTACACTCTACGAGCGGATCATTAAAAGTATCGACATGTCCAGAAGCTACCCAAGTTCTTGGGTTCATCAAAATCGCTGCGTCCACTCCATATATGTCCTCACGATCTTCTACAAAATACTTCCACCAAGCGTCCATGATCTTGCGTTTCAAAGACACGCCAAGTGGCCCAAAATCCCAAGTACCAGCCATACCGCCGTACACTTCTGATCCTGGGAAAATAAATCCCCTACGTTTACATAAGCTTACAATGTCTTCTGTTTTACTCATACCCCCATTATACCACATTATATCTGAGAAAGCGCCCGCGCAATATACAAGATCTCAGAAAGGTCAAAACTACCAGCCTTTACCTTCAGGGCCAATGGCAATTTAGCCGTTAGCATCAGCCTCAGCATCTTGATCTCATTCGTAGAAATCTTGCCATTAGGATTCTTAACAAGGGCCCGCTCCAAAGTATCCCAACTATATTTTTCTCCTACCACCAGCTTCTCGCCATCAGTATCCATATATAAGTTTACTTGTTCACCGGAAATCCTCAGTAGATTCAAATAAAACCATGTTGTCACTATTTCAATGTCAGCACCGTCATTTAGCGCCTCAAAGCATTGCGTAAGCATCGAAAAATACTCTGGACTATCTACCGCTTCTGCCGCTTTAGACACTCGTTTTAGCATCTCCGCCGCCGTCTCCATTCGTGTATAATCAGTCAACAAGTTCTTAAAAAATTTATTCATCTTAGCCGAAGTCAATATCGCAAACTCACTCTTGCCTTGATGTACCACGATGTCTGATAGGCAAAACATCTCTATCCCTCCAGCCAGTCTCGACTTTTCCTTTCGAACTGCCTTAGCCATCACCGCCATTTTCCCTTGTGGAGTCAGAATATTTAGGATCCGGTCTGCTTCACCATAGTTGGTGCGCCTCAATACAATTGCCTGCGTCTTTAAATCTTGTCCAGACATTTTCTTACACTTTCCGGGGTCAATTCCGCCTTATTTATCACCGCTACAACCCCATAATTCTCTAATCCGACTGGAGAAATTTCAATAGATGACACAATTACGATTGGAACTTTCCCCGTATCGCTATATGACGCCATCTCATTTAAAAGCGTAAATCCATCCGGCCCATCAAGCAGTACATCCAAAAAAATCATATCTGGAACTTCGTCATTCATTTCGTTAATCGTATCAATCACGTTTGTAAACCGCCGCACCTCACAATCAGAAAGATACCGCTCTAAACATTCAGCAAACAATTCGTCATCATCAACAATATATACTAACATTCAAATAGGCTCGCTTGCTTAGATGGCATTAACTCTACAAAGAAGCTCGTCCCATCCCGGTGTCGTACCGCGCCTACATTTGCATTCATATATTGCGAAAACTTCGAGGCAATATACAGCCCCAGCCCAGAAGATCCTGGCCGCATCGCAATACTTGTCGGCTTCGTTACCCAGCCCTTCTTTAAGCTCTTCCAAACATCCATAGGTAGTGCCGGACCAAAATCTCGCACATCCAAACGCACTTTACCATCCTTATCAGACAAAGTTAGTTCACTCCTCGTTTCTTCATCAGAATAGTGCATTGCATTTAAGCAGAAATTATATATCACACTATATAATAGTTCCCTATTAGCAAACACTAGTCTATTCTTGTTGCGATATTCAATCTCCAAATTACGGTGGTTGAACCAGAATAGCTTTCTGAGCTCAGCCGTCACCTCGTCACATACCGCACGTACGGCCACCGGCTCCATTTCAAAGAGGCCATCATCAAGTCTTGCGATTTTAGTAAGATCCTGTACCTGCCGAAGCGCCCTATCCGACACGCCAATCATCTGATTCTGGATCTTCCTAAGATCCTCCGCATCGGTTGCAAAATCCATAGAAAAAGCCAGTTGTTTTAGTAGACAGAGCGGCGCTTTTAGTTCGTGCGCTGCAACAAGAATACCATTTACCTCGCTCTCCATACCTCTATTCTAACACAAAAAGAGGGAGATTACTGGTTAAATCTTACTGAATCCATAATTCGGTTGTAATCTTCTTCAAAGATCATTGCATCGGTCTGCATAATAGCAGCCTTGTCGCGAATCTTAAACACTGTAGCAATCCCAACTAAATTACTCTGTGGGAGCTCGCCTCTATAGATATTAGCGCTCTCACCATTTACGAGCCTTACGTCCACAGACAATTTGCCGCTCTTCACGTAATTCTCATATATGCTAATGTAGCTATCATAAGATTGGTCTTTAATAATTACACGAAGTGCATTAATGGTGTCCTGGCCAACTGGAAATACTTTCCCAGGGTTGAGATATGCCTCATAGTCGCCACCAGAAGAAGCATCTTTAGCCTCATAAACACTCCAGGTCTTTGGGAACTCAAAAGATAACTCACCATAATCGATCGGGCCAGCGAATGTACTGTTTGGCATTTTTTCTCTCTCGACAAATTGATTCTCGAGCTCATCTGCCTTCTCTTTCACGGCGGTCGCTACGGCTGCATCAATCTGACCATCCACATCCTTCTGTACAGTATCCCACTGTGAATACATCCAGGCAAAAAGACCAATAAAAGTCACTGCGACAAGTCCAGCCACAATAGCAATAATCATAAAAATCGTTGCCTTATTACTGTTAGAAGTAGCAGCGACTGGCACTAGCTTAGCAGTTGGCTGATTGTAATTTCCAGCCACTGGCTGCCCTTGAGCTGGCTGAACCGGCTGAACAGGCTGCGCTGCAGGCTGAGCTTGAAAAGGTTGAAATGGTTGATTGTCCATACCCTTATTATACCGCTTACGCTAGTCTTTTGTAAAGTCTTTATTTATGACTTCAATTCGGTTTTTGAGTTCAGTCAAATCTTTTTCGATCTCGCGCGAAAAATCTACCGTCTTTTTATATTTCTCTTCCGCCTCATCCAAATTGAATTCTTCGGAATAGAACCAGTCCACCATCCCTTCTAGCTCTTTGATTTTTGTCGAAATCTTCTTTTGTGCTTCCTTTGCCATATTATCTCCTTTCTTTTATATTCTTAACATTTGCTTCTGCAATTTTATCGTAAGTCGTAATTTTCACTGCACCACCAGGAGATAATTCCCCAGACACAATTGCATACCCTCGCTTCAATGTATTGTCAGGATTTGCCGCCATCAGCATTTTTTTCTTGGCCTCAATATCACGACAAGATCTCTCGATTTCTTGCAAAATCTTCGATCCCACATCTTTAAAATCTGCCAAAGCAGCCGCGCTAGAAATCCCGTCTACGATTTTCGTATACACACTGGAGACGAGCGACCGTACCCTAGAAATTTCCGCACGTTTATCTGGCGTCAGCATTTCCGCCACATTAGACGGCGTAGAAGCTCGAATATCCGCTGCCAGATCCGCCAAGCTTTCATCTACTTCGTGACCAATCCCAGTAATCACTGGAATTCTCGAAGCCGCAATTTCTCGAACCAATTTTTCATCATTAAATACCGAGAGATCATCAGCACTGCCACCACCCCTAATAATCGCGATAATACCTACGTCTTCATGTTCATTAAAATATTTCAGCGCTCTAATAATCTGATCCGCAGCTTCCATTCCCTGCACCTGAGTATGCGCCGTCAAGACCTCCAGCCCGCCCCATCGTGCATTCAAGATCTTACAAAAATCTGCATAGCCCGCCGCTTGCGTAGAAGAAATCACACCAATCCGAGATAAATCGTCCGGAATTCCCCGCTTGCGCGAAGCATCAAACAGCCCCTCGGCAGTCAACTTTTTCTTTAGTAGCTCAAAGCTCTTCTTAATGCTCCCCTCTCCAATCGGCGCCATTTGCATCACCGTTAGAGAAAACTTCCCCCACTTTGTTACCTTTGGAAGGCCCTTCACCGCAATCTTCATGCCGTCTTCTATCGGCATTCTTAATTGAAACACCGGCAAGAAGCACGATACGGACGATTCTTCGTCCTTAAGATCAAAGAACACCCATTTCCCCTGGTTTACCTTGAACCCAGAGACCTCGCCTACCACCTTTACGCCAGAAAAACTATATTCCAGCGTCTCATTACAAACCGCCAAGAATTGCGATACGGTAAAAACTGGCGAATCGGAAGACATGCTTATCCTCTAGGAGGCTCGCCCTCAGCGTCCTCTAACAACTTCTTGGACTTGATCTCGTAGCGCTTGCCATTAACTGGCGAAACATAGTAATCTTCATTCACCAAGTTTACAAACATTGTCAAATCTTTGTCATCCATAATGATGATTGAGCCATCATCATCCGTCATCAGCTCCAACTCCATCTTATCAGCGTACTCAATCAAATCTTTCTGGCTCATTTCTTCTGGGATGTCAAAAGCCTGTACCTTCTTAAGTAATGGTTTCTTATCCGCAAGCAAAGTATCTAGAGTTAAGCCTTCGGAAAAGCTCAACTTGTATTTCTCGGAAAGTTCCTTTGCCTTTTCTTCAGCAATCACTTGAGATTTATAATCATACTGGAACAGCGTTTCAAACTTTGGTTGATTAAAGATAATCACAGTGCCATCAATAATTGCTACCTGATTATCTGCTGGCATCTTAATTGCCACCTCAGCAGAAAACGGTTCAAAGCTCTCGCCGTTTAGCTCCCAAGCTTGCGCGCCCTTAAGTGCCGAAGAAGCCGCCACGCCCTTAGCAATGTAGAATACCTTGGTGCCGCTCTCCCCGCCAGGATAAGAAAACTTTGCGATGATTCCCTTAATCTTCTTAAATTCGTATTCATTATCAGAGAAATAATCAATATCCTTGTACTCATGCTCAATCAAATGGATCAAAGTCTCAGCTCTACCAACCTTAGACAAATCAGTACGATAAACTACTTTGTCTTCCCCGTCAGAAAGTTCATAATCACGGCACTCAAGACCTTTATTTGCCTCCTCGATAATATATTTTATGGCGGCATTCATAAACATCTCCTTGACGTTACCAGTCAAAGAGTCGGAGTAACGCACTTTGTATGGTGTGTAATTTTTATTAAACAAAAACAGCTCTACAGAGACGTTATTTTTAATTTCATCAATTTCATTTGCCCACTGAAAAACATCAAATTTTTCCATTTTACCTCACTTTAAGCACCTAAATACTATTAATTATTTGTTATCAATTATATCACTCTTCTCGAGCATTTCAAGATAAGATTCCTGGGAGATATTCTTAGTGGAAAGGTGGAATAGCTTTAGCGTACGCTTAAGATCTGCCATTACTTCAGAGACTTTGTCATTCTCGTCAATAGCTGTCTCGATCTTTACGTAGTGGCCATCAAGCTTATCGACTTTATCAAGATAGATACGAGAGACGTCAGATAGCTTAATGCGGCGGCGGCGGCGAGAGATTTCTTTAGCAAGGACAAAACCGAGTTGATGGAGAATATTTACAATTTCGGTATAATCGCGGACTACGGAACGATCAGTGATTTCAATACCAGAATCCTCAATGTGACGCTTCAAAATTAGCTTGTAAATTGCTGGCTTATCTACCGAGCTCATCTCTGTGCGCATTACCAAGCGTGGAAGGTTCATTCCTCTCTTGTAGCCACGTGGTACATAGACCCTATCGTGTTGATAAAGAGTTGGTTCAAACTCTAGAGAGATGTCCTTTACTCTCTTCTCGAACTCCTCGATATTGTCGACTTTTACTTTGATAGTTACACGCTTCATAGCGTCTCTCCTTTCCTTGCTTTATTTGCCCATTCGTCCGCTAATTCATTTAACTCGGTACCCACATGCCCCCGTACCCAAATTAATTTCGCATTGGATTCTTTGTATAATCCATATAACTTTTTAACTAGGTCTAAATTTTGGATTTCCCCAGGGGTACTTTTTTTCCAGCCACGGCTTTCCCAGCCAGCAGCCCATTTCGTTAATACGTTAATCCAAAACTCTGAATCCGTATGGATCTCAGCCTCTTCTCCATCTAATAACTCTAGAGCGGAAATTAATGCCGATCCTTCCATTCTGATATTCGTGGTATCCTTATCGCATCCCAGTGCTACTGGCTGCCCCACTCCATTAAGATCTTCAATTACCGCATAGCCACCAGGCCCCGGATTCGGGTTTGCGCTGCCGTCGGTCCACAACTTTCTCATTACTTACATTATACCACAAAAAGCCAAAATCGTACAGAGGTATTGCTAATAATTTTTATTTTTCGTTATTCAGCTGCGCACGCAATTTTTGCTTGGCGTGTGTCGTAAAAATCTTATCAAACCAAGAGGCTTTAGCCGTCTTATTTTTACTCGTCATAATCTCCACCACATCACCATGTTTCAGTTTTGTATTAAGATTACTAATCTTCCCATTTATCTTTACACCAATCACGTGCTCACCAATTTCCGAATGTAATCGATACGCAAAATCTAGTGGTAATGACCCCTTAGGAAGATCGATAATGTCGCCCTTTGGTGTATATACGAAAATTTTGTCCGCAAACAAATTAAGCCGCAATTTCTTGATATCTACTTTCTTGCCAGCGCGCAACTTTGCCGCCGTGTCCTGAAGCTCCGTAATCCATAGCAAATTTGTCGGCAAATGCTGAATCTTCCCCGTCTTGTAATTCTCTGTTAGCTTCTGTTCATTATAATAAAAACTTGCCGCCAAACCACGTTCCGCATACTCGTGCATTTCCTTCGTTCTGATCTGAAATTCTACGATGCGTTTGTCTTTCGTAATCACCGTAGTATGGATCGACTGGTAACCATTTTGCTTTGGCATTGCAATATAATCCTTGATGCGCCCAGACATTGGCATGTATAGTGAGTGAATCACACCGAGCGCCAAATAGCAATCGGTAATGTCGTTTACAATAATTCTTAGTGCCGTCAGATCATAGATCTCACCCATATTTTGATTGTGCTTAGCAAGCTTACGATGCAAAGAATAAACCGATTTCACCCTACCGGACATCTGGAATTTAATCTTCTCACGGCCCAAAGCCTCGGAAACTTCCTTCCTAATTTTTTGCATCGTTTTTTCCGCAGAAGCATTATACTCCTCAATCAAATTTCGAAGCTCTTCATAGCGTTTCGGGTCAACATAAGAGAATGCAATATCAGCCATCTCTACGCGCAGGCGCCCCATGTTTAATCTATCCGCTAACGGTGCAAAAACTTCTAGAGATTCTTTTGCGATTTTCTTTTGCTTATCTGGCGGAAGTGCCGAAAGCGTTCGTAAATTATGTAGCCTATCGGCCAGCTTGATAATCAAAACCCTAATATCCGCACCTGTTGCAACTAGCAGACGTAGTAGGTTGCTCTTTGTTTGCGGTAGATAAGTATCAAGATCGCGCATTCCAGAACGTGCGCTCCCAAGCTTCGTCACGCCATCAACCAAAAAAGCTACTTGTTCACCAAACTGATCCTTGATGTCTTGCAAAGTAATGCTAGTATCTTCAATTGTATCGTGTAGGACTGCAGCGATAATCGTATCCTCATCCATTCCCCAGTCTTCCACGATCTTCATCACGGCAAGAGGATGAGTAATGTACGGATCGCCAGACTTCCGAAACTGCCCCTCGTGGGCCTTCGTTGCCAAAGCAATCGCATCTTCTATACGTTTTTTCTGCTTCACAAGAATATTATATCAAAAAAGCCTCAGCTTTCGAAGGCCGAGGCTCTAAAATCTTATTTCAACTTTTCGATTAACTCTTTCAGCTCGTTTTCGTCTTTACAGGAGAATGTAATGCTTTTTGCACCAATGCGTACCTTAGCAGCATACTTATCTTGGAGAGCGACTTCCTGTTTACGATAGCCCATTGTTTTTACCGCAACAACTGAACTCTTCTTTTTGCTAGAAGCCATGTACTGCTCTACTTGTCTTGCGCTCCAGCCCTCTCCAATAATCTTCGGCAAGACTGTGTCAATCGTCTTCTTGTCCGCCTTAATTAATGGACGCATCACACCTTCAGTGAGCTTATATGTACGCATTGCTTCTTTTGCGTTATCTGGCAAATTCAAAAGTCTCAGGCTATTCGTAATTGCAATCTCACTTTTACCAATTCTCTTAGCAATTTCCGCGTTGCTCATATTGAACTGATTCTTCAACTTTGCATAGGCTGTAGCAAGCTCAATCGCTGACAGATCTTCCCTTTGTGCGTTCTCAATAATCGAAAGTTCCAATCTGTTCTGAGCGTCGAGTGTTCTAACGATTGCTGGAATCTTAGAAAGCCCAGCGATCTTTGCTGCGCGCCATCTGCGCTCGCCAGCCACGATCATGTACTTATCTTCGTTCTTAATTACTACGATCGGAGATAATACGCCGTGTTCCTTAATTGACAATGCCAAAGCGTCCAATGCTTCCTTGTCAAAATCCTTACGTGGCTGATCTGGATCTCTCTCAATCTTATCGAGCTCAATTTCCGAAAGTGCATCTAGCACTACGTCTGCTGTTGGGTCAAATTCATCATCCACCAACTCTGTTGGGATTAGGCTCTCAAACCCTCTACCAAGTCCGTGTTTTCCCACCATTATTTGCTCCTTCCTGTTCTTTCTTCAACTTCTTTAGTTAATTCCTTGTAGGCTTTTGCCCCCTTGGAGAACTTGTCGTAATTTCCTACCGGCACGCCATGGCTCGGGGCCTCCGCTACGCGTACATTGCGAGGGATTGCCGTCTCGAATACTTTATCTTTAAAGTATTTCTTGATCTCAGCCAAGACCTCTACAGATAAAGAGGTCCTCTTATCATACATCGTCGCAACCACGCCCAAGAGTTTCAAGCCTGGGTTCATGGCCTTCTTAACTAATTTCATACTATCAAGTAGCTGCGCCACACCTTCAAGTGCATAAAATTCCGTTTGTACTGGAAGTAGTAAGTAATTTGCGGCGATCATTCCATTTACAGTTAGGAGAGACAGGGACGGAGGCGAATCGATAATTATATAATCGAAATCAGCTTCTACGCTGTTAATTGCCATTTTCAGCTGAACAAATTTTTTATTCAACTTCGTCATTTCTACTTCTGCGTTAGCAAGCTCTGGAGTAGTCGGCGCAATATAGAGATTCTTGTACTTTGTTTCTAAAATCGCATCAGAAAGTCTAGCTTGACCGAGCACCACATTTGTCATTGTGGCCCTCAAATCATTCTTTGCAATACCAAGTCCAGAGGTAGCATTTCCCTGCGGATCAAAATCAACGATTAAGACTCTAAACTTATCTTTCGCTAGATAATAGCCGAGATTTACCGCCGTAGTGGTTTTCCCGACACCTCCTTTTTGGTTAGTTATACAAATAACCGTAGCCATAATGGTATTATAGCACAGCTTCTTAATTTAAACTACCCATTTTGTTAGACCACATACTTTCTGAACCTTCTTTGTAATGTCCTCCTCAAAATCTATCAGTTCTCCCCTCCATCCAATAATTTCCTCTAGTCTGTCCCTCTTTTCTAGTAAACCTTCATTTAAAACTAGCACCCTCACGCCAATCTTTATCTCATTTGAAAGGTCAGGCAAAGTCAATCTATTCCTATACTTCGTAGCCTGAAGCCATTTCTTGCAATCCGGCTCCGTTATGCCCACATGTTCACATCTTGCCTTCATCCTCTGATACGCCTCGGTCCTTCTTAGCGCCCATGGCGCCAAAATCAATATTTCTCGCGCGCCCTTAGTCAGCTCATCTAGATTTCCCTCATACCCAACAAATTTCTGGCTTAAGAATCTGCTTCTCAAATCCGCTAGTATTGTTAACGCAAGAATCGGATCCGCAATCACAATTACCTCGGCCATTCCTATATATCTTTCGATCTGTTTATATAGCCCCTCTCTTGCACTAATTCGCCCACTCTCATCACGGCCAATTTCCACCACAACTCGCTCGACTTCTACCGGCAAAGCATCTTTTATCCGCTGCTCCAGCACTTCCCCGCAGCATCCACAATCAAAGATTAATACTTTTTGTTCCATATTCCCCACATCCTATCATAAAAACACCCCTCCTGAGCCCTCCTAACGTCGCTTATGCTACGTCACGTAGCATAAGCGGAAATTTACTCGTCTAGCCAGACAGCGCTCACTAGAAAGCCTCTCGTGCTCCACAAAAAATACCTCCAGGAAGGAGGTATTTTTTAACTCTACTTATTTGATTGAGGTGATCTCGATCAAAGAGTATTTCTGGCGGTGACCAGTCTCGGTATGCACACGCTTCTTAGAGTGGTAACGGATGACGCGAACTTTGTCACCAGCGACCTTCTCTTCTACGACCTTAGCCGAAACCTTCACGCCCTTTACTTCTGGTGTACCGACCGTAGTCTTATCACCATCAATAACGAGGAGAGCAGGTAGTTCGAGCTCTTTTGTGCCTGCCGGGAGGAGGTCCACCCGTAGGGTCTCTTTTTCGGAGGCGAGGTATTGTTTCCCGCCAACGAGGATAACTGCTTTCTTCATATTATTCCTTTATTAGCTCAGATAATTGTACCACAGATTGGCAAAAAACGCAACAAAAAGCCGCGATAAAGTCCGCGGCTTTTTAGCTCTTTATTATAAGATGCTATCTTTTACAATATCATCTTCCGGTTTTTCTGCTACTGCTGCAGGATTTACAGGAGCTTCAGCGGATGGAGCAGTTTCAGCAGGCGAAGTAGTTTCAGCTACTGGAGTCTCCTCAGCTGGCTTAACTTCTTCCCTCTTAAAAAGATCGTCAGCGTTAATATCACTGCTCATATTTGCACTACCGGATACGCCAGCAGCGGAAGTCGCCTTCTTAAGCATCTTGCGAGAACGATAGAAGTAATAACCGCCGCCACCGATTACTAGAACTACTGCCACAGCCATAATAATTTCACCAGGGCCAGTAGTTGGAAGTTCAGTTGGAGTAATATTGCATACGCGATGAACAACAATCTTAGTGCTGTCTGTATTCTTACCACTATGTGTAGCAACGAAAGCATTATTATATACTACGGTATCGCCACATGGGAACAGCTTATTGTCATCAGTAACTGTTGCCTTGTAAGTTACCCAAGCTTCTTCGCCGGCAATCATTGCCCCAAGACCAAGACCATCACCAAATAGTGATTCAGGGGTTTTGTCGCCCTCTGGATGACGGGTAGAACTTGCAAAAGTTGAACCGCTTACATAATTTAGTCCCTCTGGGAAAACATCGTGAACCGTTACACCAGTTTGCTCAGTTGTTCCGGTATTCTTGTAATGAATTCTAAATTTCAAAGTATCACCAGGGGCAGCAGTGATTTCATCTTGCCAATTCTCCGTACCATCAAGAGTGACTTTCTTATCAATCTCAAAATCTGGCTGATCAACCTTGATACGGAAGTTTACATAACCTCCATATTCATTACAACCCGGGATCATACCCCACATCGTATCGTAATGGCCTAGAGCGACACCCTCTTTAGATCTCAAAGCTTCACCAGACAATACTGTTCCATTAGTTGTACCATTGTTACTAATTACTGCAGAATTCGGAACGTAATTGAGATAAACTGGAGTATTCGTCTTTAGGTAAGTTGAGTCATAAACAGTTTGCGGATCAGCATTTGAAGCTGTGATATATGCCTTAATCAAAGCTTTTTGACCTGCTTCAAGATAGGTAGGAAATTCTACTCTTAAATACGTATTTCTGGAGATACCTTTGCCACTCTCGTTTAAGCTTGCCGAAGCATCATTGTGATAATAAACGGAAACCTGATATTCTTTACCAGGAATCGCCTCGATTTCATCAACTTCATTATCAGTCCCAGCTTCACGGATTCTTACGAAATTCCTTTCGTCTCCTAAGAATGGGTTATTCTCAATAGAGTTAAACACTACATGGTCGGCCGGAGCATCCCATGTATAAACCTTACGATTTTGTGGGCCCCACGAATCCTCTTCGACCGCTGACGCTTCCTTAAATTGTAAGAAAGCGAACACGAATGCAAGTGCGACTACTGGTAGTAGTAAAATTCTTTTGAAATTAATTTTTTTCATTTTTTCCTCCTTTCCTTTCTTTATGATGCATTATTCTTTAACGCTGCTTCAGCTTGTCTTAACATTTCCGCTGCTTCGTCATTGGTACCAGGAGACGTGTCCACTGGCACGACTCCGGTGTCGTCAACTGGGGTAGTTGGCGCCTCGCTCCAGCTCACTTGATCTGCTGGGTTCGTATTTACGCCTTCTGTATTGATTTCAGGGACTACTTCTTGTCCAGCTGAAACCGTATTTTCGTCAATCGGAGCAGTCGTCTCAGTCATAATGGCCGGATTATTTCCTTCCCATGGATTAGTATTTGTCTTAGGCTCCAATCCCGGTTCTGGCTCTGGACTTGGTTCTGGCTCTGGTTCAGGTGTCACCGTAGGCGTATCATCTGTAGTAGTAGTTGTTGTAGTAGTTGTTGTTGGAGTCCCCTGAGGTACCGTTTGTGCCTGAGTCTCAACGTTCTCTGTAGCTTTTCGTGTTGCCTCTTTCATAATCACTTGAACCGTAGTCTGAGTATCATCACCACATTCTAGACGATCAGAGATCATACTAATCTGCTGACCAGCTGGAATACGATAGATGCTTCTAATTGCGTCCTCGTCATAGATTGAATTACCATCTTTATCAACGAACTCTAAGCCGATACCAGTAGGAGTCGTTTTCTTTACGGCGAACGCCCTAATAATATTGTTCATCTTATCGATAAATCCGTGCTCGCTATATGTATATGGGTTCTCTGCGTAATTTACTACTCTGACTTCGCCACCATTCATCTTCTCAAAGAAGCGTTCATAAGTATCATTAACAAATGCGCTATAGCCTTCTGGCTCCGCAGAGTCTTTCAGCATATCTGCCACTGCGTTGATCTCTTCCTGAGTGTCAATTAGTTCTTCAGTGCCATCACCATTAATGTCATACATGAAGTCGCCCATCTTTGCACGAAGCGAAACGATACCCTCTGGAGAGTTACCCTTAGCCTCCAAGATGTGATGTAGGACTTGGTTAGTTGACATTCTGCCACTATCAAGCGCTTCGATAAATGCTGCGTCAGCCTGCTCTGGAGTCATTTCGTAATCTGGGTCGACCATCTGGCGGACCAAGTTCTGACCAAGCAAGTTTGCACCATCCTTGTTATCCGATAGGAATGGATCAAGCATCTCATTATAATTGCCCTCACGGTGCGGCATCTGGATTAACTCGAAGTTGCCATTCTCTGCTGCGCCGTTTACGGAAATATAGTTTCTGCCATTCTCCGGACTAAAGTCTACCGGACCCTGGATATTATCAGTTGGAACAGTATCGATCGATTGATATGTATATTCTACTGGATCGCTATTTCTAATAGATTCTGCGCCAACCGTTGCGAGTGCTGCTTCTGCCTGAACCCCACTTGGCACGTTGAAAGGTGCGCCATTTAACGTATAGCTAAAGGTAGTAATTTCTGCCGGGTTGGTAAAGCCAATGCTCTCTAGTGTGCCAGAACCGGATGCGGTAGCAAGTACATTGTAACCACCTTCCCCACCGGCCACTTCCTGGACTACGCGCATTGCGCCACCACTAAAGTTACCCTGCGTAAACATACTCGCCGCTACAGAATCCGCCGGCACGACAACTGTGCCATCAGGAGCAACGTCAAGCACGATACCAACATCGCCAAGGTCCTTGCTTGGTGTCAATACAACTTGTAGTTTATCGACATTGATATCACCAGCATTTGACAAAGTGTTCACCTGAAATACGAGATCACCATCATTCTCAATACCAGCTGGGACAACGTTGACTGCCCTGTTTGCGCCCTCAGCTGCTACGTATCCCTTAATATCAATATTGGCAATCTTATTACCAGTCTCGATTCCCTCACCATAAGCCTCAGCGTTGGAACTCTTAAAGTAGTCGTAAATTCCTTCGGTAGTCCTTGCGCCTTGAGCCATATGGGTTTCAGCTGTCTCATTAATTTCAAAGCCCTTAGACCTTAAGAACTTCATGCTCTCATTTGACATCTTACCGGTTTCGGCATCAAAGGTAATTCCACCATCGCCCTCAGAAACAACTGTTTCATTACCGACTTTAAGCTCATAGATGCCGTTGCCATCGTCGTCAACTAGCTGTGGCTCGCCCTTTGGCACTGTTTCACCAACGCTACCCGAATCAGCAACAGTTTCACTAGCTGACGTATCTGCTATTTTATTGTTGGCTTTAGGAGCCATTTCTTCAGATACACTTGCTTTGTTCGCAAAAAACGTCCTCACTCCACCAACTACGGCACCGACACCAGCACCGACTATAGCACCAGTGACTGCGTCGACCATCGCCTGACGAAGGATAAAGCCAAGTCGCTTCTGTTCGATGCCCTTCTGAGATTCTCTTAGCTCATTCATCTTAGCTAAAACAGCCTCATCACCACCAGCTTTAACGGCGCTTTCACCAAGCATCTCATTAGCTTCCACCATTTTTTCTACGAGTAAGCTACGTTCTCTATCGACGTTGCCTTCAGAGTATCTAATAAGGTCAATCTTTAACCTCTTTGTTCCCTTTTCATTAGTCAAGTTCTCCCTTGCCATAATATCGACGACAGTATCTTTCATGTCGCGCTTGACTGTATTTTTGAACTTGTTAGTATTTATTACGTCTAACAATCCCTCTATTTTATGTCTGCTTAGATCCCCTTTTTCTAGCTTATTGACCGCATCAATTAGCTCCTTACGCTTCAATTTATTTAGTCCTTCCATTTTCGGAAGACACTTCTTTAGTCCGTCGATTAGAATCTTCGAGCTTCCATCTTCCCTATTGCGTAATTCCGTAAATCTATCGGCTATCTTCCCGTCACCAGAGACGAAATTAAGAAGGATCATGTCTCTCTCTAATGTGTCATAGAGGTCCTTGGCATTCTTCCTACCGCGCTTCTCATTGATCTCACTATATCTATCTTCGCCAGCTGCATTCCTTCTGATTGTAATGATCTTTTCATATATTTTTCCGATCCTGGCCTTTTTGGACTGAGCTGCATTCTCAACGGTGCCGCTCTCAGTAGTATCGCCCTTAGTGGCGCCATCTTCAGCAGCGCCATCGTCACCTTCCGTACCTTGTTCGGAATTATTTTTAGCTGCTTCTACCGCCGCAGCCTTAGCCAACTCAGCTCTCTCTTCCGCAGTAATAATTGCTTCACCACTCGTAGCATCAGTAATTTCCGCCTTAGACATTTTTTCTCTAGCAGACCCAATACCATGGATTGCGCCAAAAACTGCACCAGCTGCACCACCTGCTATAGCACCACTAGCCACCCCACCAGCAACCCTAGCACCAACAGCAGCTTTCACATCCGCTCTAGCATGTGTAGTCGTCTTATAGTGAACTAAACCACCAAGCACGCCAGCAGCTCCCACTACCTCAAGTACACTATTTACTGCACGCTTAGTGTTAAGCCCTTCCCTCATCGAGGCATTATACAGTGACAGATTTCCTCTATCCAAATAATTGTCAAAGGCTTCGCTGCTGACCTTATGCTTTACTAGATCTTCCACGCCATTTGCAGCCGATCTCAGCCCCTCTACCTCTGCGAGGCTCTTATCGCTATGGTCGCCAACAAGGAACATAACGACTTTATTTTCCAAGAACTTTCTCTTAAGATTTGATTGATTGTCTCCGAACACTCCTTCTTTCTGCCATCCTGCAAGCTTCTCGTCGTATGCCTCACGAGCCTTTTTCATTGCTTCGGCATCTTTAAACTTGTAGGCTTGTTCCATTTCTTTATACAGATTTTTTAACGCATCGTTAACTTCCCGCGTCACTGGGTCATCGACTTTTTCAACTTTCTCCCCATTAGCCAAGGCTATAGTATCAGTTGAGTCGACTTTATCGGCAAAGCCAGACTTTTCGAGCGCAAGTCTTGCTTTTCTCTGTATATATTCGTCGCTACCAACGCTGGCCACGCTCTTAGCCTCTAAATCTAACTCCTCAAAAGCCGCCTTAGTGTCACCAGACTTAGATACTGCACTGGCCGCCTTAGCACGCCAGCCTGCCATAATAACTTGTTTGATGACTGGAAGATTGTTAACTATTCGCTTTAGTCCGCTATATGATGCCATCTTCTGCTCAACCGCTTCGTTGATAGTGTTGTCTCTACTTGTCTTGTCTTTTTCGGTCAAGATGATATTTGTTTTTATCCCCCCCTCAAGATCTACTAGGTCATTACTAACTTTGCCAAGCTGCATAGCTGTGGCAATTTTAAGGTCAATGTTTTCGCCATTTTTCATAGTGTCGCCTGCAGGCTGGTCACCTACTGGTGACTGGTCTGCTTTAGGCACCGACACGCCAGTAGAAAGCTTATCGATCACGGCGGGCGAATTGCTTCCGTTGAGTATTTCTGCCATTTCTACTCCTCCGCGCCTTCTGCCGCACCAGTGTCTTCAGATTCTTTTCCTAAATAAATATCTCTAAATTTCGCCATAGTCACACCAAGAACTTCATCAGTATCAACACCAGCCTCATCGATAGCCTTCGCTACTGCTTCTGGTTCGATCTGACCCTTTTCCTCGGCTATCTTCGAGAACTCTTCTAACTTATCGTCTGGAAGAGCAGAAATTAACGACCTGTCCATTTCTTGCATTAAACGAGTTTTAAGATCGTTAAAAATATCCTGTCTAAGCTCATCGCTCTCAGGATTAATCCCCTTCTCATCCATTAGCCCCTCGATGAACAAATTTATTGTCTCTTCATCGGTAAGATCTACAGGAAGCTCGTCAGCCTCCGCGTCAGTAGTATTAACAGGAGCTTCAACAGGAGCATCCTGCACTGGCATATCGTTAGTATTAGTATCGTCCATGGCGAAAAAGACCTTTCTTTTTATTTAATATGACCTTATCTGTCTTTATTCTATACCGCTTACGCTTATTTTGTCAATACTTTTATGGTTATTCCAAGTGGTGCCTTCTCGCCAAAATCAAAAAACCGAACAAAGCGTTCGGTTTTTTATAAGTTGTAAAGTTCTTTAATGGCTTACATTGGCTGCATTAATTGCGCTTCTACCGAAGAAACGATTTATCCTCTCCTTCGCTTCCTTACTAACTTCCCCGTTTCCACTATATTGCCCCTCACCAGGGAGAGCTTGAAAGCTCATTACGTTGATATTTCTGCTCATACTTATAGGCACTCCTTTTTGTTGTTTTTATATTTGTTTGTTAGATTGTTTATTTTATTATCTAACTGTCTTCTATACTAGCACACTTTGTTAAAAATGTCAATACCTTTTATGCTTATTTTTCGCACTTTTGTCAAATTACAGATTAAAAATAACTAGGAAATGCAGGCTTTAGACTCTATAACCCAATCAGATTTGAAGAAAAAAACGTATATTCCTGACGCGAGCGAAGCGAGCCAGGGTATGACATTTTTTTCTTCAAGTCCTAGAGTCTAAAGCCTGCATGACTAGTTATTTTTTCCCCTATTATGTGATATAATATAACCCATGAGTTACATGCCACGCCGTCGGGCTATCGAATACGAAAAAGCACTAGTAGATTGGTGGAAGAAAAACCAAATTTTCGAAAAATCTATCAACTCTCGCCCTGCAGGAGATAGTTATGTTTTTTATGACGGCCCTCCGTTTATCACTGGCAACCCGCACCATGGCACACTCTTAAGTTCTATTGTTAAGGACGCCGTTCCCCGCTTCTGGACCATGAACGGCCGCCGCGTTGAAAGAAGATGGGGCTGGGACTGCCACGGTCTTCCTGCTGAAAACTTTGTCGAAAAACAGCTTGGCATTACCGACCGCCGCGACATCGGCACCAAGATTAGCCTAGAAAATTACATCATCAAAGCCCGCGAGTCTATGGTCGCCAATTCCGAAACTTGGGAATCCACCATCGATCGCATCGGCCGCTGGGTAGATTTCAAAGGCTCCTACAAGACCATGGACAAGAATTTCATGGAATCTGTCTGGTGGGCATTTAAGACTCTTTATGAAAAAGGCAAGATTTATGAAGGCCGCAAGGTCTTGATGTATGATACTAAGTTTGCTACCCCTGTCTCCAAGGCTGAAGTCACCATGGACAACGACGCCTATCAGGAAGTTACTGACCCATCCGCCTATGTCAAATTCCCTATTGATAAGAATAGGTACTTCCTCGCCTGGACTACCACCCCTTGGACCCTGCCAGCCAATATGGCTCTTGCCGTTAGCTCCAAGCTCACCTATGTAGAGGTCAAGGTCGAGAAAGATACCTTCATCCTCGCCAAGTCCCGCCTTGAGGCGACCTTCGACAAAGAGGTCAAATACGAAATCGTCAAAGAGCTTAAGGGCAAAGACCTCGTCGGCATGAGCTATCAACCGATCATCGAAAACCCTCATAATAAGAAAGAGACTTACACTGTTCTCGCTGGCGACTTTGTTTCCGACGAAGACGGTACTGGCATCGTCCACATCGCTCCAGCTTACGGCGAAGATGACTATGCTCTCTGCCAAAAGCATGACGTCGACTTTGCTGACGTAGTTGATGAAAACGGCTACTATCTCCCAGATATGGCTGAGAAACTTTACGCTCTTGGCGTCCGCGACACCGATGAAAACGGTATCGAGATCTGGGCCGGCAACAAGTTTATCGCTAAAGTCCTAGAAGCCGCTGGCATCATTTACAAGATTGAATATATTAAGCACGAGTACCCATTTAACCCTCGCTCCAAGCAGCGTATCATGTATCGCGCCTTCCCTAGCTGGTTCTTCGATATCGAGGGCAGCAAGTCTCTCATGCTTGAGCAAAACGAAAATATTAACTGGTTCCCAGAATATCTAAAGCACGGCCGCTTTGCTAAGAATATCGAGCAAGCGCCTGACTGGAACCTCTCCCGCGACCGTTTCTGGGCCACCGCCATGCCAGTTTGGAAGGGCGACAAAGGCTCTATCAAGGTAGTCGGCTCTTACGATGAGCTTTACGAGCTGTCTGGCAAACGCCTTGAAGATTATCACCGCCCATGGATTGACGAGATTGAGTTTGACATCGATGGCGAGCATTTCACTCGCGTCGACAAGGTCTTAGACTGCTGGTTTGAGTCTGGTTCCATGCCATTTGCCCAGCTTCATTATCCTTTCGAAAATAAGGAAAAATTCGAGAAAAATTATCCTGCCGATTTTATCGTCGAATATGTTGGTCAAGTTCGCGCCTGGTTCTACTATGTCCACGCTGTCAACACTGCATTATTTGGCAAAAACGCCTACAAAAATGTCATCACTACTGGTACCCTTGCCGGTAATGATGGCCGCAAGATGAGTAAATCTCTTGGCAACTTCACCGATCCAAACGAACTTATGGACAAGTACTCCGCTGATTCCCTTCGTTTCTTGCTTCTTTCTAGCCCAGTACTTTCCGGCGAAGACTTTGCCCTTCTAGACAAAGACGTTTCTGACACCGCCAGAAAGCTTTCCATGGTCTGGAATGTTTACGATTTCTTTACTACCTACGCCAACGTCGATGGTTTCGAAGGCGACGACAAGTTCGACGCTACCAGCCTCAAAAATCCTCTCGATATCTGGATCGTCTCCAAGCTTCACATCTTGAGAAACGACATCACCGAGGGTATGGAGGCTTACAATTTACCAAAGGCCACCGTTGGCATCCTGCCTTTCATCGACGATCTTTCTAACTGGTTCGTCCGTCGTTCCCGCCGTCGTTTCTGGAAATCCGAAGATGACACTGACAAAAACGAAGCCTATCAGACTCTCTATTATGTTCTTACCTACTTAAGCAAACTACTCGCTCCGTTTACCCCATTCTTAGCTGAAGAGTTATATCAAAGATTAACCGCCAACTTTGAAGACGCTACCGACTCTGTCCATCTTAAAGATTGGCCAGAAGCTGGCCCAGTTGATGTCGAAGTCGTAGAAAATATGGGACGCACCCGCGATATTATTTCCGAAGGCCTCGGTCTCAGAATGCAAAAGTCTGATACTGAAGACCAGATTAAGATTCGCCAACCGCTCGCTAGCTTCACTTATGCTGGTGATAAGCTTGATGATCTCTATGAGAAAATGATCGCCGACGAGCTCAATGTTAAGACAGTCAAAAATGGCAAAGAAACTTACCTCGATAAGACTCTCACCGAAGAACTAAAGCAAGAAGGCTTCGCCCGCGAACTCATCCGTGTTGTCCAGGCCGCCCGCAAGAAAGCCGACCTCAGCGTCGATGACCGCATCAAGCTTTACGTCTCTTGCGAACTAGACAAAGCTCAGCAAGAAATCGTCGCCGCAGAAACCCTTGCTACTTCCCTCTTCACAGAGAAGGATCCGCAGAATTTCGCTTACGACGAGATCGCCAAAATCGATGGTGAGCAAATCACTATCTCGTTAGAAAAGCAGGCATAAAAACGCCAAAACAAACAACAAAGCCAGGGTATACATCTCCTGGCTTTGTTACTGGACCCTATTTATTAGCAAAATACGAGACTTCATCAATCTGTGGCATTGGTGTTCCCTTCCACATATTGATCAATCTTCCATCGTCATCAGTTACAACTACCGCCGGGTACTGCAAAATATCATATAACTGCGCAAATTTCTCGCCAGCAACCGTTTCCGGATCAAGATCAATAAAGCCAGAAAAGCCAGTGTCTGCCGTGTAGTCACGTTTCCAATCACGCACCTCCCTAGCGTAGTCAGTTTGTTCGTTCCATAAGATCGTTAATTTCATTTTTCGCCCTCCTTTTTGGCTTTTTGCTGTTTAATAATCTGCTCAAACTCTGACAAAGTGGTAAATTCCTGAAACACGCTAGCAAATCTCACGTAAGCCACTTCATTCACTTCTGCCAAAACGTCTAGGGTAATCTGCCCGATCTGTCTAGAGGTTACTTCTTCTAGACCCAGCTCATAAATCCTTTCTGTGACCTGGTCTACAACCTGCTCCACTTCTAGCGACGAGGAGAAAAACTTACCTACGCTTCTCCTTACAGAGGTAATTAGTTTGTCCCTATCGAACTCCTCCTTATTACCACTGCGCTTCCGCACCATAATTGGCGGCAGTTCGATCCTCTCATAAGTCGTAAAACGATGCTTTCCATCCGAAGAAATCCGCCTACGGCGAATCATACCATCAGCAGTCTCCCTACTTTCCAGTACTTTACTATCACCAATTCTGATTTTCTGCACCATTTTACCTCACTCGCCCTATAAATTAGCACTCTTTTTAAAAGAGTGCTAATGTTTAATTATTTATCTTTGTGTCTGCGTAGCTTTGCTCTTAGGGATGGCGGGACATCCAAATCTTCCTCAGAATCTTCAGACCTAATCGAATCCCACATGTTTCCCTTATTCTCTGCAGCAAATTCTTCTTGTGAAGCCTGTGGCTTGTTTTCATCAAGGCTATTTAATTCTACCTTTTCGCCATCGTCATTATCGATGGTCTTCTCCTCAGCCTCAGACACGGCTGGAGTCTCTGGCATAGTAGCTGCAGCAGCAGCTTCAGCAGCCTTACGATCTAGTTCCTTATAATATTCGGAGTCAAATCCAGTTGCAACTACGGTAATTACAATCTCATCTTCTAGCTCTGGACGAATAGATGCACCAAAGATAATGTTTGCATCTGGGGCAACTGCAGAGGTAATTACCTCAGCAGCTTCCTGGATCTCAGACATACTCATGTCGTAACCACCAGCTACTGAGAAGAGGACGCCTCTAGCACCTTCAATCTTTACCTCAATTAGTGGGGATTCAATAGCCTGCTGAGCAGCGAGTACTGCGCGGTTTTCACCAGAAGCACGGCCAATGCCCATAAGAGCCGAGCCGGCATTCTTCATAATTGCCTTAACATCGGCAAAGTCCAAGTTAATCAAGCTATGCTCAGTAATGAGCTCAGAAATACCCTGAACACCCTGACGAAGCACGTCGTCAGCGATCTTAAAGGTTTCAAGAAGTGGAGTACGAGGATCAATTGTCTGAAGCAACCGATCATTAGGAATTGTAATCAAAGCGTCAACTTCATGAGTCAACTTCTCAATAGCATTGTCGGCGTTTTCCTTGCGGATTGGGCCCTCAAATGAGAATGGGCGAGTAACCACGCCAACTGTCAGAATATCTCTATCGTGAGCTTCCTGGGCAACAATTGGGCCAGCACCAGAACCAGTACCACCGCCAGCACCCAAAGTAATAAATACCATGTCTGCACCGTCTAGAGCCTTGCCGATAATCTCACGGCTTTCCTCAGCGGCCTCGCGACCCTTTTCAGGATCACCACCAGCGCCTAAGCCTTTGCCGATATGAACTTTGTTATCTGCTGCGGAATGATGCAAAGCTTGCGCATCAGTATTAACTGCTACAAACTCTACTCCGTTTAGACCGACTTCTTTCATTCGGTCCACAGCTGAACCACCGGCGCCGCCGACTCCGACAACCTTAATGCTTGCTGTGCTCTCCACCTCTGTTGGCTTGATTTCAGGCATTTTATATCCTCGCTTTAATAAACTTTAAACCTATTATAGCACAAAAAAATAGATTGCAATACTTTATTTTAAATTTTTTGTTCAGGAATTACCTCTAGAATTTTTTGAAAAAGCCTTTGAGTAGACCGCCACCGGATTTCTTCTTTTTCTTCTCGTGATGCGAGCGAATTATCTGACCATTATCTTTTGCCGCCATCAAAACCAAGCCTACCGCAGCGGAATATTCTGGCTTATAAATGGCCTCTGCTACACCACCAAGCCCAGAAGGAGCTCCAATCTTAATTGCGGCTTCTAGTGCGTCCTTTGCGAACTCAGAAACGCCCTTAAGTCTTGCGCCACCGCCAACCAGTACAATCCCCTCTGGTAGCTTATGATCATACTTTGCAAACTTCAGCTCCTTACGTACACCGTCGAAGATTTCCGCTAGTCTCGCCTCAATAATCTCCGAAATTTCTGCTCTAGAAAATGCCATTTCTTCTCTGCCACGACGCACCAAAATCTCACCGGCGTCATCACCCTCAGCAGTATTCCTTGCCGCAAAGCGCCTCTTAATATCCTCTGCAATCTCCGTATCAATCTCTAACACAATCGCAAGGTCATTTGTAATATTGTTCGACCCTACTGGCAATACGCCCACATACTGCAAATCCCCTTCCTCAAAAATTGCAATAGAGGTTGTCGCTGCGCCAAGGTCAATCACTGCTACACCGTTCTCCATCTGCTTCTCAGACAAAACCGCTCGCGCTGCCGCCACTACTGAAGGAACTAGCTTCTCAGCCTCTACCTTCGCGCCCTCCGTAGCCTTACGCAAGTTCACAGAATTTGGAGCCAGCGCCGAAATCACACTTGCTTCAAGCTCCAATCTAGCACCAGTCATGCCTAGTGGATCCTTAATCCCCTTCTGTCCATCAAGCGTATACGACAATGGCAAGACATCCAAAATATCTCTGTTAGCCGGCACCCTACCAGTCACTGCTGCGCCTTCTACGCGTGCCAAGTCGTCTTCGGTAATCTCATGGTCCTCCGCCCCGACCGCAATCATACCCTCGGCCTTCACGCTCATCACGTGTGCACCATTAATTGAAACATATGCCGAGTTCACCTCGAACCCGCTCATGCGCTCTACTTCACCAAGCATCCTATCAATCGACTCAGCCGGGCCAGTCAAATTAGCTACTACGCCTTTTCTCATTCCAGAATTCGGGCCTTCATTATAGCCGACAATAGACACAGAGCCATCTCTACCTACCGTAGCCACCACCGCGCGTACGTTCTCCGTACCGACATCAAGGCCAACTACGTATCTGAGATTCTCTTCCATACCCCCATTATAGCACAAGCGTTATACTTCGGTCAATATTTCATAACCATCTTCAGTTACAAGTACCGTATGTTCGCAATGACAAGCAAAGCTTCCGTCATTCGTCACTACAGTCCAGCCAGATTCATCATCTCTATCGATATGATTTGCTGCCTTGCCCAAAGTTGACATCGGCTCGATGCAGAGCGTGTCGCCAACTTTTAGTTCGTAACCATGGCCCCTTTTACCATAATTCGGCACATCTGGAGAAAGATGCATCTTGTCGCCGATAAAGTGACCCACATAGTTTTCTACTACCCCCAAATGTCCCTTCTCGAGCACTTTCTGTACAGCATAGCCAATATCGCCTAGCTTCGCCCCCGGCTTCACCTGCGCGATTCCCTCATATAGCGCACTTTCTGTCACAGAAATCATCTTCTTGTAAGCTGGCGACCCCTTACCACCAACCAACATCGTAAACGCCGAATCAGTATAATACCCCTTGTACTTGATTACCATATCAAACGACACCACGTCGCCCTCTTCAAGCACTTCGTCCGAAGGCGCACCATGGACAATCTCTTCATTCACAGAGATACAAATCGCTCCTGGGAACTTCTCCTCTAGTTCATCATAAGCCACTATCGCCCCACGTTTTTCCACCTCTTTGCGCACCCAGGCATCAATCTCCTTACCGGTCATCCCCGGCTTTACGTATTCCTTCAGGTCTTTTAACAGCTGACCTAGAATCTTACCGCCCTCCCTCATTGCAGAAATTTTATCATTCGCCATAAGATTTCTCCCTTTTTACCGCATCGTTTTCAATACTTTCTGGGTCCGTGTCTTCCCAAACTTTTGGCGAACCCGGAATTAATTCCCGAACAATTTTATTTATACGCTCGGTCACAGTTTCAAAATCGCCTGTACCGTCAATATGAAAAATCGCTACATTCCGTTCTTCTAACAGAGGTAGAATCGAACAAATATTTTGCTCAAATACCGCAAAACGCTTCTCCAAAACCTCCATAGTATCGTCGCTTCTGCCGCGTTCTTGTACTCGCTTGTATAATTCTTCTTTTGGCACGTCTAAAATAATTGCACCCTTCATGTTGTCAAAGAACTTACCGTCCGGTTCTGCGAGTAAAATATTTACCTGCTCCATATCGCGAGGATAGCCATCTAACACTACCTCCATCCCCTCAGCCTCGGCGAATTCGATCTGCTTATTCATCAGCCTTACCACTGTCGCATCATCTACCAGCTCCCCAGCATTCAAGATGTCGTCGAACTCCCCCGTATCACGTAGTACTTGACCTACAGATAACCACCTCCAACCATATTTATCAGCAATAATCCGCCCCTGTGTACTCTTGCCACTTCCTGCCGGCCCAAAAAATGCTATCATAACACCTCCTTTACCCTGTTAAATACTTCATCGACCGTGCCCAATCCATCAACTTTTTTAATCTCCACTCCAGCAGCAACTAGCACGCCGTCCACCTCTTGGCGCATAGCACGATAATCGGCAAGTCTCCTTGCTATTACCTCTGGCGTATCCTGCTCTCTCCCTCTCAAAGCTAATCTAGAATACACTTCCTCATCAGAAATATCGATCTCTATCACCTCAGAAACGTCTAAGGACAGTGCCATTTCTGCCTGCCTCTTCGTACGTGGGAAACCATCAATAATAGCATCCCGTACACCGCTTAGCTCGTTAGCAAGCAGCGCAAAAGTCGTCTCATCATCTATTAGTTTTTCAGTTTTAAGCTGTTCTTTTACTTGGGGATCCTCACTCTTTCTAAATAATTCCCCAGTAGAAATCCAAGCGCACCCCAAAAATTCCGCTAATTTCTGACCCTGCGTACTCTTACCGCTTCCTGGCGCGCCAAGCAAAATAATTCTTCTCATGCCACTATTATAACAAAGTACCGAAAAAAGTGTTGATTTTTTGAAATCTCTCTGATATAATTATGCCAATATGTCTATCAAAGTTACAAGAAAAGATCAAGGCGAGGCCAATGAGAACATCATTCGCCGCTTCAACCGCAAGGTTTTACAGAGCGGTATTATGCCTCTTGCCAAGTCTCAGATGCGCTTCTCTAAGCCTATTTCCAAGCGTGAACGCCGCAAAAAGGCAATTCTCCGCGAGATCAGAAAAGCTGAGAAGGCCGAGAGAATTAAGCTAGGTCTTAAGTAAATCTTCAAAAATACTGCGAACCTCGCAGT
This sequence comes from uncultured Candidatus Saccharibacteria bacterium, assembly GCA_947302125.1. Classification (GTDB taxonomy): domain Bacteria; phylum Patescibacteriota; class Saccharimonadia; order Saccharimonadales; family Saccharimonadaceae; genus Nanosyncoccus. The sequence continues at coordinate 82,500 of CAMYUL010000004.1, forward strand.
ATTTTTTTATTCAATCCCTACGATTCGACCCTCTACGCTTCTCGTCCCCTGCCATTCGTTTTCCATCACTGTGATCAAGATGTTTGCGCTCTCCCCCATCTCCACCTCAAACCACGTTTTCTCGGCATAAAACGCCACTAGTTTCATTGTCTTACCATCCGCCCCCTTTACTAGCATTCTTAAATGTTTCCCGTCTGCACCCATCTTAGAAACATCAAGCACCGTCACGTCGCGCAGCAAAAACACCGGCTCCAAATTCCCCTCCCCCCAAGGCTCCAGCGACTTTAGCTCTTCTAATAACTCTAGATTAAATTCTGACAAATCCTTCGTCACAACATCTATATCTCGCCTCAAGAATCTTTCCTGGTTGACCAGCTTCAAACTCCCATAATAATCATTCATTCTCTTGCAAAATTCCGAATAATTCTCTGCGCTTAGCCTCACACCCGCCGCCGCCGCATGTCCGCCTCCAGAGATTAATAGCTCCTGACAACTTGCCAAAGCTTTTGCCAGATTATACTCGCCAAAACTTCGGCCGCTCCCCTTAAGGTCGCCATCTATTTCCGCCAGCACAAAGCATGGCTTCTTATATCTCTCTGTTAATCGTCCAGCAATAATCCCCAGCACCCCCTCATGCCAGTCACCCTTTACAATCAGCACCGGATCTCCATCATCACCCCTATTTTCTATCTCGGCTACCGCCGCCTGTTGCTGTTTACGACGCTCAGAGTTTAGACGATTTAATTCCTCGGCCACCCCTGCTGCTTCTACCTTAGAATCCGTCGTCAGTAATTTTAATGCTAGTTCCGCCGTTTCCATCCGTCCAGCCGCATTTAGTCTTGGCCCAATCTGGAACCCAACTGCCTCCGAAGATAGTCGCTTCACAGCAGCCACCTGCATCAAGGCTAGAAGCCCCGGCCTCCGCGTCTTACCCAGCACTATCAACCCGTAATAACAAATCACCCTATTTATCGCCGACATCGGCATCGAATCACACATCGTTCCAATCGCCGCCAGATCCATCAGCCACTTCTCTTGCCCCTCCGAAATCTCCCCCTTATCCGCCAAGAATTTTGCCAACATAAACACCACTCCCGCCCCTGATAAATCTGCAAGCTCTGCAATATTATCGGTCGCTGGCCTCTTCCCCTCAGCAATCTCTGCCTGCACCCTTAGCGCCTTCTTTCTAAAATCCGGCCGCTTCGGATTTACTACCGCCACCGCCGCAGCCGGCACCTCAGACGACAGCTCGTGGTGGTCCGTCACCACTGTATCTATCTTGGCATTAGCCAATTTCTTGATAATCTCCGCATTATTTGACCCGCAGTCCACCGTAATTACGAGCGTCACCCCCTCAGACACCGCCCTTTCGACTAACCGCTCACTCATCCCATATCCATCTAAAAACCGGTCAGGAAGCATTGTGGAGACGTCAGAAACCCCGATTAACCGCATAATTTCGCAAAAAATCGCCGTCGCCGTCACCCCGTCAACGTCATAATCCCCATAGATCAACACTTTCTCCCCAGCATCCCGCGCCTTCAAAATCCGCGAAACCGCTTTTTCTACATCTGGTAATTCTCCGCAAAGCCCGGACAAGACCTCATATTTTGGATGCAAAAAGTCCTCGCTCACCCCCCGTTTTTTAAGGAGTTCGTCAAACAGCTTGCTCATTAGCCGATAGTCTTACTCTGACCCTTGTTAGAAGATAATTGCTGACTCTTAATCACCATACTCTGCAGCTCTTTTAGGAGCGGAAATTGCTTATTCGTCTGATAAATCTGCGTATTTCCCTTCTTTGTCACAATCACAAAATTCCCCCGCTCTAACCGCTTCAACTCTCTTTGAATATTCCCCGGATCTTCCTTGATTAACTTCGATAGACCTCTGACGTGAGTCCTAAAATCTGGATACTTAGCAAAAACAACTAGAATCTTTCTGCGCACTCTGGATGTAATAAAAACGTCTAACATTTTACCTCGCTTTTTCTTTCCTCTATTATACACCACCCTTAGTCATTTTTACAACACTTTTCTTCGTGTAAAATGCTATAATAAGGCTATGTTCTGCGAGGTGATACCTATCCGACTTTTTCGTGAAGATGGTGGGGTCTTGACCTATTCTTTTGACGCCTCTGCCCCTGTAAAAATCGGCCAAATCGTCGAAATCCCTCTCGGCAAGAGCAAAACTTACGGCATTGTCACAAAAATCGTAAAAAACGTCGATTTCAAGACTAGGGACATCTTAAAAATCCTCTATGACGAGCCGCTCCCACCCCATATTATCAAGGCAATTTTCTGGCTTTCAGAATATTATCTAGTTCCACTACCCCTGTCAGCTAAACTCTTCTTACCTCAAGGTCTCGGCAAAAATAGGTGTCAAAAAGCCACGACAAGTACACCCATCACCTCTATAAAAATCGCTGACATCCCTCTAAACACCGCTCAAAACCGCGCCCTAAAGGAATTACGGACCGCAGAAAGCGCTACTAAATTACTCCACGGCATCACCGGCTCTGGCAAAACCAACATCTACCTCAGCCTCGCTAAGGAGGCTTATTCAACCAAAAAATCGACTATCCTCCTCGTCCCAGAAATCGCCCTCACCTCTCAGCTCGTCCAAGTTTTTGAAAAAACCTTCGGAAAATGCGTCACTCTTATCCACTCTAATCTCACCGAGGCCGAGCGTCATCTTATCTGGGAAAATATCTTAAAATCTAAAGCCCCCCAGATTATTATCGGACCCCGTTCTGCCCTTCTCTCCCCCGTCAAAGACCTTGGCTTAATTATTATTGATGAGGCTCACGAATCTACTTATTTTCAGGAAAACACCCCTAAATATTCCGCCCTCCGCCTGGCTAGTTTTATCGCCAGCACCGAGAAAATTTCCTGCATTTACGGCACCGCTACCCCTCTTATTTCCGATTACTATCTCGCCGGTCAAAAAGACGCTATCATCACTTTGTCCGAAAAAGCCAAAACCGATGCCAAGCCACCTAAGTTTCACCTTATCTCTCTCAAAAATCGTGAGAATTTCATCAAAAATCGTTATTTTTCCGATCAGCTCTTAGCAGCCATTGAAGAAAACCTCAAAAGTGGCCACCAAACCCTAATTTTTCACAATCGCCGTGGCTCCGCACCCCTCACTCTCTGCGAAGAATGTGGCTGGCAAGCTCTCTGCCCTAACTGCTTCTTACCTCTTACTCTTCATTCTGATACTTACACCTTAATGTGCCACACCTGCGGCCACACTTGCCCTGTTCCAAAATCCTGCCCAGATTGCAAGACCCCTGGAATTATCCATAAGGGCTTCGGCACCAAATTACTAGAACAAGAGTTAAAAAAGTTGTTCAAGGACGCCAGTGTTATCCGCTTTGATGCTGATAATGCCAAGAGTGACACTCTTGCCGAGAATTTCGACAAGGTCAAAAACGGCGAATTTAACATCATTATCGGCACCCAAACCGTAGCTAAGGGCCTCGACCTACCCCTATTAAAAACCGTTGGCGTCGTCCAGGCCGATGCCGGGCTCTCCCTTCCCGACTTCTCCGCCCCAGAAAAAACTTACGAGCTTTTGAATCAGGTCATCGGCCGCGTCGGCCGCGGGCATCTCGACGCTACCGATGTTTTCATCCAGACTTACCAGCCAGAAAACCCTGTTATCACCTCCGCTATCCACTCCGATTATCAAGCCTTTTACAAAGCTACTCTAGGCGCTAGGAAGAAGGGCCACTTCCCACCTTTCTATTATCTCGCCAAGCTCAGCGTCACTTATAAGACCGAGGCCGCCACTGTCAAAAACATCACTGCACTTTATCGCTCACTCTCTGGTACTTCTCTAGAAATTACTAAGCCTACTCCTGCTTTCCATGAACGCACCACCAGGGGCTACACCTGGCAAATCTTCCTTCGCTCCACCTCTCGCACTAAGCTTCTAAGCACCTTACGCTCCCTCCAGTCCCCTGCCAAAAACTCCGGCAACCTCCATCTCACCATCGACCCGCCTTCCCTGCTTTAGCCCTTACGCTTATGCTTGAGAAGATGCTCAAAAAATGCTATAATCACCTTATGAATATCATCACTACCCCAGATCCCCGTCTCCGTCAGAAGTCGACTAAGGTCGGTGTTATTGATGATGGAATCAAAGATGTTATCGCGGAAATGCTCAAAAACTCCCTTGAGTGGGAGAAAGATCACCCGCACGAGCTCTCTGCCGCCATGGCCGCGCCTCAGCTCGGCATCAACAAGCGCATTATTATCGTCCGCGATGATCTAGACGATAAGAATAATAACAGCTTTACCGCCCTCATCAACCCAGAAGTCATCAAGACCGAGGGTAAGACCATTACTGATTACGAGGGCTGCCTCTCTGTTCCAGAGATTTACGGCAAAGTTCCTCGCCCAGAAAAATGCAAAGTCAAGGCGATTTTGGAAGATGGCACTCCTGTTCGCATTAAAGCCGAGGGCTATCTCGCCCGTACTTTGCTCCACGAAATCGACCACTTAGACGGCATTCTCTTTATTGACCACATCAAAGATGTTAAGGACGCTTTCTACATCATGAATAAGAAAGGCGATCTCGATCCGCTTGATTATGACAAGCACATCAAAGGCAATAAGGAGCTTTTCCCTGATGATTAAGGTAATTTTCTTCGGTAACGGCCCTCTCGCCGACTACGCGTTAGAAGTCTTAAGAGATCGCGTCGACATTATTTTTCACGCCAGAACCCGTGAAGACCTAGCAGAAGTTAAACGTCTCAAGTCTGAGCACCCTGATGCCTATGGAGTGCTCGCCTCCTTCGGCGTCATCATCAAGCAAGATGTTCTTGATCTCTTTGAGCCAGCAGGAATTTTAAACATCCATCCTTCTCTCCTTCCTCAATATCGTGGACCTTCCCCTATCGAAACCGCCATCTTAAATGGCGACACCCAGCTCGGCGTCTCTGTTATGAAGCTTGTAAAAGCCATGGATGCCGGCCCACTTTATTATCAAACTAGCTTCACTTTCCAGGAAGACACCCCTAAACTAGCCATTTATGAGCAACTCGGAAAAGCTGGTGCCACCTGGATTGCTGATCACCTTGAAGATCTCGGCACCCCTATCCCTCAAGAGGGCGAGCCAACCTTCACTAAGATGCTTGATAAGTCCATGTCGCCCCTAGACCCTTCCAAGAAAACCGCCTCTGAGCTCCTCAATGAAATCCGCGCCTTCTCTGGCTACCCAAAGAGTAAATACGAGTTCTTTGGCCTAGACTGCACCATAATTTCTGCCCACGTCGGCGAAGATTCTCCTCTTACTTTACCTTGCAAAGACGGTACCGTCCTCTCTATTGATCAGATCCAACCTGCCGGCCGCAAAATCATGGACGCCAAATCCTTCTTAAACGGCTACGCCAAGTAGGCTCTATCAAAATCTACATGGAAAAATCTTGCATTTTTTTGCCATAAGCACTATAATCAAAGCATATGCAATTTGACGACAATTTTCTAGCAGAGGTGGGGTTGTCAAATCTCCCCGCAGATCAAAAGTCCGCTTTTTTGGCGCACGCCCAAGAAGAGCTCGAGGTTCGTGTCGGTACCAAGATGAGCGAAGGGCTTTCCCAAGAACAAATTTCCGAGTTTGAAGGCATTATGAACAATGACCAACAGGTTATTAGAAAAGTCGTCGCCGATCTTGGCATCGATTTCCGCCAAGACCCAATTTACCAGAAGCTACTAGCCAAATATAATCTCAGCGAAGGCACTTGGGAAGTTATTTCCGAATATCTCTCTATTAAATGGATTCAAAAAAATCGCCCAGATTACCGCGACATTGTTACTTCTGTCGCCAATGATCTTAAGGCAGAAATCAAGCAGGACGCGCCGGCTATTCTCGCCGCTTAAGATGTGTTATAATTAAATTATGTATCTAGCTATAGACATCGGAGGTACCAAAACTTTAATTGCCGCTTTTAACCATCGTGGCAAAGTTATTAAGAAGCATCGCTTCAAGACTCCAGGCAACAAGAAGACCTTCCTAGCCGTCCTAGAGGCTGCCCTGATTCCCTTTTCTGTCCGCCATCGCTCTAAGATTGAGCAAGTCATTATTGCTATTCCTGGAATCATCGAGGATAATATCGCCGTCAAATTTGGCAACCGTCCTTGGAAAAACCTCGATCTAGAAAAGCAGCTCGGTCATCTGTTTGATTGCAAAATCACCCTAGAAAACGACGCAAATCTTGCCACGGTTTTTGAAACCAGCAAGAAAAAAGGTCTCGGGCTCTATCTTACCTTCTCTACCGGTATCGGTGGCGGTCTCGCCAGAAAAGGCCAGCTTGCCAAAAACTCCGGTTCTGTCGAGCCCGGCCACACCACCTACATCTTTGATAACAAGAGCCTGGAATGGGAAGATATCGCTTCCTGTGCCGCTATTGGTGCCGTTTATGATCGTCAAGCCACCTCTGTTCGCGGCGAGTCCGCCTACGAAGATATCGCACTTCGCGTTGCCCTCGGACTCCCAGAGGTCATCCAGAAATATCATCCAGATTATATCGTTATTGGTGGACCACTCGCCAAGCTTTTCCATCACTTTAAAGCTGACCTTAGAAAAGACCTCAAGAATCTCCTCCCTAACAAGTCCCTTCCCCGTATCGTCCCCGCTCGTCGCCCTAAAGAATCCGTAATTTACGGTTGCTATCTCTTCGCTAAAGCCCGCGCCAAGAAGGCAAAGAAGTCTCAAAAGACTCGCGCTAAGACTAATATTAAGTCTTGGGACGACACTAAGAAATCTCGCCAGCTCGCCGCCGAAAACGCCAGAAAAGCCGCCAAAGAAAACGCCAAGCTTGAGAAACAAAAGCTCAAAGAAGAAATGAAAGTAATGAAGGAAAAAGCCAAGGCCCGCGCCAAACAGGCTAAGCAGGCTAAAAAGGCTAGCCGTTCTCAAGCCTCCAAGAAGGAGTCCCGTGGCCGGAAATAGCTCCGACCTTAGATTTGTTCATCAACTTATCGCTGACTATCCAGAATTCCGCTTTCGCTTAAACGCCAAGCGGTTTTCTTATCGTCAAAACACCATTTTTGCGGGTCCACCCCAACCGTTTTTTGGCCTTCAGACGCTCCACGAGCTCGGTCACGCGTTAAAAGGCCACCAAGACTATATCACACACGTTGATCGCATAAAAATCGAACGTGAGGCCTGGGAGACTGCAAAAACGGTATATCAAAAATACCTGAACCAGGCCAAAACCAACCCAGAATTAGCCAAAATCCTCCCCGAGTGGGACGATGACTATGTCGAAGACTGCCTCGACACCTATCGTGACTGGCTTCACGCAAACTCTAAGTGCAAAAAATGTGGCCTCACCCGCTATCAAACCACCGATGGCCACTATCACTGCCCCCATTGCGAAAACTTTGCCTAGGACTCTTTTTATGCACAAAAAAATTGAGCAATCTCGCAGCTTTGCTCAATTATGATACCTCTATTATATATCACCAGATGTATAATGTCAACGCTTTTTTTAATTTTTTTGTTCGGGAAATCCGAAAATATTATAACATATTTTTTACCAAAAACGTATTGACAAAACGGAAGCGGTATGATATAATGTGACCATAACCCTTAAAAAGGGATTGTTTATTAGTATAAAATGGTGGGCAGAAACGGAGCAAGATATGGCTGGTACTCGTAATGGTGGCCTTAAAGCTGCTGACACCAACCGTGCTAAATACGGCAAAGAGTTTTACGCTCAGATCGGCCGCAAGGGTGGCAAAAATGGCCACACTGGTGGTTTTGCCGCTAACCCAGCTCTAGCTCGCATTGCCGGTGCTAAAGGTGGTCGCATCTCCCGTCGTGGACCTGCAAAGAAATCTGTCTAATTAGATTTCGCGATAAAATAGGACTTCTCGTTGAGGAAGTCCTATTTTTCTATCATGATAATAAAAAAGAACCCTAGAAGGGCCTTTTTATATGGTGGAGTGCCGAGTGGGGGGACACCGGCACCCCATGTGGTGGGGATATGTGGACTTGAACCACAGACCTCGTCATTATCAGTGACGCGCTCTAACCAGCTGAGCTATATCCCCACAGATAAAGCGCTGGTACAAGTTCAAGCAAATTGGTGGAGCAACAGGGATTCAAACCCTGGACCTCCGCCTTGCAAAGGCGGCGCTCTAATCAGCTGAGCTATTGCCCCGCAGATGCTTGCCTTGTTCCCCTATTATATCGCACTTTAATGATTTTGTAAACCCAAAAATTCATCTACTTTCATGCTATAATAGCCCCATGAATATCAATGACTACCAAAAACAAGCAGCTAAAACTGATACTTTCAAAGACGCCATCCCTGTCACCGACCTCGCCACCCCAGGTTTTGTTGAAAAAGCCCTCGGCCTCTCTGGTGAAGCGGGCGAAGTAGCTGACAAGATCAAGAAAATTATCCGCGACAAATCCGGCAAACTCACCGAAGAAGACCGGCAAGAAATCGTTCTAGAACTCGGTGACGTCCTCTGGTATGTCGCCAACGTCTCCCGCGTCCTTGATGTTTCCCTCGAATATGTTGCTAACAAGAACTTAGAAAAGCTCGCCGCTCGCCAAAAAAATAACACCTTGCACGGTTCTGGCGACCACCGCTAAATCTTGACAATACTAACCTCTAGCCTTATACTAAGACTATGGATTGGAATTATAGCATCGGCTGGCTCTTCGTCGGCATCTTAATCTTGGCCGCTGGTACAGCCATCACCGTTTTATATCAAAAAATCTCTGATACTTGGGCTTCCGGCCCAGCCTCTTATGACAAGGTCAAGCTAGTTGGCATTATTACTGCCATCCTCGGCCTTATCATCATGGCAAATCTTCACACCTTAATCTTGTCTCTATTCGTGAGCCTTGTCTTCAAGGGATTCATGTAGAATCTGCTTTGCCCACTCATACATTGCCACTCCGCTAGCCACGCCCACATTCACTGAGCGTGTTGAACCATAACTGGATATCTCTCTAATATCGTCACAAGCATCTAGAATTTCCTCCGGCAACCCATCCGACTCACTCCCAAATATTAAGGTCGTATTCTGTTTGAATTTCTTATCTTCAATCTGCCCAAATTTCTTAATATACTTATCGGCAACATTATTTTCAATTGCCACCATTTCCCTCCCCCGCGCACGCTGATCGCTCAAAAATTCCTGAACATCGCTCCAATACTTTACCGTCAAATACTTGTCTGTGCACATCGCCCCGCGCCGATTATACTTGCGCCGCCCCACAATATGTACACACGAAACGTTAAAATTATTCGCATTCCTTACAATTGTTCCCGCATTAAAATCATGGAAAACATTATAAATCGCCACCTCAAGCGCCGAGCGTTTCTCATCAAGCCGCTCAACCACCTCTTCGTTGGTCAGCCCCTTAAATTCATCAATTAAATTTCTAGTGTCTTCTTCCATCCATTAAGTCCTTTTAGACTTATTTATCTAGTTTTATCTCTTAAATTATACCACAAAAAGCCCCCGACTTCGGGGGCCATGGGTTATTGTGGAATTATAATTACTATTGGCTTCTTCTGGCCGGGAACTTTAATCGATATCTGAATTTCCGAGCCATTACTATCAATATTGCACTGTTCTTTATTGTTACTATCAATACCGCATCGCTCTTTAACATTGCTATCATTACATTGCTCTTTAACATTGCTATCGGTATTGCATTGCTCTTTACCGCAAGTTTCCGGCTTCTCGTTAATAACTTTCTTAGCAATCTCAACCTCTGGCTTGCTAGCAACATCATCCTGGTTCAGACGTTTATTCTGTCCGCCTCTTCTATCCGTACAGCACAGCTCTTCCGGCAAGCCAAGCACCTTCCACCACTCTTCTCTTGGGCCCAAGTAGTTCGTAATCAACTTCCAGTTCGGAAGCTCCGGATCAATCTTACATTCCAAGGCCTTTGGCAATCTGCCATTAGCCTCAAAGAACTTCCTTATGCGACTAATCGCCTCTTCCTTCTCAAATTGCGGCTTACGCCCAGGCTTACCCTTGGGCTTCTCCACGTATTGTTCTCTATAAGCTGTCATAGCTGCCACCTTTATTCCATCATAGGACTTAAACACTTTCAGTAGCTCGCTACTAAAGCCTACTCCTGGCAATTTAGCCACATCCTTTACATCTTCCGGAAACTCTCCATTATTCTCAAGTACCATCTTAGCTAGCGCATCTTTTAGTTCCTGTTTTCTCTCTTCCGTAATCTCTTTCTTTTTCACCTGCTCTACCTCTACTTTCTTGAAAATCTTTCTCTTTTTCCCATACAAACTTACTTCACTTGCGCCAATCCTAAAAAAGTCTCCAACGTCGACTATTTTTTCTTCTTCTTGCAACTCTTGCCAAACTTCTTCTACTGCTTCCATTGGCGAGCTCCAAAATTCATAGTACGCATCTTCTTCTGGCATTCCGCCCCCAAACAACTCTTGTTCAGTTATTTTCTTCTTGAGCATCTTCATTCTTTCTCTCAGAATGTCTTTGATTGCCTTGCGCACATCGCTAACTTCTATCTCTTTCTGCGATACAAGTTTATTTGTACCAGAAATACTCACCGGCATCAGACCGGCGCATAATTTGAGCTTTGCCATTCGCATTCCCCTTTCTTAAGAAACCATAATCCACAAAAAATTAATGTACTTTTGCCCACTCTTAAAACTCCCATAATTATATCTGTAAAATGGTTATTTTGCAAGCATAAGCATCGCCATTAGCCATACCTAGCGCATTATCTCAAGCAACTTTTTCGAGCCACCAAAAAACCACCATTCAGGTGGCTTCTTAGAATCTAACTAGGAGTTAACCCTTCAGTTGTGCAATTTATCATCATCGTCGTAGTAATGCTTGCGTCGAATCGTCTTAGTAAAAGACGACAAATGTTATGCTTCAAGCTTCCAAGCACAACTCGACCGACCTAGCTACTTTCCCTAGGGAAAGCGCTGTTTTCCTTCTCAAGAAAGGAGGTAATCCATCGACACGTTCTCGTACCGATGCCTTG
>CAMYUL010000005.1 GCA_947302125.1 uncultured Candidatus Saccharibacteria bacterium
TAGAAAGATACCGAAACGGTGATTACGATTCCGTAACCAGTGATAATTCCTCTCCGCTCGTCCCAGAAAGAACCCTAGTAGACGACCGTGATGCTGACGGTACCGGCACCAAGAAGAGTTACAAAGTCAGAAAACTCGCTGATGGTAACTGCTGGATGGTAGATAACCTAGAATACGATCTCCTAGCCCTCTACAACAACGGCAAACGTGGTATTGGCTCTAGAAACGACGGCTCCACCTTCGAGATGACAGATGCTAACCTCGCGACTGGTGTAGCAGGCTACTATGATGTTACTACTGCAAATGCTTACAATTATGTCATCAACCAGAACACTAAGCCACTAACCAATATCACTAAACAAAGCTACCTTGGCGACGTTACCGGCCAAACCGAATACTACTACAACTGGACCGCCGCTACAGCTGGTCAGGGCTCCACAAGCGGTGCTACATTTGACGTCTCCGTCGACGGCTCCATCTGTCCAGCTGGTTGGAGACTTCCTGCTAACTACACTGACGGTGCTAACCAAAATATCAGCTGGAGCGCTCTAACTGATGCTTATCTAGGTATTATTGCAGACACATCTACCACTACCGGTTACCAAACCTTAGACCAATACCCAATTAACCTTTACCGCGCCGGCCGCTTGTACTCTGGTAACCAGAGCGATGCCATCGCCGGCTGGTATTTGTCCTCTGCGGTCTTCAATGCTGGCGACAACTACACCCTGCTCTACTACGCGTCTGAAGTCAACCCTCAGCGCTTCAACAATAAGTACCTCGGTTACCAGCTACGCTGTGTAGCTAACCCAGCCCCTCCAAAGACTTTGTGGCAGATTAGCACCATGCAAGAAATGACTCCAGTTATCTGCGCTACCACCACTACCCCAACATCCTCCGCAACTACCTTGGACACCGACGGCAGTCATATCGGCGACACGTCCTATGTCCCACAGAACACCCTGACCGATACTAGGGACAACAACACCTACATTGTCCGCAAACTGGCTGATGGTAACTGCTGGATGGTGGAGAATCTCAAGCTCGGTTCAACTAGCACTACATATACACTGACGCCGGAAGATACCAATATCAAATCTGGGACATTCACTATACCGCTAGCTCAGAGCGCAGCAGGCAGTGTATGGGGTGTTAACGAAGCCCATGTTTATTATTACAACAGCACATATGGCAACCTCTATAACTGGTACACGGCTACTGCCGGAAGTGGCACCGGTAGCACCGCGGCAAACGTCTCTGTACCAGACTCAATATGCCCGAAACACTGGAAGCTGCCACAAGCTAGCAGCCTGTACAGCTTTAACAACTTAAAGAATAAATATAGCCAGTCAGCAGTAGTACTAAACAATCTCTTCCCAATAGCAATAAATGGCACCTATACTAATACTATTGCTACCAATGAGAATACTTTATATACCGCGTCGTCTTATTCTACTAGCAATGCCTATGTCAATTTAACAAAATCAGCTAATGCGTTCCAATCGTCTACGCAAGGCAACTATCCAAAGAACTATGGCCGCTCGGTACGATGTGTGATAGCGACGCGGGAGACCAGCTAACCGGCGGCATAACTAAATGTTGTAAAAAATACAACATTTTTATAGAATATTACATCCAGCTTATGCTATAATAGAACCAGTATGAAGAGAGGAAATAAGGGAATAATGAACGCTCACAAGAAGGGCATACTAGCAACATATTCTATTTTTTCCGGCGCCTTTATCTTCTCTATCATGGCCGCCTCTATCTTCGCTCCAGCCAACCTCTCCAATGCCGACGTCCTCATCTTCGATGTCTCCGACGAAGGCTACACCGCTTCCGTCTCTGCCACTTCTCAGCTAAACCTAGAGCTCACTTCTACTCCTGCTGGCACCCTAGCCACTACTAATGACACTGTAAATGTAGTCACCAACAACCCAGAAGGCTATAAGCTCTATGTCTCTATGGACAATGCCGTAGACTATGCTGTAGATAAGCCAGGCAATGCCTTGTACAAAGACGGCAGCAGTACTAGCACTTCCTACATCGCCCCATCCACTGGTACTATCTCCAACCCAATCGCCCTAGGCACTAACGAATGGGGCTTTAACACAGTAGACGACTCTACCTTTGCTGCAGTCCCGTTAAAGTCTAACCCAGAAATCATCAGCACTTCCGACTCTGCTACTACTGCAGAAGGAGACGACCTAGACATCTACTATGGCGTTAACGTCACCTCCGCCCTACCTTCTGGATACTACAGTGGCGTTATTAACTACAGTGTCCTAGCCGACTATTCCCAAGAAACTGCCGACAGTGCTGGTATCTACCCTAACTCCATCACTACAGAAACCCCTACCTTACAAAGTACCGACATTACCATTTCTACTAACTTCTACACTAACAGAACCTTCGAGAACACTGACATCACCGTCACAGTCGGCGAATCCGGCCAAGAACAAACCTGTACAATAAAAGAAGTCTCCACTTCAGAAGGTCACCTAGAAGCCCGCTGCACCCTCCCATCCTTTACTTACAACGCAGAAGGCACTTACACCTACCCAGTCACCCTCTCCATCCCAGAATACAACAAGACCTATACCAACACCCTAACTATCAAGTACGAGCTACCAAACTTCTGGACCATCACTACCATGCAACAGATGACTCCAGCAGTCTGCGCTACAGTCTATACCCCAACCAACGCCGTCTCAACCACCAATACCAACATCATCACCCTAGAAAGATATAACAATGGTGACTATACAGTAACTAGCGACAACTCCTCCCCACTTGTCCCAGAAAGAACTCTCCTAGACGACCGCGATGCTGATGGCACTGGTACTAAGAAGAGCTACAAAGTTAGAAAACTAGCAGATGGTAACTGCTGGATGGTAGAAAACCTCGCTTATGACCTAGAATCCCTCTACAACAACGGCAAACGTGGTATCGGCTCTAGAAACGATGGTTCCACCTTCGAGATGACCGACGCCAACCTCGCAACAGGTGTAGCAGGCTACTACTCCACCGTATGGAGTGATTATAACTACGTTATTAATGGAAATACGAAACCACTAACCAACGTCACTAGATATAGCTACCTTGGCGACGTTACTGATCAAACCGAATACTACTACAACTGGACTGGCGCCACTGCTGGCCAAGGCTCCCAAACCAACACTAGCGGCACCATCGACGGCTCCATCTGCCCAGCTGGCTGGAGACTCCCTACTAATTACACTGACACTACTAACCAAAACATCAGCTGGAGTGCTCTAACTAATGCTTATCTAGGTATTACCGCAAACACATCGACCGCTACCGGTTATCAAACTCTAGAACAATACCCAATTAATCTTTATCGCGTTGGTCGCGCTAGATTCGGATCATTGTCAGATGCCGACTTTGGGATCTATTGGTCTAGTGTGACGAGTAATGCCAATGCTAGCTATTATCTATCCTACTCTACATCTGTCATTTACCCTCAGTACAATTACGACTATAAATATATTGGTTTCCCGATACGCTGTGTAGCTACTCGTTAGTTCTTTAGCTCTTTCTCTCCCCCTCAAAAAAATCCCCACAAATCAAACCTTTTATGCTATAATAAGCGTAAGTATATTTCTATCAATTTTTTAGGAGGAACAATGGTAAGAATAGCAATTAACGGCTTCGGCAGAATCGGCAGAAATGCGTTCAAGATCGCTTTTGAGCGTCCAGATATCGAGATTGTCGCGGTCAATGACTTGACCGATACGAAGACCCTAGCGCACTTATTGAAGCACGATTCTTCTTACGGCACTTATGCCCACGAAGTCAGCTTCGACGACGAGAATATCATCGTCAAAGGTCAGAAGATTAGAGTCTTGGCCGAGAAAGATCCAGCCGCCCTCCCATGGAGAGATATGAATGTCGACGTCGTCATCGAGTCCACCGGCCTCTTTACCGACCCAGCCAAGGCCCGTGCCCACATCGAGGCCGGTGCTAAGAAGGTCGTCATCTCCGCCCCAGCCAAGGGCGAGGGTGCTAAGACCGTTGTCCTCGGCGTTAATGAGGATGTCATCACTGCAGAAGATGAGATTATCAGTAACGCTTCCTGTACTACTAACTGTATCGCTCCAGTCATGCGTGTCCTAGAAGATAACTTCGGCATCGAGAAAGCCATGATGACTACTATCCATTCTTACACCGCCTCCCAGCGCCTTCAAGATGCTCCAGCTAAGGACCTCCGCGAGGCCCGCGCTGCCGCCGAGAACATTGTTCCTACTACTACTGGCGCTTCCAAGGCCGCCGCTCTCACCATCCCATCACTCAAGGACAAGTTTAACGGCCTTTCCGTTCGCGTTCCTACCCCAGTCGTCAGCCTTTCTGACATTACCGCCGTCTTAAAGCGCGACGTTACCAAGGAAGAAATCAACGAAGTCTTCAAGCAGGCCGCTAAGGAACCGTATTACGAGGGTATCCTTGGCGTCACCGAAGAAGAACTTGTTTCTATCGACTTCCGTGGCAATTCCCACTCCGCTATTGTTGACCTTTCACTTACTGATGTCGTTGCTGGCAACCTTATTAAGGTAGTCGCTTGGTACGACAATGAGTGGGGTTACTCTAACCGCCTCGTCGAGTTAACTGCAGATTTTGGCAAAGGAGAGTGAATGTCAAAAGAAGTTTTCCTGGGTTCGGATCACCGCGGCTTTGAGCGGAAAAATCAGCTTAAAGAAGTACTAAAGACAGAGGGCTACAATGTTGTTGACCTCGGTCCAGAAGCCTATGATGAGCAGGATGACTATAACGACGCTGCGAATAACGTCGCCCGGGCCGTCCGCGAACACGCCGGCTCTAAGGGTATCTTGATTTGCGGCTCCGCTCACGGTATTTCCATCCAGGCTAACCGTTACAAAGGCGTCCGCGCCATCGAGGCCTATACGGAAGACTTAGCTAGAATCGGCAGGGAACATAACGACGCCAACGTCCTCTGTCTCTCTGCGGATTATATAGCAGACAATGAATTTGACAAGATAGCAAATACATTTCTTAACGCAGAATTCAGCAACGAAGAAAGACATATCAGACGTAATAATAAATTAGATGAGGTGGGAGAAAATTAATGAACACAACCCAAATTGTTCCAACCATTCTAACCAACAATCCAGAGGAGTATAAGAAACTCATTGCTATGTATCAGCCATTTGCCAAGCGCATTCAGGTTGACATTGCCGATGGTACCTTTGCCCCAGATCTCACCATTCCGGTCAACAATGTGTGGTGGCCAGAAGGTTGGGAAGTTGATGTCCACATGATGGTCGTCCGCCCGTCCGAGCATTTACCAATTATTTTACAGCTCAAGCCTTCGCTTTGTATCTTCCACGCCGAAACTGGCGAGGATCTCCTTCCGATGTTTGATCAATTAAAGGCTAACGGCATCAAGGCCGGTGTCGCTCTTATGAAGCCGACTTTCCCGGGCGACTACAAGGAGTTTATCGCCGCCGCCGATCACGTTCTAGTCTTTGCTGGCGATATCGGTAAACAGGGTAGCAAGGCCGACATGCTCCAGACCGAGAAAGTTCCACTAATCAAGGCTATCAACCCTAATGCTGAAATCGGTTGGGATGGTGGCGCTAATTTACAAACCACTCGCGCAATTGTCCATGCCGGATTTGATGTTATTAATGTTGGTTCCGCCCTTTCTACCGCCCAGGACCCATCCGCTATGTTCGAAGCCTTAAATGCCGAAATCGACAAAAGAGGAGTAGTCTTGTAATGGCCAGAATCGTTGCACTAGGCTCCGCGCTTCAGGACCTATACCTTATTGACCATGACGATTTCATCGCGACCAAGGTCTACAGTCTTAGCGAAAAGTCCCATGAGTCAATCTTTGGCGAGCTCAAAATTGGCTCCAAGGTCGACATCGATCGACTTTCTTACGAGGTCGGTGGTGGCGGCACTAATGCCGCTGTCGAATTTGCTAGACATGGCCACGAGAGTATATACTTTGGTAATATTGGCCACGATGCTGCTGGCGCCGCCGTTTTAAACTGCCTAGACGAAGAAGGCGTCGATACTAGTTATGTCACTTATGCCCCGCGCAAGAACACTGGCTGTTCTGTGATTTTGCTTGATACTCATTCCGGCGAGAGAACCATCCTCACTCATCGCGGCGCTTCGGCTACCTTTGACAATCTGAATGAGGCGGATCTAGATTTAATTAGTCCAGACTGGCTCTATGTTACTTCTCTTCGTGGCGACATGAATACACTGCTCAGATTTTTCGAAAAGGCCAAAGAAATTGGCGCCAAGGTCATGTTTAATCCTGGTAAGCTTGAGCTCGCCGAGAAAAAGAAACTTCTCGGCCTACTTGACCTGGTTGACGTGCTGCTAGTTAATAAAAAAGAAGCCGCTGAGATTGTTCCAGGAACTATCCTTACCGAGCTCGTCTCACATTTGGGCAATTATGTCAAAACTGTTATTATTACTGATGGTAGTATGGGGGCTATTGCTACCGATGGTGACAAGACCTATCGCTTCGGAATTTATGAAGACCTGAAGGTTAAGGACACTACTGGCGCTGGCGACGCTTTTGGCTCCGGCTTTTTGGCACACCTCGCTGCCGGCAAATCTTTCCGCCAGGCTTTGACTTTTGCTTCCGCCAATTCCACTTCCGTCGTTACTAAGCTTGGTGCTAAGGCTGGCCTTCTCACTGGCACAGAAGAATTACACGAGTTCCCAATTCAGGAGGTAAGATGAGTGAAAAAGAATTAGAAAAAAGAATGCACGAGCTTCTTGTAAAGCTATCGCCGGACGACATTGAGCGCGCCGCGGCTTATGCGCGCGACTTAGGCAACGGCCTTAGCTTGCTCCGCACTATTCCGCAGGGTGTAACCGTCTTCGGTTCGGCCCGC
Organism: uncultured Candidatus Saccharibacteria bacterium; assembly: GCA_947302125.1. Taxonomy (GTDB): domain Bacteria; phylum Patescibacteriota; class Saccharimonadia; order Saccharimonadales; family Saccharimonadaceae; genus Nanosyncoccus. Next base: position 6,897 of record CAMYUL010000005.1, read on the forward strand.
GTCCGCGAGGGTAATAAGTATTACGACAAGGCTCGCGAACTTGGCAATTTACTTGCACAGAACGGCCACGCCGTTACTACTGGCGGCGGCCCAGGCATCATGGAAGCAGCTAACCGCGGTGCCTTCGAATATGGCGGCCGCTCCGTTGGACTTAATATTACCTTGGAGCACGAGCAATTTGCTAACCAATATCTTACCGACGTCATGGAATTTCGCTATTTCTTTGCTAGAAAAGTCATGCTTTCCATGGCTAGTAAAGTTTACGTCTACTTCCCAGGCGGGTTCGGTACGCTCGATGAATTTAGCGAAATCCTGTGTTTGATGCAGGAAAACAAAATGCCACGCATGCCGATGTTTTTGTATGGCAAGTCCTACTGGCGCCCACTCGACAAGTTCTTCCGTACTAAGTTCCTCAAGGAGAAAATGATTCACGCTTCCGATACGCATATTTATAAGATTACTGACGATCTCGACGAGATCGTGCGCGCCGCTAACAAAATTGGCCATACCAAGGTTGACGAAAATCTCTACGATCACTTCAAGAGCTACAGTCATTAGCCCTTGCGCTCTCTGTCGTGCTTATGCTATACTTAAAGCATGAGTAATATTTTAATAATTGGGAATATCTTAAAAGATGTTTATCTTCGCATGGATGAGCGTCTTAACAATTTCGAAATCGACGAGAGCGGTACGCCTTGGCTTGATTTTGGGTTCGACGGAAGTTCTCATCAGTTCTTCCGGAGAATTAGCATTTATGGTGGAGCAGCGGTTGCGCTGGAAGTATTGAATCGTTTTGATCTTTCTGCGCGGATTGCCGGTAGCAAAATGGGTTTTGCTGGCGGCGAGATTGTCGATAATGGTCAGAAGGCCCAGAGCTATAGGTACATGCTTTGCCATGGCAACAAGATCACTTATCTCGTTCCGGACGAGCGCGAGGAGACTAAATGGGTTAATCCTGATGGGGCTGTCGACTGGATCTTCATCGATCGTTCTGCTGGTATTACGGACGGCCTAGTTAAGGAGCTCAAGAATTTCTTGTCTATGTCTAGTCGCACTCGGGTTGCAGTCTATGCTGCCAAGGATTTGACCGACGCTGACAAGAAGCTTCTAGAAATTGCCGATATGATCTTCGCCGACAATGATCTCCCAACTGATCTTAAGTCTGATGCGTCTATTTGTTATATTTCCGATCAAGAGATTTCTCTAAACGGCCACAAGCAGGCTTGGCGCATCGAACGCACTGACCTTATGACTCATCTCACTGTCCATTCTATTATTGCTGCTTCTGTTTTCGCAGCACTGGTCAAGGATGCTTCCGTTAAGGACGCTTTGCGTTACGCTAAGATTAACGCTGAGAACTCTTCGCTTTCTGGTACTCTCGCCTTTGACAAGATTAAGTCTATTGCCGACACCCAGAAGACCGAAGAAACCGACATCCGTATGGTCGCTGCTACTATGGTAGCTGCCGGCAAGGGTATTCTCGCCGCTGACGAATCCGGTGGCAACATTCATGGCAAGTTCGAGGCTATGATGATCCCAGACGATGAGCAGCATCGCCGCGACTATCGCAATGTCTTACTTTCCACTCCAGAATTGGAGCGCTACGTAAATGGTGTAATTCTCTTTGACGAGACTACTCGCCAGAAAGCCGACGACGGTCGCGACTTTGTCTCTTACCTCACCGCCCATGGTATCATTCCGGGCGTCAAGGTCGACGAAGGTCTAGAGAACTTCCCGGATTCCGAAGAAAAATACACCAAGGGAATCGACGGCCTCAAGGAGCGCTTGCCTAAGTATTACGCTGCTGGCCTCCGCTTCTGCAAGTGGCGCGCTGCCTTCGAGATTGATCTCGGCCGCCCAAGCGAGATGGCCATATTAAAGAACTGTCAGCTTCTCGCCGAATACGCTAAGATCTGCCAGGATAATAATCTCGTTCCAATTGTCGAGCCAGAAGTGGTTTATGATGGCAATTACACTATTGAGCAGTCCTCGGAAATTACCGGCAAGATTCTTGACACTTTGTTCGACGAGCTAGCCAAGGCTGGCGTCAAGCTTGACGCTACAATTCTCAAGGTCAACATGGTGCTAGCTGGCAAGAAATATCCAATTCAGTCTACTCCAGAAGAAGTTGGACGTTTCACCGCTACTATGCTCAAGTCCCACGTTCCGGAGAATGTTGCCGGTGTCGTCTTCCTTTCCGGTGGACAGACTGTAGAACAAGCTACAAATAACTTGCAAGCCGTTATTAATAATGGTCCATTCCCATGGCCAGTTACTTTCTCATTCTCTCGTGCTTTGCAGACTCCAGCTCTCGAAGCCTGGAAGGGAAATAATGACAACACTAGTGCTGCCCAAGATGCTTTCAAGGCTCGCCTAGTCGCTAACAGCGAAGCTCTGAAGAATAAATAATTTAGTTTCGCAATCGGCTTTTCTCACGTCAAATAAAAATAACTTCTGTTCGTCGGTTCTGCGCCGCGGCTGGGACGCGTACTCGAACCGGAACAGGAGTTATTTTTATTTGGTTCGAAAAATGATTACGAAGACTAAATTATTTATTCTTCAGTTTTTTCAGCTTCGCCTTCAGCAGCAGGAGCAGCTTCTTCAGCAGCAGGAGCAGCTTCTTCAGCGGCTTCAGCAGCAGCCTTATCGGCAGCTTCACGAGCAGCAGCCTCAGCGGCTGGATCGTAAAGGTTAGCAACGATTTGCTCAGCATCTAGCTCTTTGTCAGCGAGCTCGACACCCTTAGGAAGAACGATGTCGGAAATAGTAATCTTGTCATCAAGTGTAGCAAGCTTAGAAACATCAACAGTGAGTTCTTTTGGAAGATCTGCAGGCTTAGCCTTAACTTCAACCTCTTCCATAACCTGGAGGATAGCATAATGTAATTTGTTAGCCTCGGAAGTTTCAAAGCCGACGAGTACGATAGGCGTGGTAGCTTCAACAGCCTTGTCAGCGGATACGGCTTGGAACTCAACGTTCATAATTTTACGAGAAACTGGATCAACCTGGACATCCTTAACGATTGCCATGGTAGACTTGCCATCAACGGTAAGATCGATGGTGGAGTGGTAACCAGCAGCGCGTAATACTTTCTCGGTGTCGTTGTAAGTAGACTGGGCTAGAATTGGCTCGTTCTTATCGCCATAAACGACGGATGGAATGAACCCATCGGCGCGGATAGCGCTAAGTTTTTTGCCAGTAGCGGTTCTTTTGTCTAGAGATAGTTTGTTTTCAGACATTTTGTTCCTTTCTTTATCTTACTTCAACTCTTACACGAGGTACTGAGCGACCAGAAAAATGGGTCTTCTTGGTTTTGACAAAAGTAACAACACCATCTTTTGCGGCATGGATGGTAAAGTTGCGGGACATATATGTGCCAGGTCCTGCAATCTTGGTGCTACCAGTTTGGCGAACTAGGACTTCACCGTTTTTTACTTTCTGGCCACCAAAGCGCTTTACACCGAGGCGCTGGCCAGCATTGTTGTGGATATTCTTGGCGGTACCGCCAGCTTTCACATGTGACATATTATTTCTTCCTTAATACTATTATTTCCCGAGCCACTACCTGACCATCCCTATAGTATAAGAGATCGTCTTGACTCAGATTTCTAAACTTTAATACATTATACCCCAGCTTGTCGACTTCGTCAAGTATTTTTAACCTATCATATTGATTATTTGGCCTCTGCCAAGCTGGAATAGCCATTACAACCGGCGTTTTAGCCTTAATCTGGGGCGCAAGGTTCTTCAAAAACCCAATAATTATCGCCTTGCACTCTTGTTTCACTGTCTTTAGCTTAATATCAACCGGAGCCTGCGACATCGGTGGCCCGAGATATCCTTCACAAGCGATCGCATCAATCGGCTGCTCCCAGGTAAAGCTCGTTGCATCCCCAACAGAAACTGTAAATTTATTTTCCGACGAATTTGCAAGCGACAGCTTGCAAGCTGAGCCCAAGAGCTTGCGGGCTGTGGGTGTGGGGTGCCCGCACCCGTCAAGCTCTTGGCGCGAAGCCGAGGAGGAAGGGAAATTTACAGTTTCTGTTAATGCCTGTAAGTTTTTCTCAGAAAACCCGACGATGCGCTCGGAAATATCTGTACCGTATGCTTTATATCCCATCAGCATTGCCTCTTGCAAAACTACCCCAGTTCCACAGAACGGATCAAGCACGGTGGCACCAGTTTTAAGCGGTCCGCACAGATTGATTAAAATTTGGGCCAACTTTGGCGGTAGCATCCCAACTTTTGCATCTCTAGCTGGACGTTTTTGGTCGCGATCGCGGTAGGCATTGATATTTTGTACGCCGATTCCGATAAACCAGCGCTTCTCATATTTAACTAGCTCGATATGTCCAGGCTTCTCGCCTAGCTGGTTATGAAACACCGAGGCGGAGGACAAGTCGGCAGTCTTGTTTGGGATGACCCGAGCCGAGCGGCCAGCCTTCTTCAAAATGCGCTTAAGTCTCAAGGCTTCGCCCTGAGCTCCGCGCGCCGAAGCATTCCGAGAATAATCTGATACGCCTATGACATATTTACCAGAAAAGTCAATAGAGGCCAAGTATTGTTCCGGGTTGGAAAATTTACCAAACTCAGACAATTCCTTAGCGATCTTAATCGTCCCACCAAGTCTAGCAATATTTGGTTCTTTTTCAGAGGTAAATTCCGCAAGTGCTGAGCCGTTTTTTGGCATCGACAAAATCGAAACGTCAGAAAATTGGCTTTCAAGTTCCGCGACGGATAAGAGCGGTTGTCTACCTAAAATTGCTAAATATTGCATATGCTACCATTATACCATAAATTATGTTATAATAACAGACATGACAAAGCAAAAGAGCAATACTAGGCGGACTCTGTCATATTTTTGGGCCGCCACCAAGAAAACTAAGTGGTTCTTAGTTGGTGCACTCATCACTACCCCACTAGTCTTTATCTTCCGAGCAATTTGCACGCTTCTTTTTGCTGAAATGATTGAAGGACTAACTAGAGGCTATTCTCAGCAGGAATTACTTGACAACGTTTTGCCACTCGGTATTACTTTCCTAGCACTTGAAGTTACTCGCAGTCTTATCCTTGGCCCAGTTCGACTATACTGTGTCTGGCAAGGTGAGCTGCACGCTCTCTATGATCTTGGCAACCAATGTTTTGATACTATTGCTGCGCAATCGATGCAGTTCCATTCCAACCGTTTTTCCGGCTCTTTGGTCTCCCAGGTCAACCGGTTTATTAGCGCTTACGAAAGATTTGCCGATGAAGTCATCTGGAACATTTTCCCAGTTATCCTCGATGTGGGTATGATCCTAATTATTATGACTCCGCGTGCACCGCTATTCTCGCTTACCTTAGTGATATTTGTAATTCTATTCCTAATTGTTTCCACGATTTGGTCCAAGCGCATTGCGCCACTTAACGAGCACGAGGCTAGCATGAATAACCGCCGCACTGGCCAGCTGGCTGATTCGATTACAAATATTGCCGCCGTCAAAGCCTATGCGCGCGAGGGCTTCGAGCATCAGCGTTTCAAGAAGTATCAGAGGCAAGTTTTTGACGCGTCACACGCCGTTTTGATCGCCGACACAAAGAGAAATTACACCTTTGATACATTAATTCTGCTCGTAAACGTCGCGATTGTTTTCTTTGTTATCTTCGGGCAACATACTTTCGGACTTGCGATTGCTACACTGGTCCTAATTGGTAATTATACTGGCACGATTATGTCTGACATGTGGGACGTACACTCGGTTTATAAGACTATGAACCGCGTCTTTGGCGATGCGAAGGAAATGACCGAGATTCTCGACATGGATGACGATGTGGTCGATGCCGAGAATGCTGTGCCACTCAAAATTACTAAGAGCAAAATTGACTTTAACGATGTTTTCTTCAAGCATCCAGACGCTAGGGAAACAATTTTCGAGAACTTTTCTCTAACCATCAACCCGGGCGAGCGTATTGGCCTGGTTGGTGTTTCCGGATCTGGTAAGACTACACTTACCAAGTTATTGTTGCGCTTTGCTGATGTTAATAAGGGCGAGATTTTAATCGACGGCCAGAATATTAGAAATGTCACTCAAAAAACTCTGCGTGAGGGGATTGCTTACGTCCCTCAGGAAACTGCGCTCTTCCACCGCAGTATTGCTGAGAATATTGCCTACAGTAGACCAAACGCTACTGCCGCAGAAATCGAGCGTGCAGCCAAACTTGCTAATGCCCACGAGTTTATTAAGGATTTGCCAGATGGCTACGATACGCTAGTTGGCGAACGTGGCGTCAAGCTTTCTGGTGGTCAGCGCCAGCGAGTAGCGATTGCTCGCGCTATTTTGAAAGATGCTCCAATCCTCGTTCTCGACGAGGCTACCTCCGCGCTCGACTCAGAGTCCGAGGCTTTGATTCAAGGAGCCTTAAATGAACTCATGAAAAATCGTACTAGTATTGTAATTGCTCACCGCTTATCGACCGTGGCTAGCCTTGATCGTATTGTCGTATTGAAGGACGGCAAGATTGTTGAGCAGGGAACTCACAAAGAGCTTATTGCCAAAAACGGCGAATATAGCAAGCTCTGGTCTCGCCAGTCAGGTGCGTTCCTCGAAGAAAAGTAGTATAATATATTATATATGGATGAGGAGAAGAATCGCCGGCCACTTGCCGAGCGTATGCGCCCACAGTCATTAGCCGAAGTCATCGGCCAAGATGAGATTATTGGTGATGGCAAGATTTTGACGGAAATCGTCAAAAAAGGCGAGCCAGTCAACCTGATTTTCTGGGGCCCTCCCGGTACTGGCAAGACTACACTTGCACGTATTTTAGCCAAGGAATACAAGGCGGATTTTGTCGAGCTCTCTGCCGTTACTAGCGGCAAAAAAGACATCGAAAAGGTTGTTGAGCGCGCCAAGCAAAATTGGAATTTGCAGACTCGTACCGTTTTATTCGTGGATGAAATCCATCGTTTTAACAAGGCTCAGCAGGATGCATTTTTGCCGCACGTAGAGTCCGGACTAATCATTCTAATTGGCGCCACTACCGAGAATCCAAGTTTCGAAGTAATCTCTCCGCTGCTTTCTCGTTCGCGGGTTGTGATTGTTTCACCTTTGTCAAAAGACAGTATTAAAAAAGTTGTTGAGCGCGCCATTAAGGCCGAGAAGGCCACGAAGCGCGTTACTAAGAAGGCTATCGATTACCTCGCGGAACTTTCTGGTGGCGATGCCAGGAGCGCGCTTGGCGATCTAGAACTAGCGCTTTCTCTCGCTCAGAAAGTTGACGAGAATGTTGTTAAAGAAGCCGCCGGCAAGAAAGTTCCTGGCTATGACAAGTCCGGAGACAATCATTACGATAATATTTCCGCCTTTATTAAATCGATGCGTGGCGGCGATGTCGATGCGACGCTTTATTATCTTGCGCGCATGGTTGAAGCTGGCGAAGATCCGAAATTTATCGCGCGCCGCATGGTGGTTTTTGCTTCGGAGGACATTGGTCTGGCTGGTGGTGGCGCCTTAAATCTTGCCGTCTCGGCTTTTGAAGCTGTCGAGCGTATCGGTATGCCAGAAGGGGGAATCGTATTAAGTCATGTCGCAATTACTTTGGCTAAATGTCGTAAGAATCGCGATTCGATTGATGCTTGGTATAAGGCTCAGGACCTAGCTAGAAACTCCATGGGGCTTCCAGTGCCGGTCCATCTTCGCAATGCTCCAACCAAGCTTATGAAGGATCTGGGCTTTGGCAAAGGCCAAAAGTGGGAGGCTGGGTTCCACTTAGACAAAAGTTATTTACCAGAAGAAATTAAAAACCAAAAAATCTTCATTGAGCGCAATTTGCAAAAATAGCTGAATTGTGATATAATTATAAGCAGTATGGCGGGGTCGCACTTTAAAAAAGGAGGGCTTCTTTTATGAATAAAGTAAAAACGATGGCAATGGCTAAGGACTTAGTTGTGGATTATCCAGAAGTTAAATATTTAGACACGACCCATATTCTTGGGAAAGAGTATCCAGTGCTAGTTCATAAAATCGATCAAATTAGAGACAAGAATGTTCCGAGTTCTACTTTTCAGACAATTGTGGACGAGATCACCACGATCGAGCTGGTAGAGGCGACAAGGAATTTCAAGCTCGAAGAGTATGAGATTGAGACACCGATTTGCGAAATGGTCGGCCACAGGATTTCTGGCAAGAAGATGGTCTTTGCGCCAATTATGAGGGCTGGGCTAGGTATGGCTCCGGCGGCAAAACGCTTATACCCTCAATCGCGCATTGGACATATCGGCATGTATCGTGACGAGGAAACATCCAGGCCAGTTAAATACTACTGGAAGATGCCTAAAGATATTGAGAATAGGATGGTTTTTGTCCTGGATCCCATGTTAGCCACAGGCGGCAGTGCCGACGCTGCTATTTCCGAGCTAAAGCATCTCGGGTGCAAATCCATCAAGTTTGTCGGCATTATTGCTGCGCCTCAGGGCATTGATGTCTTGCAGCGGAATCATCCTGATGTTGATATCTACGTTGGCGCCGTCGATTTAGGACTCAATAAGGACAATTACATCGTTCCTGGTCTCGGTGATGCGGGCGACCGTATCTTTGGGACTAAGTAAATTCCCTCCATACTATCGGCCGCGGACTAAAGTTCGCGGCCTTTTTCTTGCACAAAAAAAGATTACCCGTGGTGGCTCCGACTGGACTTGAACCAGTGACACAAGGCTCTTCAGGCCTCTGCTCTACCAACTGAGCTACAGAGCCACTAAAAGATATAGTGGGGTAATCTTCTACTATTATAACACACCCTGTGCTATAATAAAAGCATGAAAAGACTAAATACTTCACCAATTTCCGGCGCGCAGGAGCTTTTACCTTCCGCACAGGCCGTTTTCGACAATCTAAAAGAGGAAATTTCTGGAGTATTTCATCTGCACGGTTTTCAAAATGTTGAAACACCGATTATCGATCGCAATGAAATCTTATTCGCTAAAGCTGGCGGCGATACCGAGAAGCAAATTTACCGCGTTGTAAAAACTACGGAGAGCGTAGAAGATTCTACGGAGTCTTTACGTTTCGATCACACTGTGCCTCTAGCTCGCTATATCGTCGAGCACGAGAGCAACCTAGCTTTTCCGTTTCGTGTTGCTCAGATTGGCATTAACTTTCGTGGCGAGCGCGCACAGAAGGGCCGTTTCCGCGAATTTTATCAGTGCGATATCGATGTTATCGGTAGGGAAACTTTACCACTTAGCTATGATGCACAGGTAATTGCTACCCTGTATGAAGCGCTGAAAAAATTCGAGCTTCCAGCAATTAGAATTCGTATTAATAACCGCAAACTACTCAGTGAAATCATCAATGGTCTTGGGCTGTCTGATAAGGCCGACGCTATTTATGGTATTATTGATCACGCCGAGAAGGTTCCGGCCGAGAAGACTGTTGCTGCTCTCCGGGAGCTTGGCGTTCCAGAAGAGAGTGTTGTAAAAATTACAACACTCATCAATACTCATGGCAGCATCGAGGATGTTGCCAAACTTGACATTGTCGACATTGAGTCTGAGGGCTTCAAAGAATTAGAGTCGGTTATGTCCGAGCTTAAGGCCATGGGCGTTAAAGATGCCGAAGTCGACATGATGATTGTGCGTGGTCTTGATTATTATACTGGCACCGTCTTTGAGACAATTGTCCCAGGCTACGAGTCTTTGGGCTCAATTTGTTCCGGTGGCAGATACGAGAATCTTTGTAGTAATTATACCGATCAAAAATTCCCAGGCGTTGGCGGCTCCATCGGCCTCACTCGTCTATTCTGTATTTTTAGCGAAAATGGGTTATTAAAGGAAGGCTCCGAGGCTGCTCCGGTCGATGTTGCAATTATTCCTATGGATCGAGCGATGATGGAAGCTTCCTACAAGCTGGCTGAGTCGATTCGCTCAGAAGGAAAATCCGTAGACGTTATTTCTACCGACAAGAAACTTGGCGACAAAATGAAGCATGCTGCCCGCGTTGCTAAATTTGGTATTGTCGTTGGCGAAGATGAGGTGATTTCTGGCCATTTCGAAATTAAGAATTTTGCTACTGGCGAATCTGCCCCATTAGAAATTTAGCTATTGTTTTCGCTTCGTGCTTATGGTAAAATGACCTCATGATAGATAAGAGAGGCCGGCTAAATAAGAACGACATCGTGTTATTTTCTGTGTTTAGTGGACTTCTTGCAATTTTTCTTATCGTTTTCGCATGTTACACGTTCATTACTCCAGCTTCCACTTTTGCGGTCAATGACCCTAGTGCCAACGCCGCTACGGAAGTTGACCTAGAAATAGATCCGGTAATCTCGCTCGAGGTATTTGATAGTACCGGCTTAAATAATACTGACGAGATCAATCTAGACATTACCCCTACAGACGCCGGTACGTTTGCTAAGGATCATGTTATTGCTAGAGTAGATACGAATAATGAGAGTGGCTACTACCTGATGTTCGCTCTGGACGATAGCTATCTCTCCAACCAAGGAATAGACGTCATCCCTAGTATCGAAACAGATGTGACTGAGGCGGAGTTCTCTACCGCCAGCTCCGCACATAAAGATAGATGGGGATTCAGTTATTCTTGGTCCGAAAATATCGCCGGTGAGAGCTATGCCGGAGGAGACTTATCGCTGTATCATCCAGTTTTACCAGAATATTTTGACGAGCCACTCATCATTCGTGAAGATGTCGAGTCCCCAGTTAGAAACTCCTCTACCAATATCGGAGTCGGCGTTAATATCAGCACCGCCAAGCTACCGGGCACTTACCAGAATTACACCACAATTATCGCGATGGGTAACCTTGATCCAAGGTATTTCGCTGTCAATTTCGATGCTAATGCTGATGACGTAACTGGCGACGTTCCAGAGGCGATGACTGCCTACGCTAAAGCCACATATAAGTCATTCACTATGCCGGTAGCGAATTTGACTAGACCTGGTGGTTATGAACTGGTCGGTTGGTCCGAGTCTCCGACAGCAGAAATAGGCGATGGCTCTGGCCGTAACGGTCTTTATCTTCCTGGTGACACAATTTGGGCTGATTACGGTTATGAGAATGAGGCTGACTTAGTCCCACAGACATATTACGCGGTATGGGATAAGACTGGACATATTCATTACGACGCCAATGGTACCGGTGTAGTCGGAACCATGGATGACCAGACCATAGTATTCCATACTGGTAGCGAAAGAGATATAGATGAAAACAAAATTTATTCCGGTTCAAGGGAGTTGACGTTGTTCTCACCTAACTTTGCTCGCCCAGGCTACGGATTTATCGGCTGGAACACTGAAGCTGATGGTTCCGGTAAAATGTTTGGTCCCAATGAAACACTATTCTCATTCAATCGAAGTGGATTCTCGGCGACGTTGACTTCACAGATACGGGAAGATTTAATCTCCGAAAATGGCCTCGTTCTTTACGCTCAGTGGGTGGCTTCTGCTGGAGACATGCAGAACTGGGATGGCTGTAGTGCTATGGATATTGGTGATGTCACGGCACTTACCGATAATCGTGCGGATAGTATCAACATTAATAAAACCTATGCCGTGGCTAAGCTCGTCGGTGGTAAATGCTGGATGATAGAGAACCTCAGGTATACTGGGGCTGGAGAAAGCATGACAAATTGGTGTAATAACGCCAAGGATGCAAGTTGTCAAGCGACGAAAGAATATAATTATGGAAATATTGCTTCAGATGATAGCACTAGGTCGCCAATCGCTAATGATGAAGGTGGAAATAGGTGGTTTAGTTACGGCAACTACTATTCTTGGTCTGCGGCTGTTGGTAGTGATACTGATTATAGTCAGTACGCTGGCAATGTGACCGAATCTATCTGCCCAGAAGGTTGGAGGCTACCAACTAATCGTCACGTCTTCCAGTCCGGAGTGACTGACATTAAGGGTCTAGAGGAGGGGCTATACGTTAATGGAATGAGTGGTTTTGCGGAATATCATGCATACATGGTGTATCCAAATAATTTCGTTCTTTCTGGATCATATTCCTCGGGTTGGCGCTATAAGGGTTGGCCAATTAAGCCAAACAATCGTGGGGAGAACGGTACTTATCTGACCGCTCAAAGTGATAAAGAGTATGTCACAACGCTTACTTTGAACCCTAACCCACTCGTTAACGGTAATTTCTCTGCTGATAAGGTAGACGGCTACGTTGTCCGCTGCGTCATCGATTGAGACACGCAATCGCACGCGGCGACATACTAGTGCATCTCTTTACCGGTTTCCAAAACCATGTTTTCGTGTTATAATATAAATATGTAGTTGCTCATTTACAATTTCGGAGGTGTAATTATGGACGGTACTATTCTTGATTTTTTGGCACACGTTTCAGTAATATTGTTTTTTATAATAACGATTATTCTTGGTATAATTGGCTTCTTTTGGCTTTGTAGGGTCTTTATGAAAACCTTCTTATTCTTCGCGGAATCAGACGGAACTGGCATTGTGCACGATGAGCCGGACATCGGGGATCAGCCCAGCTCATTTGATAAGCTGGCCGGTGCTGCAGCCATGGTGGCGATGAACGATAGAGACATCTACTATATGAGCGAAGTTGGCAGACTCTGCGAGAGCGGTCGACCGTTTCATAAAGAGGAGCTGGAAGAAGCACTTATAAGAGACGACGCTATGATTAGATGGCACGATCTTGCGCATGAAGATTACCTAGATGAAATTGATTATTAAGATTGCAAAACCTTCCCGAACAAGACATTGACAATGAGCCCAAACTGGGTATTACATAGATGGAACTCAAAGTCTTGGGCAACTACAATGGGCCGCTAGAAGCGGCCCTTTTTTTAGATTTTCTTCGCCTCAAATAACACCGTTGGCACTTTTGGCGGCGGCGTAAAATCAAATGGCTTTAACGGATACTTGATCTTCGTCGTGTACTTAGAGATAACCTCATGACCAAGCTGTGATGTGTAATGACGATCGGTGTTTAGAAGCTTCAAGGCGAACTGCTTCTGTAAAATTAAATAGAAGCTTTCTGGCGGGTTCTCCGCTTCAATCAATCGATGTACGATCTCCGAACTCAAATGAAATGGCGGGTTAGAAAATACTTTGTATTCCTCAGCTGGTAACTCTATCTCTAGGAAATCCTTCTCAATTACGCGTACATTTGACACTCCGCGTACCGACAGGTTATCCCGTAGTTTACAGGCGGTTTCGTGATCCGGCTCAATTGCCCAAACTTCGCGGCAACGCTTAGATAAGGCATAAGTAATCACTCCGGAGCCTGCGCCAATGTCTAGGACTAGGTCGCGTTTCTTGATATTGCTATGCCCAATCAGCATCAAAGCTAGCCTCGGCGAGCGTAAGAAATGCTGCGATAGGGCGTCTTTTCTCATAAATTAAAGCCCAGCGTCCATCATCTGCTTGAACTTGTTCCAGCCCCAGCTCTGATCGAAGCCGTTAGAAGTGTATTTCTCAAACTTGATATATGGCACACCGCCCTGACCGCCCATTTTTCTGGCAGCCATGTCGCCATATTTCGTGACTGTTTCGGACTTTTTGTGATCCTTGACGCACTGGTTGAACTTTTCCGACATGCCAACGCGCTTACCGATGCTAACGAAGTAATCTGCATCAAGCGTTACTTCGCTTTCGCCGGAGAAGTAGTCGTCTCCGAGTGCTGCAATAACTTCCTTAAAGTAGATCCAGAATCGTTCATCTTCGGCCGCGCAGGAAATTGCTTCTGCACCCCAGAACGCCAAGTCCGAACCTAGGTATGGAACGATTCTCATCTCTAGATTTACGTCATTCTCAGAAAGATAATTGGCGAGCAAATCGCTATTTTCCACTAGAATGCTAGATAAGCGATAGCAGTAGCCGCAGCTTAAATCTGTATAAACCACGTAGTGATGCTTGGCGTCTTTGCTGCCAAGCACAGTATTCTCATCCCAAACCTCCTCCGGCGCGGTATTTGAAGAGCTAATGACGTTATTAATGATTAAAAATAGAATTGCTCCAGCTACTAGAATTAAGCCAATAATTTTTATAAGTTTTTTCATAAACCTGCCTCCAAATATTCTTTAACTTCTTTCCACCCCCAACTTTGATCAAATCCGCCGGTTGAGAACTTGCCAAACTTAAAGTATGGCAATCCTCCCTGCACCTGCTTGGCTGCTTTTTTAGTATTTTCCTGCACCTTAGACAAAGTCTTATGCTCATTATAACAGCTAGTGAACGCTTCGGAAAGTCCAATATTTTTGCCAATGTTTAGCCAATACTCTTCGGTCATATTCTCAATCTTTGGCGAAGTCTTAGAAACACCAATGCCCTTGGAATGATAATCCTGATACAAGGCATCGATTGCTGCGTAATAATAATCCCAGAACCTGCTTTCCTCTGAGGCGCAATAAGCCGCCTCGGCACTCCATCTGGACATATCTGGCTTATGCTCGCCGTATTCGTATAGAAACTCCGACAGTCTCAACTCGAATAAGATATTGTTGTCGGCGATAAATTGCTTAAACTCCTCGTAGTTTTCATGGACCAATCTAGAAAATACATCGCAATAAGGGCAAGCCAAATCGGTATACATTACGTAATGGCGTTTTGCGTTTTCTGAGCCAATCGTGGCGTTCTTATCCCAAGCCAGCTCTGATGGCTGCGCTCCGCCCTGGAACAAATTATAGCCGAGTAGCGCAATAAAAAACCCGGCGACTACAACTAGTACTATCCACCTAATTACTCTTCCCATTTTTCTCCTCCAGCCTTTGTTTTCTCTTTTCTCCTAACATTATAACATAGCTCTCCATCCCTAGCTTCTTGATGGAATATAGCGCAATCAAGATTGCAACTATCGTAATGACCACAGATACCGTCCCGATAATTGCGTAGCCGCCGCCGGAGAAAATCGCCGTCAAAATCGGTGTAATCAAGGTCGCGCCGCAGGTTGGGCAGCCGCTGCCAAGTAGCGCTAATCCAGCGGCAATTCCGGCGTTTTGCATTGCCGAGGTTGATGATTTCTTGCGGTGCTTATAAATTAGCACAATCAAGGTAATTAGTAGCGCCTGTAACAGGGAAATGCAAAAAACTGACAAAAAGGTCCCCAGGTCTCGCCCCACGCCAAATAGTGACAGAAAGGCGCTGCCTAAGATAGACATCTTGCCGCCAAAATCGGTAGCAAAGAACAGGTTGAATGCCGCAAACCCGCCAGCGAACATACTAAGCAGCGTTCCAAAGACAATAAATATCGACACAAATATTAGCCAAAATTTTAATTTTTTTGACAATAATACAATCCCGAGCCCTGCCATTTTGCATTCGTCGAAGAATTTGGCCGCCCAATCCTTTAAACTCTTATGCTTCATAGAGTCTATTATACATAAAAAAGAAGCCCTGTACAAGGCTATATATTTATTATAGCACACTTCGCGCAAAAAGTCAATAGTTTTTGAGCCCTGACCCCTGTTAATTCTGTAAAAATTAGAACATGAAAAATCTTAAAAATCAATATTGACATCAATTTTGCTTGTGCTAAAATAAGAATCAGAAAGATTGCGTGAAGTTGAGAGCCACACAATCAATCGTGGAGTTTCTAGTCTAGATATTCACCTAGAAATAGAAACAAAAAATGCACCCGTTAAGAGGTGCATTTTCGTTGTGGTAGTAATAAGAACCAAAAAAGCGCGAATTTTGAAATATGGTGCGAATGAAGAGACTCTAACTCTCGACCTCTTCCTTGGCAAGGAAGCGCTCTAAACAACTGAGCTACATTCGCACGAAGAATATTCGCGCTCTTGTACCAATTATTATATATGATATTAGGCTGGAAATCAAGAGTTTTTTGTGATAAAATGAGGACACGGCGCTTTGGCGGAGTGGTTACGCAGAGGTCTGCAAAACCTCGTACACCGGTTCAATTCCGGTAGGCGCCTCCATGGCCGAGTGGCGGAATTGGTATACGCGTTCGACTTAAAATCGAATGGAGTAATCCATACGGGTTCAAGTCCCGTCTCGGCTACCACCTTGAGATCTATTCAGTTTCGGCTTCAGGCCGATTTTTTATTTCTACTACGCTAACTTCTGCCGCCTTGATCGCGTTCATTTTTTGTAGTACCCTCGGCGCGTTAAACGAAGCCCCAGTCATACCAGTGTTAATTAGCATTAGGGAGCCATCTCCGACGGCTCGCATACCCCTGGCTAAGGAGTTGAAAGGCGTGCCATGTGGCGAGATAAAGCCGAAATTCACGCCAGCCTGGTCAAAAATATCGTCAATCCCGCGCGGCACAATCCCACCATGCGTGTGTCCAAATGATAAGATATCAAATCCAGCCAAATCCTCGGCAACCTTCTCATTGATCATCGGAGCATGGGACGCAAACCAGTTGACCTTGTCCGTCCCAAGATCGGAGAAGTCGAATTTAGAAAGCTTCTTTTCGAACTCGTAGGTATTGTCGAAATGCGAGAATAGGCCATCTTTGCGATAGGCTAGAGTGCATTTCTCGTCTTGAAATGCCCCAAACACCCGAATTGCGGGCAACTCAAAGAACTCGTCAAAAAGCAACGTAACGTTACACTTCTCACAGATCTTTTTCATTCTAGGAATTGCGAAGCCAGCCAGTGACTTAGCTATGCGCGTCGGGGTAATATAATCGTGCGTCCCAAGTACCATCACTGTTGGGGCGGCCTTCGAACACAATGTTAACTCCTTAAACAATTTCTTTACGGAGGTCTCTCGTTTGAGCTCTAGCGGACTATCGACGATGTCGCCTTGAAGAATGATGAGATCCGGTTTTGCCACCTCTATAGCCTGTTCTAAGAATTCGAACTGTTTCTGGGACACAATTGGGCTAATATGCCAGTCGCCCGTCACCATTACAGTAACAGGGGTGATTTTGCGCTCAACAAATACCTCGTGTTTGCGAACTTTCAAAATAGTTGGTTCTTCAAAAATCATTACCACAATTATAACATTTTTGGTATAATAGTTATATAAACTAAAAGGAGAAATCAATGATTTTTGCAATTATCGGTGGATGTATCATATTGATCCTCATCGTCTTTATCTGGGGCACATACAATGGTCTCGTCAAATTAAACGAGCGCGTCAATGAAGCCTGGTCCGACATTACCGTCCAGCTCAAGCGCCGCTCCGACCTTATTCCGAATTTAGTAGAGACTGTTAAGGGCTATACTAAGCACGAAGGTGAAGCTATCAAGCAGGTTTCTGAAGCCCGCGCCAAGATGATGGGTGCTCGTTCCGTCAAGGCTACCGCTGAGGCTGATCAGAGCTTCATGGGTGCACTTTCCCGCATCATGGCCGTCTCTGAGAGTTATCCAGAACTCAAGGCTGACAAGAACTTCCAGAAGCTTCAGGAAGAGCTTTCTGACACAGAAGACAAGATTCAAGCTTCTCGCCGTTTCTACAATGCCGGTGCTAAGGAGCTCAATACTAAGATTAAAATGTTCCCAGTTAACCTCTTCAAGGGTTTTGGCTTCAAGACTCGCGACTACTACGATGTCGCTGAGGACGAGAAGGCCAAGGTTCAGAACGCCCCAGAGGTAAAGTTCTAAAGCATGTACAAGCAAATTGCCGCCAATAAGAGAAGAACGATTTTGCTCATGATCTTTTTCGTGATCTTAATCAGTGCTATTGGCGGCATTTTTGCATATGTTTACAATAATCTTTGGTTAGAAATCGGCATCTTTGTGATTGCCCTAGGGTACGCCGTATTGCAATATTTTGCGGCTGGGCCTATTGCCGTCTTGATGACTGGTGCGCACGAGATCGAGAAGAAAGACAACCCAAAACTCTACAACGCCGTAGAAAATCTCTCGATCACCACTGGCTTGCCAATGCCAAAGGTTTATATCATTGACGATCCTGCCCCAAACGCTTTTGCTACCGGTAGAGACCCGAAGCATGCTATCGTGGCTGCTACTACCGGCCTGCTCGACATTATGGAAAAGAATGAGCTTGAGGCTGTTATGGCTCACGAAATGTCTCACGTTAAGAATTACGACATTCGCGTTTCCATGATTACTTTTGGCTTAGTTTGTCTAGTTGGCCTTATTTCCGACATTGGCCTTAGGCTGATGTATTTTACAGACGATGACGACGACAGAAGTCCGGTCGGTCTTATTATCATGATTATTACTGCAATTTTTGCGCCACTTGCTGCGGCTATTGCTCAGATGGCAGTCTCTCGTGAACGGGAGTATCTTGCTGACGCCTCTGCGGTCAATATTACTCGCAATCCTGATGGCATGATTAATGCCTTGAAGAAGCTAGAAGAGCATCAGCGCCCAATGCGTCGTCAGAATGCTGCCGCCGAAGCACTATATATCAATAGTTCGCTTAAGAAGGGTACTATTTCCAATCTATTTAGCACCCACCCTGCTATCGAAAAACGTATCGAGAGGATCGAAGATGGCAAAAAGAACTTTTAAGGAAGCTTTCAAGGAGAGCAAAGAGAAAGTCACTGCCAGAAAGCGCTCTCGCGTTCGTTTGCATCGTTCTTTCCGCCGCTCTTACAGGGAAGATTATAATCGCCCCTTTGAAGGCCCCGGCCTACTTTCTCATGCTGTTACTTCATTTAAGATTATTTTCAAAAATTGGAAAATTTTCCTGCCGCTAATCCTTCTAATCGCCGTCTTAAATGTTTTCCTAGTTGGCCTGATGAATGAAGATACTTTTGTCCAGCTTCAGAAATCTATTGACGAGACTTCCGAAGATATTCAGATGGGTAAGCTTGGTACTTTTGCTAAATCCGGCTTATTGCTGGTATCCACCATTACTACCGGCGGCCTTGCGCAAAACCAGACCGAGGTTCAGCAAATTTTTGCAACACTTTTGTTCATTATTACTTGGCTAGTTACTATTTATCTATTGCGTCACATCTTGGCCAAGCACAAGGTCAAACTACGTGACGGCCTCTATAATGCTCTAGCCCCGTTTATCTCCACGCTTATCGTTGGGCTAGTTATCTTCATCGAGGCAATTCCGGCAATGATTGTTATTATCGCCTACTCTGCTGCGGTCGCTACAGATTTCTTATCTACGCCGTTTTACGCCTTAATCTTCTTCATTTTTGCCGCGCTGCTCACTCTACTTTCCGTCTATCTTATTTCTAGCTCGCTGGTCGCCATGGTTGCGGTCTCTGCGCCAGGGCTTTATCCGCTGGTCGCTATCCATACCGCCAACGATTTACTCGCTGGCCGTAGAATTAAATTCATCATTCGCGTGCTCTATCTAATTGTCACGTTGGTAGTGGTTTGGGTCATCGTCATGCTTCCATTAATCGCCTTAGACCTCTTCTTAAAGAGTATTCTTCCAGTGCTCTCTGGCCTGCCGTTTGTCTCATTTGAGCTACTCGTCATGTCCTGTTTTTCCGCAGTCTATGCCACCACGTATCTTTACCTGTATTATCGGAGACTATTAGATTATGAAGATTAGTCACGAAGAAGCTGCGGACCGTGTCATCAAGCTGCGCGAGATTATTAACGACTATCGCTACCATTATCATGTCTTAGACGAGTCTACTATGTCTGAGGCGGCAGCCGACTCATTAAAGCACGAATTGTCTCAGCTAGAGGAACAGTTCCCGGATTTAATCACTCCGGATTCGCCAACTCAGCGTGTCGCCGGTAAGCCGCTAGATAAATTTACTAAGGTCAAGCATGAGAGGCGCATGATTTCGCTCGCTGATGTCTTTTCCGAAGAAGAAATTAAAGATTGGGTTTCTAGAAATGAGAAGCTCGTTCCAAAGGGCACCAAGTTCGAATACTTTACCGATATCAAAATGGACGGCCTTGCCTGTTCCTTGCATTATGAAGACGGCGTCTTAAAACAAGCCGTTACTCGTGGTGATGGACTCGTCGGCGAAGATGTCACTATGAATGTCCGTACTATTGAGAATATTCCCTTAAAACTAAGGGGCGATACTATCCCTCGCCACGTTGAGGCTCGCGGCGAAATTGTCATCTTCAAGAAGGACTTTGACGAGCTAAACGCCAAGCAGGAAAAAGCCGGTGAAAAGCCTTTTGCTAATCCAAGAAACCTCGCCGCTGGTTCTATTCGCCAGCTCGACCCAAAGATTGCCGCTTCTCGTCCACTTAAGTTTATGGCCTATGATCTAGTTACTCCAGATAGCGCAACCCACCATGATGCTTACGAAACCCTAAGAAGCTACGGTTTTCAGACGAGTAAGCAAGACAAGGTATTTGACAGCTTGTCAAAAGTATTTCAAGAGATAAAACACCTCGGAGAGACTCGTCAGGGCTTACCATTTAATACTGATGGCATGGTAATTAAAATTAACGACCGCAAGACTTATGACTCACTAGGTATCGTTGGCAAGACTCCGCGTGCAGCGGTAGCCTTCAAATATCCAGCCGAAGAAAGCACGACTAAGGTTCGCGATATCGTTATCTCTATCGGCCGCACTGGTGCCGCTACCCCAGTGGCGATCCTGGATCCAGTAATTGTGGCGGGAAGCACCGTTAAGCACGCTTCTCTTCATAACGCCGATGAGATTGCTCGCCTCGACGTTCGCATTGGTGATACAGTAATTATTTACAAGGCAGGTGACATTATTCCTCAAGTTAAGGAGGTACTTACCACCTTGCGTCCAGCAGATACTAAGCGATTCGATTACGAAGAGGCCTTAAAGGAGCAGTACCCAGAGCTCGAGTTTGTCAGACCAGCTGGCGAAGTCGTTTACCGCGTCAAAGGAGAGACCTCTGACTTTATCCTAAAACGCAGCCTAGAATATTATGCTAGTAAGCCGGCTCTAAATATCGAAGGCCTTGGCGAGAAAAACGTCGTAGCGCTGGTAGATAGCGGCTTAGTAAAATCCATTACCGACCTCTATCGTCTTAAAAAGTCCCAGGTGGCCGAGCTAGAGCGCTTTGCCGACCTCTCAGCCAGTAATTTAGTCGACGCTATTGAAAAATCCAAGACTGCGCCACTCGCTAAGTTCATCACCGCGCTTGGTATTCGTCATGTCGGCGCGCAGACTGCCAATACTCTAGCTCAGCGCTTTAAATCCATTGATAATTTAAAAGATGCTACCGAAGAAGAGTTGCTAGAGATCCCAGACATCGGCAAAATCGTTGCCGAGTCAATCTTAGCTTATTTCGCCGATGAGGATAACTTACAGATGCTAGCAGAATTGGAAGAACTAGGGGTAAATCCTAGCTTTGAGGACACTTCTGCTCTGCCGCTCGCCGGCAAAAGCTACATTATCTCCGGGACCCTGGATAGCTATGGCCGCGAAGAAGCGGAAGACGAGCTAAGGGCTCTTGGTGCTACTGTCACTAGCTCTGTCACGAAGACTACCACCGCCCTAATTACCGGTGACAAGCCTGGCAAGTCCAAGACCGAAAAAGCTGCGAAATTAAACATCCCAGTTATTACTGAGCAAGATTTCCTAAAACTAATCAATAAAGCCTAGATTTTCGCGATTCCTAGAGAAGAATTACCTTCAGAAATACGCAAGAGCTCGTTGTATTTTGCAATTCTATCAGTACGAGACAGGGAACCAGTCTTAATCTGCCCGGCGCCAAGACCTACTGCAAGGTGCGCAATCGAAGTATCTTCTGTTTCACCGGAGCGATGAGAAATAATTGTACCATACCCTGCCTTCTTCGCAAGCTTAACTGCGGCAATCGTCTCAGTTAAGGTGCCAATCTGATTTGGTTTAATCAAAATCGCGTTGGCTACATCTTCATTAATACCTTTTTCAAGCAACTTCGAATTAGTTACGAACAAATCATCACCAACTAATTGACAACGGGAGCCGAGCCTAGACGTCATCTCTCTCCAACCAGCCCAGTCGTTTTCTGCAAGGCCATCCTCGATAGATATTACCGGGTAATTATCAATAATCCAAGTGTACCAGTTAATCAAATCATCGGCACTCTTCCAGTCACCATTAGTCTTTAGCTCGTAATGATCAACATTATAAAACTCCGAGGAAGCGATATCCATCGCAATCGCAATATCTTCGCCGAGCTTGTAGTGCGCGCGCTCAATTGCTAGTCGAATACACTCCAGTGGCTCATTATCTCCATCGCGAAGTCTTGGGGCGTAACCACCCTCATCTCCCACTGTCGTCGTATATCCGCGTTCCTTTAAGACGTCTTTTAATGCATGGAACACTTCGGCGCCCATTTGCACTGCTTCGGACATTGTAGCAGCGCCTCTAGGCACAATCATATATTCCTGAAAATCTGTGCTCCAGTCAGCGTGCGCCCCGCCATTCATTACGTTCATCATTGGCATCGGTAGAGACATCTTCTCGGAAGTTCCAGCCAGCTCGGCGACATATTCATAAAAATGCATCTTCTTCGCCTTCGCCACAGCCTTAGCAGTAGCTAGCGATACTGCTAGGATCGCATTAGCTCCTAGCGCAGACTTATTTTCTGTTCCATCAAGCTCAATCATCAGCTGATCCACCATCTTTTGGGACGCAGAATTACCAACTAAGATGTCGCGGATTTTGCCGTTTACGTTCCAAACGGCCTTAAGGACTCCCTTGCCGCCATAGTATAAGTTATCTCCGTCACGAAGCTCCAATGCCTCTCCGGAACCAGTGGAAGCACCAGATGGGACGATCGCGCGTCCAACCTGTCCAGAAGCTAAGGCTACGTCAGCCTCTACTGTTGGGTTGCCACGGCTGTCTAGAACTTGCCTTGCTTTGATATCAGAAATAACATAACTTTCCATGGTTTCATTATAACAAAAACCATAAGCATTTTCAAATAGAAAGCAGCAAATTGTAAAAAGATAGAATATATTATATAATATAGATATGACTGATCAGCTCAAAGCCAAGCTAAAGACCTTACCTAGCGCTCCTGGAGTATATTTTCACAAGAATGCCGCCGGCGAGATTATTTATGTTGGTAAAGCAGCTGTTCTTAAGAATCGCGTCCGTCAATATTTCCAGAATACTGAGAAAGGCCCAAAAACCGAAGCCCTGGTTAAAGAAATTCATGATACGGATTGGATCGTAGTTGACACGGAGATGGATGCACTTTTCCTAGAAAGTGAAATGATTAAGCGCTATATGCCAAAGTGGAATATCTTGCTTCGTGATGATAAGACGGTCTCTTATGTTCGCATCGATATGAAATCCGAGGTTCCGACCGTCACGATGACTAGGCAGCCGCTAGATGACAAAGCTACCTATATCGGTCCATTTTACGCTAAGAATACTGTCGCGACCGCCCTTAGAATCTTGCGTAAGGTTTTCCCGTATTATGATAAGCCATACACTGGTAAAAAGACTTTAAATACCGACCTTGGCCTCACTCCAGGTATCGAGGTCGATAGAGCTACTCCAGAAGAATATAAGAAAACCCTCAAGAGTCTAATTCGCTATTTGGAGGGTGACAGGGAAAAACTCATCAAGGATATTGAGAAAGATATGAAAAGAGAGGCTACCCTTGGCCATTACGAGCGGGCCGCCGAGCTTAGGAATCAGTTCTTTGGGCTCAAGGGGCTTAAAAAGAAGATTGTCTTTTCCGACAAGGAGTTTTTGGACATTTCCAAGGACCGAGCGCTTGCTGAATTGCAGAAATTGCTAGACTTGAAGAATCCGCCACGTCGCATTGAAGGTTACGATATTTCTCATAATCAGGGCAAGGATGTGGTTGCGAGCATGGTGGTTTTTGTTAACGGAGCTTCTGATCGTTCGGAATATCGCAAGTTCAAGATGCATCATCAGAAGAATGATGATTTCGCTAACATGCGGGAAGTTCTAGAACGCAGATTGAAGCATCGGGAATGGGATCTCCCGGACCTAATTATCTTAGATGGCGGCGAGCCACAGCTTCGTGCTGTCAGCGATCTCTTAAAAACTGTCAATATTCCGGTTATTGGCCGCGACAAATCTGGTGATCACTCCAAGAACGCTGAGGTTAAAATTGTGACAGCTACACCCGATGGCTATCGTCTCATGCCGCTTAGTGAAGACTCTCATATCGCTAAGCTAATTGCCAGAATCGACGAAGAATCGCACCGTTTTGCGATCACCTACCACCGTTTACTACAGAAGAAAAACATGCTAAAATAAAAAAGTTATGATAAAACGTCAGTTAATCGCTTTTGTGCTGAGATGGATGCTTTCTTCAGTTGGTATGTGGATTTCCATCACCTTATTTGGCGTGATTATTGGCGAGTACAACGCCATGCTATTTGTTGTCGCTGGCCTAATCTTTTCCTTGGTTAATGCCTTGGTCCGCCCAGTAGCAACTACGATGACTCTGCCGCTCATTATCTTAACGCTGGGATTTTTTACTCTGGTTATCAACACAGCCATGGTGGCACTTACTATTGCCCTCCTGCCGAATGTTACGATGAACTTCTTTGGTGCAGTTCTCTCGTCGATGGTGATGAGCGTCGCAAATGGGGTTGTAAATTTCTGGGTTAAGCCTTATAATGGAGAGTAGTATGAATATTGGATCATTTTTACAAACTGTCATTCTGATTTCGGCAATTCTATCAATACTCTTAATCTTGCTGCAGCAGCGCGGCGCTTCTCTTGGTGCTGGCTTTGGCGCTTCTGGCGAGCTCTTTACTGCTCGTCGTGGTCTAGACAAGTCTTTATTTAATGCGACAGTGGTCTGCGTCACAGTATTTATCTGTTCAATCGTTGGACTATTAATTATCCCTGCATAATATCTATGGAACAAACTATTAAAAAAAGTGGGCAAAAATTAGCAAAGCGACTTTCTCGTTTTTCTAGGAAAGCTGGTGCTGAGGGTAAGGAGCATATTCGTGAAAACGTTGTTGACCGCTTTTCCCATATTCGCAAAATTCGCCTTCTAATTCTCGAGTGGTCACTTCTAATGATTGCAATCATCATGCTTACGATCACTCAGAGTGTGTTATATCGCGATTCTTACGCCGTCGATACTTTTACTAATGGCGGGACTTATTCTGAAGCCACCCTCGGTCGCGTTAACTCACTAAACCCACTCTTTGCTAGTACTAATAGCGAGAAAGTGCTCAGTCGCTTAATGTTCTCCACGTTGTCGGCAGTTGACTATTCTGGCCATGTCGGCCTTGGCCTTGCCGCCTCGATCAAGAATGATGATTCTGGTAAGATCTGGACAGTCAAGCTACGCGACAATCTCAAATGGTCCGACGGTGAGCCGATTACTAATGAAGACGTATTATATACGGTTGGCGTTATTCAATCTCCAGCGGTAATCTCTTCATATACCACCAATCTCTCTGGTGTAACAGTTGAAGTTCAAGATGACGAGCTAGTGTTTACCCTCCCTGCTCCATATGCCGACTTCTCTTCGGCTCTAGAGTTTCCAATCTTGCCATCACACATACTAAAAGACGTTGCTCCAAGTATGCTGCTTGAAGATACTTTCTCCACCAAACCCGTGACGTCTGGCGCGTTCTCTTATAACGCATCACAGTCTATTGGTAACACTGGCGAGAAGGCTGTTTACCTTTCACCAAACGAGGATTATTACAATGGCAAGCCAATGCTAGATAGCTTTATTATTCATGCCTACCCTACCACCGATGATATTATCGAGGCGATTAATTCCGGTGCAGTGACTGCTACTGCTGAGCTTTTGCCGGCCGATCGTGAGAAGGTCACCTCTTCTAGCGTCTACGAGCGCCAGACCGCGCTCTCTTCCGGCGTATTCGCCTTCTTTAATACTACTAGCCCGATCTTTTCCAATAAGGCTCTCAGAAAAGCCATGCAACAGGGAATCGACATGCGCTCTCTCCGTGCTCCGCTTTCTGGTGAGTCTCCGCTCGACTATCCACTACTTCCATCCCAGGTTGATATCAAGGAATTTCCAAGTTTGCCAGAATATGATCCAGATGCTGCCAAGGAGGCTATTAAGAAGGCTAACCTTCCAGCGGAATCGGTCGTTCGTATTGCCACGATGAACACTGGAGATTTTCCGGCCCTTGCTGAGAATTTGAAATTCCAATTAGAAAACTTAGGACTAAAAACCGAAGTAGAGGTTATGCCGCCTAGCCAAGACTTTATCATCTCAGTAATCCGTCCGAGAAATTATGACATTTTACTATATGAAATTGAACTCGGAGCCGATCCGGACCTCTTCGCCTATTATCATTCGTCTCAGGTAACAGAGAATGGTCTCAATTTATCTAACTACAATAATGCTATGGCTTCGGACTCTGTCCTTGCCGCTAGAAGCACCATTGATCCCGCTCGTCGCACCGCTAAGTATGAGACTTTCTTAAAGACTTGGGTAGATGATGCGCCAGCGCTCGGCATTTACCAGGTTAATATGACCTATTTCGTCAACAAGAACGTTCGTTCTTTCTCTGAAGACTCGCGCCTAGTCGTCCCTACGGATCGTTTCGCCAATGTCACTTATTGGGCTACAGAGAAGGCCATCAAGAATCGCACCCCATAATACTTGATAATTTTTGGCGGTTGTGGTAAGATAACTAAAGAACATTTACAGGTTTGTATGCGCGCGTGGTGGAATTGGTAGACACGCTACCTTGAGGTGGTAGTGGCGATTTTTAAGCTGTGCTGGTTCAAGTCCAGTCGCGCGCACCACTACTTGACAAGTCCTATAAATATGTTAGTATGAATAATACCCCTTACGAGGTATTATTTTTTTGCCGATCAATATATATATATATATATTATGTCTGAGCTATACACCTTACGGCGAATGCTGTCCACTTATTCCAGGCGCGTACCGGCGTAACGTTGTTGCTCTGTATACCCATCCTATAGGTACTATTTGCGTCGCTAGCCGTGGATGACCAGAGACGGGTATAAGTTCCTCGTCCAGCATCATCATTGGTGTTGTGATCGCCAGAGTAGATGAAGTTGGCCGGGAACGTCATTAGGCCGCTAGAATTAGAGGTAGAACCACCATTTACTGCGGCGTTCATCGCTTTATATTCGCCGTTATTTCCTGCCGTTGGCAACCTCCAACCAGCCGGGCAGAGGTCGCCGCTAGCGTCACCAGAGGCCACGCTATAAGTACCATTACCGGCCGTAGCCGTATACCAGTTATAGAGTACGCCATAACTATACCAAGAACTAATGTTGTTGTTTGCATTCGGTGAGGCTGAAAGAGTTCGATCTAGGTTATTAGAGTCAAATACAATTTTGTCTATACATTCGCTATTATTATCCTTACACATCTGGGTTGATGACATGGATTGCGGTGCTCCTCTGATGAAGTCTTGAGTAGGAGAGTTGGTATTAGCAGTATTAATATTTGCAGTGGAAGGTATGAGGCGTAGGTTTTCTGTCATCCAGCAATGGTTGTCTTGAAGCTTAGTGACTGTATATGTATTACTGTCGCGCACATCGGTAAGTGCAGTGCTATCACCGACCAACATCGAGCTACATCCGTTCCAGTTCTGGAGATTGCCAGCAGAGGCGATCCATTTAGCATATAAGACGGTGCCGTTCTGGGATACGTCGCCTACTGTGAATGACTGGTTCGGGCCATAATCTGTACCAGTACCGTCTGCAGCCGTATTCCAGCCGGCAAACCCATAGCCATTGCGGGAGTAGTTAGGGCTATTTAATACGATTGTCGCGCCAGAGGAAACACTATGCTTGATACTTGAGCCAGCATCGGCTCCATTGCCTTGGTAACAGACCTGGCCAGCTTCACATTCGTCAGCTTTCCAAACAGCATATAATATATTATCCGGATTTGTAGTAGTGAAGGTGCTACCAGGAGCATAGTCTGCAGTTGTTGCCGTTGGGTCGGTGCTCCAGCCGAGGAAGGTATGGTCTAGCTTGGTGAGGATGGCCCCAGACACGGTAAATGTCCAAGAGTCCTCACCGGCCTTAGTCACTGGGTTAGGTGCGCCACTACCGCCATTAGCGTCATAAGTGAGGTGTCCGAATGTTCCCCACATAGCGTATAGGGTAAGTGTGCCGCCAGAGCCAATCTGCTCAGCTGCAGCCGCCTCGGCCACCAGGTCTTCATCTGCTACTGCAACGCCAGTGCCATTCGCCTTGGTGTTCCAGCCGTTAAAGCTTAGTCCATCTCCATGCGTGAATGCGTTTGCTGCTGCGGCAGTAGAATAGAGATCAACATTAGTCGTGTTAGGCATTGATCCGGTACCGCCATTAGCCTCATAATGGATGTTGCCAGTAACGGAAGGATTATTATTGTTTGCAATACACCTAATCGAGAAGCCGTCCCACTTGTTCCAAGTGTTGTTAATAAAGGTTACCGTATTAGAGGAATAACCGCCACGATAGGACTTTTCAATTGAATTTGCCGTAGCGGACCAGAAGCGTCCCTGGAAGCCGCGTCCAGTTGTAGTGCCGCCATTATAATCGCCAGAATAGGCGAAGTTAAGCGGATACTTTCTAAGTTTGCTGTCACTCCTAGTATTACCACTGTTAGCGGCTGAGTTCAGGGCCTGTAAGTCGCCACCATTATTGCCAGTTGGTAGTCTCCAGCCAGCCGGGCAGATGTCGCCGCTAGCAGACCCACTAGCCATGTCGTAAGTACCATTGCCAGCCGTGGCTGTATACCAGTTATATGCGCCACCATATGTATACCAGGACCCAGCAGAGGTATTAACGTCTGGTGTCGGGACAAGGCCGCGATTCATATTATTTAGATTGTAGGAAACTATATTTACACAAGCTGCGGTGTCGTCAGTACACATAGTGTTAGTGGATGCCGATGATGGAGCCTGCTCCAAGAAGGCATTGGTTGGGGAATTAGTGTTAGCGGTAGAGATTTTCGCCCTTGATGGATCGATACGCATATTTTCTACCATCCAGCATTTACCATCTGCTAGTTTCGCCACTGCATAGGAGTTATCATCGCGAAAATCTTTTAGCGCGATGACGTCGCCAATGCTCATACTACTACACCCGGTCCAGTTTTGCATGATGGTGGTAGAACGAATCCACTTGGCGTAAAGTATTAGTCCTAGAGAAGAGAGGTCGTCGGTCGTAATAGTCTCACCTGCACCATAATCCGTACCGGTACCATCCGCTCTCGTATTCCACCCGGCAAAGCCATAGCCAGGGCGAGAGAAGTTAGGCGGAGTAAGCATTACTGAACTGTTTGACGAGGCTGACTGATTAGGCATTGTGCCAGTACCATCATCACCATTACCCTTATAACAAATATGGTCAGGAGGACAAGCAGGAGCGTTATTAATTGTAGCTGTAATCATAAAGGTATTAGAATATGTGTCGGCGGTGATATCTAATGCCGGCTTAACTCCAAATGTTAGCTTGTAAGTATAAGTACCATTAGCGCTCTCGCTAAAGAGCCTAATGTCGCCAATTAACGGATCCGGGACAGGGGAATAGTAGGCGCCATCATCAATGCTGTAGCCATAGCCATACCCGGCCGAGCTGGCTGGCATCTTGTCTACACCGGATGGGAAAGTATATGTTGGAATAGAAGATGAGTTTCCGACCGTTGTTGTCGTGAGTGCAGAAGAAGGCCCAACCGTGGACATCGTCACCGTATAGCCAGCAGAGTTGGTTGTTGATACGGAGAAATCCTTATAGCCAGAGTCAAACTGGCCCGGGGCAATATCTAATGAGATCGTAGCAGAGGAGAATGACATTGAAATGTCATCTTCCGCAAATACTGTTTTGACATCGAAAAACAATGCCATGAAGGCGAAGGTAGTCAGAGCTAGAAACACTCGAAAATATGTGTTCCTCCACAAACTCCAACTCATGTGACCATTATAGCATAAACGCCATGATTTTTGTGAAAAAAATAAGCGTTTTTTTATCTTTTTTTGCGGCTTTTTCCACAAGCATTTTCCAGCCTCACTTTTTTGTGGGGAATTTTACAAAAAACTATTGACATAAGCAGTTTTGTGCTGTACAATGTAAGTACAAAAAGTCATATATTGTAAATAAACAGGGATAAACAAAATGTCCAAAACAAAAACTCTATCATTGGGTCTTGGTGCAATCGTGGCAGTCGGTGCTGCAATTTTGCCAATGACCGCCTATGCGGACAATGAGCCAACGAGCGAGGCATATGTTGATATCAACGTTAATGTATCCACCGTTCTCAGCATGACGCTTAATACGCATTCGGTAGCTGCTGCTGGCGGTAGCACTGGCGCCTACGTCTGCGACACTACCGCAACGCCTAATTGTTCCGGCGTCTCTCAGGTTGCAGCTATTGAGATGTTGCCGAACTCCGTTGACCTTACAACTATGTATACCGACGTTTCTGTCAGCACTAATAGCGCCGCTGGTTTTACTCTTACCTTGATTGATTCCGACGACAACAATAACTTAGTTAATGCTAACAGTGATACTATCAATGCTATCTCTTCCAAGCCGGCCGCTGGCAGCAACGCTGGTTGGGCAGTGTCTGTTAATGCTACTGACGTCTGGAATAAGGTTCCAAAGAACGCTGGCGCCGTTGATCCAGCTGAGCAGCCACTTGTCATCGAGAACTACACTCCAGCTACCCCATCTACCACCGTCGGCCGCGTCAATACTGTTCACTACGGCGTAGCCACTTCGGACACTCAGCCAACTGGCACCTACACCGACACTGTTGTCTACACTGCAACTGTCAATGGTAGCGGCTCCTCCTCCTCCTCCTCACAGCAATCCCAATAGTCCACGTTTACAATATTAAACAATATATGGCAAGCCACCGTTTCTATCCCGCGGTGGCTTTCTTGTACCCCAGTTTTATTGTGGAAAACTTGGTCAAAATTCTTATGAAAATCTTCAAAAAAACTATTGACTTAGCATTAGCGTTGTAATATAATAAGAATCACAAAGGTCATATAAATAAACATATCAAAACAAAGAAAGGAAAATTTATTATGTCCAAAAGTACTAAAGTTATTGCCGCTCTCGGCGTAGTAGCAGGTCTTGGTGTTGCTGCTCTTCCAGCATTCACTTATGCTACCTCCACTGTTGCTGGTCAGGTAACTCTTAGCGTCGACGTTAGCGAAGCTATTGCTATGACCATTCTTGGTAATGGCGATGGCGGCACTGCAGGTGTTGACGTATACACTCCAACTGGTGCTGATGTTATTGATGGCCACAATATTGGTACACTCTATGATTCATCCAGCCTTCAAACTTCTTCTTCCACTGTAAGCTTGCTTCCAAACGCTGCAGATACCACTACGGCGACTTCCGCTGTCACGGTCTACACTAACGCTGCTGGTGGCTACACTTTAACCGTTAAGGATGCAGATGCTACTACCGCTCTCTCTGACGGTGCTGGTCACACTATTCCAGCTGGCGCTACTATCACCGCTGGTACCGCTGCTTGGGGTTATAAGGGTGGCTCCGTAACGAACTTTGCAGCTATCTCTGCAACTGAAGCTACAGTTTACTCTCAGAATGCTCCAACTTCTGGTGGTCAAACTACTAACATGACCTACGGTGTTTCTACCGCTTCCGATCAGGCAACTGGTACTTACACTGATACCATCATCTACACTGCTACAACTAACTAATTTAGCTAAGTAGAGATAAGCCCCTCACGCGAGGGGCTTTTTGGTGTCTTGGCTCCAAAATCTTAAAAATCAAGTCTTGCAAACGCCAAATGCCTCGTGTATAATAGACGCATAACAAGGAGGTTAATGGCTAAAAAAATAAAACTTATTCTTGCTGCTTTTCTCATGGCATTAACAGTAGGAATTTTTACAACTAATACCGCATTTGCAGAGGATGGAGGATACGAGAAAGCTCCTATTCACCTACAAGTCTCCCCTGCAAAGCTCAAAGTTTCTATTAAGCCAGGCTCTTCATATGTAGGTACTATGAAGGTTATGAATGTTGGCGCTAGGCCATTTGACTATGAGGTCAATGCTACACCATACAGCGTTTCTGGTGAGGAATATAATCCAAATTACACTGCTGAGGCTACTTATTCTCAGATGTCACAGTGGATCACTTTTGACAAGAAGACTCAAAAGGGCACGTTGCAGCCAGAACAGATCGTAGACGTCACCTTTACGGTGAATGTTCCAAACGATGTTCCTGCCGGTGGTCAGTACGCTGCCATTATGGCGCAGACCAGCTCTGGTAACGCCGAAGATGCCAATATTAAGACTATTCACCGTGTTGGTATGATTCTTTATGCATCTGTCCCAGGCGAGACTCGGGAATGCGCCGAAATCACAAAAAATACTGTTAACAGCTTTTATTTTAACCCTCCTATTACGGTTTCATCTCTTGTAAAGAACTGTGGTAATATCGAACAAACTGCAACCTATACCGTCAAGATGTATCCACTATTTTCTAACGAAGCCGTATTCTCTAATGAGGAAAACCCAGCAACCTTAGACATCTATCCAGATACCTCTAGATTCAACTCTATTTCTTGGGACGGTGCTCCAAGAATCGGTATCTTCAAGGTCACCCAGATCGTCGACTTTGGTGGCAGCAGCGAGAACAGAGAGGTTACTAAGTATGTCCTAATCTGTCCACTCTGGCTACTATTTGTCATTATCGCCCTAATCTTCTTCATTATTTTCTGGCTAGTCTCTCGTGCTAGAGATCGCAAGAGGGGAAGAAGCGCCGCTGCCGGCAGATCGGGCAAAGAAAGTAATTCTGATAAAGAGAAGGAGGAAAAATAATGTATAAGAAAATTATTGCGGCTGCTATCGCCGTCACCGGAGTTGTTGCTCCGCTAGCCAACGTCAATAACGTCTATGCAGAAGAGCCTACTGCTACTAGCTCCGCTGCTAGCTCCTGGATTCAGGTTTCACCGGTATCTAGCCGTGTTACCTTGAAGCCAGACACCGCACTAGATTACTCAATGATTGTTTCCAACATCGGCGAGGATGAGTTCAAATTCAGCACATACACTGCTCCATACTCCGTCGTCGACGAGGATTACAACGTTAGCTTCGCTAATGAGACTAACCGCACTCAGCTATCCCGCTGGATTCAGTTCATTAATGATGATGGTTCTTTGACTGATAAGTACACCGGCTCCATTCCAGCCGGCGAGAAGAAGACTGTCAATTATCGCATTACCGTTCCAGCAGATATCCCTGCTGGCGGTCAGTACGCCACTATCTTTGCTCAAACCGAGCCAGAAGATACTAATAGTAGCGCCTCCGGTATTAAGACTGTCTCTCGTATCGGCCTAGTCGTCTATGGTCGCACCAGTGGCGACACTGAGGAGAAGGCAGAGATTGTTGACTTCCATATGGACCGTTTCCTAACTCAGGGTCCGGTCAAGGCGACTGCCCTTGTCAAGAACTCCGGTAATACTGATTTTGAAGTCAAGTATGAATATACTGTCAATTCTATCGTCGGCAATGAGCTTTACCACAAGGAAGACGCTCAGAACGTACTCCCAGAGACTTCTCGCCGCAAAACTTACGAATGGGAAAACACTTCCATTATGGGCATCTTTAAGGCTACATTTAAGGTCTCCGCTCTTGGTGAAACTCGTGAAGAAACTCACCTTGTCATCATTATGCCAATCTTCATGATTGTAATTGCAATTATCCTCTTGACAATTTTAACCATATGGATTATAATGATAGTCAGGAAGCGTAGAGAACGCAAATCTAGGCTCGTCGCTTAAGAGGCGAATCTAAGATCAGCGTACTGCGAGCATAAGTCTACGCAAGCCAAAACAAAAACATTAAACAAGCGAGTGTAGAGTATGCGAGTAAATAAAAAACAACTGCTTGGTTTTGGTGGCTTGGCCTTCGTCGTAGGCTTAACCACCATTGCCTACAATCTCCCAACAAGCGCTGTTTCCGTGGGTGGAGCCGTGGAAGTGCGTGTGGAGGTTTACAACATCAATCTCGAAACTGTCATTCAGTCGCCAGAAGATGGTGATATCGTAAGCGACAAGGATGTGACATTTTCAGAGATGCATAGCCATGCGTCTAATGTTAAGTACTATTTGACGTATGTTGCTGAAGACGGTACCGAAACAGTACATGAGTTAACGGATCAAGAAATCTCTGGTACCGATCTAACCGGTAGGACAGAATTCACCCTAGACCTAGACAATTATGGTGGCGCGGGTACCTATATCTTCCGTTCGGTTGCTACTAACGATGATGGTGTCGTCAGGGAAGACGCCGTGCAATTCACTTATGCCAGATCAAGTGCTGATCAGGACGACGTGGTTGTAGACGGCGACAATAAGAAGATAGCCTTCCGTGTTTGCTATACCGCAGGTGTAGACAGACTCGTCTATCAAATCTTTGACAAGAACGGCAATCCTGTCTCAAACGAATATGAATACGAAATTCAGGATACCGATTGTGGAGACTGTGTCGAAATTGAGATCCCATTAGAGGGCGATGATGCTCCGGATCTAAAAGAAGACGGTCAGTATACAGTCGTCATCAAGAGTTACGACGAGAACGGCAACCCTATCAGCACTAGCAGCGTTTACTTCGATTACGAAGCTAAACCTGATGATATTGATGTTCCGGATACTGGTTCTATCCTTAAGGCCCTAAACATTTCTAAAGCCGATTTTATGATCACGGGTTTGGTCGGCTTTACAATTATCAGTCTTATTTCTCTCTTCGTCATCAGAAGATCACACAAGAAATAATCAACTAAACTAGAAAATTGTTTTTGGCTCACATCTTGTAATTAGCGGGCACTATGCGAGGAGTGCCCGCTTTTTTGTATTTTCAATAAAATAAGCGCTTTTCTTTTCCAGGTAAGTGTGCTATAATAACTCTCAGCTAAATCACGCCTGAAATGGGCGGTTAGCTCAGTTGGCTAGAGCGCGTCTTTGACGTAGACGAGGTCACAGGTTCGACTCCTGTATCGCCCACCAACTTGGGCCGGTAGCTCAGCTGGTTAGAGCACGGGCCTTTTAAGCCCGGTGTCGAGGGTTCGAGCCCCTCCCGGCTCACCAGATTTAGCTATTAAGAAAGCCTGAAAAAGGCTTTCTTTTTTTGACCATAGCCGTTATAATATAAGCATGAGTACTAAGAAATCAACCAAGAAACCAGCGAAGAAATCCGCTGTCAAAAATACGAAAACCACAAAAAACAACAAATGCGCAAAATGCGCAAAGCCTAACAAGGCAGCGGGCCTTTTCCTTACTATTTTCTTTGGCGTAGCTGGTCTCGTCGTCGTAGCGTTACTTATCACTTGGGCCTGCCTCGGTTTCAATAAATAGGAGGAATCATGCAAGCATTACAAAAGAAATTAAAAGGCTTGATCAACGCTAGTATTGGCGCATCGGTCATTTTCTTAATTTTAGGAATATTCCTAATTGCCTTTCCAGCTGGGTTCTTAAATATCTTGCGCTGGACCATCGCCATCATCAGTCTTGGCGCCGGTATTTGGATCGTTGCATCCGAATTTAGCCGCCGCACCATCTCGCCGATGTTTGGCTTAACCACCCTCGGCGTTATCCTAATCACTATTGGCTTGATCTTTGCGATCAATCCTGGTGCTACCGGAATTTTCGCCATCGTACTTGGTGTCTGGTTTATCGTCAGCGCTATCGCTGGTTTGCGCTTTTCCGTCGCCCTCTCCGGCAACGCCGCGCTCACTTCATCAATCCTCGCGATCTTGTCATTCATCTGTGGCCTACTCCTCATCATGAATCCATGGGGCGGTGCCGTCGATATCGCAATCTTGATGGGTATCATCATGGTTATCTACGCCATTTCTTGTTTGATCGACACAGTAGTTCTGAAGAACAACTTAAAAGACCTCTCCAAAGCTTTCAAGAAGTACGCTAAGAAAATTGAAGAAGCCGAAGTTGTCAAGAAAAAGTAATACTACTGTATTATTGACGCATAATGAGATTTAGACCAGATTTGTGAGTGTAAAAATTACAACACGTATGTGTTGTAATTTTTATCTACGAACAAGTCCAAGCGTCAATAATACAGTAGTATTACTTTTTCTTCATCCTCCAGTGATACGGTATTGCTTTTTCTCAATAACTAGGGTATAATATATCTTTATGAATAAAGACCAAATCAGAAATGTCGCAATTATTGCTCACGTCGACCACGGCAAGACTACGCTTGTTGATGGTCTCTTAAAACAGTCCCATACTTTCCGTGATAATCAGGCAGAAATGTCCCAGACTCTCATTATGGATTCCATGGACCAGGAGCACGAGCGCGGAATTACGATCACCGCTAAGCAGACTGCGGTTTTTTACAATGGCTACAAGATCAATATTATTGATACCCCGGGCCACGCCGACTTTTCTGGTGAGGTCGAAAGAACTCTCAATATGGCCGACGGCGTGCTTTTGATCGTCGATGCTCAGGAGGGCCCAATGCCACAGACCAAATTCGTCTTGCAGAAGGCTCTTGATCTTAAGCTGAAGCCAGTCGTGATCATTAACAAGATCGACAAGCCGGCTGCTCGCATTGAGGAGGTAGAAGGTGAGATTGCCGATCTCTTTCTCGAGCTTGCTACCGATGAGTCTCAGCTGAACTATCCGATTTACTATGCTATTGCACGTGAGGGCAAGGCTGGCAAGACTACCGACCTAGACAATGATCTCCACGTGATTTTCGACAGCATTATTAATGATATTCCTGCACCAAAAGTTGATGAGGACGCCGAGAAGGGTGCGCAGCTCTTAGTTGCCGCTCTTGCCGCTGATAATTACCTCGGCAAGTATGCTATTGGTAAGATTTTCCGTGGCAAATTAAAGAAGGGGCAGCAGGTTAAGTTGATGCAAAATGGCGCTGCCAAGTCCGCCAAGGTTGAAAAAATCTTCACCTACAAAGGCCTCGGCAAGGAAGAAGCCGAAGAAGCTATCGCCGGCGACATTGTCGCGCTTACCGGTGTTAGCGAGGCTAATATTGGCGATACTATTGCTGCTGGTGACAATCCAGAAGCTTTGCCAACCATCGAGCTCGAGCCGCCAACACTCAGTATTTATATTGGCCCAAATACCAGCCCACTGAAGGGCAAGGAAGGCGAGTTTACTACTTCCCGCCAAATCGCCGAGCGCCTAGAAAGGGAACTTGAGACTAATATTGCGCTCAAAATCGTTCCAGATGGTCTCGGCTACAAGGTTTCTGGCCGCGGCGAGCTCCATCTTTCTGTTTTAATTGAGACTATGCGCCGCGAGGGCTACGAGCTCGAGGCTGGCCGTCCAGAGGTAGTTTACAAAGAAGTTGATGGCAAGCTAGAAGAGCCAATCGAAAATCTATCCATCGAGGTAGATTCTGAATTCGTCGGTGCCGTTTCTCAGGAAATGGGCATCAGAAAAGCCGAGCTTAAGTCTCAGGAATTAACTTCTACCGGCGCCACTCGCTTTACTTATGAGATTACCACTGCTGCACTTATCGGCCTTCGCAACAATCTTCTTACTGCCACTAAGGGCACCGTCATCATGTCTAGCATTCCTTATGGCTACCGTCCAGTCGAGTCTAAGTACAAGCCAGAGCGTAATGGCGCTCTCATCTCCTTCGAAACTGGTGTCTCCACCGCCTACGCACTTGACGCCGCTCAGGCCCGCGGTATTCTTTACATTCCGCCACAGGTCCCAGTTTATCAGGGTATGATTGTTGGCCTTTCTAATAAGAAAGAGGATATTGATATCAACGTCTGCCGCGAAAAGCAGCTAACCAACATGCGTACTCACGCCTCTGATGGTGCCATCCAGCTTACTCCATACACTCAGCTCTCCCTAGAGCAGTGCCTGGATTTTCTCCTAGACGACGAGCTTCTCGAGGTTACTCCTCAGTCCCTCCGCTTGCGCAAGCGCCAGCTCGACCCTATCAAGAGAAAGCGTGAAGCCCGCGCCGCTTAAGACCTTGCGTGCTATAATATAAGCATGCTAATCGACACTCATTGTCACATCCACGATACTGATACTTATAAATTTGCGCTGTCCCGCCAGCCAGTTTCTTCCAAATTCCTGAAAAAAGATCCATCTTTCCCGCACGAAATCGGAGATTTTACCCCCGATAAGATCCTGGAACGTGCAATAAATAATGATGTCAAACAGGTAATTTGTGTCGGCACCTCGCACGAGGATTCGGAAAAAGCTCGTGACTTTGCCGCAAAACATCCCGGCACCGTCTTCTGGTCCTACGGTATCCACCCAGATGAAGCCGATAATATCTATTCAGGTGAATTTGCGAGCGAGACCGAGCCTGAAAAGATGTTATCGGCTTCATCTGGCCTGGTCGCCATCGGTGAAGTCGGTCTAGATTACCGCGAAGGCGCTCCGCGCCCCGGTGTTTCTGGCAAAAACAATCAGGTCAAACTCTTTGAAACCATGCTTCAGCTGGCCTCAGATAGGGAATTACCAGTAATTTTTCACGTCAGAGACGCTTTTTCTGACTTTTTTGCAGTTCTAAATAACTTCCCAAAAATAACAGGGGTAGTGCATTCTTTTTCAGATAGTCCAGAAAATTTGAAAAAATCCTTAGAAAAAGGCTATTTTATAGGGGTAAATGGCCTCGCAACCTTCGCCGATATCCCGCTCCCACCCCTGGAGCGCACCCTACTAGAAACTGACGCTCCCTTCTTGACACCAAAGCCATTTCGTGGTACAATAAATGAAGCGGCACATATACGCGATATATGCGCCTATTTATCAAGAGAAATGGGAGTTTCTGAGCAGGAAATGGCTCAGATTACTACAGAAAATGCAAGAAAATTATTCAGATTACAACACCCCATCGTTTAGTCGTCAAGGCTATGCTTTTGATACCTTAGAACTTGATTTATTCCATGAATTAAACAATATCTCTGAGGAGATCGGAAAATGTCGCCAAAGTCAGCTGGGCTAGATCTCAAGAACTCAATTAAGAGCATGCGCGCCTCTGTTAAGATGTCACGCGATATTCGTATGCGCTCTAAAAAGGCTGATTCGGCTGTCAAGCAGGCTCAAGCTCAAGCTATGGCCGAGCAGCCCCAAAAACCTGCAATCAAGGGCATCAAAAAGCGCAATTTTAGTGCTCGCGCTACTCTTAAGGCGCTATTTTCTAGCGACGCCAAGCGCCCAAAGTTGACTGAATCCGACCTGATTAATGCCGAATCCGCCCTCGGCGGCACGCTATTTGGCCCAATTCCTCAGGGTCACCGCCGCGAATTCTTCCGTTACAAGCACAATATTTGGATCTTCCACGAAAGCTGGACTGGCCAGAATGGTGAGAAATTAGAAGCTACTATCACCTACGAAGTCCGTGAAAATGGCGTCTATAAGCTCCCCCTCGGCGGCAAATACGTAAGGATCGAAGGCGCCGAGCTCGAGAACTTTGTCAAAGCCACCAAGGAATATCTAAAAATTATCAAAACCAAACTTTATTAAAAAAAGTCGCATTTCTCGCGACTTTTTTGTTGTAAAACCCATCCGGCTTATGCTATAATATGAAGCATATGAAGAGAGGTCTCAAGAATAATTTGTATACTCACTGTAAGGGAGCCTTAGTTACTACTAGTATCTTTTCCGGCGCTTTCATTATCTCTATTATGGCTGCCTCTATCTTCGCCCCAGCCAGCCGTTCCAACGCCGACACCCTCATCTTTGAGGACCAGGATTCTGGCTATACTGCATCAGTCTCTTCTGCTAACACTATAGAACTAGACGTCGCTGCCACTACTGGCGGTACCCTAGCCAGAGCTCATGACACAGTCAACATTGTCACAGACAACCCAGAAGGCTATACTCTCTACCTCTCCATGAACAACGTCTCTGACTATTCCGTCAGCAAACCAGGCAACGCCCTCTACCTAGACGGCAATAGCACTAGCACTAGCTTCATCAACCCAACTTCCGGTACCTCATCAGAACCATCCAGCCTAGGTACTAACGAATGGGGCTACAGCCTAGCAGACAACCTAGCCTTCTCCAAAGTCCCTCTAAGGTCTAACCCAGACACTGTCGCTACATCAGATTCTGCTACTACCGCAGAAGGAGACAACCTAGACGTCTACTATGGCGTCAACGTCAACTCCGCCCTCCCTACCGGTTCCTACACTGGTGTAGTCAACTACTCTGTCCTTTCTGACTACAGTGGAGAAAGCAGTGACAAAGCTGGAGTGTTCCCAGGAGATCTATCGATTGATAGCGCCGACTTAGAGGGAGCTACTATCAATATTTCTACAAACTTGTATACGACTAAGACTTTCCAAAATAACGAAGTCTCCGTCCTAATTGGTGAATCCGGCCAGGAACAAGCCTGTACGATTACGGAAGTTTCCACTGCTTCCGGCCAATTAACAGTAACCTGTGCTCTTCCTAACTTCACTTTCCCAGATTACGGTGACTATACCCTCCCAGTCACTCTTTCCGTACCTAGCTATAATAAAACCTATACGGGTATGACGCTAACCATCCATTACGAAGAGCCATTCCCATGCGAGGCTAATGCTATTTGCTATGCACCTAACGGCGACAATATAGATGGTACAATGGACAATCAAACCACGGTCTATCATACTTCGACGGATTGGTCTGTAAACAGCACTGCGCTATCATCTAGTGTAACTGAGCTTACCCTCTATTCTCCAAATTTTGCTCGTCCAGGTTATGGCTTTGCCGGCTGGAATACTAAGAGAAATGGCACTGGCACCACGTACGGTCCTAACCAGGCCCTAAGAACTAGCGACGGCACTTTGACTCCAGAAATGCAATCAACACTAGGAACAAGCGGAATCGTTCTCTACGCCAAATGGGTTGCCTCTGCTGGTGATATGCAAGATTGGTCTGGCTGTAGCTCAATGAATATTGGCGATGTGACCGCCCTCACTGATAATCGTGCGGATTCTATCAACACTGGCAAAACATACGCGGTCGCTAAGCTTGCAGATGGTAAATGCTGGATGATAGAGAACCTAAGATATGCCGGAACTGGCACTAGTACTAATAGCTGGGTTACTGACAGGCCCGCTAACTATCAAACACTGAAACAGTATAATTTTACGAATATTACCATGCCTGACACCAACAAATCGCCAACAGACAATATTGCTACTGGGAGTAGATGGTATAGCTATGGCAATTATTATTCTTGGCCAGCAGCTGTTGACAGTACTACATTGTATAGTAGTGGTCAAACTGCTCCAGCTCCAGGCATTTGTCCGGCCGGTTGGAGAGTGCCAAGTTCTAATGGTGCTTCTACTGATTATGGCGGCTTATACTACCTATTAAACAATGAGGATACTACCATCACTTCTAATAACTTAAGAACATACCCTAACAACTATGTATTTTCTGGGTATTGGACTATTACAAACTATAATGAACCATCGAAAGCGACAAATCGTGGCGTCTTAGCGAGCTATTGGTCATCCGTAGCGTCAAACATTACTTCCTCCATGGCTAACGCATATGTCGGCCTTAACTTCTGGTCCAGCTCCGCCGTTAATGCTTCGGAGAACGGGAACTTCAATAGGTTCTTTGGTATGCCGGTTCGCTGTGTCACTGGCTCTTAATTATTAAACATAATTTTCTCCACATTTTCTTCCATTTTCCAACGAGCTTATGCTATAATTAATGTAGTTATGGGAATACTAACCACACGTATTAACAAAGGTAGGCTTTGGTCTGCCTGTGTTGGTATTCTTTCTTTAGGATTTGTTAGCAGCCTTCTCATTCCTTCTGTATTTAGCTTTGCCTCTGCCTCCGCAGAAAGTGTTGGTAGTTCTACCTTATCAGTAAGGGTAAAAGATGTTATTGCTATTCGTATCCTAGACGATACTGGAACTAGTAGCATTTCTACTCTTGGTATTGATATTGCTCCTACACCTAATGGTTCTACGGTTACTAAGAATGCTATAGTAGACGTTGCTACTAGTAATGAGACTGGCTATACGCTATATATGGATAGTGACTATAAAGAAGATGGTACTTCTTCTTCTACTACTCCAGAAACTCAATTTAACTATACTACCGATCTTATCCATACTGATCCTACTGTAACTGTTACCATTCCTTCTTCTGTTCCATCCTCTTCTTCCGATACTAACTTCTGGAACTACACTACTTCCTGGAACGATACCATTGGTACTGGATCAAACACTACTACTCTTACTGGTACTGCTCCTGCTACCGTTATCCCTACTCATGGTACTCCTGACACCATTAGAGATGACGTCACCGAATCTACCGATAGCAGTATGACTACTATTGGTATTAATGTTAACGTGAACAACGATATTCCATCAGGAACTTATAAGAACAAGCTAGTCTTTACAGCTGTAGCTAATGAGCTTCCACCACAATATACTTACTTACAAGAATTTGATGCCGATGCGAGCCTGCTCAATGTTGGCGACTCTATGGATCTGCTTGATCAGCGCGACAATTCGCAATATACCATTAGGAGACTAGAAGATGGCAGTGTTTGGATGGTGCAAGGCCTTAGATATTCTGGGGCAACTGACCCTGGGGCCACCGCAAGGTATAGCGGTACATTCACGACTAGCGCGACTGACTCGGAAGCAGCTGGTACTATCACGCTTGTCTCAGACTTTGGTACGGCAACCCAGCCGCAACCTTACGCAGCATATAGGGGAGACGCTTCAGATGGCGCATACTACAATTACCCAGCAGCAATGATGGTGTGCCCTTCCGGCTGGCACCTTCCAACCAGTGAAGAGTACGTTAATCTCAATAAGGCCTACGGTGGTTCAGTCGGTGTCGTACCAAATTCGCCAAGCTGGGCCGACCTGACATCTAGCAGCAAGGCTAATCTAACCCTTTCTGGCCGCTACGCCGGAGCAAGCTTTGACTATGACGGAGCAAAGGGTAGGTACTGGGC
This sequence comes from uncultured Candidatus Saccharibacteria bacterium, assembly GCA_947302125.1. GTDB lineage: Bacteria > Patescibacteriota > Saccharimonadia > Saccharimonadales > Saccharimonadaceae > Nanosyncoccus. Next base: position 49,564 of record CAMYUL010000005.1, read on the forward strand.
TTCAACCTTAGTGCTTGGAGATAGCACCAAAGCTTATGCTGTAGCGTTAGATGGAGATAGTAACAATTCGGTCGATATTATTAACCCGAACGGTTGGAAATATTACGGGTTTACGATCCGCTGCGTCGCCAACCAAAAGCGCCTATGGAGCATCAACACTATGCAAGAAATGACGCCAGAAATTTGCGCCACAACTACTACGCCAACCACATCGGCAACCAACATAGATACCGATGGTAGCCATGTCGGGGACAAGTCCTACGTCCCGCAAAACACCTTAACTGACACTAGAGACAACAACACTTACATCGTCCGCAAGCTTGCCGATGGCAACTGCTGGATGGCGGAGAACCTGCGTGCTATTAACACTGAGCTAGCCGCAGATCAATCTGATAATCTTGCTAGCAATTTCACCCTGCCAGCTTCAGCTTTAGTCAATTATTCCAATGGTAATTCCATAGCATATGCTTATACCGATCCTATCGCAAATGCTGGGGTGCTCTATAGCTGGTACGCTGCTGTTGGTGGAACAAGTACTGCTACTAGCGATCTAGCTACCGGTTCAATCTGTCCAAAAGGCTGGGAATTGCCTAGGGACTCCGGCGATAAGAGTATGCAGAATATGGTAGGGACTGTCTATGGTGGCAGCTCCAACGTGAGTATAATGCGTAACTCACCGATTTCTATGCCAGCAACAGCACACATTATAAATGGTTCATATACTACTACTGGCGGATGGGGAAATAATTACAGCGTTCATTATACCGCGAAATCGTCAGCCGCCAACAGTGCATATGTAGTTATCGGCGCATCCAATCGAGTAGACCTAAGATACTCGCACGCAGTTACTTCGTCTGGCTTCTCCGTAAGATGTGTTGCAAAGTAGTTGCCAAAATCCTTAAGATATTATAAAATATAAGCATGATTTATCTTGACCACGCGGCCGCTACGCCAGTCAGCAAAATCAAAACCAAGCTTTATTAAAAAGTTGCAACCCCCAGCGACTTTTTTGTTGTAAAAAATACAACGATTTTGTCATTGCAAACACGGAAATGCTCGTGCTATAATTAAAACATGAGGAGTTTGTGGAGTACCCGCGGGGGGTATAAGATGCGGTTGGCATCTTTTGGATGTTTTGCAGCAATTGCTGTATTCTCCTTCTTGTGCTCCAGTCTTATTACGTCTTCGGCTTCTGCGAACAGTGCATCCGATCTAAATCTTTCCGTCACAGTTACCCCAGTTATTTCTATTAGAACCCTAGACGGCACCGCTACCTCAGAGATTAACGCTCTGAATTTTAGCATTACTCCAACCGATTCCGGTTCTCGCACCACTCAGACCACTGTGGTCGATGTCGCTACTTCCAACGTCTCTGGTTATACCTTGCTCATGCAGTCAGATTATAAGCTTGGCGCAGATTACACCACTAGCCTCGTTCATACAAATACTACAACCGCAGCTTCTAGCATTGGACAGATTCCTACTGCTACCACTTCGGCCGCTAGTGCTGCTAGCTACTGGAACTATTCTAAGTCCTGGAATGAAACATTGGGTCTTAACGGCAATACCAAGGATTTTTCTAGCTCTAGCATCCCAGTAGGCTCTAAGAGCAATCAACTTATCCCAGCCCATAATACTCCAACCACTTTGAGGGATGACGTTGATATGGCTGCAGCTAGCTCCAAGACTAATATTGATATTAATGTTAATATCGCTACTGATAAAGCCGGCGGCGCCTACGAGAACAGAATCGTATTCACTGCTATTGCAAACCCTATTCCAGTAGATTACGCCCTCACCTTCGACAAAAATACTAATGACACCGTCAACAATCTTCCGAGCCCGATTACCGCTTCTGTTATTGCCGCATCTAACTCCTTTACTATCCCGAACACTTCCAATATGTCCCGTACTGGCTATCGCTTCCTTGGTTGGAGTGAATCCGCTAGCTCTAGGCAGGGAAATGGCTCTGGCCCTGACGGATTATATGTCGCTGGAGATAATTTTGTAATTATCGCTGATGATCAACAGAGTTATTCTCAACACGGTACCGGCTCTGCTTCGCTTTACGCTATCTGGACCGAGGAATATGCGTACACACTTAGCTTCTCCTGCCAGTCCGGAGTTTCAAACTGTCCAGCCACCCAGTCCTCTACGGAAATTGCCGCTTCTAAGTCTTTCACCATCCCGGCTACTGCTCCTTCCTTAGAAGGCTACAGCTTCGTAAATTACACGGATAATGGTGCTGGTTCTGGCACTGCCTATAACCCAGGCGACACGGTCACCTTATCTGGCGCAGCTCCTGTTAAGACCTTGACCGCTAACTTCTCCATCGATTCTCATAAACTCACCGTCAATCCTAACGGCGGCACCTGGAACAGCAACACTTCCAGCCAGGAGTTCACTCAGAATTACAACACCGCCAAGACTATCGCCGCCCCATCTGCTAACGCCAAGTATAATATCTCCTATAACGCCAACAATACTGGCGTGACTATGCTAACTTCTCCAGCAAGCGCCACTAGATCCTTCACCGGCTGGACCAAGTCTGGTGGTGGTTCCTGGAATAGCAGTAACAATACTTACACCTTCGGTACATCCGACGGCACCTTAACCGCCCAATATAACTCCACTTCAGATTCCTTCACCCTTCCATCCATCAGTAAGGAAGGCCACACCTGTAAGTGGGCAGAAGGCAGTGCTAATGGCGATCAGTATGACGGTGGAGCCTCCAGAACCGTTACTACCGATACTACTTACTATGCTATCTGTTCCGTCAGATCCTACAAGCTTACCGTCAACCCTAACGGCGGTACCTGGAACAGTAGCACTTCCAACCAGGAGTTCACTCAGAATTACAACACCGCCAAGACTATCGCCGCCCCATCTGCTAACGCCAAGTATAATATCTCCTATAACGCCAACAATACTGGCGTGACTATGCCGACTGCCCCAGTCACTGTCGATAGATCATTTACTGGCTGGAACTTGAGCGGTGGTGGCTCCTGGAATGGTGGTAATAATACGTATACCTATGGCGCTTCCGACGGCACCTTAACTGCCCAATACAACTCCACTTCAGATTCCTTTACTCTTCCATCCATCAGTAAGGAAGGCCACACCTGTAAATGGGCAGAAGGCAGCGCTT
>CAMYUL010000006.1 GCA_947302125.1 uncultured Candidatus Saccharibacteria bacterium
CCAAGTGGTAAGGCAACGGGTTTTGGTCCCGTCATTCGCAGGTTCGATCCCTGCCGACCCAGCCATGTTTTTTATTTAAACGGCTTGATAACCACTAACTACAAAGGAATATCTATGAACACAGTTATTGAGGCTAAAAACCTCACCAAAACTTATGGCAAAAAAGCTACTGCTTTTACTGCCCTAAAAGACATCAACTTAAAAATCTACGAGGGTGAGTCCGTCGCCATCGTCGGTAAATCCGGCTCCGGCAAGTCTACCTTGATGCATCTTCTCGCCCTTCTCGACACCCCGACCAAAGGTACGGTTCTCGTCGACGGCAAAGATTCCACCAAGTTATCAACCCGCGACCTAAACAAGCTCAGAAACGAGCGCTTCGGCTTCGTCTTCCAGCAGTTCTTTATGAACACCAAAGACACGGTCTTAGAAAACGTCTTACTTCCGCTCAAGATCGCCAGAAAGTCCCGCAAAGAACGTAAGGTACTTGCAAACAGCGCCCTAAAAATCGTCGATCTCGATTCTAAGGCCAGAAACAAAGCTACCGACCTCTCCGGCGGCCAGAAGCAGCGTGTTTGTATCGCCCGCGCCATCGTCAACAATCCTAAGATTATCTTCGCCGATGAGCCTACCGGCAACCTCGACTCTGCTACCGGCGACAAAATTACCGACTTATTGTTCGATCTCAACGAGAATCAAGGTGTCACTCTTATCATTGTCACCCACGACGAAGATCTCGCTAAGCTTTGCAACCGCATCATTAGAATTTCCGATGGCAAAATCATTTCCGACCAGACCGTCAGAAAAGATTCCAAGGCCAAGGCTAGCGCCCGCCACGAAGCAGAAGCTGCCCGCGTCAAAAAAGCCAACGAAAAGAAAGGAGGTAGAAAATGAAATTAACCGATATTATTGCTACAGCAAACCACAACCTATTCCGCAGCAAAACCCGCTCTATTCTAACCATCGTCGCTATCTTTATCGGTAGCTTCACTATCATTATGAGCAACGCCATTAACTCCGGCGTTAATGACTATATCGACAAGCAGGTCGAAAGCGCTGGTGGCGACGGCTACCTAGAAATGATGCCAACCGCTATCGCCGAAAACGCCATGTCTGCCATTTCCGGCAATGGCGCCGTCGAGTACAAAGAAAATTCCGTTAGTGCCGCCGACCAGCCATACATCACTGACGAGCAGCTCGCCAAAGCTCGCACTATTGACGGCCTCGAGTCGATCGATGCACTCCACACTGCTAGTGTTGACTATATTGCCAGTACTCAAACCGACAAGAAATATAAGTTATTTAATCTCAACCTAGTTCCTCGCGGCGATATCCACTTTGATCTTTCCGCTGGCCGCAAGCCAGATCCAGAAAGCTCTGCCTACGAAATCGCCCTCACCGAAGATTTCGTCTCAATCCTCGGCTTTAAAGACAACGAAGACTCCATCGGTAAGACCATCACTCTTGCTGTGCCAAATACCATCGACTGCTACACAGCAGCCACCCATTCCGAATGCCAGAGACTAGTTGATGCTACCGTTGTCGGCGTCCAGGCTCCAGGCGTTCTTGCCTCTGGCGGTCCACGCGCTAATATCGCACTCTTTGAGAAAGTTTACGATCTCGCTTCCGACGGTATGTCCAAGGAAACTAAGAATCGCGCTTATCAGGCCACCGCTCAAGTCGATCCTAAGCGTGTCGAAGAAATCAAGGCCAAGCTCAAAGAGATCGGTCTCACCGCTATGACCATCGATGATCAGGTTGGCATGATCCGCACTTTCTTTGATGCTATCCTCGTTGTCTTCAATATCTTTGGTGGTATCGCCCTTCTTGCTGCCGCTATCGGCATCATCAATACACTCTTCATGTCCGTTCAAGAACGTACCCGCGAAATCGGCCTCATGAAAGCCGTCGGTATGGGCAGTGGTAAAATCTTCCTCAGCTTCTCCACTGAAGCTATCTTGCTTGGCTTCTGGGGCTCCGTTCTCGGTATTGCAGTTTCTATGCTCATCGGCTACGGCCTCAACGCCCTTGCTCACGCTACCTTCTTAGCCGAACTCCCGACTTTCAATATCGTAATTTTCGAGCCAGCTAATATGCTAGTAATCATTCTTATCATTATGATTATCGCTTTCATCGCTGGTACCGCTCCAGCTTTGCGCGCCGCTAAGAAGAATCCAATCGACGCTTTGCGTTACGAATAATTATGAAATTTATCGAAGTTTCCTCTCCAGTTAAAATCGACAAACTTGTCCCCGGTGGACAGGGAATCGGTACTTTTACTGGAGAAGACCTCGACAAGAATGACAAATCTCCAGAAAACATGCGCCTTTTGAGCCTTATTGGCAAGAAAGGCTTTTTCTGGAACGTACTCCCAGAAGAAATTGTCACTAAGTTTACGATTACCAAAAATAAATCCCATTATTTTGAAGCTATCGCCGAAGAGATCACAAACCCTTCTTCGCATCGCGTCACGCCAAAGGATACCTGCTTCCTTTCCACTTCTCCTTGGCAAATCATGGATTATGACTACGAACTCGAGCAAAAAGCTAATTTGCTTCAAGAAATGTTCTCGCAGGCCGGCTTATCCTTAGCGACGGGTGGCGTCGCTGTAAAAACTGACGGTAATGACTTTTATTACCGCAACAAGATGGAATACTCCCTCTACTGGGACGTCGAAAACTCAGAGATCAGACTAGCCCAGCACGCTCGCGGTTCTCACCGCAAAGTCCCATTAGTCACTTCTAGCATCGAACGTCCAGAAATTTTCAAGAAGGCTCAAGAAATTGTCGCCGAGCTAAATGCTAATCACGAAGAAGCCAGGAAATACCAATCGCTTCTGCTTCGCTGTGACAAATCCGGCAAAGTCGAAGGTGGACTCTTTGAAAACAAAAAGCCCCACCCTAAGTTTAATAATTTAGAAGACGAAATTCTCGGCCACAAGTATTCTTACTCACCAAATGGTTTCTTCCAGATCAATCTCCCGGTTTACGAGCTAGCTCTAACGGAGATCAAAAGCTACATAGAAACCAACAATGTGCTCGACCTTTATTCTGGCGTCGGCACCATTGGCCTCTCCGTTGCCCGCGGCAAGCACCTCACTCTAGTCGAAAGCAACCGCGCCGCCTATGAAGAATTGGAAAAGAACTGCAAAGCGATAGGACCCGCCACCCCTTGTGCTGTCCTTTCTAACTCCGAAGACGCCTTAGAGTACATCGCTCCCGACCAAACCGTCATCCTCGATCCTCCTCGCGCCGGCTGCGACAAAAAACTCATCGAAAAGCTACTGGAAATAAAACCTCAACGCATCATTTATTTGTCATGTAATCCATCAACCCAGGCCCGCGATGTCAAACTCCTCGAAGAAAAGTATCAACTCATCAAAGTCACCCCATACAATTTCTTCCCACGCACTCCACATCTAGAGAATCTCGTCGTCCTAGACTTAAGATAGTGCGCAATATCTTATGCTATAATTAAACTATGAAGATTTGTTTTTTAGGTGCAGGCGCATTCGGCAAAGCTCTTGCCAAGGTTGCTGAATATAATGGTCACGAAGTCAGCTTCTACGACCCTATCGTTTTTCCAGAAATTGAGCTAGACACTGCCACACATGGCAAGGACCTAATTGTTTATGTTGCACCATCCGACAAAGCCGCAGAGCTCTTGCCAAATCTCGACAAAGAAACTCCGCTTATTTGCGCTAGCAAAGGGTTCTTGTCATTAAAGCCGTTTGAAGGTTTCAAGAATTTTTCCGCCCTGGCTGGGGCCGCTTTTTCCGAGCAAGTCATGGACACTCTCTCTGACGACATAGAAGATAAGCCTTCGCTCAGACTCACCGCCAGCTCCGAACTTGCCGAAACTATTTTTAGCACCGAGCAAATTACTATCGAATATACCAAAGACACTTTAGGCATCCTACTTTGCGGCGCCATGAAGAATATCTATGCCATCGGCGCCGGTGCTTATTACGAGAATCAACTGCAAGAAAGCTGTGGCCCGACAACTCCAACAGACCCAACGGACCAGAACTCGAGCCTTTCCGCCATCCTGCCATATTTAGAAACCGCCGCCGCCGAAACCCAAAAAATCCTAGAAGTAAACGGCGCCGACAAAAACACTCTCAAGCTTTCTTGCGGCGTGTCAGACTTAGTCTTAACTTGTACCGACAATTCTCGTAACTTCCGCTTCGGAAGATCCCTCATTACCGGAGCCAAGGAAGACGCCGCCACCATCGAAGGTGTCAGCGCTATCAATAATTTAGAAAATTACCAAGAGTTTAAGATCCCTGACTCCGCCACGCTCATAAAGGATATTATAGAAAAGGTCAAAAATGCCGTTAAATGAAAAGCAAAAAGAAGCTGTCGAATACTTAGAGGGGCCTCTTCTAGTCTTAGCTGGGCCAGGTACCGGCAAGACCCAGTTGCTCTCATCTAAGGTCGAATATATTTTAAAAAACACTGACGCCACGCCAGAGTCTATTCTGTGTCTCACCTTTACCGAGAACGGCGCCAGAAACATGCGCGAGCGCTTAAAATCTATCGTTGGCCCCGCCGCCGGCAAAGTCAATATTCACACTTACCACGCCTTCGGCTCTGACATCTTAGCCAAATACAAAAATTACGCCACCGAGTTTGATCGCAATCTCGACAGCAACATTGATTCTGTCGCGCAGTACAAGATTATTAAGAATATCCAGGATTCCCTAGACCCAATGGATATCATGCGCCGCGACAATGTCAGGGATATTATTGATACTATCGCTTCCGCCAAATCTGCTCGTCTCACTGGTAAGGATCTCGAAAAAATCGCTAAGGATAACCTCGAAACTACCAACATCCTAAATTCCGCCATCGACCCGCTCTTAAAGAAGATCGAGCGTGGTATGAAATTCGACATCGGCGTTAGCACGGTTTATGAGCCTATCCTAAAAATCCTAGTCGAGAATTCTTCAAGTAAGCCACTCGCCGGCAACATCGAGAAGGAAGCCAACCATCTCGCCCGCGAATTAAACCACATCATCGAGTCCGAGAAGGAAAAAGATAAGCCATCCATCTCCCCGCTTACTAGTTGGAAGACTAAGCGTTTCGAGCTCGACGAGAACGGCGACTTCCGCCTCAAAAACCGCATCGCCAATAAGAAGCTAGAAAGCCTCGCCAAAATTATGCAGGCTTACGAAACCAAACTCGAAGAAACCGGACTGTTTGACTTTGCTGACATGATTGAGCAGGCCATCAAGACCCTTCGCCAGGACCAAGGCTTCAAACTTACACTAGAAGAACAATATCAATACATCTTACTCGACGAGTTTCAGGATACTAACACCGCCCAGGCCGAGCTTATTTATGAACTCACCGATTATGAGCAGCCGATTATTATGGCTGTTGGTGACGACGATCAGGCCATCTTTGCTTTCCAGGGCGCCAACGCTTCCAACCTTCTCGAGTTCCAGAATCATTACAATGCCAAGATCGTCACTTTGACCGAGAACTACCGTTCCGGTTCACCAATTCTCGACACTTCATTCAAAATTCGCGAGCAAATCACCGAGAGCTTTGCCAAGGCTCACAATATTATCAAGCGCCTTTCTGCGAACAAAAACGACGCTACTCAGATTTCTCGTCACGAGTTCATCGAATCTTCTGCCGAGTACCATTTCATCGCCGAAGAAATCGCCAGCCTAATTAATTCCGGAGTTAGCCAGTCCGACATCGCTATCATCACTCCTAAGCATAAATACGTCACCAATCTTCTACCATATTTAAAATCTCATGAGAACATTAATATTTCTTACGAGAAGCGCGACAACCTTTTTGAAGAGCCACACATCCATGAGCTTCTTGCTCTCTCCAAATTTATTTACGCCCTCAGCCAGAAACAGGACCCGTCTGACAAATTGCTAGAGATTTTGTCTTTCCCATTTTTCAATTTAGCACCAGAATCTATCATTAAGGCTATCAACAAGCGTGACAAGAAAACTACCCTCGAGTTCTTACAACAATCCGAAGACGAAAGTTTGCAAAAACTCGCTAACTTCTTCACCATCCTTGTCGAAAAAAGCTTTGATAATCCACTTGAACTTTTCTTAGACAACTTAATCGGCACTACGGAATATGAAACTGGTCAAAAATCCCCATTTCTAGATTTTTATACTCGTGATAATTCTTATAGCACTTTTGAGCTATACGAGAACCTCCATGTCTTGCGTGAGGCTATCAAAAAACATTCCAGCGCAGAAACTTCTACCTCGCAGAAAAAGACTTTAAAAGACTTAGTAGACTTTATTAATGATTATGAGTCTGCCGGCGAGCCGTTGATGAATACTAGCCCTTATCAGGATGCTGCCGACGCCGTACAAATTCTTACCGCACATAAGAGCAAGGGGCTCGAGTTTGATTATGTTTTCTTAGTTTCCACAGACGATCGCGCTTGGGGCAACGCCAAAGGCAATAATAACCTTCTTAGTCTTCCGCAAAACTTAATCGAAATCCGTCACACCGGCATTACTGAAGACGAACGCCTCCGCCTCTTCTTTGTCGCTATTACTCGTGCCAAGACGCATCTTATCATGACTAATTCCATCAAAGATTTTTCCGACAAAGAGCCGGCCAGGCTCGAGTATCTCGCCGAGCACGAAGACGAGAAGAAAAACATCATCTCCCCATACTTACCAGAGGGCAGTCAAATCGTTGAAAAACATTACGATAATCTCCCGGACGACAAAAAGCGCGCCGATCTCGTAAATTCCTGGCTAGCTAATTACTTGACCTTTGATGGCAATCTCAAAAACATCTTGTTAAAACGCCTAGAGAATTATAAGCTCACCGCCACCGACCTCACCTCATTCATTGACGTAGTTCATGCTGGCCCGCAAGAATTTTATAAGAGCCACATTCTTAATGCGCCAGAAGAATCTTTCTCCGAAACTCTCACCTTCGGCAACCTCATCCACGCCACCTTTGAGCAGGTCACTAATAACCACTTAACCGATGACGAAGCTCTAGCCTATTTTGAAAAGTCCGCCAATGAGGCCACCATCCCACCGGAACAACTTGACGAGATTATTAAGAAAGGCAAGTTTAGCCTAGAGAAGTCACTCGCAGAATTTGGCAAGCTCTTACGCCACGACTCCGCCCGTGCCGAAGTTAATCTCTACCACGAACATTTAAGCCTAGACAACATCCCCCTCACTGGCAAAATCGACCATATCGACATCAATGAAACTGATAAGATTATCGAAGTCTATGATTTCAAAACTTCCGGGTTCAAAGATTCTAAATGGACCTCTCACGCAACTTTGTATAAGTATATGTTGCAGCTTGAGTTCTATAAATTATTATTGAACCTCTCCCCAACTTACAATAAATATAAAGTGACCAAGGCGCACATCTTGTTCGTAGTCCCAGACTCTACCGACTCCAAAGTTCACGACAAAGTTTATGAATATAACAACAAAGACGAGGAAGAATTAAGAGCCTTAATTCACGCAATCTATCCATTAATAAAATCCTTAGACTTCGTCGAAGATCTAGAATTATTTATCCCAGCCGGCAAAACTAAGGGAATCAAAGATATTAAAGACTTTGTTGCAAAAATTCTTGCAAAATAAAATCCGCTCATGCTATAATTATAACCATGAACAGTTCAAAGAAGGTCCTTGGGAGGAATTATCAGCTTTTAATGTCAACTTTCGGTGGTCTTACTGCCATCTTTGCTGCTGCCTTCATGTTCTCTAGTATTGTCCCAGCTACTACTTTTGCTGATGATCTTCCATCTGCTTCTTCTGATCTTGACGTAGCCGTATCAGTTACTCCAGTAATCTCCATTAGGACTCTAGACAGTACTGCTACTTCTCCTATCTCTTCCTTAGACTTCAACATCTTACCATCTGCCGCCGGTACCCGTACTACTCAGACTACCGTAGTAGATGTCTCTACATCTAACGTATCAGGCTATAACCTTCTCATGCAGAGTGACTATCAGAACGGAGCAAATTATACTACAGATCTTGTTCATGCTGATCCTACTATTGCTACTACTACTGCAGGACAGATCCCTACTGCTACTACTGCTACCGTCTCTGCTACTTCCTACTGGAACTATTCTAAGTCCTGGAATGAGACCTTAGGTCCTACTGGCAATACTTCAGACTTTTCTAGCTCTAGTATTGCTACGTCAGCTAAGGACAATCAATTAATTCCAGCTCATGGTACTCCAGCTACCATCAGAAACGATGTAGACATTGCTACTGCTAGTAGCAAGACCAACATTGATGTTAACATCAACATCGCTACCGACAAGACTGCTGGAAGTTACAAGAACAGACTCTTGTTTACCGCCATTGCTAATCCTATTCCGGTAGACTTTACCTTAACCTTCGATAAGAATACCCAAGAAACAGTCACAAACTTACCAAATCCTATTACGGATACTAGTGTGGCTTCTAATCATACCTTTACTATTCCAAACGCCACTTCTATGAGTAGGAATGTCTATACCTTTGTTGGTTGGTCTACCTCACCAAGCGAGAGGCAGGGAAATGGTTCTGGCCCTGATGGACTCTATGTTGCTGGAGACACTATTATTGTTCCAGTTGATGGCGGCAATGGCAACCCTGACTACAGCCAACACGGCACTGGATCTATGACACTTTATGCGGTTTGGCTGTTCCCATGCGCAGCCAATTCCATTTGCTACGCACCTAATGGCGACGGCATTGATGGCACTATGGATAATCAGACCATTGTCTTCCATAATTCCACAGACACTGCTTATACATCAATATCAGCTGCTGACACGACAGCATTATCCTCGTCATCTACTGAGGTTACACTTCTCGCACCTAATTTTGCCCGCCCAGGTTACGGCTTTATTGGCTGGAACACTAAAGAAGATGGCACTGGTACGATGTATGGCCCTAATCAGACTCTAACCACTAGTGACGGTAGTTTAACCGCACAGCTGCGATCTGATCTCGGGACCAAGGGTATTGTTCTTTACTCCCAATGGCGACCTTCTGCTGGCAATATGCAAAACTGGTCTGGCTGTAGCTCTATGAATATCGGCGACGTCACCGCCCTTACCGACAACCGTACTGATGCCGTCAATACTAGCAAAACTTATGCCGTAGCAAAACTTCTCGACGGCAAATGCTGGATGACAGAAAACTTAAGATATACCGACAATGCAACAAATACTAGCCCTTGGCAATGGAAAGACGGAATAAAAGAATACAACTTTTCCAATATTACCGAACCAGATTCCGCTAGATCCCCAATCGATAACACCACCGCCACTGGGAGTAGGTGGCATAGCTACGGCGGATATTACACCTGGGCAGCAGCCAACGATACTACTAGCACAGATTGGGAATACGGACAAAATGCTCCAGCCCCAGGTATCTGTCCAGCTGGTTGGAGAGTACCAACGTCAGAATCAGCAGGCGGTGACCTCGCAGGACTATCAAACGCAACGACCGATGTTCCTACATTGTACCTATCTTTAATGAACTCTGTTTCCGCGACAAGCGCGAGGACATTTGTAGTTAGTAACGCCTTTAGATCTTACCCAAATAACTTCGTACTCTCAGGAGATTGGGGTGGCGGCACATCAGAAGTACGTGGCGGAGAAGGACGCTATTGGACATCCGCAAAGCTAAGTAGCAGTAGTTATTGTTTCTTCCTCCGAACGTCACTTGTCAATAACCCAAATTGTAGCAGTGGAAGCCACTATGGTCTAACCGTCCGCTGCGTTATCGACTAGTATTATCTTAGATTTTTCTTGCAAAATCATTCAACCTGTGCTACAATATAGCAAGTTACCATAGACAGCGACGGGAGCGTCTAAGACAATCCTTAATCATGTCGCCGAGGCAGCCCAGGCAATGCGCCAGGGTATCTTGAAAACAGATTGGTAACGTTGTCTTAACAATTTGGCCAATCTATCAGACTTACACGTCATATTAATCTAACTAAAGGAAAATTATGGCTATCTCTAAAGATAAGAAACAGACTTTAGTTGCTGATTTAACTGAGCTTCTAAATAGTTCTAAGATGACCGTTTTTGCCCGTTACCAGGGTTTGACCGTTGCTGAGCTCCAAGAGCTCAGAAAAGCTGCTCGTGAGAACGGTGTTAAGATCAAGGTCGTCAAGAACCGCCTAGTTAGAGTTGCTATGGGTGAAATCGCTGTCTACAAAGACACCGACACTACTAACCTCACTGGCCAGCTTCTTTACGCTATCTCCGATAGCGACGAAGTTGCCCCAGCTAAGGTCCTAGCTACCTTTGCTAAGACTCACGAAGCCTTACAAATCGCAGGCGCATTTAACGATGCTGGCAATAACCTCTCCGAGGATGAGATCAAGGCTCTTGCCTCTCTTCCATCCAAGAACGAGCTTATCGCTCAGGTCGTGGCTCAACTTCTCTCCCCAGTTACCGATTCCGTTTCCGCCCTTTCTGGCGGTCTTTCCGGTATCATTTCTGGCTTGGAAGCCCACGCCGCTTAATGCTTAATTAAATTAGCGACATTTATCAATCAATTTAAGAAAGGAGCTATTATGGCTGCTGATATTAAGAAACTTGCTGAAGAGCTTACTAAACTAACCGTTCTCGAAGTTAACGAACTTAAGAACGTACTTAAAGATGAATATGGTATCGAGCCAGCTGCTGCCGCTGTTGCTGTTGCTGGTCCTGCTGCTGCCGGTGATGCTGGCGCTGCTGCCGATGAAAAATCCGAGTACGATGTTGTCTTGAAAGACGCTGGTGCTCAGAAGATCGCTGTTATCAAGGCTGTTAAGGAAGCTACTGGCCTTGGTCTTGGCGAAGCTAAAGCTATCGTTGATGGTGCTCCTGCTACCGTCAAAGAGAAAGTTGCAAAAGACGACGCTGAAGCTCTCAAGAAAGCTCTTGAAGAAGCTGGCGCTACTGTCGAGCTTGCTTAAGTTAAATCATCAGATTGGTCAAATTGTTATCACACAAAAAATAAACCGCATTAAGCGGTTTATTTTTTTAGCTACACTCTTTAGAAATCGTAGCGATCAAGGCCGGATTTGATTTCAATGTGGCCATCTTTGATCTTTACAGAGCTACAGGAAGAATCCCAGGTATCGCTTTCACAATCAGTGATATCGACATTGACGCCGTTCAACAGATTAGAATAAACATCATATAGACTTTCTCCGTTTCTCTGTGCCCAGATGCTACCAGTCACACAGCTAGCGGTAAAGATGCCGAGGCCAAGGACCAAGGTGGCAATCACTCCAGCGATAAAGCCTTTACCAGCGCGCTTACCATTGAAGAAATAGGCAAGACATTTGCCGAAAATTACAAATCCTAAGACGATAGATAGCACTACGAGTATAGCAAGCATAATCCCGGTAGCAATAAATAGCCCCTGATCTGGTGTCTCGCTAGTGAATAGCGCAGTAAGACCATAGGACAAAGTTGGAATTGCGATTATTAGTTTAATCAAATTCCAAATTAAACCAAAGATGCCAACGATTAGTAAACTAACCTTGAGGGCTTCTTTGTTAATGTTTTCTTCTTTTGCCATAAAAGCTCCTTATTAGTTATCCTTATTATAACATGTTATAATAAAATTATGATAAGAATTATTGCCGGTGGCAAAAAATCCAAAAATTGGATACTAGAAGGTCAAACAGAGTATGAAAAACGCTTGAAGAAGCCCTTTGATGTTCGTTTTGAGTACCTAGAAGATGCTAAAATCGCCGGATTTGCCGCTAAATGGCCATTTAAGCCGGATGAATACGTTATCTTGCTAGATGAGCGGGGCGAGAATATTAGCTCCCCAGCGCTCTCAGAACGCCTAGAAAAAGCTTTTTTGACAGGGAAGCAACCAGTTTTCATCATTGGCGACGCTTTTGGCGTATCCGAAGGAATCAGAAAACAAGCCGATTTCGTCTGGAGTTTCTCCAAGCTAGTCTTTCCACATGAGCTAATGCGCATTATGCTTACTGAACAAATTTATCGCGCACAAGAAATTTCAAAAGGTGGCAAATATCACCACATTTAATGCTTATGTTTGTCAAAGTCATTTTTACAACGCTTTTTTATTTACCCCTGTAATGCTCGTGGAAAACTTTTTAAAATTAATATTGACAAGAATTTCTCGTTGATATAATATAATATTAATACTATATTTAACAGACAGGATTGCGAGGATGTCTGAATTACCAGAAAAACAAATAAAAAGATTGCGCAGCCTTATCCAAGAGGCCGAGACTAATTTGGCAGCTGCGAAGGAACTTCTTATTTCCGTATTAGGCGATGGCGAGGCCATTACTGCCCCTCGTGATGTTGTATTAGATACTCCAGAAGGCAAGGTTATAGAAGGTGTCTTTGATGGTCAGATTATGATTGACCAAGAAGGCAAGAATTATCCTGTCCCTGCCAACTACGCCTCTAAGTCCAAGCTCGTCGAGGGCGACATCATGAAGCTTACTATTACTCCAGAGGGCAAATTCCTTTACAAACAGATTGGCCCAGTTGAGAGAAAGACCGTCATCGGCACTCTTTCTCATCATGACGACAAGTACTTCGTAGAGGTTTCCGGCAAAGAATACGAGGTTTTGTACGCTTCTGTCACCTATTTCCACTTAAAGGAAGGTTCTCAGGTCGCTGTTATTATCCCCGCCAACAACGAGGACGCTACCTGGGCCGCCGTCGAAGCTGCTTTATAATATAGATTTGTCAACAAACCCGCCTTCTTAGGCGGGTTTTTCGTGCTATAATGAATTAAAAGAGAGTTGTATGAAGGCATTATATCGTAAATATCGTCCGACCAAACTCAGCGAAGTAATTGGTCAGGACCAGGTTGTAAAACCCCTAGAAGCCAGTCTAAAATCTGGCAAAATTTCCCATGCCTACCTCTTTACTGGCCCACGCGGCTGCGGCAAGACCTCGGTCGCCCGCATTTTTGCTCACGAAGTCAATAAGTTTAAATACGAGATTGAAGATGATTATGTAGATATTATCGAGATCGATGCCGCTTCCAACACTGGCGTAGATAATATCCGTGACCTCCGTGAAAAAGCTGCTATCGCCCCATCTAAGGGCAAATATAAGGTTTACATTATTGACGAGGTCCATATGCTCTCTAAGTCTGCCTTTAATGCATTATTAAAAACGCTTGAGGAGCCGCCAAAGAGTGTTATCTTCATTATGGCTACTACCGATGCCTACAAGGTACCCATCACTATTACCTCTCGCACTCAAAATTACACCTTCAACCTTGCCCCGAAGGATGTAATGTTCAAACATTTAAGCTCCATTGTCAAAAAAGAACAGATCGATATTGATAAGGACGCCCTGGAACTCATCGTCGAAAAAGGCGGAGGTAGTTTCCGCGATACTATTTCTTTACTAGACCAGATTTCTATAGTCAAAACCGACAAGATTACTAAAACAGACGTCATTGAGACCCTTGGCCTCCCAGAGAATGCTGTATTAGAAAAACTTTTGGCGGCCTACACTGCTGGCGATATTGACACTATCACTACCGAGCTAAAAACTGTCATCAATACCGGACTAAAGCCCGAGCTCCTAGCCGAAAATCTCATTAGCAAGATCCTTGAATCGCCAAAACCAGAGCTTCTACCCCTTCTAGCGGAACTTCCTAAGGTATCCAGCCCATTCCCAGAAGCCAAGCTTCTACTTGCCTTTGTCGGCCAAGCTGCCACCGCCCCAGTCTTCCATGCTAAAGCCACCAAACCAACTAGCCAGCCCAACGTAGTAACAAGTAGCGCCGCTGAAAAAAGCCCAGCTGCAAACGCAACGGGTGACGTCGCTGGAGGGAATCCAACTACAGAGGTGGCGGGTGGCGTCGCTGGGGGGACCCCCAGCGCAGGCGGCCGTCAGGCCGATGCGATGGGGGAATCTGCGACGACAGGACCCGCCACTAAGGCGACAGGACCCGCCACTAATGCGACAGGACCCGCCACCTTCAATTGGCAAACTTTCCTTACGAACGTCAAATCCGCTTCCGGCACCGTCGGCTCCACTCTGGAAAAATGCACCCACGAGCAAAAAGGCAGTGAACTTTTCATCTATACCGAGCGCAAAATTTATAAAACGATCTTAAGATCAGCCAACAACTATAAAATTCTCCAAAAATTCTTACCAGAGGGAATTACTATAGTTATTGAAGATGGTCTAGAAAATGCCAAAAAAGACCAAAATTTAGGTCAAATTTCTGATATAATGGGTGACATAGAGGAGGTTAATACTAATGGAGTCCCATTCTAAGGCTGGCCGTGTCACGCCGCAAGATTTAAACGCCGAGAAATCTTTGCTCGGTGCGATTTTGCTTTCCGATACTTCTTTCCCAGATGTTTTAGAACGCGTCAAGCCAGAAGACTTTTACGACGAAAACCATCGCAAAATTTACGAAGGTATGGTTTCTCTCTATAATTCCCATCGCCCGATTGACCTTCTTACCCTTACATCCGAATTAAGAAGCACCAAGAATCTGAAGACTATCGGTGGCGCCGCTTTCTTGACCGAGCTTACCAATTTTGTCCCTACTGCCGCCCATGCTACCGCCTATGCCGACATCGTTTCTGAGTGCGCCGTTCGCCGTCGTCTTATCAAGGCCGGTACTAAGATCGTAGAAAGCGCTTACGACGGCAGCACCTCTGTCGGAGAACTCCTCGGTGGCGCCGAGAAAGACCTTTTCCAAGTTTCAGACGATACCGTCAAGTCCGATTACGCCGCTCTAGAAGATCTTCTCGTCGACGCTTACGATCGTATTGAGAATCTTCACAAGAACAAAGGTGCTCTGCGTGGCCTCAAAACCGGTTTTAAGGACCTCGACAACAAAACTGCCGGTCTCCAAAAAGGCGATCTTATTATCATCGGCGCCCGCCCAGCTATGGGTAAAACTACCTTTGCTCAAAATATTGCTTATAATGTCGCTACTATTAATAAGAGTGGCGTACTTTTCTTCTCAATGGAGATGGCCCAAAACGAAATCGTCGACCGTATGATTTCCGATGTTTCAGGTATTAACAACTGGAACCTTCGCACTGGCAACCTTTCCGACGAAGATTTTGCTAAGGTTGGTGATGCTCTCGGGGAAATGGGTGAAGCCCCAATTTACATTGACGACACCTCTTCAATGACCGTTCTAGAGCTTAGAAACAAAGCTCGCCGCGCCAAGCACGATCATGACATTGGACTCATCATCGTTGACTATTTGCAGCTGATTCAAGGCTCAGATCGTTACGCTGGCAACCGCGTCCAAGAGGTTACCGAAATCTCCCGCGGACTCAAGCAACTCGCGCGCGAGCTAGAAGTTCCAGTTATTGCGCTTGCGCAGCTTTCCCGTTCTGTAACTGGCCGCGATGATCCACGCCCAGTTCTCTCCGATCTACGCGAGTCCGGTTCTATCGAGCAAGACGCCGACCTTGTTATGATGCTTCACCGTCCTGACTACTACCATGCTAATGAGGAAGGTTATGAAGAAACTCACATTACCGAGCTCCTCATCCAGAAACACCGCCACGGCGGCATCGGCAAGATTGATCTCTATTTCCATCCAGAGCTTCTCCGCTTTATGTCGCTAGACAAAACTCACGAGTAGATGCTATAATGGTTATGTGAGAAAAATTACTATCTCGAAACTTTTTCTATACCGTCATCGCTACGGTATTGGCTATACCTTGTTATTTTTGACATTCCTGGGTCTTATTTTCTTGATTCCAATCCTTAGCCCGGGTGGTCTATCCGAGGTAGAAATGAGCTCTACCGTCACTTCTAATAATGTCTCTATAGATTCAGTCATGCATGGCAACATCGTAGATCTCCCTTATCATTTACTGCAAAAGCTATCAATTGACTTCTTTGGCCTCAACGCCTACGCTATCAAGCTCCCTAGCATCATCTTCGGTTTCTTCCTGGGCTTCCTCTTTATTCTCCTCCTAAACCGCTGGTTCAAGAATAACGTTGCAATTATTACTTCCATTCTGGCCGTCTTATCCGCGCCGTTCCTGTATCTTACCGGCTCCGGCACACCTCTAATTATGTTGGTTTTCTGGCCAACCCTACTACTCTGGCTCGGTTCCAAGATCAATGGCAAAGCCCTAAGAAAGACCTTCTACGCCTTTATCTTTGCGATTTGTATGTTGCTGTCCCTGTTTACTCCTTACCTTATTTACTTCGCGATTTTTATCGTCGCCTACGCACTTATGCATCCACACCTACGTTTTATGATCAAATCCTTGCCTAAGGTACCATTTATCATTTTTACCCTAGCCATCTTAGGCTACATCGGCATAGTTGGCTTTGAGATGATTAAGTATCCTGAGACCATGCGCGCGATCTTCTTCATGGACAACTTCTCATGGGAAGCATATTTAGAGAACATCAAGAATGGATTCTTGCCATTCTTCTCTTGGGGTGGCAACGTCGGATCCATCTTCTTATCACCTATGATTGGCCTAGCCTCTCTTGCCCTAGCAATTACTGGTCTTATTTCAACCACGCACGGCTTCTTTGCCTCCAGAAATTCTATCGCCTCAATCTTTATTGTCTTCACTGTTATTATCACCGGTTTTCGTCCAGATTGTGCGGTACTTATTATCTTGCCTTTTGCCATTCTGTCCGCCCATGGCATCCGTTATATCCTAGAAAAATGGTATGGCCTCTTTCCAGAGAACCCTTACGCTCGCGTTTTCGGGCTTATTCCGATTTCCATCTTCCTTAGCATCATGATCTTTTCCAGTCTCAACCATTACGTATTTGGTTACCGCTACAACCCTATTGTCGCTAGAGAATTCGAGAATGACCTTGCTCTCATTTACGAAAAAGTCGAGCCAGACACTACCATCCTCATTCCAGCTGGCACCTTAAACTACGACTTCTACAAGATTCTCGAAGAAAAAGGCCTTTACAAGGTTACATCTAATACTCCTTCTACCAATGACAAAGAGAACATCAAGCATCTGGCCACCCTCGGCAAATGGCCTGCCAAGCTCCCATATGATCTTCACCGCATAATCACCTCGCCAAAATCAGTAAATTCTGATAGAATATACTTATACGAATAATTATTAGGAGAGTATTATGGGTCAGACAATGGACCAAATGAAAATGTTGAACCAGCTTAGAAAAGCTCAAAAAGAACTTAAGAATGAAATCGTAGAAGTTGAAGCCGGCGACGGCGCAGTTGTTGTTCAGATCAACGGCGAACTCAAGGTCAAGAAAGTCACCATCGACCCAGAGAAAGTCGATCTTGACGACATCCACGAGCTTGAGCGCTGGATCGAGAATTGTTTCCGCGACGGCTACGCCAAGGCTCAGGAAATCGCTACCGACAAGATGAAGCCACTCATGGGCGCTCTTGGCAACTTAGGAATGTAATGCTCCCTCAGGCTCTTCAAGACGTAATTGATGCGCTAGGCGCACTTCCAGGGGCTGGCCCACGCACCGCCGAACGCTATGCCTATTATCTTTTTCGCGCCAACCCGGCCATCTCCGAGGCTATTTCGGATTCTTTAAAGAACCTTCATTCCGGGGTTAAATCCTGCCCAGTCACCTTTGCCTTAATTGACGCCGAAGAAGATGTTTCTCCTCTGTATTCTGACGAAGCTCGCGACAAGTCTACTATTCTAGTGGTTGAGGAACCGCTTGATATCTACGCATTAGAAGCTACCCATGGCTACAAGGGAACTTACCATGTTCTCGGCGGCGCAATTTCCCCAATTGACGGTATCACCCCTGATCAATTACATATCAAGGAGCTCCTCCTTCGCGTTGACAAAGATGATGTCAAAGAAGTCATTATCGCCACTAACCCATCCGTAGAAGGGGAATCAACAGCGCTATTACTTCAAAAAATGCTCTCCGAAAAATTCAAAGACCTAAAAATCACTCGCCTTGCCCGCGGGTTGCCTCTCGGCGTCGATCTTTCTTATGCTGATCAAATTACATTGTCCGCAGCATTAGAGAACCGCACGAATTTGTAGTATAATAAGGTTATGGAAATTATTGCAATCATTTTAGGAGGTATCAATTTAGTATTGCTACTTGTCCTTATTCTGAAAAAACCTAAAAATTCCGGCGAAAACATCGAAAAATTTGCTGAAAGTATCGCCGAAAATACCAAGAAGCTCGATGAGCGCATGATTAGAATTGAATCCGAGGTGGATAAGCTTACTCCGAAGATTAGTTCTGAATTCCGCGACAACCGCAAGGAGATTTCTGAGAACCTTCAGACTATTCAGAAGACTGTTGACTCTCGTGTCAAGAATCTCCAAGAAGAGAACACGAAGAAGCTCGAGGAGATGCGCGAGACCGTCGACGAGAAATTAAAGGCTAGTGTCGAGAAACGTTTCAATGAAAGTTTCAAGACTATTTCCGGCCAGCTCACCCAGGTCTATCAAGGCCTCGGCGAGATGAAGAGTCTTGCTACCGGCGTTGGCGACCTCAAGAAGGTCATGGAAGGCGTCAAAACTCGCGGTATTTATGGCGAAGTTCAGCTCGGCAGCATTATCGAGGATATCTTAAATGCTTCTCAATATGAAGAAAACATCGCTACCAAGAAGAATTCTGCCGACCGCGTAGAGTTTGCTATCAAAATGCCTGGCAAGGATGACGAAAGTACTATTTACTTACCAATCGATAGCAAATTCCCAGTAGAGAATTACTCCCGCCTCATTGCCGCCTATGAGACCGGCAATAAGGACGAAATCGACAAGTTCTCTAAAGCTCTCGCCGCAGATGTCAAAGAACAGGCCAAGAAAATCTCTACTAAGTATCTCGACCCACCAGCTACTACTGATTTCGGCATTATGTTTGTTCCAACCGAATCGCTTTATGCTGAGATTCTTCGCATCCCCGGCCTCTCCGACGAGGTCAGACAGAAGCACCACGTTTCCATCACTAGCCCCTCCACTTTGCCAGTCGCCCTAAATGGTCTTCTTATGGGCTTCAAATCCGTCGCCATCGAAAAACGCTCCTCTGAGGTCTGGCAAGTTCTTGGCGCCGTCAAGTCTCAGTTTAGCAAATTCGGCGACCTCCTAGACGCTACCCATAAGAAACTCATCGAATCCGCCAACAAGATCGAATCTGCCGCCACCACCTCTCGCCAGATCGAACGTAAATTAAAAGACGTCGAAGCCTTACCAGAGAAGTCATCCACCAAACTCATCGGCAAAATCGACATCAACGACGACTAACTGAATTAGCCGTTCACATAAAAATGTCAATGCAAGGTGAATTGTCAAAATGACATTTCATTGTCATTTTGACTTCAATTCAGCCTTGATATGCATTGACATTTTCATGATTCACGGCTAATTTTTACCGTGTGCAAGCGCTAAGTGTTTTCTGAATATCTCTTTTCATGTTATAATTATGTCATGTACAACTCATTTTCCGACTTTTTGAAGAACAAACACAGACTTTGCATCGTCCAAGCCGAGAATCCAGATGGCGACTCTTTAGGTTCCGCTTTGGCGCTCGACTATCTTTTGAAAGATCACGAAATCTCTCTCTACTGCCCAGTAGAAATCCCTAAATATTTGAGGTACTTCGACGACTGGTCTAGAGTTTCCCTGGAATTTGATTTCAATGCTGACGGGTATATTATTGTTGATACTGCCGCAGAAGTATTGCTTTCCAAGCTCTTAGAAGATCCAGCAATCAAGAATCGTCTTTATGTCTCCCCGGTATTTGTTTTAGATCACCACGAGACTGAGGATAACCTTAATTTCGCTCATCAAGGCCTAGTGCAGACCCTACCAGCTTGCGCTGACCTTATCTACAAAATTGCCGTCGAGCAAGGACTCTTGTCAAAAGATTTCGCCAGCCTCTCCGAGGAAGACCAGCTTCGCGAGAAAACCGCTTGCAGATATCTCTATTACGCAATTTTATCAGACACTTTGGGGCTAGTTTCCGAGTCTACCACCGCCGATACTTTCAAGGTAATTTCCGACCTAGTATCCCGCGGCATCAGTGTGGCTGAACTCGATGAGCATCGCCGCGATTTCAGCAAAAAAACCCCTCGCATCTTGGACTACAAGGCCGACCTTATTAAGCGCGTAGAATATTACCTAGATGGCACACTTGCTACTGTCCACATCCCTTGGGATGATATTCAGGAATACTCCGATGAGTATAACCCGAATGTTCTCATCCTAGAAGAGCTCCGCATGGTAGAAGGTGTCGAGATTGCTATCGCTATCAAGACTTACCCAGACGGCAAAGTCACCGGCAAGATCCGCTCCTTCGGCAACAATCCATACTCTGACAAAATCGCCGAATACTTCGGCGGTGGAGGCCATCCTTATGCTGCCGGCTTCCGTACTTACGACTTAAGCTACGAAGACACTATTCATGAGATTATTACGGCTATCACTACAATTAAAAAGGAGAACGCCAATGAAACTATACAATCGGCTCAGTAAGCAATTGGAAGAATTTGTCCCTATAAACCCAGATGATGTCAAAATTTACACTTGTGGCCCTACCGTGTATAGCTATGCACATATTGGTAATTTCACCTCTTATATCTACTGGGACCTCTTGGTCCGCACCCTTATTCAGAACGGTTATCACGTCAACCGTGTCCTCAATTTGACCGATGTTGGTCATCTCGCATCCGACGCCGACGACGGCGAGGACAAGCTCGAGAAGGGCGCCAAGAGAGAAGGGAAAACCGTCTGGGAAATTGCCGACAAGTACATCGAGGCTTACATGAAAGATTTTCGCGCGCTCAATCTCTTTCCGCCAACTACTATTGCCAGAGCGACAGATTATATTGAGCAAGACATGAAAGTAGTCGACACCTTAACGGAAAAAGGCTATACTTATGAGACCTCCGATGGTATCTATTTTGATACTAGTAAGTTCAAAAACTATGCCGATTTCGCTAAGCTAAACCTCGATCAAATGCGTGCCGGCGCTAGAGTTAAATTCAACGATGAAAAGAAAAATGTCTCTGACTTCGCAGTTTGGAAATTCATCAAAGATGGCGAAGATCACGCTATGCGCTGGGACTACCTCGGCCGTCCAGGCTATCCAGGCTGGCATCTGGAGTGCTCCACCATTATCCACTCTCTACTTGGCGAACCAATTGATATCCATACTGGTGGCATTGACCACATCCCAGTTCATCACACTAACGAAATCGCTCAATCCGAAGCTGCTTTTGACAAGAAACTCGCAAATTACTGGTTACACGCCAATTTCCTCACCATCGAAGGCGAGAAAATCTCTAAATCCCTCGGCAATACTTACACCTTGTCAGACCTAGCAGAAAAAGGCTTCTCACCTCTAGACTTCAAACTCTGGATTTTACAAGGCCACTATCGCGGAGAAAGGAACTTTAGTTTCGACGACCTTGCCGCTGCCAGAACTCGCAGACTTGGTTGGAGAAACCGTATCGCCACCTGTTATCAAACCGAAGTAGAATCTACTTTTGATAAAGAAAAAGCCTTAGAGTTAGTCTCAAACGACCTTAATTCTTCCGAAGTTCTTGCCTACATCGATAACTCCAAGCTAAACTTAGAGGATTGGGACTTCATCGATCGCCTACTTGGCCTCAATCTAGTCTACACTACTCCAGAAATTCCAGAAAGCTTGCAACGGGAAATTTATCTCCGCGAACAAGCCAGAAAAGAAAAAGATTTCAAGAAAGCCGACGAATACCGCGACCACTTTACAGAGAATAATATTACCGTCTTAGATACTGCTAACGGCCCAATCTGGCAATACTTGTCCTAAAGTTCAAACAACTTTAGTAGGTCCTTGTGGATCTCTTCAATTGACCCCTCGGCTGACAAAGTCGGCAAGTTGAAATCCTTGATGATACGTAGATACCCAGCGTTTAATTTCTCCTGAAAGCTCATCCCTTTAGACTTCCAGACCTCATCTTTTCTGTCCCAATCACTAGAATTTGGCTGTACACCTAGGCGTTTTGCCTGCGTTTCTGGAGAAATCGTAAAAACCACAATCTTATCTGGATGGAAATATTTTTCTGGCATCACCGCCTTATGCACCTTAGTAATCAAATTTCTAGAGACTCCACCTCCGTAGCCTTCATAAATCAATGTAGAATACCAGTTGCGCGTCGTAATCACCACATCGCCATTTAATAATGCCGGCTCCGCGATCTTACGCCACTGCTCGTAACGATTAATTAGATAGAGCATAACCCTAGTACGATGATCAATATCCTGCTTCGAACCGTAATTTAGCTTAGAAATAGCCGAGACAAACGGGTCATTAGACCCCGTTCCGCTCTCGGAATAAGTCACCACCTTCTTACCTTGTTTTTCCAGATATTCCACCAGCAATTTTGCCTGCGTATCTTTGCCGGTAGCATCCTGGCCTTCAATTACAATGTGCATTATTTTGTCCTTTCTATCATCTTAAAATAACAATCCGAGCAAAACGCCTTATATTCCACGTTCGACTTATCACCGTCAATCACCACATCTTTACCTTCAGTCATAAACTCGCCATTTACAAACCGCAAATTCCTAGTCGCCTTCTTCCCACAATCACAGACCATTTTCAACTCTTCGATCACGTGCGCAATTTGGAGTAACCTTGTTGCGCCTTCAAATCCGCTATCGTTTTGCTTAAAATTAAGCCTCAGGCCATAACAAAGCACCGGAATATCCAGCTTAGATGCCACCATTGCTAACTGATCAGCTTGCTCTGGAGTTAAGAACTGCGCCTCGTCAACTAAAACACAATTTACATCACTATACTTATCGGAAATTTTCTGAAACAGGTCTTCTTTTTTAGAAAAAACAAAGTCCGTATCCCTAGATAGGCCAATCCTAGACAGTAATTTTTTGTCATTTTTTGTATCAATGGCTGGTTTAATCACGCAGACCTTCTGTCCACGTTCTTCATAGTTAAACGCCACAACAAGCAGCTGTGCTGTTTTGCCACACCCCATTGCTCCATATCTGAAATAGAGTTTAGACATACTTAGATTATAGTTTACCAGACAATTTCTGGCAAGCTATGCTCCCTTAAAAATTCGTTGCATTTTGAAAAATGTTTACATCCAAAAAATCCAGCATACGCCGAAAGCGGAGATGGGTGTGGCGCTTCTAATACTAGGTGCTTCGACCTGTCAATTAGCGTAGCCTTGCTTCTAGCATCCCTACCCCACAGCAAGAATACTAAGTGTGGTCTAGTCTCGTTGAGGTATTTGATTGTCGCCTCCGTAAACATCTCCCAGCCATGCCCCCTGTGCGAACCGGCCTTATGTGCCTCAACCGTCAGTACGTTATTTAAAAGCAGCACTCCCTGATCCTGCCAAGACGTCAAATTTCCAGTCTTATTAGCATGCTTCCCAATATCGCTATCAATCTCTTTGTAGATATTAATCAGTGACGGCGGGATTGGCTGCGTATCTGGCACCGAAAAAGCTAGCCCATGCGCCGCTCCAGGAGTATGATAAGGATCTTGCCCCAAGATCACCACCGTCACCTTATCAAGATCGGTCGTAAACGCTCTAAACACTTGCGCCTTAGGAGGGAAAATTCGCTTATTCTCATATTCTGCGTGCAAAAAATCCGACAATTCCTTAAAATACGGCTTTGCAAATTCGGAATTTAAAAACTCTTTCCAACTCTCGTGCATACCCTCATTATATCAAAATCCACTGCTCATGCTTGCAAATTTTAGGGCCCTTTCTAGAATAAAAACATGAGCTCCGTAAAGGAGGTAGGGAAATGGTTCAAAGACCACATTACGGATGGCGACGGCAAAGTTTACTCCCTTGACAAACACCAGGCCGCCATCGTTTCTGATGCCCACAAGAATACGGAGGTTACCGCTCGTGCTGGCTCTGGCAAGACTAGAACTATTGTTGCCAAAATCGTTTATCTCTTGAAGCATGATCACCTTTCTCCGGACGAAATTATTGTCTTTGCCTTTAATAAGAAAGCCAAAACCGAGATTAACGAGCGCCTAGCTACTATCCGCTACGATCATCAGCCGCTCTTCAAGAAGCCACCATCCATTGCGACAACTTTTCATGCCTTTGCTTACCAAGCTCTAGGTGGTAAGAAGCAGCTTAGTGGCAAGGTTATCTCAGAATGGACAGAGTATTATCTCTTAAAAGAATCCGTCATTAAATATTGCCCAGACATAAAAGACCAAAAGCTTCTCCATAAATATATCGGCACCGCCAAACAATTTATCGTTCGCGCCGAGCAAAAATTCTTCAAGGATTACGATAAGCTACACCAAAAAATCAGTGCAATTACCGACGAAGACATCAAAACAGAGCTTCTTACTCTAGAGAAAATTCTTAACAGCTACCACTGTGCTCTGGCCGAAAAAGAACTTATCAATTTCAATCAAATGGTCGCCACCGCCGCAAAGGAACTTACTAATCCGACTAATTATCGCTATATTTTTGTTGACGAATATCAAGATTTCTCCCTATTATTCTTAGAACTAATCAAATCTCTCCGAAAAACCTGCAAAGACGCCAAGCTCCTAGCCGTTGGCGACGACTGGCAAGCTATCAACCGCTTCGCCGGATCAGATGTAGAATACTTTACTCACTTCGAAAGATATTTTAGAGAAGATTGCAAGAAATTATTCATCCCCACTAATTATCGCTCCGGCAAGGCAATCGTAAGAAACGCAAACTTCTTTATGTCTAAGGCCTTAAAAGACTATAATGGCTGCAAATCTGGAAACAAATTAAAAGCCAGCATCTATTTCAAAGATACAAAATATTGGGAAAAAGATGACGTGCAAGACAAGATCCCTTTGCTTATTAAAAATTATCTGGAAATTATCGTCAGCATCATTAAGGAAAATCCCGGAAAAACCATCAAAATTCTGCACCGCAATAATGATCTAAATTTTAACGATTGGTCGCTAGAAAAATTCATCAAGCTCTTAAAAAGCCTAATAATAAAAGAAGCTATTTTGACCGAATCTGCTGCCGACGCCCTGATTAGTTATTCTACAATTCATCGTTCCAAGGGTCTAGAGTCCGATATCGTAGTACTTTTAGAGGTAGATGCTGGAAAATTCCCCAGCAAAGATAAAACTGGTGGACTTTTTAAGATTTTCGGTGACGACGAAGCTGCCTTATTCCAAGACGAAATCAGATTATTTTACGTAGCCCTCACTAGGCCAAAAGAGCAGCTCTACATTCTTTCAAAAACCACCAAAATCGCCAAAGACACCAAAAACTTCTTTAGTTATTTAAACCAAGAATGGCTAGAAGAGTATCAAGCCACCCACTTAAGTAATCGCTCTTTCTCTGGGGTACCATCTTCATAGGAGTCTAGAATATCTTGAATATAAGTTTTTCCATTAGAAATATTCAAAGTTTCAACCTGTGGCATCGAAGCAAGCAATCTAATAATCGCCTCGTCCGTGTCGACATTTGTCATTGATTTCTTTGCGTCATTTTTATGTGAATTCACCCGAAGTTCCTTATAGACAAAGCGCATAATTCCAGCCTGGAGGCAATATTTGAGACAGTTCTCACAGGTGGCCATCTTATTGTAAAGCGTACAGCCAGAAACGTCCCGATGCGCAAAGATCAAAGCGTTCATCTCGGAGTGAATCGCAAAATAATATTTCATTGGACGTTCAGTCAGAGTCATTTTACTCTCGTCTGCTCCCTGGATCATGCCATTATATCCAAATGACACTGGACGATGATTATTATCAACAATCACGCAACCGTTTTGAGAAGAAGGGTCCTTACTCCTCTTGGCAACTTCTTCAGAAATCCCCATAAAATATTCGTCCCACCCTAGTTGTTTACGCTCTGACATATAACCTCCATTTCTTCCATTTTACCACAGTCCTAAGATTTTTTTAAAATCAAACGCTCATGCTTGCATAATTTTAAGGGGTAAATATAGTAAAAAGTATACTAACAGGAGGTTTTTAA
This sequence comes from uncultured Candidatus Saccharibacteria bacterium, assembly GCA_947302125.1. Lineage (GTDB taxonomy): Bacteria > Patescibacteriota > Saccharimonadia > Saccharimonadales > Saccharimonadaceae > Nanosyncoccus. Next base: position 25,901 of record CAMYUL010000006.1, read on the forward strand.
TGAAAAAGTTGCCTTTTTCGTCGGAGCCGTCAGTGCTGTAGCCTTCACTGCCGTCTGTCTCCCCTTAGCTACATCGTCCATCGCCACATCTTGCGATGACGTCAACTTCATCTACGCTAGGGGATCCGGCCAAGACCTCGGCGCAGGCGAATACATTGAGCTCAAATCAGCAATCGAAAATAATCTGAAGGCCACAAATTCCAAGATATCCTATAGTTTCTACGAACTAGAATATCCCGCCGTCGGGCTTGATCTATTCTCGGTGTTTGGCGCCAAAATATCTAACGGCGAGGCCTTTGCTTTTGGGAAAAGCGTCAACGCCGGCATCGCCAAATTAAAAGCCTATTTAGCCGAGCATTCTATAAAATGCCCAAACACCAAATATGTCCTTAGCGGATATTCCCAAGGCGCCATGGTCATTACTAGCGCTATACCAGAGCTAAATCCAGCGAATATCCTCTACGCCGCAACCTTTGGCGACCCTAAGCTGTATCTTCCAGAGGGAGAGGGGATTAATCCCGACGCTTGCAAAGGCAAGAACCTTTCGCCATATCGTAGGTATGCGCCCAATTGCCGAACTTCCGCCGGCTCCCTAGGCGCCAAAATACCTTATCAGGAATTGGGCTGGGAAGGTAAAATCGGCCTCTGGTGTAGAGATAAAGATCTCATTTGTGGAGCCGGCATCGAAATCGCCTCAAGCGGCTCGGAAGAAAGCCTTATTAGTAGCGCTATTAAGTCGCATACTTCTTACGTATCTGGTGGCCAAATTGCCGATATCGCTAGAACTATCGTCAAAAAACTCCCGGCAGCCTACCCTACCAAACTCGACGCCATTGCCATTGAGTCGAGCGCTCTCGACAGTCTCGACGTCGTCTTTTTGGTTGATCGTTCTTATCAAATGCTTACACCCATCAGGGACCTAAAGCCAGCCATCTTAGAAGCTGCCGAAAAAGTTGTAGCTCTGCCTAATGGTCGTACTGGCCTTTATAGCTATGCCGACTACGTCGACAAAACTCCAGTGCAAGACCTCCTATACCTTACTAGCACCTCTGGCCTACGATACGCCATGGCCACCATTCGCTACAATGGTGAAAGCACTGACTTTGCCAAAGAAATCTCTTTGCTCCCCGCCATTAAGCGCGCACTAAGAGAGCAACCTTGGCGAGCCGGCGCCACCAAATCGATAGTCATCATCACCAATCGTGGCTATCGCGACCCAGATATGGACGGCACCACCCTAGAAGACATCGTTAGTCTTAGTCTTTCTATTGATCCCGTCAATATTTACGTCGTTGGGCCAGAAGAAAATCGCGAAAAATTTAGCCGCTTAATTACTAGTACAAACGGCGGCTATTATAACGAAGATGAGCTAACACAATTATCCACCATCCTAAAAAATCGTCCGTCAGTTACTTTTCCGCTCGCTAAGTACACTGGTAAGCCTGGCGAAGAATTCGATTTTCTAGCAAACGTCCAAGGGGACATCATTAAATACGAATGGGACCTCGATTTCGATGGTATATTTGAAGTCACAACCAATTCTCCAAGAATCACTACAATATATCAAGATGAGACCTCAGGCTACATTCAGTTACGAGTAGCTACTAGAGATGGTAAGATTAGTACCGGCTCAGCAGAAGTAGTGATTTCAAGAAACATACCTGAGTACTATTCCTTAAGTCAGCAAGCAATCAGCAATCTCGGCGCCATTACTGACGCTGTCTCGATATCAGCGCCTAGTCAAGAGGTACTCGTTCCAAATTGCGGTAAGTATTAGTTCTTGGAAGATAAGTGCCAATGATCCCCATATTCACATTTATAGACTGAGAGCTCCGGGGCATCATGGTCATATTGCGCCACCTTAGCTGCCACCTCTGCCTCTTCACGCGTATCATAACAAATCTTCTGGGTATCTCCAACCCAGCATTTCTTGGGCTCGTAAGCATAATTTTTATTTAATTTATTTGACATACTCTATATTATACCCTATCAAACACTATATGTGGAAAAACGTTGTAAATAATACAACAAAATTAACCATATTTAGTATTGACACCCCACATTTAGTGTCTTACAATGGTAACCAGACACTAGATATAGCGTCTAGCCGAATAACATACAAAAACGAACAAAACGATATCATTAAGGAGGTAATAGTTTTTATGTTCAAAAAAATCAAGAAACGCGATGGCAAAATCGTGAATTTCAATCCAGAAAAAATCACCGACGCAATTGCTGCTGCCGGTACCGCTACAGAAGAATTTAAATATGATCGCGCCAAGCAGCTTTCCGAAAAAGTCTTGAAGCGCGCCGAAGAAGAGATTAAGGAGCGTACTCCTTCTGTAGAACAAGTTCAAGACTTAGTAGAACAAGTCCTCATGGAATCCAGCTTCAAAAAGACCGCTAAGGCTTATATTACTTACCGCCAAGAACGCAACCGCACTCGTGAAGCTAAATCCAACCTCATGAACATCTATAAAACTATTTCTATCGCAGACGCTTCTGAAGACTCTGATGTTAAACGCAGCAATGCTAACGTCGACGGCAACTCCGCCATGGGCAAAATGCTCCAATTTGGCGCTGAAGGTTCCAAGGTCTTCGCAAAATCCCTCCTTATGAGACCAGAATTTGGCTATGCGCACGATAACGGCGACATTCACATCCACGATCTAGATTTCTATGCCACCGGTACTCTTACTTGCTGTCAGACTGACCCACTTAAGCTCTTCGCTAATGGTGGCTTTAACACTGGCCACGGCCATCTCCGCACTCCAAATTCCATTGGTGCTTACGCTGCACTCGCCGCTATCATCTTGCAGGCTAATCAAAACGAGCAACACGGCGGCCAGTCCATTCCTAACTTCGATTACGCTATGGCCCCAGGCGTTGATAAATCTTTCAAGAAAGCCTTGAAGAGTAATCTCGAGAAATACAACAAATACTCTGGCAAGAAAGTTGAAATCAAAATTCCAGATGACATCCAGTACGGCGACGAAAAGACCTTGAAGCGCCTCAAAGTCCCAGATGTCGTTATTGAAACTTCTAATGAAGATGTCGAAAAACAAACTTTCCAGGCTATGGAAGGTTTCATCCATAATCTCAACACCATGCATTCCCGCGCTGGTGCCCAGGTGCCATTTACCTCTATCAACTTCGGTACTGACACTACTCCGTCTGGTCGCCTCGTTTCCAAGTACTTACTAGAAGCTACCATGAACGGCCTCGGCAAGGGTGAGACTCCAATCTTCCCAATCTCTATCTTCAAGGTCAAGGAAGGCATCAATTACAATCCAGAAGACCCTAACTATGATCTTTTCAAGCGCAGCATGGAAGTTTCCGCCAAGCGTCTCTTCCCGAACTTCTGCTTCATCGATGCACCATTCAATCTCCAGTATTACAAGCCTGGTGATTACCGCACAGAGATCGCTACTATGGGCTGCCGCACTCGCGTCTTCGGTTCCGTCTTCCCAGAATCCGACGGTATCGTTACCGGCCGCGGCAACTGTTCGTTTACCACTATCAACCTCGTTCGTCTCGGTATCAAGCACGGTATCGCCCTCAAAGAACGCAAAGAAGCTGACTGGTCCGGCTTCTACAAGAATCTCGATGATATGATGGATCTCGTTAAGGATCAGCTCCTCGAGCGTTTTGAGTTCCAAGCTAACCAGCACGTCAGAAACTTCCCATTCTTGATGGGCCAAGGCAACTGGTTCGGCTCCGAAAAGCTCGGCTGGAACGACAAGCTCCGCGACGTCATCAAGCACGGCACTCTCTCTATCGGCTTTATTGGCCTCGCTGAATGTCTCAAGGCTATGGTTGGCGAGCACCACGGCGAATCCGACGAAGCTCAGGAACTCGGCCTAGACATCATCTCCCATATGCGTGAAAGATGCGATGAATACAGCAAGAAGTATCACTTAAACTTCTCACTTCTCGCCACCCCAGCTGAAGGTCTTGCCGGTCGCTTTACCAAGATTGACCGCAAAGAATATGGCAAAATCAAAGGTGTTACCGATAGGGACTTCTATACCAACTCCTTCCACGTACCAGTTTATTATCCAATTTCCGCCTTCGACAAGATCGAGAAAGAAGCTCCATACCACGCCCTCTGTAACGCTGGCCACATTAGCTACATCGAGCTCGATGGTGACCCATCCGACAATATCGAAGCTTTCGAAGCCGTCATCCGCAAGATGCACGACTGCGGCATCGGCTACGGCTCCGTCAACCACCCAGTTGATCGCGATCCAGTCTGTGGCTTCGCCGGCATCATCAAGGGCAACCGCTGTCCATCCTGTGGCCGTATCGAAGACGACGTACTCTTTGAGCGCCTCCGCCGCATCACCGGCTATCTCGTAGGTTCCCTCGAGCGCTGGAACGATGGCAAGAAGGCTGAGGAAGCCGCTCGCGTCAAACATAATGTCAGCTGCGAAGATATCGAAGCTGAGAAAAAGCTTGCCGAGAAGCACAAGAACGGTGTATACTCTAAGGAAGAAAAAGCCGAGCGCGAAGCTAAGAAAGCTTCCGCCAAAAAAGCATTGGGAAAGGATTAATTAATGAAAATTCGCCTCTCGGGTCCAATTGAGCACGATTCTATCGTCAATGGCTATGGCCTTCGCGCCGTAGTCTGGACCCAGGGGTGTCCTATCCATTGCAAAGGCTGCCAAAACCCAGAAACCTGGGCTTTTGACGGCGGCCTAGAAGTAGATATTGAAGAAGTTAAGGATGAACTCCGCGGATTAAAGGGCCAAAGTGGCCTCACCTTCTGCGGTGGCGAACCAAGTTTCCAGGCCAAAGCCTGCACCGAAATTGCCAAGTGGGCCAAGGAAGAACTTGGCTGGAACATCTGGAGCTTCTCTGGTTACACTTATGAAGATTTAAAAGCCCAGGGCGGTGACGCCTGGGAATTCGTAAAGACATTAGATGCGCTCATCGACGGACCGTTTATTCTTGCCGAGCGCGACCTCACCCTCAAATTCCGTGGATCTAGGAATCAACGCCTGTTACATCTTAAGAACGGTGAAATTACCGATATCGAATAATCCGCTAGCGACCGATAATCATAATCAATTTTATTTTACAACAATCTAATCTATAATAAGGAGAACCATGATCTACTTGGATTATTCCGCAACTACTCCTCTTATTGAGGATGCCAAAAAAGCAATGATCTCCGCCATGGAATTACATGGCAACCCTTCCGCACTCCACACTCCTGGCCATGAGGCAATGAATGTCATCGAGGATGCCAGGGAAGAGATCGCCAAATTAATCAACGCTCAGCCAGAAGAGATTTTATTTACTTCTGGCGGATCAGAATCCAACAACACTATAACCAACATTTTTGCCGGCGAGAAAATCGCAGTTTCCGCGATCGAGCATCCGTCTGTGTTAGAATCTGCCAAATTGCGCTGCGAACCTACCATTATCCCCGTTAACGAGCAGGGTATAGTTGAAGATATTCATGATTACATACTAGGCACTAAACTAGTCAGCATTATGCTTGCCAATAACGAAATCGGCACAATCCAGAATATCAAAGAACTCGCCAAGACAGCGCATGAGAGCGGCGCATTGTTTCACACTGACGCCACTCAGGCTCTTGGCAAAATCAAGATTGACGTCAAGGATCTAGATGTTGATTATATGACTTTGTCTAGCCACAAAATCGGCGGTCCTATCGGTATTGGCGCGTTATACATCAAGAAGGGGGTACCGTTCCAGCCATTTATTGTTGGCGGACATCAGGAGCATGGCAAACGCGCCGGCACTTACCAAACAGTCAACATTGCTGGATTTGGCGCTGCCGCAAAATACGCCAACAATCATCAAATTTGGGATATTTATGATCAGAAAGTACGCCCTCTGCGTAATTTACTAGCAGAACGCATCTTGAAAGAGGTTCCATTTAGTAGTATCAATAGCAATCTAGAGACAGCTCTACCGCATCTTTTAAATTGCTCATTCAAGGCGGCCGAAGGTGAGTCAATTCAGCTTTATCTCGACGCCGAAGGTGACGTCATTGTCAGTACCGGCTCAGCCTGCGCCTCTGGTGACGGCAAACCATCGCACGTCTTAATGGCTACCAGTGGAGATGCCGAAGTAGCGCACTCGTCTATCCGCTTTTCCTTCGGCTTAGACACTACCGAAGCTGACGTTGACCACGTTATGGAATATTTACCAGGAATCGTTAAAAGATTACAGGGAATTAGTACTATTAAAATTGAGGAGGAAGCATAATGACTACTGCAAAAGCGCCAAAAACTGCCAAAGCGACCAAAGCCACAAAAGCTACCAAGACAAAGACTGCCGCAAACGGCTTTCTTGCCGGCACCCCATGGGTTTATACTGACATCGTCAAAGAACATTTCTTGCACCCACGCAACTTTTACATGGGCGACGAGAGTCAGTATCAGCGCGACGGAGAGGGAATCGTAGGTAATCCTATTTGTGGTGATCAAATGCTCATGATGATCCAAGTAGATAAGGAGACTGATAAAATCAAAGATGTAAAATGGAAAACTTACGGATGCGCCTCCGCCATCGCTAGTACTTCCGCCTTGTCAGAATTAGCCAAAGGTCGCACCCTAGACGAAGCCCTACGTATTACAGCCGAAGAGATTGAAGAATATCTTGGCGGCTTGCCAAAGCACAAGTTCCACTGCTCCGTACTAGGCCACGATGCTCTAGCCGCAGCCATCAAAAATTACCGAGAAAAAGCCGCAAACTAAGCCGCTACCGTCCGATTGCGTAGCTCATCATAGACAATCGCATAATTCATAACGGCTTTTTCCGCCTCAGCTACCACTGTCATGTCGTCATACTGGATTTCCTCTTCTTCAGTCGGGCCGAGAGGGTACTTGTCAGTTGGGTCATATTTAGCCAAGAATTCTGCATAATCTAAGAGGTCTAATACCGCTATGACCTGTTCCTTGCTCTTGCCAGAATAACGCGCAATAATACCCTCGTAGGACTGGTCTAATGGATTCTCATTATAATAACGCGCAATGGTCTTATACGTTGGCGTCTTACCCTTAATAAGCCCAGCGGAGTCCATCCATTCGTTCTTTTCGATAAAGTTCTGGTAATATTTTTGCTCTTCCCAGAAATTCGCGCCACCGCGAGTCGGATCCTCGAAACGCTTATAGAAATCATCTGTCACCGTACCAACGTTAACGCCATTAGTGTTACCAGAGGAAACAGTATAAGCCGTACCACTGACCCAACGAGACATTACATCGCTATGAGCAACTGAATCTTCCATATCGTTGTTCCACTCAGGCATAGGGCCCCAATTCCACTCGCTAATATACGGGTTTTCGCAATATTTCTCATAATCAGACGGATAGCCGTTTGACTCCCTACTAAGCTCGACGCCGGTGCCAAGATTGCATGGATGGATACGACCTTGCGTGAAATCTGCCTTAGCAAGCCATTGAATATTTTCATTATCAGCAACACCATATTCCGAATTGCGCTGGCCATTTACAATAATATAAGTCGCCAAAGCACCATTGATATTGACTACTGGCATCTTTTGCTTATCAATCTTGAAGTCGAGCACACACTCGCCCGGCTCAGCGTTATTCTCAGCCAGCTCCTGGCCAATCGTGCCACTAGCGAGTAGATTTGGCCACCCAGATTGATATCCCATATACTCAAAGTTCGTAGGGCCCCTAGAATATTTCCACTCAATTGGCCAGTCAAAGTTATAATAAGGAACATAGTCGCCATCGTCCCTAATGCCGTTCCCATTAAGGTCATATCCAATATACCTTCTCTCGTGATACCAGTTACTTTCACAACCTTTTGGCTCGCCTTCATAAGTACCGTATTCGCCTATTATTTCTAGCTTTTCTTCGTAAATGTCTGACCAGTGATGTTCATAGTTCGCTTCTTCCTCGTTTACCGGACCATCCATATACATTGGATCAGTATCTGCAGAACGTTTCTTGATGTCAGACTTTCCACCGCCATGCGTTGCCACTCTAGATACGCTCGGCTCACCATCTTCATAGTCAAACGCATAGCCGCCAATGTATGTGCCTTCATCATCATAGCGCATACTCGCTACCGACTCAAATGCCTGGATTGGCGTCGTGCCAAAAAGCGATGGGTCTGATCCATAGTACGGATTACAAATAGCGTTCGCAACGCTTGTTGTTGAATTTTGCATCACACAGTCGCCAATGGACCCTACCAACTCCGCGTCGGAAATTGCGCTAGAAGTCGGAAGTAAACTCGTAATCGAATTTGACAACGCACTACCCAATGTTGACATCGTAGAAGTTAACGTCAGGGAAGAAGAATTCACGGCAAGTGGCATCATGCTAGTCACGATGCTTCCAAGGAAGGTATTCTTAGAGGTAACATCGAACGGGCTCTTTGTGCGACGCTCTAACCAGGCATTTTCTGCCACTACTTCTTCTTGTACGCGTTTAAATGCAACCGTTGCGTCAAGGCTACCGATGGTTTGTCCCTCAGATTTCGCATGTTCGCCAAAGTATCTTTCTGTAGCCGTGCCAATGCCTCCACCCTGGACATTACCATCTACATCTGTACCGAAGTATTTGCGTTCTTTCATCTGATTGAACCGAGCAATCTGTGGGCTCAACGCTTCAACACCGGCATTAGTCATACTTTGCCCGCCAAGCGCAAGGAACGCTTTTACTTTACCCCAAGCCTTCTGAAAAATTGAAGCAATTCTAGGGATCACTCCTGCATTATCATAATCAATCGTGTTCGCCACATATTCACAAGATCTATATTCATCTTCTGTAATATCTCCACCCCAATTAACTTCTGTGCCATTAGCCTGCGGGCTAATATTTTTTACAGCCTCACTGCCAGCCGTTAAGGTTTTTCCGCCAAATAGATCCTGCATATACTCTGACCCTGCCGCGCCAGTTTGCATCAACATAGTAGTGATCGTCGCCTGAGGCGCCTCTGTCCCATATCCAGCCAGCGTTTTATCAATCGATTCAAGATACATAGCAGTAATTAGCATCTGTTTATACGTTTCCGAAGCGGTAGTAACTGCGGTAATTTCATTCGATGCAGCGATTGCACCACATCCAGGAAAGCTACCCTTAGAACCACTCATTATCTCCTCTACCCTCTCCTCTAATGACTGTCCCGTATCAGAACTCTCTGTATGTCCCCTCTCCTCAATAATCTTCTCTATAGCTTCATAATCTTTCTCATTGCTTCCAGATTTCTCAAAATTACGGAAAAAGTCCCTAGAAATGCCCAATCTTGCTACCATTGTATCCGCCACAGGGGTAAACCATGTTGCTACGTCTCCCCTATACGCGCTAGTAGCTATCATATACTTCTCTTTAATTGTACCGTTTTGCATAGCCTCAGAAAAACCTTCTACTACAGCTACCTCTGGAGAAAGCCCCAAATTCGCCAAAATCTCTTCTTTAACAGCCTCATAATCCACATCGCCACCATCTGTTGAGGCACCATTATCCGCAATCGCCTCACCAGTCTTAGTCACTCCTACTCTACTATCACCGGTAATCACCACTGTTTCACCGCCGGGCAATTCATAAGATAGCGCCTTTTCTTCCTCGGAGTACTTAAAACCAGCATCTTCAAAATCCCTAATCTGTTCTTCAGATAGCGGCACATTTGCATATGCCAGATCACCATATGCTGATTCACTTTCACTTTCCCCAAGTTGAACACTGTTGATCATATTGTCTGTAGTGGCAGCCGCAGAAACAGTGGTGGTATTATGTTTTTCCGTCTCTAAAGCCTTATAGCTACTCGCAAACGACCCCTGTCCCAAGAAAATCAACACGATGAATACTATTATCAAAACAAGCACCACTACGGCAATTGGTATTATAGCCTTAGAAAGTCCACCCCCTTTAATCTTTGGCATATGGTTATTTTTACCACCGGTGCCCACACTGCTAGCTTCACCGGTGGGACCGCCCCCGATGCCACCTCTGTTGCCTTTTTTGTCTTGCCCCTGTTCTTTTTCTTTAGCCCCCTCATAAAAGCCCCCCGTATCTGATGAGGCGGCATCTTCCGAATTTCTAAGCTTATCTCTGGCAGACTCCTCTTCGGAATCACCACCGCTCAAAAAATCAGGGGAAAAACTCGGGCTGGTATCATATAAACCACCAGAATCCTGCTCGACCTCATCTTCTTCCATACTGCTTATAATTATAATATGCATAAACTTTTCTGTAAACTATTGATTTTTTTGACGAAGTGTGGTATAATATAGTTATAGACCTGAGAAATCCATATGAAAAAGGAGGGAATAAGTATGAAAACTAGGATCTATAGTACACTAATAATGGTTATCGTAGCAATAGCGATTACAGGTTGTGGCGACAACAAAACGGTCGCAGTAAAGCCTGAAATCGAAAAGATAGAAGAAACCACCGTTAAAGAAGCTCCAGCCTCAACTACCGTTGAAACTAAAGAAGTAGAAGAAAAAACTTCTAAGGACAGCTCTAGCTTCTACGTTGATGGAGCCTTTTATCCGAAGGCATACGCAGCACAATTTAATGGCTTTAAAGAATACGATAGTACCCCTAGCACAGACTGCTTTAGTATTACGTGTGACGGTACTGAATATTTTATTATAAGCCAAAGAAAAATCTGCTTAGTATATTATACCGACGGAGAAAGATGCTACTGCTCTGGAATCGAAGATCCTTCAGCGAAAGAAAGTCAGGAATGCCAGATTAAAACAAGCGAGGTTATATGCGGCGATTTGAATGTATACCTCAATTCAATAACTGCTATTCTAGATCTTACCGCAAAGGGTGATGGCAAGAATATGAAAAACTGGGAATTTCCTGGAATAACATATTCGTACACAGTCTTCGATTGCGAAGCAATCTATAGAAACGATGGTTTCATTGACGCCCACAATCTTAACAACGTCAATGACGCCGAATCTTTTATCTATCGCCAAAAATAACCATTACATCAAAAACCGCCCCGAGCTATCGAGGCGGTTTTTACTTGCCCAAAAAACCGCCAGACTTAACAGCCGCGGCCCCTCGACACCTGCCCACAATTATGCTATTATATTTCCAATCTAACCTAAACCAGAAAGGAAATCATGGCAACTCATTCTATGAACCTCCAGCCAAGGTACTTCGACTTCATCAAAGACGGCACCAAACGCATCGAGCTTAGACTTTTCGACGAAAAACGCCAAAAAATCGCCCTCGGTGACATTATCGAATTCAACAAATCTGAAACCGAAAAATTCGAAGCCAAGGTCATCGGCCTCCTGCGCTATGATTCTTTCGAAAGCCTCTTTAACGACTTTGATGTCAGCATCCTCGCCGACGCCTCAATGACTAAAGACGAGCTCCTCGGCATCCTCGAAGAGTTCTATACCCCAGAAAAGCAAAAAGAATACGGCGTCATCGGCATCAGAATCGAGCTTCTCTAATAACAAAACCTAGAAAAAAGGCCCCACGAAAGGGGGCCTTTTTTGAAGCGATAGGCTAGATCTGTCCGTTAAAGACGATCTCAGAGTACTTGTCGTTATAATAGCCGACGTCTAAGACCTGAGTCTGTTTCCAGCCATATTTTTCGATCAATCTCTTGAACTGAGATATCTTATAATCGGCAATGGAAGCCAACGGCTTATCTGTACCCAACCAAGCAAACGATGCCTCAATCAGCTGAGTGGCGATACCCTTATTCTGGTACCTCGGAGACACATACAGAGTACAAATCTTCCTCTCCATCTCCGGTTTAGCCGCCGCCGGATCATCACCGTCCTTGGTGACAAGATCCTTCTTGAGCACGATCATTCCTGCAAAATCATCACCGTAATACATAGTGATAATCTCACGCGTTCCATCAAAGATACCCGGAACGTATTTCGTGTAAAAATGATCACAATGCTCTGGATAATCTTCGCTGATCCAATCTGTAGCGCAATAGGAATCATACACCAGCTTAGAAAACATTTTGTTCTCGTCCGCCTTCAAAAGCTCTGACGCTACGTACTTTTTCAGCTTCGGCTTCTCATCAATCGGCTTCAACTCAAAAGCATACACACCAAGAGCCTCCCGGTCAGCAGGATAAATCTCGCGTAAAATCCTCAGCGCGCCATCCTCGGTCATTCCAGGCAAAACCTGCTCCACGCCCTCACGCGCAAGCAGCTCCTTGAAGCTGTCGTACCTTTGTACGCGCAACACTTCAAACAAATTCGGGCCATAGTTCTCAAAAGTGATAGTATCACCCTCATGCACCTTCTTAACGGCTGCATACCCAACCCGAACTTCCAGGCTCTTTTCGCCGGTATTAAGTTGACGGAAATATTCTTTTTTAATTCTCCAGACGTGCTTCTTCGTCATCGTTAATCAACTCCTTTCAATGTTCTTAACCGGTTTTTAGTTACTCACTAATGATACCATATAAACCGCAAAAAGTCAAGATAAAACCTCACCCCTACCTTTCTCATTCGGCTTATGCTATAATAAAATCATGAATGACGAATTTAACTTTAAATCTGATGAAATTAAACCTGTAAACGAGTTTGGCAACAATACTAGCATCGCAGAGCCCCAGCCTCAGCCTCAACCTTTTTCATCAGCCCCAAAAACCAAAAACCCTAACACGCTGATTTACATCATCGTTGCTCTTGGTGTCGTCGCCCTTATCGCTATCACCGTCTGTATCTGGCTAATCGTCGACAAGACCAAATCAACCACCATTGAAACTACTAACAATAAGACTTCCACGTCCACTACCGAGGAGCAGGAAATTACCGCCAAGACTCTTGGCTTCTTCCCAAAGAAGATCAAAAATCCTGCCGACGGCGTCACTTACCGCCTCGGCGTCCACCGCGAAGACAATGATGAGAATGGCGTTTTTGGCGCTTATATCAACACCGAAAATTCCGGTGTGGAGCTCTATATCTACTGGGCGTTTATTAGCGGCTACTACGGCATTGACACCGGCGGCAGAAGCGACCGCCAGCTCGCCCACATCAACTTCGACCAGCCAATTGCCGACATCGCCCTTGGCGAAAGCGGTCAGACCGTCGGCGGCGACGTTCTCCTCTTCCTCATGCAAGACGGCACTGTCGAGTATATGCCAATCGTCAAAGCCCTCACCGAAAACCGCCTCGAAAGCTATGGCAAGATGGGCGGGCTAACAGACATCGTCAAATTCTACCGCACCGACGCCATCGATAGTAACGGCGACTTCTCCGGCTACATCACCACCCTCGCTCAGAAAACCAACGGTCAAATTATCGATCTTCAAGGCTTCATGCGCTCCGCTACTACCATAAACTAACAAACTGTGCTAAAATAGCTTTATTGGGTCGTCGCCAAGTGGTAAGGCAACGGGTTTTGGTCCCGTCATTCGCAGGTTCGATCCCTGCCGACCCAGCCATGTTTTTTATTTAAACGGCTTGATAACCACTAACTACAAAGGAATATCTATGAACACAGTTATTGAGGCTAAAAACCTCACCAAAACTTATGGCAAAAAAGCTACTGCTTTTACTGCCCTAAAAGACATCAACTTAAAAATCTACGAGGGTGAGTCCGTCGCCATCGTCGGTAAATCCGGCTCCGGCAAGTCTACCTTGATGCATCTTCTCGCCCTTCTCGACACCCCGACCAAAGGTACGGTTCTCGTCGACGGCAAAGATTCCACCAAGTTATCAACCCGCGACCTAAACAAGCTCAGAAACGAGCGCTTCGGCTTCGTCTTCCAGCAGTTCTTTATGAACACCAAAGACACGGTCTTAGAAAACGTCTTACTTCCGCTCAAGATCGCCAGAAAGTCCCGCAAAGAACGTAAGGTACTTGCAAACAGCGCCCTAAAAATCGTCGATCTCGATTCTAAGGCCAGAAACAAAGCTACCGACCTCTCCGGCGGCCAGAAGCAGCGTGTTTGTATCGCCCGCGCCATCGTCAACAATCCTAAGATTATCTTCGCCGATGAGCCTACCGGCAACCTCGACTCTGCTACCGGCGACAAAATTACCGACTTATTGTTCGATCTCAACGAGAATCAAGGTGTCACTCTTATCATTGTCACCCACGACGAAGATCTCGCTAAGCTTTGCAACCGCATCATTAGAATTTCCGATGGCAAAATCATTTCCGACCAGACCGTCAGAAAAGATTCCAAGGCCAAGGCTAGCGCCCGCCACGAAGCAGAAGCTGCCCGCGTCAAAAAAGCCAACGAAAAGAAAGGAGGTAGAAAATGAAATTAACCGATATTATTGCTACAGCAAACCACAACCTATTCCGCAGCAAAACCCGCTCTATTCTAACCATCGTCGCTATCTTTATCGGTAGCTTCACTATCATTATGAGCAACGCCATTAACTCCGGCGTTAATGACTATATCGACAAGCAGGTCGAAAGCGCTGGTGGCGACGGCTACCTAGAAATGATGCCAACCGCTATCGCCGAAAACGCCATGTCTGCCATTTCCGGCAATGGCGCCGTCGAGTACAAAGAAAATTCCGTTAGTGCCGCCGACCAGCCATACATCACTGACGAGCAGCTCGCCAAAGCTCGCACTATTGACGGCCTCGAGTCGATCGATGCACTCCACACTGCTAGTGTTGACTATATTGCCAGTACTCAAACCGACAAGAAATATAAGTTATTTAATCTCAACCTAGTTCCTCGCGGCGATATCCACTTTGATCTTTCCGCTGGCCGCAAGCCAGATCCAGAAAGCTCTGCCTACGAAATCGCCCTCACCGAAGATTTCGTCTCAATCCTCGGCTTTAAAGACAACGAAGACTCCATCGGTAAGACCATCACTCTTGCTGTGCCAAATACCATCGACTGCTACACAGCAGCCACCCATTCCGAATGCCAGAGACTAGTTGATGCTACCGTTGTCGGCGTCCAGGCTCCAGGCGTTCTTGCCTCTGGCGGTCCACGCGCTAATATCGCACTCTTTGAGAAAGTTTACGATCTCGCTTCCGACGGTATGTCCAAGGAAACTAAGAATCGCGCTTATCAGGCCACCGCTCAAGTCGATCCTAAGCGTGTCGAAGAAATCAAGGCCAAGCTCAAAGAGATCGGTCTCACCGCTATGACCATCGATGATCAGGTTGGCATGATCCGCACTTTCTTTGATGCTATCCTCGTTGTCTTCAATATCTTTGGTGGTATCGCCCTTCTTGCTGCCGCTATCGGCATCATCAATACACTCTTCATGTCCGTTCAAGAACGTACCCGCGAAATCGGCCTCATGAAAGCCGTCGGTATGGGCAGTGGTAAAATCTTCCTCAGCTTCTCCACTGAAGCTATCTTGCTTGGCTTCTGGGGCTCCGTTCTCGGTATTGCAGTTTCTATGCTCATCGGCTACGGCCTCAACGCCCTTGCTCACGCTACCTTCTTAGCCGAACTCCCGACTTTCAATATCGTAATTTTCGAGCCAGCTAATATGCTAGTAATCATTCTTATCATTATGATTATCGCTTTCATCGCTGGTACCGCTCCAGCTTTGCGCGCCGCTAAGAAGAATCCAATCGACGCTTTGCGTTACGAATAATTATGAAATTTATCGAAGTTTCCTCTCCAGTTAAAATCGACAAACTTGTCCCCGGTGGACAGGGAATCGGTACTTTTACTGGAGAAGACCTCGACAAGAATGACAAATCTCCAGAAAACATGCGCCTTTTGAGCCTTATTGGCAAGAAAGGCTTTTTCTGGAACGTACTCCCAGAAGAAATTGTCACTAAGTTTACGATTACCAAAAATAAATCCCATTATTTTGAAGCTATCGCCGAAGAGATCACAAACCCTTCTTCGCATCGCGTCACGCCAAAGGATACCTGCTTCCTTTCCACTTCTCCTTGGCAAATCATGGATTATGACTACGAACTCGAGCAAAAAGCTAATTTGCTTCAAGAAATGTTCTCGCAGGCCGGCTTATCCTTAGCGACGGGTGGCGTCGCTGTAAAAACTGACGGTAATGACTTTTATTACCGCAACAAGATGGAATACTCCCTCTACTGGGACGTCGAAAACTCAGAGATCAGACTAGCCCAGCACGCTCGCGGTTCTCACCGCAAAGTCCCATTAGTCACTTCTAGCATCGAACGTCCAGAAATTTTCAAGAAGGCTCAAGAAATTGTCGCCGAGCTAAATGCTAATCACGAAGAAGCCAGGAAATACCAATCGCTTCTGCTTCGCTGTGACAAATCCGGCAAAGTCGAAGGTGGACTCTTTGAAAACAAAAAGCCCCACCCTAAGTTTAATAATTTAGAAGACGAAATTCTCGGCCACAAGTATTCTTACTCACCAAATGGTTTCTTCCAGATCAATCTCCCGGTTTACGAGCTAGCTCTAACGGAGATCAAAAGCTACATAGAAACCAACAATGTGCTCGACCTTTATTCTGGCGTCGGCACCATTGGCCTCTCCGTTGCCCGCGGCAAGCACCTCACTCTAGTCGAAAGCAACCGCGCCGCCTATGAAGAATTGGAAAAGAACTGCAAAGCGATAGGACCCGCCACCCCTTGTGCTGTCCTTTCTAACTCCGAAGACGCCTTAGAGTACATCGCTCCCGACCAAACCGTCATCCTCGATCCTCCTCGCGCCGGCTGCGACAAAAAACTCATCGAAAAGCTACTGGAAATAAAACCTCAACGCATCATTTATTTGTCATGTAATCCATCAACCCAGGCCCGCGATGTCAAACTCCTCGAAGAAAAGTATCAACTCATCAAAGTCACCCCATACAATTTCTTCCCACGCACTCCACATCTAGAGAATCTCGTCGTCCTAGACTTAAGATAGTGCGCAATATCTTATGCTATAATTAAACTATGAAGATTTGTTTTTTAGGTGCAGGCGCATTCGGCAAAGCTCTTGCCAAGGTTGCTGAATATAATGGTCACGAAGTCAGCTTCTACGACCCTATCGTTTTTCCAGAAATTGAGCTAGACACTGCCACACATGGCAAGGACCTAATTGTTTATGTTGCACCATCCGACAAAGCCGCAGAGCTCTTGCCAAATCTCGACAAAGAAACTCCGCTTATTTGCGCTAGCAAAGGGTTCTTGTCATTAAAGCCGTTTGAAGGTTTCAAGAATTTTTCCGCCCTGGCTGGGGCCGCTTTTTCCGAGCAAGTCATGGACACTCTCTCTGACGACATAGAAGATAAGCCTTCGCTCAGACTCACCGCCAGCTCCGAACTTGCCGAAACTATTTTTAGCACCGAGCAAATTACTATCGAATATACCAAAGACACTTTAGGCATCCTACTTTGCGGCGCCATGAAGAATATCTATGCCATCGGCGCCGGTGCTTATTACGAGAATCAACTGCAAGAAAGCTGTGGCCCGACAACTCCAACAGACCCAACGGACCAGAACTCGAGCCTTTCCGCCATCCTGCCATATTTAGAAACCGCCGCCGCCGAAACCCAAAAAATCCTAGAAGTAAACGGCGCCGACAAAAACACTCTCAAGCTTTCTTGCGGCGTGTCAGACTTAGTCTTAACTTGTACCGACAATTCTCGTAACTTCCGCTTCGGAAGATCCCTCATTACCGGAGCCAAGGAAGACGCCGCCACCATCGAAGGTGTCAGCGCTATCAATAATTTAGAAAATTACCAAGAGTTTAAGATCCCTGACTCCGCCACGCTCATAAAGGATATTATAGAAAAGGTCAAAAATGCCGTTAAATGAAAAGCAAAAAGAAGCTGTCGAATACTTAGAGGGGCCTCTTCTAGTCTTAGCTGGGCCAGGTACCGGCAAGACCCAGTTGCTCTCATCTAAGGTCGAATATATTTTAAAAAACACTGACGCCACGCCAGAGTCTATTCTGTGTCTCACCTTTACCGAGAACGGCGCCAGAAACATGCGCGAGCGCTTAAAATCTATCGTTGGCCCCGCCGCCGGCAAAGTCAATATTCACACTTACCACGCCTTCGGCTCTGACATCTTAGCCAAATACAAAAATTACGCCACCGAGTTTGATCGCAATCTCGACAGCAACATTGATTCTGTCGCGCAGTACAAGATTATTAAGAATATCCAGGATTCCCTAGACCCAATGGATATCATGCGCCGCGACAATGTCAGGGATATTATTGATACTATCGCTTCCGCCAAATCTGCTCGTCTCACTGGTAAGGATCTCGAAAAAATCGCTAAGGATAACCTCGAAACTACCAACATCCTAAATTCCGCCATCGACCCGCTCTTAAAGAAGATCGAGCGTGGTATGAAATTCGACATCGGCGTTAGCACGGTTTATGAGCCTATCCTAAAAATCCTAGTCGAGAATTCTTCAAGTAAGCCACTCGCCGGCAACATCGAGAAGGAAGCCAACCATCTCGCCCGCGAATTAAACCACATCATCGAGTCCGAGAAGGAAAAAGATAAGCCATCCATCTCCCCGCTTACTAGTTGGAAGACTAAGCGTTTCGAGCTCGACGAGAACGGCGACTTCCGCCTCAAAAACCGCATCGCCAATAAGAAGCTAGAAAGCCTCGCCAAAATTATGCAGGCTTACGAAACCAAACTCGAAGAAACCGGACTGTTTGACTTTGCTGACATGATTGAGCAGGCCATCAAGACCCTTCGCCAGGACCAAGGCTTCAAACTTACACTAGAAGAACAATATCAATACATCTTACTCGACGAGTTTCAGGATACTAACACCGCCCAGGCCGAGCTTATTTATGAACTCACCGATTATGAGCAGCCGATTATTATGGCTGTTGGTGACGACGATCAGGCCATCTTTGCTTTCCAGGGCGCCAACGCTTCCAACCTTCTCGAGTTCCAGAATCATTACAATGCCAAGATCGTCACTTTGACCGAGAACTACCGTTCCGGTTCACCAATTCTCGACACTTCATTCAAAATTCGCGAGCAAATCACCGAGAGCTTTGCCAAGGCTCACAATATTATCAAGCGCCTTTCTGCGAACAAAAACGACGCTACTCAGATTTCTCGTCACGAGTTCATCGAATCTTCTGCCGAGTACCATTTCATCGCCGAAGAAATCGCCAGCCTAATTAATTCCGGAGTTAGCCAGTCCGACATCGCTATCATCACTCCTAAGCATAAATACGTCACCAATCTTCTACCATATTTAAAATCTCATGAGAACATTAATATTTCTTACGAGAAGCGCGACAACCTTTTTGAAGAGCCACACATCCATGAGCTTCTTGCTCTCTCCAAATTTATTTACGCCCTCAGCCAGAAACAGGACCCGTCTGACAAATTGCTAGAGATTTTGTCTTTCCCATTTTTCAATTTAGCACCAGAATCTATCATTAAGGCTATCAACAAGCGTGACAAGAAAACTACCCTCGAGTTCTTACAACAATCCGAAGACGAAAGTTTGCAAAAACTCGCTAACTTCTTCACCATCCTTGTCGAAAAAAGCTTTGATAATCCACTTGAACTTTTCTTAGACAACTTAATCGGCACTACGGAATATGAAACTGGTCAAAAATCCCCATTTCTAGATTTTTATACTCGTGATAATTCTTATAGCACTTTTGAGCTATACGAGAACCTCCATGTCTTGCGTGAGGCTATCAAAAAACATTCCAGCGCAGAAACTTCTACCTCGCAGAAAAAGACTTTAAAAGACTTAGTAGACTTTATTAATGATTATGAGTCTGCCGGCGAGCCGTTGATGAATACTAGCCCTTATCAGGATGCTGCCGACGCCGTACAAATTCTTACCGCACATAAGAGCAAGGGGCTCGAGTTTGATTATGTTTTCTTAGTTTCCACAGACGATCGCGCTTGGGGCAACGCCAAAGGCAATAATAACCTTCTTAGTCTTCCGCAAAACTTAATCGAAATCCGTCACACCGGCATTACTGAAGACGAACGCCTCCGCCTCTTCTTTGTCGCTATTACTCGTGCCAAGACGCATCTTATCATGACTAATTCCATCAAAGATTTTTCCGACAAAGAGCCGGCCAGGCTCGAGTATCTCGCCGAGCACGAAGACGAGAAGAAAAACATCATCTCCCCATACTTACCAGAGGGCAGTCAAATCGTTGAAAAACATTACGATAATCTCCCGGACGACAAAAAGCGCGCCGATCTCGTAAATTCCTGGCTAGCTAATTACTTGACCTTTGATGGCAATCTCAAAAACATCTTGTTAAAACGCCTAGAGAATTATAAGCTCACCGCCACCGACCTCACCTCATTCATTGACGTAGTTCATGCTGGCCCGCAAGAATTTTATAAGAGCCACATTCTTAATGCGCCAGAAGAATCTTTCTCCGAAACTCTCACCTTCGGCAACCTCATCCACGCCACCTTTGAGCAGGTCACTAATAACCACTTAACCGATGACGAAGCTCTAGCCTATTTTGAAAAGTCCGCCAATGAGGCCACCATCCCACCGGAACAACTTGACGAGATTATTAAGAAAGGCAAGTTTAGCCTAGAGAAGTCACTCGCAGAATTTGGCAAGCTCTTACGCCACGACTCCGCCCGTGCCGAAGTTAATCTCTACCACGAACATTTAAGCCTAGACAACATCCCCCTCACTGGCAAAATCGACCATATCGACATCAATGAAACTGATAAGATTATCGAAGTCTATGATTTCAAAACTTCCGGGTTCAAAGATTCTAAATGGACCTCTCACGCAACTTTGTATAAGTATATGTTGCAGCTTGAGTTCTATAAATTATTATTGAACCTCTCCCCAACTTACAATAAATATAAAGTGACCAAGGCGCACATCTTGTTCGTAGTCCCAGACTCTACCGACTCCAAAGTTCACGACAAAGTTTATGAATATAACAACAAAGACGAGGAAGAATTAAGAGCCTTAATTCACGCAATCTATCCATTAATAAAATCCTTAGACTTCGTCGAAGATCTAGAATTATTTATCCCAGCCGGCAAAACTAAGGGAATCAAAGATATTAAAGACTTTGTTGCAAAAATTCTTGCAAAATAAAATCCGCTCATGCTATAATTATAACCATGAACAGTTCAAAGAAGGTCCTTGGGAGGAATTATCAGCTT
>CAMYUL010000007.1 GCA_947302125.1 uncultured Candidatus Saccharibacteria bacterium
TGT
The DNA here is from genome assembly GCA_947302125.1 of uncultured Candidatus Saccharibacteria bacterium. Classification (GTDB taxonomy): domain Bacteria; phylum Patescibacteriota; class Saccharimonadia; order Saccharimonadales; family Saccharimonadaceae; genus Nanosyncoccus. Next base: position 4 of record CAMYUL010000007.1, read on the forward strand.
ACTCTTCCTACCTACACCTTTACAGACGAAGGTACCTATACTTATCCAATTATTCTCTCTATCCCAAGTTACAGCAAAACATATTCCAATATAACTCTCGCAGTAGAATATGAAGGCATCCCAGCCTTCTGGTCCATTAGCAAGATGCAAGACATGACTCCAGAAGTCTGCTCCTCCGTCTACACTCCAAACAATACCATCTCCATGACTGACGAGAACATCATCACCAAGGCCCGCTTCATGGCTGGAGACTACAATGTTAATAGTGACTACTCCTCCCCACTCGTCCCAGAAACCACCCTAGTAGACGACCGTGATGCCGATGGCACTGGTACTAAGAAGAGCTACAAAGTCAGAAAACTAGCTGATGGTAACTGTTGGATGGTAGATGCCCTAGAATACGACCTTCTAGCCCTCTACAACAATGGTAAACGTGGCATCGGCTCTAAGAATGATGGTTCCACCTTCGAGATGACGGATGAGAATCTTGCGAGTGGCGTAGCTGGTTATTATACTACTACGGCCGACGTCTACAACTATGTCATTAACCCTAATACTAAGGCACTGACTAACATTACTAGGTATAGTTATCTTGGCGATGTTACTGGTCAAACCGAATACTACTACACCTGGACAGCAGCCACTGCTGGCCAAGGCTCCCAAAGTGATGCTACAGACAGTGTCTCCGTCGACGGCTCCATCTGCCCAGCTGGCTGGAGACTCCCTACTAACTACACTGACACTACTAACCAAAACATCAGCTGGTCTGCTCTAACTAATGCTTATCTAGGTATTATTACAACCCCCTATACCGATACCGGTTACCAGACCCTAGAACAATACCCAATTAACCTTTACCGCGCCGGCTACGTGGGCTCTGGTAGCCAGAGCTCCACCGCAGCTACCGACGGCCGCTATTGGTCCTCTATAGCCCGTACTGCTAACCTCGGCCACGCCTTGTACTACGGCACGTCCTACGTCACCCCTCAGAACTACCACACTAAGTACAGCGGTTTACAGATACGCTGTGTAGCCAACCCTCCAGAAAAGACCTTCTGGACTATCGGTACTATGCAAGAAATGACCCCAGGAATCTGCGCTACGGTCTACACCCCAACCAACGCCGTCTCTATGACCGACGAGAACATCATTACTCTAGAAAGATACCGAAACGGTGATTACGATTCCGTAACCAGTGATAATTCCTCTCCGCTCGTCCCAGAAAGAACCTTGCTTGATGACCGTGATGCTGACGGTACTGGTACTAAGAAGAGCTACAAAGTCAGAAAACTAGCTGATGGTAACTGCTGGATGGTAGATGACCTAGAATACGACCTTCTAGCCCTCTATAACAATGGCAAACGTGGCATCGGCTCTAAGAATGACGGCTCCACCTTCGAGATGACGGATGCTAACCTTGCAACTGGCGTAGCAGGATACTATACTACTACGGCTAACGCCTACAACTACGTCATCAATCCTAACGCTAAACCACTAACCAATATAACTAGGACTAGCTACCTTGGCGATGTTACTGGTCAAACCGAATACTACTACACCTGGACTGGCGCCACAGCTGGTCAAGGTTCCCAAACCAACACTAGCGGCACCATCGATGGCTCCATCTGCCCAGCTGGCTGGAGACTCCCTACTAACTACAATGACACTGCTAACCAAAACATCAGCTGGGGTGCTCTAACTAATACTTATCTAGGTATTACTACAAACACATCTACCACTACCGGTTACCAAACCCTAGACCAATACCCAATTAGTCTTTACCGCACCGGCCACGTGTACTCTGGTAACCAGGTTAGTGCTACCTACGGCAACTATTGGTCCTCTACAGCCAGTGGTGCTAACTATGGCTACTCCCTGCGCTACTACGCGTCAGGCGTCACCCCTCAGAGCTACTACTTTAAGTACTACGGTTACCCGCTACGCTGTGTAGCATCTCGTTAGTTCTTTAGTTCTTTCCCTCCCTAGTTTCCCGAGCAGAAAGAAAAAGAGCGGGATTTAACCCTTGCAAAATTCCTTAATCTTTGCTATAATAACCCCAAGAGTTTCAGGCGGCTACGCATTGCTGTAAACGTAGCGGCCACAGCAATATCAATCTAAAAGGGATAATTTTAATGCCAACTATTAATCAGTTGATTAGAAAGCCTCGCAAGAAGGCTATCAAGAAATCCAAGGCTCCAGCATTGGGATCCATTGTCAACACATTAAAGACCCGTTACTACAATCAGCCATCCCCATTAAAGCGTGGTGTCTGTATCAAGGTAACAACTAAGACTCCAAAGAAACCTAACTCCGCTCTTCGTAAGGTCGCTCGTGTTCGCCTTACTAACGGCCAGGAAGTTTGGGCCTACATCGGTGGCGAGGGTCACAACCTCCAGGAGCACGCTGTTGTGCTCGTTCGTGGTGGTCGTGTTCCAGATCTTCCAGGTGTTCGCTATCATATCGTTCGCGGTACTTTGGACCTTCAGGGTGTTGATGGTCGCAAGCAGGGCCGTTCCAAGTACGGTGCTAAGAAAGGAGACAAGTAATGCCACGTAAAGTTACTACTACTCTTCAGAGAAAGGTCTCCCCAGATCGCAAGTATCAGTCCATTTTGGTTCAGAGACTCATCAATAAGTCTATGCTAGATGGCAAGAAGCAGGCCGCCGAGAAGGCAGTTTACGCTGCTCTAGAAGGCGCTGCTAAGAAGCTCAAGTCCGAAGATCCAGTCGCGGTCTTCGAGAAAGCTCTCGCTAACGTTAGCCCAGATTTTGAAGTTAAGTCCCGCCGTGTTGGTGGTGCTAACTACCAGATTCCATTCCCAATCTCTGGTCACCGTCAGCAACACTTTGCTTTCTCTTGGCTAGTCCAGGCTGCCCGCGCTCGTTCTGGTATGCCTTACGCCAAGCGCCTCGAAGCAGAAATCGTTGATGCTTATAATGAGACCGGTGCTGCCTTCAAGAAGAAGGAAGACTGTCACCGCATGGCTGAAGCCAACCGTGCTTTTGCACACTTCGCTCGCGCCTAAGTTCATAGAACTAAACGCAATAAAAAATCTCAGTGCATATCAAGGCTGAATCATAGTCAAGATGACAACTTTAGTGTCATCTTGACGATTCACCTAGCACTGAGATTTTTTGATTGCGTTTAGTTCTAGCAACCTACCTGTGCTATAATGGAGAAAAGGAGTTTTTATGGCAAACAAAGATTTCACTTCATCTAAGACGTACAAGAACTTGCAGGCCGCTTTCTCTGGCGAGACCCAGGCTTATACCAAGTATCAGTATTATTCCAGCAAGGCCAAGAAAGACGGTTTCGAGCAGATTGCTGCGATTTTTGACGAGACCGCTGGCAACGAGAAGGAGCATGCTAAGATTTGGTTCAAGATTCTTCATGATGGCGCAGTGCCAGATACTACCGAGAATTTGAAGGACGCCATTAAGGGCGAGGATTACGAGACCAACGAGATGTACAAGCAGTTTGCCGAGCAAGCTAGGGAAGAAGGATTTGAGGAGATTGCTCAGAAATTTGAAGCTGTTGGCGCTATCGAGAAAGAGCACGAGGAGCGTTATCAGAAGTTGTTAGAGAACGTCGAGAACGATGTAGTCTTTAAGTCTGACAAGGTTACTGTTTGGAAGTGTCGCAATTGCGGATATATTTATGTTGGCAATGAAGCCCCAGAGGTTTGCCCAGTTTGTGATCATCCACAGAGCTTCTTCGAGATTCGCGCTACTAATTATTAGGATAGAAAATGGGAATCGAGCGCATCGTTAGTACTAGCTTACCTGAGGAGAACAAGGAAGAAGAGGAGATTATTGAGAAGTCTCTTCGTCCGCTTACTTTTGATGAGTACATCGGCCAGGACCGCATGAAGAACAATTTGAAGATTGCTATTGATGCTGTCAAGAAGCGCAGGGCTAACGATGACAAGGCTGCGACGCTAGATCATATATTATTGTATGGCCCTCCAGGACTGGGCAAGACTACTATGGCCAATGTGATTGCTCACGAGATGGGCGCCAATCTTAAGATTACTTCTGGTCCAGCTATTGAACGGGCCGGCGATCTCGCCAGTATCCTAACCAACCTGCAGGATGGCGACGTGCTATTTATCGACGAAATTCATCGTTTGCGCCGCGCCGTAGAAGAGGTATTATATTCCGCTATGGAAGATTTTAAGTTGGATATCACTATCGGCAAAGGCCCAGCGGCGCGGAGCGTTCGCCTTGATCTCCCCAATTTCACCGTCATTGGGGCTACCACCCGCACTGGCTCGCTCGCCGGCCCTCTGCGTGATCGCTTTGGTATGCTGCATCGCCTAGAGTACTACACTGAGAAGGAAATCGAGCAAATTGTATCTAGAACTGCTAATATTTTGGATACCAAGATTGAGCCGGATGCTGTCAGTTTGCTTTCCACCCGTTCTAGAAGGACACCGCGCATTGCTAACCGGCTCGTTCGCCGCGTCCGTGACTATGCCGATGTTAATGGTGATGGAATTATCGATAAAAATATTGCCGAAAAAGCTCTCGACCTTATGGAGATTGACGAGCTTGGTCTTGACCCAGCCGACCGGAATTTGTTAAGGCTCATGGAAGAGAATTACGACGATCGCCCAGTTGGCCTTAATACCCTTGCTGCTCTGACTGGTGACGAGGCTACTACTATTGAGGATTACAACGAGCCGTATCTATTACAAATCGGCTTTATTGAGCGTACTCCAAGAGGTCGAAGGATTACCGAAAAAGCCAAAAAACATTTACATTCTGCCTAATCTGTGGTATAATAACGAAAAGGGAAAGCCTATGAAACAGGAACTCATCAAACTCCATCACGCAAGAAGTCTCAAGGATTTTCCTGAGTTGCGTCTAGAGGAGAACGAATATGTTGAGCTAGCCATTCAGCGTTCCAAGCTGGGGCTTATTTTTATCTGGGGTGCCGCTGCAGCTGGCTACCTTGCTCTTATTGTCGCACTGTTCTTTATGACTTTTGATGGCGGCGGCATCACTATGAATCTCAATGGCTTTGCTAAGTCTTATATCTATCTCATCATTCTAGTTTTGTTTGGAATTATTACTATTTCCGCTCTTGTCGGTTCGCGTGTCTATCAAGGCAACCGCCTTTATGTTACTAATAAGCGTCTCATCCATCATCGCGCCAATTCATTATTCTCCAAGTCAGTTAACATCATCGAGCTTCTTTCCATCGAGGATGTCTCTTTCCAGCAGGAAAACATCGGCGATCACATCTTCAAGCTCGGTACTATCAGAATGTCCACCGTTGGTGACGAGACCACTTATACCTTCAAATATGTCAATACGCCAAAAGATGAGCTTGATATGATTACTCACCTCGTCCACGTCGAGAAGGAAAAGACTAAGCGCCGCCATCGCCGTCCAGATGAGGAGCAGTATTATGACGACGAGGATTACGAGCACTATCTAGATAGCATTCACGCCGCAGAGACTAAGACTGTAGAAACCGAAACCCCAGCTGCCCAGGCTCAAGCCCAGGCCCCTACTCCTACCCAGGTTATCAATCAGAAATAATTAGCTGCGATTTCTTTTAATATAATCGTCTTCTTTTTCTAGGATAGCGCGAAGTGTGTATTCTTTGCATTTGCCATCTTCGCAGTTAGCAGCCTCGTAAGTGTACGAGCTACCACTCTTGCCGAGGTTATTTCCAAATGGATCAGTGAACAAATTTGGATCAATTACTGGCAAATTTTCTTCAGAAATTGTCTCAGGATAATAGCCATTTTCTGCATAGAAGCCCTCTTCTAGGGCATAATACATGGCGTTAATTGCAATCTTGCGGTCGTCATCGCGAGCCATCGCTTCAATGTTGATTTTTTGCAAGAAGAACAAGATTAGTGCAAGTGTCGCAAAAGCAATCACTACGACCAGTTCCAAAATAGTAAAACCATGCTTATTTTTCATGCTTTTAGTATAACACGATTTGTGGTATAATACAATTATTCCATTTTTTGGAGCCGTCGTTCAACGGATAGGACATATCCCCTCTAAGGATACAATGCTGGTTCGATTCCAGCCGGCTCTACCACATCTTCAGACATCTGGAGAGGTGGCCGAGTGGTTGATGGCACTGGTCTTGAAAACCAGAGAGTGAAAGCTCCGCAGGTTCGAATCCTGTCCTCTCCGCCATCTTTTCGAATTTTGTGGTATAATGGAATAAGTGGCATGGTAGCTCAGTTGGTTAGAGCGTGGGACTCATAAGCCCAAGGTCACTGGTTCGATCCCAGTCCATGCTACCATTTTTTATGTCCATAGAACTACGCTTATGATTGCAATTCTAGGGGAAAAGTAGTAAAATACAGTCAGTGGGCAGTGAGGATATGCCCATTTTTTACAGGTGTCTACGACGCATATCAATTTCGTCGTTGGGTAGGGAGCAAGTTCTTTAAAAAGGAGGAAAAAGCTATGAGTGTAAACATGTACGTTTACCTGGCAACGTTAGGCGTTGTCGCAATCGCGCTTCTCGTGGTGCTGATTAATTACAATAATATTAAGCGGCCGAAGAAGCACAAAACCGACGAGGAAAACGATATGTATAACCTCGCCAAGATTATCCGTGAAGGCGCTGAAACCTTCATGAAAACTGAATATAAGACCATCATACCGGTTGTAGCATTAGTTGCTTTTACGTTCTCACTTCTTGTTGAAGCGACTAGCGGACTCACTTTTCTTTTGGGAGCCTGCATGAGTAGTGCTGCAGTTATTATCGGTATGCGTGGAGCGACTTACGCAAACTATCGTGTAGCGCGGAGAGCATTCAAGGATAAAAAGGTTGGCAGAACTGTATACACTGCTTTAAAAGGTGGCAGTATCTCTGGTCTTTCCGTTCAGGCTTTTGGTATGTTTGGAATCATTCTGATCTACATTCTTCAGTATGAGCTTTTCAAGAATACGGGTACTGGACATGGACTTATTGCCAATCTTTCTTGCGATCCCAATGTTATGAGATGTACGACTTATGGTTTAGGTTGTTCTACCGTGGCCATGTTTAACCGCGTGGCCGGCGGTAATTTCACAAAGAGTGCAGACATCTCGGCGGACATCATCAATAAGATCAATCACGATTTTGACGAAGATGATCGCAGGATCCCGAACGTTATCTGTGACTTCATTGGCGACAATGTCAATGATATCGCCGGCAATTGCTCCGATCTTTTGGAGTCATTTGTTGCTACACTGGTTGCTTCATCACTTATCGCTAACATAGTTTTCCGTCAGAATGGCGCGGCCTATGCCGACCTTTACAATCTGACCTGCCTTTTCCCGATTGTCGTTGCAGCTATTGGCCTGCTCGGATGCACTATCGGTATTGGTTCAGCTATGCTCCGCAAGGAGAAGATGAGTGACAACCCGTCAGGAGAATTAAACCGTGTTACATACATATCTTCTGGCGTTACTGTCGTAGGTAGCCTTATAGCTTCTTACGTTATGTTCTACAATGTAGACCTATACACAAGTTTCAAGGCCGGTTGGCTTTCTCCGTTTATTTCTGCAGTATTTGGCATTATATCCGGAGTGGCAATTGGCAAGATCACTGAGTATTATACTAGTACTGACTACAGCCCAGTTCAGAAGTTAGCAGAAATAGCCAAGGAAGGTCCCGCCTTCTTAGTTACCTTAGGAGATGCGTTAGGCTTCCGCTCATGCCTAGCACCAGGTTTAATGATTATCATCTCGATGATCATCTCTTATTTAACCTGTGGCTTGTATGGTATAGCTATTGCTGCGCTTGGTATGCTTAGCTTCGTTGGAGCTACCGTATCGATTGACGCTTTTGGCCCCATCGCCGACAATGCTGGTGGTATTGCCGAAGGTTGCAATCTTGGTGAAGAATTCAGAGCAATTACTGACAAGCTTGATGCTACTGGCAATACTACAGCAGCTATTGGTAAAGGTTTCGCCATTGGCTCTGCCGCTTATGCGACAGTGTCATTGATTATTTCCTATATTGGTAACTACTCAACAGATGGAAATATCTCGCTTAATCTTGCTGATCCATTCACGATTGCGGGCGCACTCTTCGGAGCATTGTTAGTGTCATACTTCATGTCACTATTATCACGTGACACCATTGATAATGCTAAGATCATGGCAGATGCTGGAAATGCTCAGTTAAAAGCTCACCCTGGCATACTCGAAGGTACGGAAGAGCCAGACTATGCAGCTGTTGTTGAAGGCGGAACCAAGCAGTCTAAGCAGACAATGCTGGGACCTTCAATACTGGCCATTATAGTTCCTATACCTTGTCTGCTAATCGGCTTTGAGTTCGTTGGCGGCATGTTGGTAGGTGCTACTATCTTTGCTATTCCTATGGCGATATTCAATGGCAATAGTGGTGGCGCTTTCGATAACGCCAAGAAGGCTGTCGAAGAAGGCATGCTTGGTGAAGGCCATCTGAAGCATAGTGATACTCATAAGTGTACCGTAATTGGCGACACCATTGGTGATACCCGTAAGGACGTCGTTGGTGTTTGCCTGGACATCTTCATCAAGATGATGTCTACCGTCGCAAATACACTCGCACCGTTGTTCTCTATGATGCGCCTGTAATAAGATATATCCTCAAAAAAATCCCCCGAGATTCTCGGGGGATTTTCCATGTTACTAAATCTGGTGATCTCGAGGAGAGTCGAACTCCTATTGACGGGATGAAAACCCGTTGTACTAACCGTTATACTACGAGACCGTAAGAATAACAGTCTTAGCAACAACTAAATTATAGCAACAAATTCAAAAATTTTCAACCCCCTGCCGCGAAATTATTTGTCTTCTAGAGACTCAATCCCAGGAAGGCTCTCGCCGGACAAGAACTCTAGTGCTGCACCGCCACCAGTAGAGATCAAGGAGAATTGTAGCTCCGATTCGGTTTTCTGTAGATTTTCTACAAATCCGGTAGTGTCACCACCGCAAACCACGCTAAAGATCTTATCATTAGTACCGATCGCGCGAGCCACTGCTACGGAGCCACCGGCAAATTCTGGCACTTCGGCCATCCCCATTAAGCCGTTCCATAGTACAGTTTTTGCGCCAGCTAGAATTTCTGTAATTTTCTCAACCGATGCCGGACCAATGTCTAGCTTTTTCCCAGTAAGTTCTCCCTCATATCCTTCAACAAAATCTTCAGCGACGTAAATATTCTTGGCCGAGCTAGTATAACCGTCAGCAGCAATTTTCCCGCCAACAATAATCGTATCGGCAATTTTACCAAACTTATCAATTAGTGGTTGCTTGTCGTCAACTTTGGCTCCGCCAATCACTACTACAAATGGCCTACTTGGTGCTTCGGAAATTTTTGAAAGGCCATTAATTTCTTTTTCGAGTAATAAACCAGCAATGGAAGGAAGCTCTGCGGTAATCGCCGAAGTTGAGGCGTGCGCCCGATGTACTACAGCGAAGCCGTCCTGCACAAATAAATCTGCATGCGTGGAATCAACGATATCCTTAGCAAAATCTGCAGAATTTTCTTCTTCGCCAGGGAAGAAGCGCAAGTTCTCTAGTAACAACACGCCGCCTACCGGTAGGCTCTCCACCGCTTCTTCTACGTCTGGACCAGACACATCCGGTACAAAGAAGGCCTTGCCGCCAGGCAGTAGCTCTTTCAGACGTTTGTAGACTGGCTCGAGTGACAACTCTGGGACTTTCTTGCCTTCTGGTCTACCAAGATGAGAAACTAAGATAATTCTTCTTGCACCTTTTTTCTGCAGAAGCTCAATCGTCGGTAAGCTCTCGCGGATTCTTAAATCGTCCACAATTGCCCCGTCCTTCATTGGTACGTTGTAGTCAACGCGTACCAAAACAGTTTGCCCACGCACCACCGTATCGGTGACAGTTTGCTTATTTAGCATAAAACCTCCATTAACTCTATTATATCACATTAAATTCTGACGATTCTGATCGTATCGGTGCCGCCAACGGCGTCTTTATGTCCAGAAATAATTACTGCTAAGATGTCCTTGCGGTCTTCTTCTACTTGTAGATAGCCGTTATCCTTGAGTTCTTGTGCTAGATCAAGCCCATAAGTCTCGGAGTATGGACGTACAAATGCAGAGTTAGCGTAAGTTAAAGCTAGTTGGCCAGCCACGCGTTGGTTAGAGGTGACGGTTACGATTGGCAACTTCGGCCTCTGGGCGGCGATTGCGGAAGCCGTAGCCCCAGAAGCAGTCTGGCAAACAATTACGTCGGCGCCGATTTTCTCAGCCATCTGTACTACGCCGCTAGAGATTGCGTCGTAGTTCTTGTAGTCGCCAGTGACTTCGTGGTTAATCGGGGAAACGTGCGAGTGATTCTGAGTATACAAGATTACTTTCTTCATTGCCTTGACGGTTTCCACTGGATATTTGCCATTAGCTGTCTCGTCGGAAAGCATTACTGCATCAGCGCCCTGAATCACGGCATTCGCCACATCAGAAACCTCTGCGCGGGTTGGCTCTGGGTTGTCCACCATGGAACCCATCATCTGGGTAGCTACGATACAGAGTTTGGAGTGCTCGCGGCACATAGCAATCAGCTTGCGCTGAACGATCGGCACGACTTCTGCGCCAGCTTCTACAGCCATATCGCCACGTGCCACCATGATTGCATCGGTCGCTTTAACGATTTCTTCCATCGCCTCATCGCTTTCGATGGCCTTCTTAGTTTCAATCTTAGCAATAATATGAGCAGTTGATCCGTGCGAGAGCAGGATCTGACGCAATTTATTAATATCTTCTGCGCTTTGTACGAAAGAAAGTGCCACATAATCAAAGTCGCGAGAAGCGCCGAACTCGATGTCGGCCATATCTTTCTCGGTAATAATGTCGCCGCCAAAGTCAGTATCTGGTAGGTTCAAGCCCTTGTGGCTCATGATGAAGCCTTCATTCTCAATCTCTACCTCAATAGCAGTCTTAGAAACAATATTTGTAACGTGAGACTTCACCTTACCATCAAACATCGAAAGTGGCTCACCTACTTTTACTTTTTCAGCCAAATTGTACTGTACTGGTACGGTCATACCGCCATCATGTTCTTCTAGTGCATTGTCTAAAATCAGCTTGTCACCAATATGTAAATCTAGATGATTATCCTTGATGTTGCCCAAGCGAATCTTTGGTCCCTGCAAATCCTGAACGATTGCTACGGAGCGTCCCTTCTTTGCTGCGGCTTTTCTAATCCATTCAATCTGCTGATCGCGCTCAGTGTAGTCACCGTGCGAGAAATTCAACCTACAGCCGTTTACTCCGGCCATAATTAATTCTTCAATTTTTTCTTCCGAAAATACGGCAGGCCCGATTGTGGCCAAGATTTTAGTACGTTTAAACAATTTGCTCATATCTTTATTGTATCATAGATAACTTTTATGGTAAAATAAAAACATGCGGAGGTATTATTCTTACCCATACAAGGCGACGCCGTTAAATTTTCCGATTGAGCCTTTTGCGCGCAAATTTTCTACATTTGCAGTTATTACCTGCTTAGTTTTAGTATTCTTTAATTTTGGTGCCCACATCGTGCTCGATCCAAAGCGAGTCTCCACGAACAAAATTGAAGAGCTCGCCAGGGATTATTATGAGAATTATTACTATGACAGCTTTGTAGGCAGTATTCCAGAAGAAGATTTCAACACGGCCTTTATGACATATTCGGAATATGGCTTTCCGCGCGTTTACCTTCGCGAGTTGCTGTTGTTTGATAATGGCCGCCATGCTGACGATCGCGCCTACTTTGATGGGGAATACTACTGCAATACCAATCACACTTCCGTCATCATTATGCCAACCCCTCCATTTGGCAAGAAAGATTACGAAATCAAATACGAATACGAGTGCTGGTGGAACTCCTAAGTGTTGTAAAATTTACAACACTTAGCTATTGCAAAAACCGCTAAAGTTTGGTATAATAGAGGTATCAAATCATTACTTGTTTCAATATCCCTAGCGAGGTAATAGGGAAGTGATATAAGATTAAAAGGGAAAATTTTAACATGAATATAGAAGAAAAGGAGCGCCGTGCGCGCTTGCTAAAAAATGCCAAAGAAAGATTACCTGGTATTAAAGAACAATTTGAAGAAGCCCAGAAGCGCAATTTTAATAGTAATTTTGCTGCTGGCGGCAAAGATGCTCACTTGGTGGCTAAGGCTCACAAGAAGACTGCCACTAAGACTGCTGCAAAATCCGCTAAGGCGTCCAAGGCCCAGAAGACTACAGCTTCCGCCAAGGCTCAGACTAGCAAGGTTAAGCTTTCGGTTTCTACTAGAAAGGGCGAGATGGTCCATCATCAACGCATGCTTTCTCAGGATGTCAACGCTCAGGCTACGCAGCACATCATTGGTATTCCAGTAAATAAATCTCGTTACAATGGCTACAACGGTGCTCAGGTTACTCATGCTCAGCTCAAGAAAGCTCGTCCGGCCGAAGACAGTGTCAACATCATCCCAATCGGCGGTGTCGGCGAATTCGGTATTGGCAAGAACATGACTATCGTTGAATACAAAGGCGAAATGGTTGTTGTCGACATGGGTGTACTCTTTGCCGGAGCCGACTATCCTGGTGTCAACTATCTAGTGCCAGACATTAAGTATCTCGAGGACAATAAAGACAAGGTCAAGGCCATTCTCTTTACTCACGCTCACCTTGATCATATCGGCGCCTGCCGTCATCTCTTACCTAAGTTCAACCTCACTACTCCGATTTATGGTACCGACTTTACCATCGGCATGATTAAGAAGCAAATGTCCGAACTAGAAGATGAGCCTGACCTTAATTACAATGTTGTTGATCCATTCAAGCATGAGAAGATCCAGGTTTCCGAGCATATCTCAGTGGAATTTATTCACGTACTTCACTCTATTCCGGGCAGCACTGCCATTGTTTTCCGCACGCCAAATGGTGTTATTTATATGTCTGGCGACTGGCGCCACGAGGAGAATCCTTACGGCCAGCAGACTGATTACGAACGTATCGACGAGATCGTCAAGAACGAGGGAATTGACCTCATGTTCAACGAGTCCACTAATATTGACTCGCCGGGTCACCATCCACATTCCGAGTATGATGTTGGTGACAACCTCGGCAAGGTGATGGATCACTATGCCAATGGCCGTATTATTATCTCCTGTTTCTCTTCACAGGTTTCTCGTATTGAGTCTACCCTGCGTGAAGCCGCTAAGCGTGGCCGTAAGGTTGCCTTCTCTGGCTTCTCTATGATTAACAACGTCGAGGTTGCCCTGCGTACTAAGCAAATCAAAGTGCCAAAAGATACTATCATGAAGATGGAAGACATCGTCAAGCTCCCAGACGACAAGATTGTGGTTGTCTGTACTGGTTCCCAGGGCGAACTTAATGCCGTATTAAACCGTATGGTTTCTGGCGCGCATAAGCACATCAAGATCAAGCCATCCGATGTAGTCGTCTTTAGCTCCAACCCAATTCCGGGTAACGAGCCACACGTCGTCACGACCGTTGATGGTCTTCTCCGCGAAGGTGCTCAGGTCATCCAGAATGGCAAGACCCATCTTACTAATATTGGTCCACTTCACCTTTCTGGTCACGCCTACTTTGAAGATCATGTCGATTTTGTCACCCGTCTTCACCCAACTAACTATGTTCCATACCACGGCGAGTTCTATATGCTTCAGCACAATGCTGAGATGGCTGAGAATGTCATTGGTATCCCGAAGGATAATATTCTCGTTGCCGACGACGGTGACGTAATTGAGTTTACTAAGGACAAGAAGATCAGAAAAACCGGCCGCATTCCTGTCGGCAATAAACTATATGATGACGCCGATCAATTGGTTCACGAAGCTGTAGTTAAAGACCGCATCCATATTTCTCGTGAAGGCATCTTTATCATTGTGCTTACTATCAACAAGAAAACTGGTCGTCTAGTAAAGACCCCGGACATTGTTTCCCGCGCCTTTATCTACCTGGATAATTCCGAAGAACTAATTGGCAAAATCCGCCACTACTTGCGCGTCAAGTGTGAGCATGCCGTCTCGACCGAGGCTGCCATGAAGAAACTCAAGGAAGAGATTAAGGAAGACGTTACCCATATTCTTTACGACGCTACCGGTCATACGCCAATTGTGATCCCAGTCATCAATATGGTTTAAGGTCGGACGTTTCCGCTCTACTAATCTGCCGCAAAAGGCTACTTCTTCTTTTTGGATCGTGGCTTTTTCACCAGCTGCTTCATTACTTTTTTGGCGTTACGTTTAATTTCGACAGTTTGATCGCCAAGTGTTTTTGTGAAGTCTTCCATGTTTTTGACTTTGCAGTTGGCGTAGAAAGAAGCTAGCGTGTCTAGTGCCAGGACTACCAACATGAATATTGCCAGCCCAATTTGCCAGTCACGTGGGATAAGGTTAATTACGTATTCTAAAACAGGCAAGATTTTGACAGTAATTACGCCGACTACGCCGAAAATAACAGCATTGCGCAAGCAAACCCTACCGTTTAAGTTGCAGTGATAGCCTGAGTAGTCCCACCACCTTACTTTAAAAATCTTTTCAAGAATCAAGCTTGTCAAGAATTCCAGTACTGAACATGCAGCCATAGAAATTAAGAAAATTAGAGGGATATTATCGCGGATATTCAAGCAGAGAAAAGTGATCAATATGCAGCCCCAGCCATAAATCGGAAGATATGGTCCAAATAAAAATCCTCTCGGCAACAGTTTTCTATCCCAAATAATGCAGTTAATCAGTTCTGCAATATAACCGGCAACTGAAAAAATAGAGAATAATAAGACAACCTGATAAAAGTCGTTCATGGGACTATTATAGCATAAAAAAATGGTCCCCGAGACTGGACTCGAACCAGCACATCCTTGCGGACACTAGCACCTGAAGCTAGCGCGTCTACCAATTCCGCCACTCGGGGATCTCTTAAATTATACCATACTTGACACTATCTCGCTACGCCATGGTATAATATAAAGCGTATGAGAACTTCAAAAAATCATACAAAAATTTCAATGGTATTTTTTGGCGCAATTATTTTTGCGCTTACTTTTGCGACTATCTTAAAGCAAATTACTCTTAATACTTTTGCGGAAGATGACAATGGCTCCTACTTTGTGTCGGAGTCACATTTTGTGACTTTCTATGACCAGGGGAAGAAGCATACCGTAAAGACCAGTGCAGCCACGGTGGCCGAAGCTATCACCCAGGCTGGTTACGAACTAACTAAGGATGATATCATCGAGCCAAGTACCGACACTAGAATTAATATGGACAATTTCTTTATCAATATCTATCGCGCTCGTCCAGTTATTATTATCGATGGCAAGATCAAGAAATACTACATGACTGCCAGCTATGATCCCAAAACAATCGCCGAAGACGCCGGCTTCTCGGTTTATGATGGCGATGAGATAAATATGGTGGAAAATGATAGCTTCTTGGAGTCTGGTGCCTCTACTGTGTACAAGATAGTTAGAAATGGTGGCCAGACAGTCACACAAGAAATTAGCATTCCGTACGAAGAACAGACTATTAAAGACTATTCTCTTCCGATCGGCGAGAACAAGGTCGAGCAAGTGGGCGAAGATGGTCTCCGCGTTGTTAAATATAAAGTAGATTTCAAAGATGGCGTTGAGGTCTCCCGCGAAAAGATTTCTGACGAGGTTACTAAGGAGCCAATAAAACGCATTGTCAAAGAGGGTGCGCGTGCTGCTGGCGTCAAGACTTCCGCTACTGATAATGAGGGTATCGCCTGGAACTTCTTGCTAGATAATGGATTTTCTGCGGAGCAAGCGGCTGGCATTATGGGTAACCTAATGCAGGAGCATCGTTTCCAGACTTCCGACACTGCTGGCGGTCTCGGTATCGCACAGTGGACCGGCGGCCGTAGGAATTCACTGCTTTCTCGCGAGAACCCGTACGACATCTACACGCAGCTTCAGTTCCTGATGGATGAATTAAACACTGGCTATGCCCGCGCCAAGAATGCTATTCTGGCTAGCACGTCCATTGAGGATGCTACGCGTGCTTTCCAAAATCAGTTCGAGCGCTGCGGCATCTGCCGTGAAGACTTGCGCATTAACTACGCTTACGATATTTACAGGAAGTATACCAGATAATGAAAAATAACAAATCCTTAGGGCAACACTGGCTTAAAGATCGCCAAATCTTGGACGAGATCGCCGAGCTAGCACTAGGCGACGCACCGGAAGACTCTTTGACGGAGGAATCGCGCACTTGTCTGGAAATTGGACCAGGCCTTGGAACTCTGACGTCTAGCTTGCTTAGAGTTTTTCCGCGTGTTGTTTCGGTTGAGTTTGACGAACGCCTAGCAAGGAATTTGCCAAAATCTTTTCCTGGCAAAAATCTGGAAGTCATCAATCAGGACTTCTTAAAATTTGACTTATCGACAATTCCAGCCCCATATGTTGTCGCCGGAAACATTCCATATTACATCACTTCGCCAATTATTATGAAGATCTTAGAATCGGAAAATCGGCCAGACCGAGCAGTTTTATTGATCCAGAAAGAGGTTGCGGAGAGAATCGCTGCAGGTGCTGGCGACCATACAGTCTTATCGCTTTCGGTTCAGAATCTTGCTAAGGTTCAGCTCGGCCCAGTCGTCAAGAAGGAGTTATTTACGCCTGCTCCAAAAGTAGACAGCCAGGTAATTATCTTAGATCCAGTTGCAACTCCGACCGTACCTGAAGACGTGATGGATTTCATCAAGAAAGGATTTTCTGCTCCGCGCAAAAAGTTAAGTAAGAATCTAAGCTTTGTGGAACGAGATAAGCTAAATGTAGCATTTAGCAATTTGGGCATTTCAGAAAACGCTAGGCCAGCAGATTTAACTTTGACTGAGTGGCAAAGTCTGTACCAAGAAACACAGCACCAGTAATTAACCAAAATGTTGTAAAAAATACAACATTTTGTTGCAAAAAATAAGCGTAAGCGCTATAATATAAAAAACTAATCCTAAAAAGGGAAGGGCTTTTCAATGAATCCGGAAGACAATCAACCAACAGAAGAACCAATGCCATCATTAGATCAGGTGGCGGCAGATCTTGCTGCTAATCCTAATGCTGCGGCAGATATGCCGGCGCAATCAGTCGAGACGGAGACTCCAGCTGAGCCAAGCATTGTTGCTCCAGAAGCCCCAGTCGCCCCAGAAGCCCCAGTCGCCCCAGTTGCTCCAGAAGCTCCAATCGCTCCGGAACCAGCCCCGGTCGCTCCGGAACCAGCCCCAATTGCTCCAGAAGCCCCGGTCGCTCCTGAACCAGCCCCAATCGCCCCAGAAGCCCCAATTGCCCCAGAGACTCCAATCTCTGGACCGGTCGACCCAACTACTATCGCAGCCCCAGCTGACTTAGAGGCCCCGGTCGCTCCTGAACCAGCCCCAATCGCCCCAGAAGCCCCAATTGCCCCAGAGACCCCAGCCGCCCCGGAAGCTCCAGAAGAGCAAACCGATACACCAGCTGAAGGTGCCATGGAGACTGAATCCACGTCTATTACTTCCGCTAATTTTGTCGGCGACGCCCCAGAGGCTCCAAAGGCCGAATCAGATTCCCCAGAAGACGAGGAGCCATTGCAACCGGCCGAGCCAGTTCCTGGTTCTATCGGCAGCGCCTTGGTGTATTCCGAGACTGCGCCTAACCATGCTATGCCGGTATCTGAGCTGAAGAAGCAACATAAACCATCTAGTCTTTCCAAAGAAAACATTCGCATGATTTTGATTATTGTCGCCGCCGTCGCGCTCGTTGCTGCGCTGGTGGTTGTCTTAATCTTTATCTTTGGCGGGTCTGGTAGTTCCAAGAAGAATAATTCTAGTACTCCCGCTAAGCCAGTCACTCCTACGCCAGTAGTTTCCAGCCTGACGTGTAACAAGTCCGGAACTGGCGAAGTCTTCCCAGACAGTGGCGCGGTTACTTATGGTGAAGAAGACGTTATTGCAATGTATAGCGACGATGAGCTTACCAGCCTTGGTTCTACGATGAAGCTTGAGTATGGCAATATAGACGATGCTGACGCGGGCCTCAATATCGTAAGAGGCAACTACTCTAGCAGACTTGAAGAGCTTAGTATTCTCTCCGATCCGTTTAGCAGCTCCTACGATGTCAATGGCTCAACTCTGACAGTTACTCATCAGGCGGAAGCTGACAATATTAACACGAAGACTGGCAAGCTGTTTAATCTCATGTCTGTTCGCGGTGAAGTTGTTACCGATATTGAAACTTTGCAGGACTCTTACGAAGAAGACGGTTACGAGTGTGTAGTTAAGTAAGGCCTTGCCTTATCTGTAAAACTATTGTAAAATAAAAATATGTCAAAAGTTTATCTCACTACTGCTATTCCGTATGTTAATGGCGCCCCACATATTGGCCACGCTCTGGATTATTTGTTGGCTGATGTTTATGCGCGTTATCAAAAAAGCAGAGGAAATGAGGTAAAATTTCAGGCTGGCACTGACGAGCATGGCAATAAGATTTATAAAAAATCTGTAGAGCTGGGCATTCCAGTCAAGCAGTATGTTGATGGTAATGCTGCTAAATTTAGAGAATTTATCGATAAGCTAGGTGTTTATCCTACTGATTTTGTTAGAACTACCGATGCTGATCATGAGCGTCGCTGCCAAGAAATTTGGAAAAAACTAGAAGATCATATCTACTTGAGTAGCTACGAGGGCTGGTATTGTGAGGGGTGTGAACGCTTTGTAACTGACAAAGAGCACGAAGAAAATTCTGGCATCTGTCCAGATCACAATAAGCCCTACGAGAAAATTAAAGAAGAAAATTATTACCTTAGAATTTCTGATTTTAAAGATCAAATCGCCGATGCTATTAAGAGCAAAGAGCTTAATATTATCCCAGAATTCCGTGCTAATGAAGTTTTGCAGTTACTCAAGGATTCCCCAGACGTTTCCATTTCCCGCCCGACCAGTCAGCTTAAATGGGGTGTCCCGGTTCCTGGCGACGATTCCCAGGTTATGTATGTCTGGATTGATGCGCTTGCCAACTATATCACGATTCTAGGCTACCCAGACCAGGATATTTCTGATTTTTGGCCAGCTTCCGTTCAGTTTGTTGGAAAAGATATTCTACGCTTCCATGCGATTATCTGGCCAGCTATGCTCCTTGCGCTTGGCTTGCCTCTCCCTAAGAATATCGTCTCCCACGGGTTTATCCTTGTCGACGGACAGAAGATGAGTAAATCTATCGGCAACGTGGTTGACCCAGTGGAGGTCCTAGAAAGTAAGGGCCTGCCAGCTTTCCGCTATTATTTCTTGCGTCATGCTGATACTTTCTCTGATGCGGATTTCACATGGGAAAAGTACAATGCTGCCTACGACAATGAGCTAGCTAACGACCTTGGTAATCTAGTTCAGCGTCTAGCCAACCTTTGCAAGAAACAAGACTTAGATGGCATCAAATTTACACCAGTAGAAGATCCGGCATATAATGCCTTGATGGACGAGTTCTATTTCTCTAAGGCGTTTGATTATGTTTGGGAAAAAGTCCAGGGGCTTAACAAGGAAATCGACGACAAGAAGCCATGGGAACTTGCTAAGCTACCAGAAAAACATGACGAGCTAGTGGCAACTCTAAACGACTTGGCTACATCCCTCCTTCAAGTCGCGGAATTACTAAAACCATTCTTGCCGAATGTTGCTGAAGCTATTATTGCAATCTTCACCGGTGCAGCCGAGAATTCTAACGGCAAAATCTTACCACCAGAAATTCCACTATTTCCCAAAGAGCGTTAAATAAGAGTTTATTAAATATATTGCTTACCAGCAACCTGATCGTATGTCAGCAGGTTATACTCGGATAATTCTGTGGTAATAAACGGCGCTTCTGATCCAAAGTACGCATCGGTTAGAATTGGATCTGTCTCACAAACTGTATCTAGTAAGTAGAAGTAGGATGGCTTCTTTGAACCCAGCATATTAAGGAGCGTGTTGGCAATACAGTTTGGTGTAGTCTCCGGAAGCTCCTGCCTCTCGCCGAGGTCAAAGTTCGCGTAGATAAGATATGGCGTCTGTCTAGCAGAGTCACTAATCGTCTTATCCTTGTTCTCGATCACCTGAGGGAAAACCCCAGGACTATGATCGCCATAGAATACTACAATAGTCTTCTCATTAAACTTGTCGAGCTTATCGACTAACTCGCCCAAGGCCTCGTCGGACTTATGTAATGACATTAGATAAGTTTCAATAGAGTCCTTTTCGTCTTCTGTTAGCTCCTCGCCGTGTTCACCGGCAGAAGCCTTAAAGCTCGTCTCGCCGTATAGCCCAGCAGTGTACGGAGCATGGTTCTGCATGGTAATTACGGAGACGAATTGCTTCTGATCTTTTCTAGCCAATAGGTCGAGCATTTCGGAATAAGTTTCACTATCGGTAATATACTCGCTCTCCCCATAGGTTTCTTTGTGGGAGAACTCGGTGTCAAAAATCAAATCATCAAAGCCCATTTTCGGCAGGACAACCTCGCGCTTATAGACGCCACCATTGAATGGGTGAACTACTGCGGTCTCAAATCCGTTTTCTTTAGCAAAGGCTGCGATGCTTGGGACGCTTTTCTGTTTTGGTAACAAATTTGGATAAGGCATAGTTTTTAACCAATAATTTGTAAAGCCGGTCATGATCTCGTATTCAATATTTGCCGTGCCTCCGCCGTAGTCCACGGAGAACATAGTGCCAGAATTTATTTTCTCTTGAATTCGGTGTAAATTAGGAGTAACATCCTCTCCGCTGACTCGGTAAACGTCGCCAGACAGCGTCTCCGGATCATAGAAAGACTCGTTTAGTATAAACACGATATTTGCATCAATGTCCGAGAATGGTGTCCTGTTTTGCTCAGCCTCAACTTGAGCTTTCTTGGACTTCCACTTGTCGTCGATCTGCGCCATCTTTTCCTTACTGTATCCATCTGGAGCAGAAATCTGTAACTTGTTCAGATTGTAGAGGAACCCAAGCAGGAACCCGTTGTCATGATAGTTCTGAGTCTGATCCCAATCGATAAAGCTACTGTTCAAGAATCCTAATTTTATCGTGCGCTCATTTGTATGGTTCCTGGCAAAATCGGTAGTAATTAAGAATCCAGAAATCGCTACAGTAATAATAGCTACTCTTGATATAATCCTATATCGTCGCCACCAGACATTGCTTTTTACCTGCGTATTCTTTGGCCATTTGGCAGTTAAGTTATCAAGTAAAATACCTAGTGCAAGGCATAGGATCACGGCTAGTACCAACCGAACGATGCCGCCAACATCTACAAACTTAGTCAACGTTGCAGCTTGGGATCCCATTGAAAAGTCATCCGGAAATAGCGGAGCTCCTCTGAAGATGAATTTCGAAATATGGATGTATCCCATAATTAAAACTAGACTAGTTGCTACACTAATAGATAAAAATGTTTTTCTGAAGATGCCATATATAAATAATAGTATAAAGAACATGATTAAGGTCGTATATAGAAATACTAGCGGCCTAGAAAATACGAAATTCCATGCGGCAGCCGGGTCGTTAATAAGGTGTCTATATTCCAATAACCAGACCAAAAACAGTGATGTAAAAGCTAGGAGCAGACATTTAATGATGACTTGCCTAGATCTAGCGTTCAAGAACTTTCTCCGTTTAGGAGCTTTTTCGGATGTTTCCATACATTACTATTGTACAAAAAATAGCACTCAAAGTCGAGTGCTATTTTTTCCGCAAAGCTAATAATTATTTCTTAATCTCTTTACAGTCGCAGCCTTTACCGCAAGCTAGGCATTCGCCAGAAAGCTTACCGGAAAAGTCAGCTAGGTAGAAGCCGATAACACCACCGACCATTGGGAGAACTACGTAAGCGAGAAGTGACTGGCAGATTGCGCCAAAGACTTCGCCGAAGTTTTCACCAGCGGTTGGAAGAACCTTGTACATGAAAGCTGCAGCAGGGTTCATGATGAAGTTGTTCTGTAGCTCTAGGAAAGAAGAGGAAAGAACAATTACGATTAGAAGTGCTACGCACATACCGGTACCGTAGATAGCGGCAAAGGTAAGAGCGCTGCGCTTGTAAGTAAGAGCGCGTGCAAAGAAGAACGCGATCACGATTGCGCCCATGAATTCAAGCATAGTAATTACAAAGAAGTTTTCAGAAGCGATCTCTGCAATTGCTGGAAGCTTGTCAGCTGGCTCGTCGGAAACGTGAGAAATGAAACGAATCGAGACGAAGTAAGCTAGCCATGCACCGAGAAGCTGCGCAAGTAGGTATAGAATACCGCGAATAGCAGACATGCGGCGGGTAGCCATCATACCGGCAGTTACAATTGGGTTGAGGTTTGCGCCAGAAAGGCCGTAAACCGCAGCGGAAATTGCGATTACACCAAACATGATGTAAAGTGGCTGGTATACACCGAGGAGCAAGAGAACGAGAGTAAGAAGCATAGTGCCGATTACTTCGCCAAGGATTGCACCATAGATGCGTGGGCTCTTAAAGATTGTTAAAATGTTTTCTTTCGGATCAAACTTCTTAGCGAAGAAGCCTTTCATGCATTTTTCGCTAGTTTGAGCCGGAACACGTGCTTCTACTGTCTTTGCGGATTTGGCAGAAGCAGCTTTTGGCTTGGAAGTCTTCCTCGCAGGAGCCTTCCTGGTTTTAGTTGTAGCCATTATTCCTCCTTAGTTGGTATATACCAGAATTATAGCACACTTTTTAAAAAAGCAAGAAATTTGGAGAATTATAGTTCTCATGCTATAATCAATCGGTATGGGTATTATAGTTTCAAAAAATAATGATGAGAATTCGCGCTTAAACGAGCGCATTACTGCAGATCTTCGTGAGCGTGCTAAGGCTGAAGCCATCGCCAACGATCCGGATCTAGTAGAAGATTCTGACTATACAAAAGATCTAAAAAAGACCGGTAAGTATACTTGGATCTGGGCAGTTTTAATCATCCTAGCCTTAATCTCTCTCGTTGTCATCATCACAATCTAAAGAGCAAAAGAAGATTATTTTACTGGCATAATGAGATTTAGACCAGATTTGTGAGTGTAAAAATTACAACACTAAAAAGTGTTGTAATTTTTATCTACGAACAAGTCCCAGCCAGTAAAATAATCTTCTTTTGCTCTCTCTGTGGTATAATATATATCATGCAGACCGTTGAAGAAATTAAGCAAAAAATCAAAGCTTTAAACGCCGAGTATGCCAAGATCAAAGACATTGATCCTTCGGAGCGCAAAGCTTTTGGTCAAGAACTAAACAAAAAGCGTCAAGAATTAGAAAAAGCATTGCAGGATGCAATAGATGCTGCTGAGTCGGAAAGTGTAGAGCCGCTAGACGTTACCGCTCCAGCTGCCAATAATGCAGAAATCCCAGTTATCAAGCAGGGAAGCAAGCACCCGCTCATGACTGAGTTAAATCGCATCCTCGATATTTACGTCAAGATGGGCTTCAATGTTATGGAAGCTAGACAGCTTGACGACGAGTTTCATATGTTCGAAAGCCTTAATTTCCCAGAAGGTCACCCTGCTCGCGACGGTTATGATACTTTCCGCACGGAAGAGGGATTTATTCCACCTGCCCATACTTCAACCATGCAACATCGCGCGCTTAAGCAGTACAAGAAAGACCTAGAAAAAGGTGGCCAGATCGCTGTAGTTATTCCGGGTCGTGTCTTTAGAAATGAGGATGTCGACGCTACTCACGAGCATACATTCTATCAGTGCGAAGGCGTTTTCGTATCCAAGGACGCCACTATGGGTCAGATGCTCGGCGTTTTAAAGCGTCTCTTCGAAGAGTATTATGGTCAGTCACTCAAGATTAAGACTCAGCCTGGCTACTTCCCATTCACCGAGCCATCCCTAGAACTTCTCATTGAGAAGCCGAAGTCTCTAGGCGGCAAGGGCGATGGCTGGCTAGAAATGCTCGGCTGCGGCATGATTCATCCAAATGTTCTTAAAATGGCCGGCATTGATCCGACTAAGTATAAAGGCTTTGCCTGGGGCGGCGGCATCGATCGTCTCGCAATTTTGAAATATGGCATTGATGATATTCGCTATTTCGAATCTGGTAAACTTGATTTTCTAAAGGAGTTTTAATATGCGCATCTCGTTAAATGAAATCAAAAAATTAGTAAAAGAAGCCGCCGAAGTTGATGCCGACGAGATTATCAAGCTAATTGGCTCCCGTCTTGTCGAAGTCGAAGAGAAAATCGACCTCGCTCCAAAATACGCCGGTATTTACATCGTAAAAGTCGTCGAGTGTGAAGCTATTCCAGAAACTCATCTTCACCTTTGCCAGATTGAAACTCCAGAAAAAGTACAGGTAGTTTGTGGTGCGCCTAATGTTCGCGCTGGCATGCTTGCCGTTTGGGTCGCTCCAGGCAGCATTGTCCCTCAGACCTACGGCGAAGAAAATTTCAAGCTGGATGTTAGAAAACTTCGTGGCTACGAATCTCACGGTATGCTTGCCGCAATTGACGAGCTAGACCTCGGCGATGATCACGAGGGTATTGCCGAAATCGACCCAAGTCTCAAGAATCAGCAGACTGGCGAGCTAGTTAAGCCTGGCGATAGTTTTGCTGAAGTTTTTGACCTTAATGATATCATCCTAGACATTGAGAACAAGTCGCTTACTCATCGCCCGGACTGCTTTGGCCTAGTCGGCTTCGCGCGTGAGGTCGCCGGCATCCTTGGTGTCGAGTTTGATAATGGTAACTGGTTCGCTAACGATTTGCAGAAGGTTGGCGAGAATGTCGACATTACGATTTCTGACCCTAAGATTTGCCAGCGCTATTCCTGCGCCGTCCTCGAGGTTAAGGATGCGCTTGAAGGCGACAAATATTTGACCCCGATGGACATCTTCCTAGCCAAGGCTGACATGCGCGGCATTTCTAAGATTGTCGACGTTACGAACTATCTCATGTTGATGACCGGCCAGCCGCTTCACGCTTTCGACTATGATAAATTCCTAGCCGTCGGTGGCGCAAGCACTGCCAAGGTCGGCGTTCGCCTGGCTACAAATGGCGAGAAATTACAGCTTCTAGATGGTAAGACTATTGATTGTAACGAGAACGATATTGTCATTACTTCTAATAATATTCCAGTCGCTCTTGCCGGTGCCATGGGTGGAGCCAGTACGGAAATCGACGCTTCCACCTCCCGCGTGCTCCTAGAAAGTGCAACCTTCTCGCTGTACAATCTCCGCAAAACTCAAATGGCTCACGGTATTTTCTCCGAAGCCATCACCCGTTTCACTAAAGGCCAGCCAGCCTTCCAGACTACTCCAGTCCTAGCTGACGCAGTCGCTATGCTAAATGGTAACGTCGTTGCCACCGGTGACGAAGTTGCCGACAAACCAGAGAGCACTGTTGTAAAGATTACAACAGAAGAAATCAACTCCCTACTTGGTACCAGCTACGACACAGATCTCATCGTCAAAACTCTAAGCAATGTTGGCTTCACAGTTAACGTCGTAGCGGGTGGCGTCGCTGGGGGGACCCCCGATGGGCGTAGCGAAGCGAGCACAGCGGGGGAATCTGCGACGACAGGACCCGCTGCTACCTTAACCGTCAAATCTCCACTTTGGCGCACCGACATCCACATCAAGGAGGACATCATCGAGGAAGTCGGCCGCCTGCTCGGCTACGACAACATCCCACTAAACTACCCAACTAAGCCGTTCATCGGCGCCAAGACTCCAGAGCTCCTAGATCTCAAGAATAAGATCAGAAGCATTCTTTCCGACAAGCTAAACGCCCACGAAGTCTTGACCTACACCTTCGTCAGCAAGAATCTTCAGGAACAGGTCGGCGAAGATCCAAACGATAGCTATGAGATCGTAAATAGCATTTCTCCAGAATTGCAACGCTTCCGCCAGACTATCACCCCATCCTTGCTCGAAAAAGTCCGCGACAATCTCAAGTCCGGCTACAAAGATTTCTCCCTTTATGAAATTAATCAAGTTTCCAAGCAGTCTTACGGCAAGGACGAAGACGGCGTCCCTCAGCTATATACTCACCTCGCTTTTGTGACCGTTGGCGACTTCTACAAGATGAAGGCAAATCTTGTCGCCCTGCTTAAGGATCTCGGTTTTGATACTAAGAAATTAGATTTCCGCGCATACGATGGTCACTTCCCGTACCTAGAATCGCTCCGTTCTACGACTATCACCACTCCGCATATTTGTGCTGGCGAGGTCAAAAAGCCAGTCTTAAAGCGCCTCAAGATTTCCGAGACGGTTTCTGCCTTTGAGATTTCACTAGACGACCTCATTAAGGAAATTCCAGAAATCCATGCAAGCACGATTAATCTCTCCAAATTCCCATCCGTAGAGCGCGACATTACTGTTAAGATTGCCGCCGACACCCCATTTAGCGCTGCCGAAAAAGCCATTGAGGATGTCTTTGTCGCATCCGACCTCGACGTTTCCATTCAACCGGTCAGCCTTTATCAGCCAGAGGGCGACACTAAGAATCGCAACCTTTCTTTCCACGTAGAATTCAAATCTACTAAGAAGACTCTGGAATCCGCCGAGATCTCTGCTATAATGGAAAAAGTATCAGAAAACGTTAAACAAGCGGTGGGCGCCGAAATTATTTAAGGAGGTAAAATGGACGAAAAATATCTAAAAACTAGCCCTGCTCAACGCATAATTATTACTTTAATTGCGATTTTTCTGCTTGGCTCAACCATGGCTGTCTACATCAGCATTGTGATTTCTGGCAATAAGAAGGAGTCAGACGCCACTGCGCTTGAAGAAGAATATACCAAGAAACAGACTGCCTACAATGAGTATGGCGCAGAGCTTTCCAGTCGCTACTTGAACGAGCTTATTGGATATAAGAGCCAGGTTAAGGCTTATAACGCCGAGTCTGCCAATAGTGTTGGCGTTCGCACTACAGATCTCAAGGAAGGAACTGGCCGTGAACTTACTGCTGGCGACACTGATTATTATGCTTACTACATCGGCTGGTGTGCCGACGAGACGGTTTTTGACTCCAGTTTTGACAACTTCGAGAACCCTACTTCGCTTAAAAATCCACTCTATGTTGGCCTAGGCCTTATTCAGGGCTGGAACGACGGCGTTATTGGTATGAAGATCGGCGGTGTTCGCGAGGTTCAGATGCCTGGCGAGGTCGCTTATGCCGACTCTCAGGAGATCTGTGGCGGGTATAATTCACCTCTTAAATTTATCATCATGACTATCGAAGATGAGAAGCTTCGCACTCTTGACGAAGAGCTTAAGGATGCTTATTTTAAGCTAGTTAGCTCTCAAAGCTCAAAATAAGCCACCCCTGTTACGCTAGTACGAAAAACATTGAAACTCGCCACCCCTGTTATTTTTGATACCCACCCCTGTTAAAATAAGCATAAACATATTGACTTTTTAAGCATTTTGTGGTATAATGGAGTCATAGGTTTGATTCATGCAGTATCAAACCTTGTGTAACTAAAAAATATGTAGCTAAAATAATAAAAGGAGGGAATTATTATGTTAGCATTTTTATTAAGTTTTTTCAGAATATCAACGTTGTTAGCAATTATCATGCTAATAGCATTAGTGTTTCAGTGCTTCTTCGGTGTTGAATTTTCTAACGCCGATGTGCTCAAGCGCCCACGTTGGGTGGAGCACATAATAAGCGATCGAGTAATCCTCATGACAATCATGTGGATTATCCTGATTGCCACGGCCAGCGTGGCGGAAGCATTAAAACCATTAGAATGCGACTACTTCACTAGAAGCGAGATTACAAATCCGCGCCTTAGCGCGGCAGCAACGGTTTTATGTTTCGTGTTAGCGTTCTGGTGTGCGTGCGAGTTGATACGCGTTTTCTTAGTACCATTAAGAATGCGCATGTTGACCACCAGAGCTCTCAACGAGGGCAAATAACTGCATACTTAGCCCTGCCAGAAATGGCGGGGCTTTTCCATGCCAAAATGATATATAATATATATATGAAATCATTCTTTTTCTACGACCTTGAGACTTCTGGGCTTAGCCCGCGCGAAGACCGCATTATGCAATTTGCTGGTCAGCGCACTGATGAAAATTTTAAGCCAATCGGCGAGCCGGTCAATATCCTGGTCAAACTTTCGGACGATACTTTGCCAAGCCCTGGCGCAATCATGGTGACCAAGATCACTCCGCAGCAAACTTTGCAAGACGGCATCACCGAAGCGGAGTTCGCGCAGTACGTAGAGGACGAGCTCTTCACGCCGGACACAACTATTATCGGCTATAACTCCGTGCGCTTTGACGACGAATTTATGCGCCACACTTTTTGGCGCACTTTTCACGACCCGTATAAATGGCAATGGCAAGACGGCCGCAGCCGCTGGGATCTGCTCGACGTCGTGCGCCTAGTGCGCGCGCTGAGGCCAGAAGGAATTAATTGGCCAACCCAGCAGAAGACCTTTACTGATAAGGAAACCGGCGAGGAAAAAACCGTCGACGTCGCTACTAATCGCCTCGAGCTGATCACTAAACTAAACGGCATTGAGCACACTCACGCCCACGACGCCCTTGCGGATGTTTTCGCCCTGATTGAAGTCACGAAATTGATCAAAGAAAAGCAGCCGAAGATGTTCGATTATCTCTATAAGCTTCGTGACAAAAAAGAAGTTGCCAAGCTCGTGAATTTAGACATAAAGCGTCCGTTTGTCTACGCCTGCGGCAAGTATCCGGCAAAGTTCAACAAGACTACGGTCGCCTTCCCGCTAACTGCCGGCCGAAACGGCAATGTGCTAGTTTTTGACTTGCGTTACAATCTCGACGAGCTCCTAGAAAAAGAGGCCGCCATGCCAGAAGAAGAGCACAAGAATATCTTTTATCCAATCGTCAAAGAATTATATCTAAATCGCTGCCCAGCTGTAGCGCCAATCGGTGTGCTGGACAATGATGACGGCTGGCAAAAATTGCAGCTAGAAAAAGCGCAAATCGACAAGAACCTAGAGTCATTGTTAAAGCACCCGGACTTCGCCGAGCGCATGCGCCTAGAGCTAGAAAACCGTCCTGAATTTCCAAAGGCCGAAGACCCAGAGTCGGCTCTATACGATGGCTTCCTGCAGGAAAAGGACGCCACACTTTGCAATATGATTAGAAATGCTACCGAGAATCAACTCGCCGATCTTCATCCAGAATTCTTAGACGAGCGTCTGCCGGATTTGCTCTTGCACTACAAGGCGAAGAATTTTCCAAAATCTTTAGCCGAGGACGAAATCGAAAAATGGGAGGCTTATCGCGTGGCCAGACTCAATCGCCAGGCTCCCGACTTTCTCAAGCAAATGGAATCCCTGAGCCAGTCCGGTGCTGACGACTTCCTTCTAGAAGAACTCATGCTCTGGTACCAAAGTCTGCAATAGTATAAGGCTTATGCTATAATAAAAACATGGATAATCAAGATGCTTCTCAGCCAAACATTAACGCTACGCCGTCGGCCAATCCATTTGTGCCAACGACCCCGGCCCCAACTCCGACAGAGCCAACGGCTCCAGCCCCAACTCCGGTGCCAGTAGCCCCAACCCCAGTAGACCCATCCTCGGAGCCTCCAATAGCTCCAGTCTCTCCGGACAATAACAAAAAGCGCAGCACCTCATTTTATATCATTGCGGCGCTATTCGGAGTCGTAGCAATTGCTGCAATTATAATTTTTGTAAGTGTCATCATGAGCAATAACAAGCAGCCGGAGCCTCAGCCAGTCAAGCCGGTCGCGCCAGTAGAAGAACCGGAAGAAGAAAAGGCTATGACTGCCGCCGAGAAGGAAGCCGCCGTCAAGGAGACTTTGGCTAGTCTCAAGGCTGCCGCAGAAAAATCCTCAAACAACGAACTGGTCTTCCAAGATATTTACGATACTTACTTCCCGTTCTATATCCCAAAGAACGCTAACACTGGTATGCCGCTCGACAAATCCTTTAGCATCCAGTACGATTCTATCGACACTGAGAAGCTCGAGCTGATTGACGCCGCCGTTGAAGCTGTTCGTAGTCAGCTTGATGAGCTCGGCTTTGACAAATATAGTGACGTAAAATTATTTGATGGCCCACAGTACATTAACGAGGAAAACGGCGTAATTTGTAGCGCGGTTTCGGCGGCTTTGCCGTTTAATGTTACCTGCGGCCACATTAGCTGGATCACTACGGAGAAAATGGCCTTCATCAACTCCCTCGCCAAGGCCTATTACGAGAAAATGGATGAATACCCAAGCGCCCTCAGCGCTTCCAAAGATCGTATTGAGGATAGTGTCTTCGAGCCATATCAGAGAATTATGGCTAACCTTCCGGACGCCGGAGCCTTATTCTATCGCTCCAGCCCAACTTCCGACTGGGTTTTCTTCACCGCTGGTCAAGCCGCCCCAACTTGTGTAGAGTATAGCAAAGATATTGGCGCTCGCCGCGCCTTCCAGGGTCAAAATTGTATCAATGCAGCCGGTGATCTAGAAACTGTCACCGCTGGCTAGAAAGCAGATAGTAATCAGACTGCTAATCCGATCAGATTTGAACACCAAAAATGTATATTCCTGACGCGAGCGAAGCGAGCCAGCGTATGAAATCTCAAGGAGCCGAGAGAAAAGAAAGATTTCTTTCTTTTCTGAGGCGACGCAGAGATTTATGTAATACATTTTTGGTGTTCAAGTCCGCAGTCTGATTGCTATTTGCTTTCTAGCCAGACTCTTAGTATCTTGATTTTTAACGGACTTCGGTGTATAATATACCGGATTATGGAGAACGCAATCAAGATTCGTGGCGCCCGTCAACACAACCTCAAGGACATTGATGTTGATATCCCGCGCGACAAGCTCGTCGTCCTCACTGGGCTTTCCGGCTCCGGCAAATCCAGCTTAGCTTTTGATACAATTTATGCCGAAGGTCAGCGTAGATACGTTGAATCTCTTAGCAGCTACGCCCGTATGTTCTTAGGTGTCATGGACAAGCCAGATGTCGATACTATCACTGGTCTCAGCCCAGCTATTTCTATTGATCAGAAATCTACCAGTAGAAATCCGCGTTCTACCGTCGCGACCGTCACGGAAGTTTTTGATTACCTTCGTCTTTTGTTTGCTCGCGTGGGCGTACCGCATTGTCCGATCTGTCATAGCGAGGTAAGCCGCCGTACTAACGAGGACATTGTCAACGAAGTCATGAAGCTTCCGCTTGGTAGCAAGTTGATGCTCCTCGCGCCAATCGTCCAGCAAAAGAAGGGCGAGTTCCAGCACATCCCGGAGCAGTATCAGAAAAAAGGTTTTTCTAGAGTCCGTGTTGATGGTATTGTCTATGCCTTAGACGAGTTTCCAGAGCTCGAGAAAAACATCAAGCACGACATCGAGGTTGTCGTCGATCGTTTCATTTTGAGCCCAGATTTAGAGTCTCGAATTTCTAGCTCCATCGAGCAAGCCTTAGACCTTGGCCAGGGAATTATTAAGCTCTTAAAAATTACCGACAACTCCACGTCCGTTTCCGAGAAAAATATCTCCGACGCCAATTCTGAAGTCTTAACTTATTCACAGCGTTATGCCTGTCCAAATCATCCTGACGAGCTCATTCCGGAGCTTGAGCCGCGCCTCTTTTCTTTTAACGCTCCGCAGGGTGCTTGTCCGACTTGTACTGGCCTTGGCACGCGCATGGAAATTGACCCGAGCCTAGTCTTTAACGAGAATCTTACTATCGCCGAGGGTGGCATCCGCCCATTCAATCGCGTCACACAGGATTCTTGGTGGCTGAAGCGCCTTGATGCTGTTGCTAAGAAAAACAATTTCAGCATCCACGTTCCAATTCGCGAGCTTTCCGAGGAAGCCCGTCAGAAGATTTTGTATGGCACTGGTCCAGAAAAATATACTGTGCATCTTTCCGGCTCCGGCAAATTCTCCGCCGGCACGACTTATCAGTCTACTTACGAGGGTGTCATTCCGACTTTGGAACGCCGCCACCGCGAGACTGACTCCGACTTTATTAGAAAAGACATCGAGCGTTTTATGCGTCTCAAGGAATGTCAGACTTGTCATGGCGCTAGGCTCAAGCCGGCAGTACTCGCCGTCACAATTCATGGCCTAAATATTATTGATATGTGCAACCTCGACGTTGACGCAACCCTAGAAGTTTTAAGCAAGGATATGGAGTTTACGGAAGAGGAGCACCAGATTGCTGATCCAATTTTGAAGGAAATTAGAGAGCGCGTGAAGTTTATGCAAGACGTCGGCCTAGGTTATTTGGAGCTCGGCCGCGCAGCCAACACGCTGTCCGGCGGCGAAGCCCAGCGTATTCGCCTCGCCACTCAAATCGGCTCTGGCCTTCAGGGCGTGCTTTACGTTCTTGATGAGCCATCCATCGGTCTCCACCAGCGCGACAATGACAAACTCATTGCTACATTGAAGCACCTTCGCGATCTTAAGAATACTGTTCTGGTCGTCGAGCACGATGAGGATACTATGCTTTCGTCCGACTATATTATTGACATTGGTCCTGGCGCTGGTGTCAATGGCGGCAAAATTGTTGCAGCTGGCACCCCGGAAGAAATTATGAAAAATGAAGACTCTCTCACTGGCAAATATCTTTCCGGCAAGCTCAAGATCGAAACTCCAAAGAAGCGCAGAAAGCCGATCCAGGACAGATACTTAGAAGTTATTGGCGCTCGTGAAAATAATCTCAAGAATATCAATGTCAAGTTCCCACTTGGCGTGATGACTGTGGTTTCTGGTGTTTCTGGCTCTGGCAAGTCTACACTCGTAAATGACATTCTTGCAAACGAACTGCTTGCTCGTTTGCACCGTGCACAGACTGTTGCCGGTGCGCACGAACGTATTGATGGTATCGAATATCTCGACAAATGTATTGTTATTGACCAGAGTCCAATCGGCCGCACTCCGCGCTCCAATCCGGCGACCTACACTGGCGTGTTTAACCAGATTCGCGAGCTCTTTGCGCAGCAGCCAGAAGCGGAAATCCGTGGCTATAAGGCCGGCCGCTTCAGCTTCAACGTTAAGGGTGGTCGCTGCGAAACTTGTCAGGGTGATGGCGTCAACAAGATCGAGATGCATTTCTTGCCAGATGTCTATGTCACTTGTCCAGCTTGTCATGGCAAGCGCTATAATCGCGAAGCTCTAGAAGTTAAGTATAAGGGCAAGGATATTTCTCAGGTACTCGACATGACGATCGACGAAGCCGTAGAATTCTTTGCCAACATTCCATCCATCGCGCCAAAGCTCAAGACTATTCAGGAAGTCGGCCTCGGCTATATTCGCCTTGGGCAACCAGCCACCACTTTTTCCGGCGGGGAAGCGCAGCGTATCAAGCTTGCCACCGAGCTCTCACGCCGCTCTACTGGTAAGACCCTGTATATTTTGGACGAGCCAACCACTGGCCTTCATACTGCCGATGTTAAGAAGCTGCTTAGCATCTTGAATAAGCTAGTTGACGGCGGCAACTCAATGATCATTATTGAGCACAATCTCCACGTCATTAAGTCTGCTGACTGGATCATTGATATGGGCCCAGAAGGCGGCCAACATGGCGGCACGGTAATCGCCGAAGGCACACCAGAAGACCTGGCCAAATCAGCCAAGACCCCTACCGGCCAATATCTTAAGACGATCCTATAATTCACCCAGAAAAACGTTGTAAATTCTACAACATTTTTTCTCAAATCTTCCACCCGCTTATGGTAAAATAAAGACATAATGGGAATAATAAAAAGATCCTCAAAAGGAGGCTATTTAAAGAGAGCGTCCCTCTCTCTAATTCCTTTTATATGTGCGGTATTCTTGTGTTCTATACTTACATTTTCTATTACTGCTTCTAACTCTTCTGCCTCCGCAGAAAGTGTTGGTAGTTCTACCTTATCAGTAAGGGTAAA
>CAMYUL010000008.1 GCA_947302125.1 uncultured Candidatus Saccharibacteria bacterium
ATAGTGTTAGCAGAAGAGACTGATGCAGTGTAGCCAGAATCCTGATCCTCAAAGATGAGGGTGTCGGCGTTGGAACGGCTGGCTGGGGCAAGCATAGAAGAGGCTAAGACAGTGAGGATAAGGGTGCCAAAAAAGATACCAAAAGTGATTGCTGCGCTATCGTAGTTAGACTTAAGTCTAAGACCTCTCTTCATATGCTTCATATTATAGCATAAGCCGGATGGGTTTTACAACAAAAAAGTCGCGAGAAATGCGACTTTTTTGCTGCTAATCTTAGGCGACAAGATTCAAGAGATTGGCTTTTTCGACAAAGATGGTCTTCTTAATACCATTCTTAGTGAAATTCTGGACGTTCTTATCTTCTAAGGCGCGCTTTTTGACGTTTTCTTCAGAAAGCTCAGACTTATTCATCTCGAACTTGGCGCGGACTTTGCCATTAACCTGAACAACTACTTCTACTGTGTCAGCTACGAGATGCTTCTCGTCCCAAGTTGGCCAGACATCATCAGAACCTAGTTTCTCGAGCATTTCTGAAGCAAGGTGCGGCGCAAAAGGCTTTAAGAGCTTAGCTAGAATAATCAAATCTTCTTCGGTAGCACCGACCTTGTAGAGCTCGTTAACATATTCCATCATCGCGGAAATCGCAGTATTGAAATTGTGCTTATGAATGTCCTCAGTTACCTTCTTAATAGTGGCGTTTCTGATCCTGGCATTGTCGTGCTTTTCGAATTTCTTATCAAAACATAATGTCCAACAGCGGTTAAGGAAGCGATAAACACCGCCAACCGACTTCGGATCCCAAGCGGCGTCAAGATCGTATGGGCCAATGAACATTTCATAAGTACGCAGAGTATCAGCGCCGTAGCCTTGGTCGATTACATCAAGCGGATCAATGACGTTGCCCTTAGACTTGCTCATCTTCTTGCCGTCTGGTGCATTGATGTAGCCATTATAAAGCAGAGTCTTGACCGGTTCGCGGAAAGGTAGCAGGCCCTGATCGGCGAAGAATTTACACCAGAAGCGAATATAAAGCAGGTGCGCCACGGCGTGATCGGCGCCGACATAAACATCGGTCGGAGCCCAGTACTTGATAGCCTCTTTGTCCCAAGCGGCATCCTTGCAGTGCGCAGAAACATAGCGCCAGAGATACCAGCTAGAACAGGCGTAGCCGTCCAGAGTATCGGTCTCGCGGGTAAGAGTCTTCTTGACCTTCTTGCCGGTCTTCTTGTCCTCGACTTCCATTTCAAAGGTTAGCCAATCCTTAGCCTTGGCAAGTGCCGAGCGGCCAGAATTATCTGGCTTATAGTCTTCTACCTCTGGAATAATTACTGGAAGCTGGTCTTCTGGAATAGGGTATTCATTACCATCCTCGTCATAAGCGATTGGAATTGGACAGCCCCAGTAGCGCTGACGGGAAATCAGCCAGTCGCGCATCTTGTATGTAACCTTCTTGCTGCCAATTCCCTGCTTCTCGAGCCACTCAACAACTAGCTCGCGAGCAGCAGAAGTATCAGTGCCATTTAAGTGACCGGAATTAACTAGCTTGCCTTCGCCATTGTAACACTCGTCATCATCCTTGGAGCTTTCTGGCTTTTCAATCACCTTCTTAATTGGCAGATCGAACTTCTTAGCAAATTCAAAGTCACGCTCATCATGAGCCGGTACCGCCATAATCGCGCCTTCGCCGTAACCCATCAAGACATAGTCGGAAATCCAAATTGGGATCTGTTCGCCTGTGCCAGGGTTTATAGCATAAGAACCTGTAAATACTCCGGTCTTTTCCTTGTTTTCCTGACGCTCGATCTCGGACTTTTTCAAGGTCTCGGTGCGGTACTTGTCGACCTTCTCGCGAGTATCATCGGTAACTAAGTCCTTGACCATTGGGTGCTCTGGAGCAAGGACGAGGAAGGTGGCGCCAAAGACGGTGTCAGGGCGAGTAGTAAAGACCTTAATCATCTTGGAAGCGGCGTCACCCGCATCTGCTACCTCGAAGCTGATTTCTGCGCCTTCACTGCGGCCGATCCAATTTCGTTGCATAGTCTTGATCTTGTCTGGCCAGTCGAGTGCATCAATATCGGCAAGCAGTTCATCAGCATAGTCAGTGATCTTGAAGAACCACTGCTTCATTTTCTTCTTTTCTACCTCTGTGCCGCAGCGCCAGCAGTGGCCATTTTCTACCTGCTCATTAGCTAGGACAGTCTGGTCTACTGGGCACCACCACTGATAAGATTCCTTGCGATAAGCTAGGCCCTTCTTATAAAGTTGTAGAAAGCACCACTGGGTCCACTTATAATACTCCGGGTCAGAAGTATTAATCTCGCGGGACCAGTCAATAGCAAAGCCGAGGCGCTTTAATTGTTTTCTAAAATTGTTAATATTGGTCTTAGTCGCGCTCTGCGGAGAAATGCCAGTCTTAATAGCATAGTTCTCAGCAGGCAAACCGAAGGTGTCGTAGCCAAAAGGACGGAGCACATTCATCTGTTGCTGCTTATAAAAACGGGCAAGAACATCAACAATGGTGAAATTTCTGACGTGCCCAACATGGAGGCCGGCGCCAGAAGGATATGGGAACATTTCCGCGAGGAAGACCTTAGGAGTCTTCTTGTCTTTTGGTAAGTCTTTACTATCTTCTGCTGCGCGAAAAGTTTGATCCTTTTCCCAGATCTTTTGCCATTTTTTCTCGATTTCTTGAGGATTATATCTGTCCATGTTTGCCCTTTATTTATCTCTGTTATTCTACCACATCTTGACTTTTTTGGCAAAATGTAGTATAATAAGAAGAGTAGCTATTGTTTTTTTATTTTTTGGAGGGAAAAATATGGGCACAGAACTTTACCATGAAGATTCAAGCTTCGTGTCAGCGCTTCGCGCTGGCGATCGCAAGTTATTATGCATGTATCGCTCGGCAATAATTGACGAGCAGCAAAGAAGAGCAAGCATGAAAGTGCTGCTTACTAGCAGAATAAGCATAAAGAAGAAACTTGATAATATCAAGTTCAATATCCTAGCAATAGGTGTGAACTTGCTTGCGATTATTATGAACATAATTGCAAAAATATACGGATTAATCCCGTTGTTTGTAATAGTGATTGCCTTGCAGGTAGTGCTCATCGCACAGATCATGCGCGAGCCGGAAGTCAGAGAGGTACTCTATGGAGAGCCTGGTATGATCGGAGAGCTCGTTCGCTCGGCGGCAATGCTGGAGAAAGCGGCAGAAAACCCCGACGAAGATGATGATATGTTGAGTTTAATGCTCGACACCGACGATATGCTATTATCAAAAAAACAAGCTCTCGACCGAGAGCTTGGGCTATAAAAAATCCCCGCGCGGCCTGCGCGGGGTTTTTCTTTGGAAGACTAGGCCATTGGGCCCGGGAATCTGGTGCTGCCTGGCACATTGGTTCCAGTAGAGCTACCAACAATTTGCCCCGGATAATCAATTGGTGGGACGGAGCCTTTCTTCTTCTTGATGATCAAGATAATTACCACGGCTACAATGATAACGCCACCAGCAATAGCGAACCAGCCCCAGAGCGGGAAGCCAGTATCTGTGCCGGTAGTATTAGTCTCGGTGACGACAACGGTTTCTATAGCCTCCTCTGCAAGGAAAGACTCTGGCACAACGTCCTGGCTAATTTGCACTTCTTCGCCGGACACATATAGCTTGAAGCCATTAGCAAAAATGTTGGTATTTTCTGCGTCCTCATTTTCTAGAGTAGTGATATAGCTGTCGCCCGTTAGGACGATTACGGAGTCTTTGGATACCTTGAGGTATTTCTTGCCCTCGCCGTAGAACGCCGCCCTGACATAGCTAGTGGAGAGATTGAGATTTAGTGAGGAAACGCTGTCAATATCGATATTGCCGATGATTTCCTGACGATCAGCATTAAGTGTAACCTGGCCACCGTTATTCCCCTCGGTTCCCCATTTGCCAGCTTGGGCGCGCAAGAAGCCGCCAGCAGGGTCATTGTGGGTGAACTTAGTGCCCATCAGATTGATGACTGCCGTAGTATTGGTAATAAAGAAATGGTCGCCCTGGTTGGTGGTGATCTTGGAATTCTTGGCAGTGAAGGTGCCGGTGCCCTTCTCGGCGTCGCCACTCATGGACTGATAGATGAAAATATTTTTATAAGTCTCGGACTGGCCGTTTAGCTGATTGTTGGTATCCGTCAGGGTGACTTTATTTAGAGTAACGGAATTTAGACCCTCGATAACGACGCCCTCAGAGGCAGTAGCGGTGAGCTCGGCGTCTTTGACCGTGATATTAGCGGTGGAATAAATCGCCGGGCTACCAACGCCGTGGGTGATGTAGGTGCCACCATCGACAGTGATGGTGCCGCCGCCGCGGTCACTCCTGATAGCCGCAGAAGAATTGCCACTGGTTTCTATGGCGAGGTTAGTAGCATTAAGTACGCCGCCGCCAGTAACCATGATGCCACCAGAGGTGTTACCGCGAGTGGTAATCTTAGTCTCATTAATCTCAATGGTCGTACCGGTGCCGTAGGAGAAAACGGCATTGGCGTGCTCGCCGTCGGTCTCGATAGAGCCGCCGCTAATGTTGAGGCTGGCGCCGTCCATGGCGAGAATGGCCGCATTAGTGCCATAAAAGTCCGCGCCGTCGCCGCTATCATCGCCAGTTTTCGTGACGACTGGTGCATCCAGAGCCACCGTCCCGCCAGTGACCAAAAGCGCACTCTCTGCGCTAGTAGTGCTGGAGTAGCTCGCCTCGGCGTTTTCCGTATCCTTGTCAATGATGGTCGCGCCTTTGTGTGTGACCTGACTGCTAATAAGCATCGGCGCTCTGTCCTGATTGTTATTTCTGTTATCTCCCGGCATATCTTCGGGACGATTATCGGATTCCATAGTTGGCCCTCCTAGTTATTTTATGATTTAATGCAACGTACAGGATAACCCCAAGTCTTCCAGTTGTAGCGAGCCGAGTCTACGCCGTTTATTCCAAACATAAGGTAATATGCATAGCTACTGTTAGTCGACATGGATGAGTAGAGGTATCCAATTACGCCGCGGTAGTACGCCGTACTGGCCCAGGATCCCGAGAATACAAAGTTATTAGGGTAAGATCTGAAATTATTGGAAGTAGTAAAGTTGCTTTCATTACCTAATTGTGTGTAGAGATATCCGTAGTCAGCATTCGCATCCTTAGCGCTTGGCAACTTCCAGCCGCTCGGGCATATGCCCGGAGCTGACGACCTTGCGTCGTTACCATAATTTGTCGTGCTATTAATTGCGCCTGCCCAAGAATAGTAGCTGCCGTAACTATACCATCTACTACCGTCAGGGTCACTACTATATACACCGGATACTGGAGCTCTGTCACTATCTGGTTGGGTTAGGTTTGTGAAATTATATTGTTTCATTGTGAATGTAGCCGTGTCGTGATCTGAAGACCAGACGTCAGCACTGGTTCCAGTACCAGCATACCTAAGATTCTCAATCATCCAACATTTGCCGTCTACTAGTTTGGCAATTGCATATGTAGCATTCTGGTTTATGCTATCCGTACGGGTATCGGTAAGAGCGGTGACGTCGCCGATGCTCATAGAGCTACAGCCGGACCAGTTCTGCATATTACCAGCAGAAGCGATCCACTGAGCATAGAGGGCAATACCCTTGGAGCCAAGCTCAGCCTGCATCGCTGGAGTTAAGGAATTATCCGTAGTAGTTATAGTTTGGTTGGGGCCATACATCGTGCCGGAGCCGTCAGCCTCAGTATTCCAGCCGATAAATCCGTAGCCCGGTCTGACGTAGTTAGGCGCAATAAGCGTAAATTCTGTAGTAGAGGAAGAGAGCGGAGTCTCATCCGGCGTACTAGTACTGGTCATATAAGCAGTGGTTTGATCGTCAGTAATACCAGTTACGTCGTCGCCATTAGGCAAATAGCAAATAGTGTTAGCCGTACAAACTGGTGGTTCTGTTGGGTTGGCTACCGCAGTAAAGACTAGTCTATTATTATATGTACCAGACATCTTAGCGGTGTTAACATTGGCGCCGACACCAACATCAGTGGTAGAAACGTGGGCTGGAGTTGTAACGTCATCGCGTATGATGATATTAGAGCCATGAACCGGTACGCCAAAGTAGCTAGTAATGCTACCACCAGAGAGAGTGTTTCCAGAAATGGTCTCGTTCCAGGCCTTACTTACACCCCACATATTTTGATATGAAGAATTGGTGGTAGAAAAATCTGATTCAGAGACGGTTGTAGAGATGCTTGGGATAGTGTCGTTATTGGCTGTACTAACAAGCGCATTTGTATAAGAAGCCTGGGTGGCCGGAGTAGTTTCCGAAGTGGTACCATCAGTTTTGTAATCAGAGGTCATATGAAGCACGTAGCCAGTAATGTTGGTTGTGTCCACTTGTACCTTCATGGAATTTTTGCCGAATCGGCCAGTGTCTTCAGGAACGATGTCGATAGAGAGGCTAGAAATATCAGTGGTTCCTGTGCTGTCTAGGGTACGAATAGAAATTACTGGCTGAACTGACACATCAACATCTACGCCAGTGGTCGCGGTCGGCTCGTTGTCAGCAAAAACTGCCGGCATAGCGATGAAGCTGGAGCACAAGAATGCTGCTGTAAACACTGCGGTGAGACCGCCAAAAGTTGATATCAAAAGTTTGCTAGACCCCCTTAGACCTCTCTTACTACTCATGGTTTTATTTTAACATAAGCAAAACAAAAAGCATAGAAAAATATAGAAAAATATAGAAAAACATGAAGATTTAACGAGAGGCGACACAGCGTAGCTGGAGACCGTAGTACTTGTTGATAAAGTTCTGAGGGTTGACGGACGACGTGCTGTAGTTCAGGTCGTAGCCGAGGC
This sequence comes from uncultured Candidatus Saccharibacteria bacterium, assembly GCA_947302125.1. Taxonomy (GTDB): domain Bacteria; phylum Patescibacteriota; class Saccharimonadia; order Saccharimonadales; family Saccharimonadaceae; genus Nanosyncoccus. The sequence goes on from CAMYUL010000008.1 coordinate 6,843, forward strand.
TAGCACTGCCGACTGTAGATGACCAATAGTAACTAGTAGCGGCATAACTCTGGCTACCAGAGTACACGGCGCCGGCGCGGTAAAGGCTAATCGGGTATTGTTCTAGGGTTTGGTAACCGGTAGTGGTGTTTGTATCTGCAGTTATACCTAGATAAGCGTTTGTAAGAGCACTCCAGCTGATGTTTTGGTTAGTGGTGTCGGCATAGCTAGTAGGAAGTCTCCAACCTGCAGGACAAATAGAGCCGTCAACGGAGACGTCCCATGTAGCATCGCTTTGGGAGCCTCGGCCAGCAGTAGCACCAGTCCAGCTGTAGTAGTATTCGGTTTGGCTAGTAACGTTTCCGATATAGCTGTTTCTAGTGATGTTGGTTACTGGCTTGGTATTAGGGTTGATGACGTAGTCATGGGCGTTAGCTGTAGTAGTATAGTAGCCTGCTACGCCAGTTGCAAGGTTGACGTCTGTCATCTCGAAGGTAGAGCCGTCATTCTTAGAGCCAATGCCACGTTTGCCATTGTTGTAGAGGGCTAGGAGGTCGTATTCTAGGTTGTCTACCATCCAACAGTTACCATCAGCGAGTTTTCTGACTTTGTAGCTCTTCTTGGTACCGGTACCGTCGGCATCACGGTCGTCTAGTAAAGTAGTCTCTGGGACTAGTGGAGAAGAGTTGTCACTGGTTACTGTGTAATCTCCAGCTAGAGCTCTAGATTTGTCGATGATGTATTCGTCAGTCATGGAGACGGCGTTAGTTGGGGTATAGACCGTAGCACAAACTTCTGGAGTCATTTCTTGCATAGTAGTGATGTTCCAGAAGTCTGGAAGAACTATCGGCTCTGGGACCTCGTTGGCGATGGCGGTAAAGATCAGCTTATTGCGGTAGTTGCCAGAGGTCTTCTCAGTATTGACGTTGACAGCCACCCCAATGTTAGTCCTGGAGTTGAAAGCGGCAGTCTCTACGTCATCACGCAAAGTAACAGTAGCGTCATGGTTGGGGACGGGAGAGTAGAGGGCGAGGTTGCCACCTGTATGAGAGTCTCCGGAAATAGTTTCGTTCCAGGATTTACTAACACCCCATTTGTTCTGGTAGGAAGAATTATTTGCAGAGAAGTCTGATTCAGTAACGTCAGTAGAGAGAGTAGCGATAGAATCATTTGCTGGGACGTTAACGAGAGAGTTGGTATAAGCAGCCTGAGAAGCTGGCGTAGTAGTTGAGGTAGTGCCATCAGTCTTATAGTCAGAAGACATGAGGAGTTCGTAGCCAGCCTGGTTGTTAGTATCTACCTGGATCATGAAGCTGTTCTTGGCGAAGGCACCAGAACTGACAGGATAAACGTTTAGCGGTACACTGGAAATAGTGTCCGCGCCAGCGCTGTCTAGGGCGCGAATGGCAATCACGGGCTGGACGTCAACATCGACTGGGATGTCAGTAGACGCGGTTGGCTCGTTATCAGCAAAAACTGACACAGAAGTCAGCATTGAGGCCAAAAATAGCCACAAAAATACGGCTGCAAAGCCGCCGATACTTAAAAATAACAAAAAGTTGGATTTCGACGTCGCTAGGACACCTCTTTTGACACTTCTCATACTATCAATTATACATAAGCATAAAAAGTACTGCAAGTATTTTTTATGAAAATCAGAATGCGGTTTTTAGTGCATAGAGAGCAATACCGGTAGCGACGGAAACGTTAAACGATTCCTTCTTGCCGACCATTGGAATTTCGATAAAGAGGTCCACATCGTCATACAGGCTTTCGTCGATGCCGTGCACTTCCTCGCCAAGAATTAGAACAACCTTGTCGCGCAGACGATTTAAGAGATTTGGCGAGCCGAGAGTATATTTTCTGCCGTCATCAATGCGGTTTTCTAGACCAATAATCTGGTAGCCGTCTTCCTTATAGCGCTTATAAAGCTTCTTCGGGTCGTCCGTCCAGGCAAGGTCTACGAGCTTTTCCGCACCGAGTGCAGTCTTAGCGATCTGACGGCTAATCTTACTAGCAATGTGCGGCAAGGTATTCGGGTTTAAAGGCGACGGCGTATAACCGGAACATACTACCTTCTCGATACCGAGCCCTTCGGCTGTCCGTAAGATTGCTCCTACGTTATAAGTTGATCTGATATTATGGAGAGATAAAATAATTTCCATAACTCTTCTCCTGTTTGTTAGCTTCATTATAGCTTTTTGTGAAATTTTTTGCAAGCAAAAGCGCGTTATTAATAGAGGTAGCTAAACGACTTTAACACAGTCTTCGCCGAGCAATTCTACGAGTGGCTTTGTCAATTCCTCGGAAGCTTCCACCCTAAACGGCATCCTTAATGGCTTCTTTTCTTCGCCATTTTGCAGGACTAGGATAATTTCTTGAAAGCCTGGATGTAAATCGCAGAGGTGACGAATTTCCTGCAGGGTGTCGGCGTTGTTTGGATCCTTGATTAGGCAAAACAGGCGCTCGTGGCGATGATCTTCTGGCGGAGTGATTGGCGCAGTAGGCTCACTGATAGTATTAGAATTGCCGCCGCCCGATACGCGCTCGGCCGAGACCTTATTGTAGCGACGAGTTGGCTTGCCAGCTACTGGAGCGGCGATCTTTGTGCCAGTAGATTCGTAGTTTGCTAGCTCCTCATCGGAAATTACTTCTATAGACTCAGCCAAGACTTTTACGTCTGGAACGATGTTACCATTCTTGTCTCTAGCGTTAACTTTGCCAGTAGCCTTAATGACGTTGTCTTGAACCAATTTGCCGCCATATTGCTCAAAGGTACTTGGGAAGACGATTAGTTCCTGGCTATCAGTCTTGTTCTCTATGGTTACAAAGGCCATCTTAGTGCCGGATTTGGTTAAAATAGTGCGGATATTTGTAATAATACCGCCAACCGTCACAATGCGATTATCATTCTCGGCGCTAACCTCGGAAAATGGATGAGTTTGCTCCTCAAAGTAGACGTCGTATTTGTCTAATGGATGGGCCGAGAGATAAAGTCCCATCAGATCACGCTCCCAGAGAAGCTGTTCTTTCTCGGTAATTTTGACTGGGGCAGTTTTCATCTCTGGCTCTGGCACAGCACCAGCTGCGCCAAAGGCGCCGAAGAGATCAGTCTGGCCAGAAGCTACATCCTTCTGACACTTCGCACCATAAGCTTGGACAGTCTCAAGATTGAATAATAGATCGGAGCGGTCACCAAAGCTATCAAACGCGCCAGTCTTAATAGCGGCCTCCCAGGATTTCTTGTTGAACTTCGTGGAATTGACCCGCTTGGCAAAGTCAGCAATAGATTTAAATGGACCATTCTTTTCGCGCTCTGGTAGGACGATTTCCTCGACTAAGGATGTGCCCATACCTTTGATGCCGGACAAGCCAAAGCGAATCGTATTTTTGCCCTTGACGATAGCAAAATCGCCATATGACTCATTAATATCTGGACCTAAGACCTTGAGCCCCATGCGCTTACACTCGGCCATTTCGATAGCGAGACGATCAGTCCAACGCATGTCGGAAGTCATCAAGGCCGCCATGAAGGCATCTGGATAGTGCGCCTTAAGATACGCAGTCCAATAGGCGATTAGTGCATAGCACGCAGCGTGGGACTTGTTGAAACAATAGTTAGCAAAATCTAGAAGCTGGTTCCAGAAAGTCTCAGCTTGCTCCTTAGTAGCACCACCAATCTTGACGGCGCCATCGATAAATTCTGGCTTGACCTTGTTCATAAGGTCGACTTTCTTCTTACCGACAGCCTTACGCAAAGTATCGGCCTGGCCACCAGTAAAGCCACACCACGACCGAGAAATCTGCATGAACTGCTCCTGATAGATCAAAATACCGTAAGTATTCTTCAGCGCCGGCTCGAGGCCTGGGTGAAGATAAGTGATCTGCTCCTTGCCGTGCTTTCTTCTAATGAAACTATCAATAAACTGCATTGGGCCTGGGCGATAGAGCGCCACCATAGCGATAATATCCTCAAAGGTGCTAGCCTTAAGATCCTTAAGATAGCGTTTCATACCGGCAGATTCAAGCTGGAATACGCCGGTAGTTTCGGCGCGTTGCAAGAGCGCATAAGTGTCCTTGTCGTCCAGCGGCACGGAATACATATCAAGATCCACGCCATAGACTTTTCTAATCATGCGGAGGGCATTGTTAATCACGGAAAGGTTGGAAAGGCCGAGGAAGTCCATCTTGAGTAGGCCGAGCTCTTCTACCTGGGTCATTGGGAATTGCGCAGCAAGGACGTCCTCGCCATCAGCGCCTTTCTTCTTGGCGACTTCAAGTGGCAAGAACTTAACTAAATCATCCGGGGCAATAATCACGCCACAAGCGTGCACACCGTGGGAGCGAATAGTTCCCTCGAGCTTAGAAGCAAAGTCAATAACTTCCTTAGCGGTTGGATTGTTCTCGTACTCGTTCTTTAGATCTGGGACATCCTTAATAGCATCCTGCAAATGAACGTGATGACCCATGACCGGGTCCGGCACGAGCTTGGCAATGCGGTCAGATTCAGCATACGGGACCTCTAGTACGCGCGCCACGTCACGCACGGCATTCTTAGCCATCATCTTGCCAAAGGTGACGATGTTCGACACGCGACCACGGCCATATTTTTCTGTACAATACTGAATCACCTCGTCACGACGAGTATCCTGGATGTCGGTATCAATATCAGGCATGGAAATACGGTCTGGATTTAGAAAACGCTCGAAGAGTAGGTCATATTTCAAAGGGTCTAGCTCAGTAATCCTCAAGGCGTAAGCCAAAATCGAACCAGCAGCCGAACCACGGCCCGGACCATAAACAATACGACGCTTCTTGCCCCAGTTAATGAAATCCTGGACGATCAAGAAGTAACCGTTGTAGCCCATCTTATCTACCACGGAGAGCTCATAGTCAATGCGTTCTAGGACATCTTTTCGCTTGGCGTCTTCGAGGATTTTGCGGCATTCCTTAACGTCTAGCTTCTCCGCCTCTTCTTCGGTTTTGCCACCATATCTAAATACCAGACCACGAAATACCAATTTGTCAAGGTAGGACTTTTCGTTATCCCCCTTCGGGATGCCTGGAAACTTCGGAATCAAGATACGACCAAGCTGCAAGTCCACGTCGCACATGTCTGCGATCTTCTTCGTATTTCTGACTGCGTCCGGGAAATCCTTGCCCCAGCGCGCAATAATGTCCTTAGGCGGGATCACGTGAAGTTGGAAGTCCTTGAGCGTCATGCGGTCCTTATCAGAAAGGTTGGCGGCAGTACCCACACAAAGCAAAATCTCGTGAGTATCCTGATCCTCGTGCTTCAAATAGTGGCCATCACAAGTCACCACTAGCGGCAGACCTGTATCCTTGGCAATTTTCTGAAGGCCAACATTGATCTTGTTCTGAACGTCCCAATGTGTAGGTGAATCAGGGTGGCCATGATCCTGCATCTCTAAATAAAAACGATCTTTAAAGACCTTGGCATACCAATCAACTAATTTCCTAGCGCCTTTCTCGTCGCCCTCCTTCAATTTGACAGAAATCTCTGACGAGGCACAACCAGACAAACAGATAATTCCCTCGTTGTACTTCTCCATCAGCTCGTGATCAATACGCGGCTTATAATAAGTGCCTTCGGTTTCGGCAAGGGTCAGCATCCGACAAAGATTCTCGTAGCCCTTGTTATTCATGGCTAGAAGCGTGATATGGAAACGTTCCTTGTCGTAAGCCGGATCCTTATCAGTGCGTTTTCTAGCGGCGACATAAGCCTCTAGGCCCAGGACTGGCTTAATCTCGGCATCATGAGCGAGCTTGTAGAGCTCAACTAGGCCACTCATTGTACCATGGTCAGTAACTGCAACGGCTTCCATCCCGGATTCCTTAACAAAATCAACCAGGTCTGGGATCTTAGTTAGACCGTCAAGCAGCGAATAGTGCGTGTGATTATGCAAATGCACAAAATCCGCCGGTGATAATTTTGCCTCCGTTGTCATACAATAATTATATCATAGGAAGGTTAAAGAAGCGCAAATAGTCCTAATTTGAAGGCGGTCGAATTACGCCCAAAAAACTAGAATTTGTCAGGCGGCGCTGCGGCGCGGATGGGACGCGTACTCGCGCCGTGACAAATTCTAGTTTTAGGGGTAATTCTCTTTTATGCCTTCAGGTTAGGCTATTTGCGCTTCTTTACTGCTTTGTTGACTGATTTCTTAGTAGCAGTAGCAACGCGCTTGCCTTCTTTCTTAGCATTCTTTACGGCCTGTTTGCCTTGTTTCTTGGCAGATTTTACAACTTTTTCACCTTGTTTCTTAATCTTCTTGCCTTCCTTCTTGGCGGCTTTTAGAGCTGCTTTGCCCTTCTTTTCAAGATCTTTTCTAGTTTCTGCACCTGATTTTGGAGCGGTCATGAGGCCAGCGATTGCGCCAGCAACTGCGCCAATAGCTGCGCCAAGCACGAATGCGCCGCCCTTACCGGACTTCTTAGTTGTTTTCTTAGCTGCCTTCTTTGGAGCTTTCTTAGTAGCTTTCTTCGTAGCCATTGTTATTTTCCACCTTTCTTAGATTTTTTAGCATTATTATTATATTTATCTACGAAATTTTTAACAAGGCTGCCGACAGAAGTCATACCTTTGACGTTTTCGACAACGTCGCCGGTTTTCTCGGCAATTTCCTGGCCCTTAATTACGACCTTCTTGGCTTCGTTGGCAATTTTGATCAATTTGATGAAAAGAATAATGCCAACGATTAGGAAGATAAATAAGGTAACGGATAGAATTACAACTAGAATCCACTCTGCGACGTTCATTACTTATTATCCTCGTTGAACTTGGTGTAAGCGGCGAAGTAGTTCTTTGGATCGCCGGTAGTCATCCAGGTGCCGCTAGTTTTCTTGACGTAAACTCGGCCAGTGCTAATCAAGCGAGCGATTGCGTCAGCAGTCCAGAGCTCGCCGTCTAGACCAGTATTTCTTGGGTCTAAGTGGCCAAAGATTTCTGGAGTTAAGAGATAACGGCCGTAGGAAGCAAGATCGGTAGGAGCGTCTTCTGGAGCAGGCTTCTCGACGAGACCGGTCAACTTGCCGCCCTCCATAGAGATAATGCCATACTTCTTAACTTCTTCGTGTGGGACTTCCTGGCCAGCAATGATAGCGGCAGCATCTTGATGCTCCTTGAAAGCTTCCATGAGATCTTTGACTGCGCTGTTTCCAAAGACTACGTCGTCGGAATAAGCAACAATGAAAGCTTCGTCATCATTAATAAAGCTACGGGCGGAGGCGATTGGAGAACCATTGCCGTATGGTAAGCTTGGGTCCTGCTCAATAACAGTGATCTTTGGTAGGGCGAGCACGGCTTTGACTGGCTCGAAACGATCAGCCTTACCCTGAGCGAGAAGCTGCTTCTCGATCTTTTCTGGATAATTGTGGAAGTAGTTATCGTAGATCTCTTTGCCCTCATGTGAGGCGACAATGATGATCTCTTCGATACCGGCTTCGGCACACTCTTCAACAACAAGTTGCATAATTGGCTTGGCGCCGAGTGGCAACATAGCTTTTGGTATAGTCTTAGTAATCGGTAAGAAACGGCTAGCAAAACCTGCGTCGGTAATGATAGCTTTTGTAGGTGTTTTGTAATTCATAATACCTCCATTATAACACAGTTATACTACTTAGTTGTTTTTCTCTTATGAGCCTCTTCCTTGAGCTCATTGCGATTGTGAACGCTATAGATTAAATTAGTAATCCCATAAACCATCATATAGGTTCCAAAGAATTTGATAAAGGCGGTCTTGTCAAAGAAGCCGCCAGCATTTAGGATAACAATACCAATCACTGCTCCACAAATACCGCAAACAGTCCACATAAAACGGTCGGTCTTATCAGTCATTGAAGTAAAGGCGGCAATGATTGCCAGTACGCCACGTAAGATAGTGTAGATTGCGACAAGCATAAGTTGCCAGGTCATGTCTTTCTGATTAAAGAAGAGAAGTAAGGCGGCAATAACAACTTCTGCAGCGACCATGATAAGGCTAATAATTAGGGAGCCGCCAAAATGTTTGCGACAAAAGAGGCTAAAGATTTCTATGACGCCGAGCACTAATAGCGTACCACCGATGATAGTAGCAAATGCGCGCAAATCCTTAATACCGGTAAACAATACGAAGCCGCCAAATAACAGGCTAATTAACCCCTGGAAAGCAAAAACCAGCCAGTGGCTTTCGATGAATTTTCTAGTTCTTGACATTAAAAAGTCCTTTTTTAAATTCTTATGGTAATTATACCATAAGTACAGTCAAACGTAATCAAGAATATTAACTTTTAGCTTCAGGACTTGAAGTTCAAAAATGTCATACACTGGCTCGCTTCGCTCGCGTCAGGAATATACATTTTTGAACTTCAAATCCGGCTGGATTATGAAGCTAAAAGTTAATATTCCTGATTATGTGTGGCGGATTTTCTTGCGAACGGTTTCGATTAGCTTGGTTTTTTGATACTTGAGAGGATTAATGATAAGGTCGTGGGCTGGAAGATATTTAAACTCTTCGCCACCGAAGCCGCGCTTAAAGAAGGATACGCCATAGAAGCGATGTTTCTTCTCGTCCTCGCCGACAATACCCCAGAGATTATAGCGCTTAATGCCGCGCCTTCTAGCATCGCGCATTGCCTCGATATGTAAAATCGGTGAGCCAGATAGCTTAGTGCCAAGCTCAGTGGAGACCGCATAATGGTACGAGGCCTCGTTGCCGTAGAAGATCATGAAATTCTGGGCTAGGATCTTGCCCTCATATTTAGCGGTATATAATACAGCCTCATTGTTCTTGGCGAAAGCAGCAAATTGCTTAGTGAGGAAGTCTTCAGAAAAAGCCACAAATTCTTGACGCTTAGCGGTCTGTTTCTCGATCTCATAAAACTCGTGGATGTCTCTTGGATCCCTAGATTTTTCGATAGTAAAATGCTTGTTTCTGGCATTATTAACCGCATAGCGAATGCGGCGGTGCATGCTCTTCATAATTTCTTCTTCGGTCTTGTTAAGATCAAGGATGGCAGCATATTCGACAGAGAGGAAGGTTGGGGCTTTCTTTAAGCCGTTTTCCTTAAAAATGCGGAAGGCTTTCTCGGAGCGTTCTAACTGCGGACGGACTCTAGCAAAGACACATTTATGTGCCTTGGCCTGCGCTTTAATATCCTCAAAAATCTCCTTGACGAGGGCTTTTTTGCCCCAGTCGAGAATTGGGCCACCAGCAATTGCCAAATGGCGACCGCGCTTGGCGTCTTCCACGACACCAGCGTAGGCGGCGACAATTTTCTCGTTTTTGTCGAGCGCGATACGTCTGACAATTTCGTTGCCGCGGCTCTTGTGAAACTCATAAAAATCCCAGGATTGCAAAAAATTTGCCTCCTCGTGATCGGTAACAAACTTGTCCCAATCTAGCCGACTTTTAGCGTCAACAATGTTCATTACAAATGCCTCCTTTTTTTGCGGATAGTTTCAATTAGATAATCCGGTGCGTACTTAATTTTGCTAATAATGATATCGTGTGCGGGAACAAAGGCCACTACTTCGCCGCCGAAACCAGTCTTGAAAGTGGTGACACCAGCGTAGCGATGGTGTGGCTGGTTTGGGGGAGCAATGCCCCAGAGATTATATTTCTTTACCTTCTGTTTCTTTAGGTCCCTGATTACCTGCCATTCTAGAGCGTAGGCGCCAGGGAGCTTATGATTAAGGTCGGTTGATGCAGCTTCATAATATTCGGCCTCGTTCTCGTGGATCAAGATGAGCCCGTAAGCGATCGGCTCGCCCTCAGTAGTTCTAGCAACGTAGATCTTAGCGTTCTTTGAAAAAGCCTCTTTCTCGGCGAGAAGGGTCTTTAAATCTGGCGGGACAAAATGCTGACGAGCGGCAGTTTCTGACTGGACCTGATGAAATTCCTTAAACAACTCCTCGCTGTTGCCACTTTCTACCTTAATGCCAAGCTTGTCAGCTCTCCTTACCTCATAACGAGTCTGACGACGCATATTCTTTAGAAGTTCATCTTCAGACTTAGTGAGGTCGAGAATTACAGTATGCTCGGCAGCTAAGTGCATCGGGGATTTCTTGGCCTTTAGCTTCGTTTCTAGCAATTTGCGGTTTTCTGGAGTGTCGATTAATTGTGGGCGCAGCCTAACGAAGACACAACGATGCTTCTTAGCTGTATCAACAATTAGCTGCCTGGTTTTTTCTACAGCTTTGTCATCTTGCCAATTAATAATTGGGCCGCCTGGAATCTCGAGATACCTGCCACGCTTGGCCTTCTTGATAATCATCACAATGCCGTCTTTTTCGACAACTCGATGACCGATCAGTTGGTTAACCTTGGCCCAGACTTTTGATTGTAAGAAATTACGTTCTTCTAGAATCATTTCTGGTACCTCTCGATAATTTTCATAGCGTCGTTTAATTCTGCTAATGGGTAGTAATTTGGCAAGTTGATAATCTCCTTGGCGACCTTGGTAGCAACTTTACAATCTTTTTCTGGGAAATTTAGCTCCTTATAATATCTGACTGGAGAAACTGGGACATCATACCAAATCTCACGGAAATTGTAACCATTCTTCGCTAATTCCTCAATGCACTTTGCACGGTTCTTGACGAAAAGATGAGTGCGAATTGGCTTAGCACCCTGCTCGTCGATGGACCTTAATTGTCTCAAGGCTAATTTTGCCTGCCAGTGGGCCGGACGATGCTTATAATCCAACTTAGCATCAACGGCGCGCTCAATAAAATGCATCTTAATCAGCGGGCCATACCAATATTTTTCTTTATGAACCTTGGAAAAGCCTCGGCCAATAGCAGCAAATAGCGGATACCAGCGAGCGCGCAAAGTGTCAGAAAGCTTCGGATGTTTCATGACTTTTCTTGGTAAGACCGGGGTCTTACTATTAAAAATCAGGGCTCCGCCAGTAATCGTATCTAGAGATTTACCTTTGCCGAAGGAAAGTGCGGCGGCCTTGCCGACAGAGCCGACCTCACGGCCATCAGCATATTTTGCCCCAGCACAATGAGCTAGATCCTCAATAATAATCAGCTTGTGCTTCTTGGCGAATTTCTCAATTTCCTTAATATTTACCGTAATACCGAGAGTATTCTGAATTACTAGAGCCTTAACATTTTTTTGACCCTTGATGGCTTTTTCTAGGGTTTCGGTGTCAAAATTCAAAGTCTTTTCATTAATGTCAGCATAGACTGGCTCCATGCCAGCAAACTTGACGGCCTGAAGGACGGCATAGCAAGTAAAGCCATTGATAATAACCTTAGAATTCTTAGGTAGTAGAGATTCTAAGGCCTTAGCAATTGCCGAGCGGCCGTTATCCATCAAAATCACGTTCCTGGAGTCTATCTGGTATTTTTCTGCCAAGAATTGCCTTAAATTATCAGAACATTTTCTTGACCCGATGGCAAATGTATGTCTTAGCACATCTGTGGCGCGGTAATTACTGGCCTGGCCGAGAAAAAGCTGGCGATGATTTTTAGATGACACTTGGGCCTTCTTTCTTGCCGCTTTCGAGCTTTAGCTTTAATTTCTCGCGATCAGAAAGCTTGTTCTTAGCTTGACGCATGCCGGTAGGATGAGATGCTGGCTTGGCGGCGGGTCCTGCCGTCGCAGATTCCCCCATCGCGTTGGCCTTACGGCCACCCGCGCTGGGGGTCCCCCCAGCGACGTCACCCGCCGCCTTCGTAGGAGCCTTTCCGGCGACGTCACCCGCCGCCTTCACAGGGGTTGCCTTTTCTACTGGTGCTTTTTCAGTAGCTTCAGCTGTAGGCTTTACAGACTTTTCAGCTGGCTGCTGGTCTTCGATTTTGTCGAGGAGGCCGGAGGTCTTCTCGAGATCAGAAAGATTTTCATCGTCCTTTGGCTGCTTGGTAGGCTTGGTGGATTTCTTCTCGCCCTTCTTTGGAACTTTGGCGATAAGTTTCTTGGCGGCAGACTTTACGGCTTCGCTCTTTTCCTTGACTTTATCAGAGGCTTTCTTGTCACGAGTATCATCGCTAACTTCTTCGTCTGGCGCGCCGTCTAGGGCTGCTACTTTCTTTTCTAGCTTCTCTTTCTTGGCGGCGATCTTCTTAGCCTTGTCAGCCTTCTTCTTCTCTTCTTCCTGGAACTTGCGTTTCTCAGCATCTTTAGCGACGCGGAAGGTCTCGGACATTTTTTCGAACTCTTCCTTAGTCTCAGTAACCTCGTCTTCGGAGATATCGCTTTGATCGACTAGATACTTCTTGATAATACGGACCGCTGGACGCATTTTGACCTTGTCATACCAGGTTGGAATATTAACAATTTTCTTAGCAAGGTCCGCAGCAACTGGGCATTCTTCTTCCCTAAATCCAGATTTATTAAAATATCTTTCTGGGCAGACTGGAAGGTCATACCAAATTTCGCGGAAATAGAAGCCGCTACGCTCTAATTCCTTAATGCAGTCTTCTCTGTTATCAACTAGGTAAAAATCGCGGATTGGCTTGCGGCCGCGGTGTGGCAAAGACTTGAGCTGCCTTAATACTAACTTACATTGCCAATAGGTAAGGCGGAGCTTTGGGTCGACCTTGCCGTCGGCGGAACGCTTGATCCAATGGAATCGGACCATGCCGCCGGTTAAATAGCGACCAAGCTTTGGATGAATACGATAAAAGCCACGGATGATAGCGGCAAGTAGTGGATAGAATCTGGCGCGGATAGTTTCCTTCTTGAGCTCAGTCTGCTCTGGTTGTGCAACTGGCGGATCGAGCGGATCAGCAAAGACTACGGCGCCACCGGAAATAACGTCTACGGACTTACCCTTGCCGAAGGACAAAATCGCGGCACGACCGACCGTGCCGGCCTCACGGCCATCGGCATACTTAACACCGGCACAATGCGCAAGATCCTCAATGATCTGAAGCTTGTGTGCCTTGGCGACCTTCTCAATAGCCTCAATGTCGGCAGGGATACCTAAGTTGTTCTGAACGATTACCGCTTGGACGTCGCTTTCGCCCTTCAAGGCATCTTCTAGTTCTTTGCCGCCGAAATGCAAAGTCTTCGGATCAACGTCGGCAAAAATTGGGACTAACCCAGCAGCTTTGACTGCCTGAACTACGGCATAGCAAGTAAGACTAGTAATTACCACCTTGCCGCCACGCCGGCAAATAGTCTTTAGCGCAACAGAAAGCGCGGTGCGGCCATTGGCATAAACCGCGACGTGATCGTAAGTTGAGCCGTAATGTGCGGCAAGAAAAGCCCGGAGCTCAGATAAATGCAGCTCGCTACCAGTAGCAAAAAGATGGCCAAGGGTTTGTCCGGCGGTATACTGGCTAGAAAGTCCTAAAAAGTATTTCATGAATTCTCCCTCATTACGTGATAAATTTCCTTAGCGAGCCCCTCAGGGTCGACAATGTACGGAGCGTGAGTCCAGTTATCAAAGAATTTGAGCTTGCTATTCTTGAGCTCGGAGTGCATCTTGGTAGCCTGGCGTGGAGGGGTGACGGTGTCGGCCTTGCCCCAAAGAATTGTAGCATTAGTGCTAATATTAGACATATCTAGGTTCTTGTCGCTATCTAGCATGTTGACCATGGTCTTCTTCATGTTTTCTGGGGCGTGGTCATAGTCAGAAGCTCCGACGACCTTGTGATAGACCTTCCTAAGCGGCTTAATGTTCTTAAGCGGCGACATAATCTTGGAAACCTTCCTGGATAAGTCGCGCTTCTTGTTCTCCTCATAGACACCGGCGGCGTCTAGCAAAATGACGTGGCTAAGCTTGGCCGGATTCTTGGCAAGCAAATTCAAGAGAATTCTGCCGCCATTACTGTGGCCTAAAGCGATGGCGCCATCTGGGATATTCTCGTTGGCCCAGTCAACATATTCCTCCATGGTCCAGACCTTGTCTGACGGAGTAGTAAGCCCTGGAACATTTAGCATTTTGACATTCAGCCCACGCTGCCTTAGCATCTCCAAAGTAGAGCTCCAAGGCTCTACTGTATATGTCCAACCATGAATAATATATAAAGTCTTCATTAATTTAGCCCTCTTTTTTCCCTTCTTTTTACGTAAACCGGATCACGACGTGGAAGCTTCTTGGCATCTTCTTCGTTTTCCAATAATTTTTCAACGAGCCATTCTAGATATTGGCTACCCTTAAAGACTAAGACTTCGTAGCCCTTGGTATTTTCTTCGATATATTTGAGAGCCTCTTTGACGTTGTCAAGTGCTACAACATTAATTTTCTCTTTGTCAAGGTGAGGATAGGTGTATTTCTTGGTTCTTCTGCCGACTAGAATTACCCTTTCTGGCCTGGCGGCGGTGATAATATCAGCGAGCTTAGTGTGCTCCTCGCCCTCAATCTTACCCTGCTCGATCATATCGCCGATGACTAGCCATTTGTGCTTAGTACCCATCGCCTTGACCATCTCGAGGATGGATTCTACGCTGATGAGGTGGGCGTTGTAGCTACTGTCGATCAAAGTAAGACCATTCTTTCCCTTGAAATAGGAGCTGCGGCCCGGAGGGAGCGGCATCTTAGAAAAATCGGTCTTGAGCTTAATCTTCAAGTACTTGCAGAGCTTGTCGAGCATGACGAGCTGGATGGCGAGATCTTTCGGCTGAGGAGAGGCAAAGTGAAAAGTAGTCTTCTTGATAGTAAAATCGGTTGAAGTTGGGGTGACAAAGTATTTTGTAAGATCGGACTTGTAGCAGTTGATAACCTCGGCCGGGATATTATGGTGCTGCTTGACCTTCTCCATAGACTTAGTCATGAGATAGATGTCGCCATCGATGTAGATCTTCTTCTTGGTGTATTGTGGTAACATGGCGAACTCATGAGTAATAGCGCGGTCAATGTCCTCAAACTCGCCGCTTTCTACCTGCTTCTCATACTGAATAGCGTGGGAACGGCCAAGAGAAATCCATAATGTTACCTCTGGTCTTAGCCACTTAGCTAAGAATTCGGTCTCATGTGGGCGCTCGCCATCAATTTCTACGACGTAATATTCCTCGGTGCGCTTAAAAGTGAGCGACTTTAGGGGCACGGCGAAAATCAGATACAGCCAGCGAAGCTTACTGCCGGTAACACCCTTAGTAATGCCGACAAGGTCAAAAGCAATGCCAAAAGCAGAGTTGGCATTATGGGAATAGTGAGCCTTCTTACCAATCTGATACTCCATCATATGGAGCATGGTGGTTTTGCCGACGGAGCCGGTAATCGCAATAACACGTGGGTGCCATTTTTTAAAAGCATGATTTGCAAAAAAACGGAAATATCCGGCTGCAATAAAATAAAATCTCTTCTTAAAACGAGCGGTAACACTCATACTTATATTATACCAAAAAAGCCCCTTTTGTGGGGCTTTTTTATGTGGTTTATTACATCTTGATTTCTGCGTCAACGCCAGCTGGAAGAGAGAGATTCTGAAGAGAATCAATTGTCTTTGGAGTAGCGTTTAAGATGTCGATAAGACGCTTGTGAACTTTCATCTCGAAAGCTTCGCCACCGGTCTTGTAGACGTGTGGGGACTTCACGACGGTGAAGGTGCTGCGCTTAGTTGGTAGAGGCACTGGACCAGAAACTCTGGCGCCAGTACGAATAGCAGTGTCAACGATCTGCTTAGCACTCTGGTCAATAACACGGTGGTCATAGGCCTTGAGGCGGATGCGGATCTTTAGACCCTCGCTTTTCTCGGCTTTCTTTTCTGCCATTTGATATCCTTTCTTTGCTAGCCCTATAACCTCAGATTGCAGATAGACACGCAGTCCATGAGTTTTTAGGGCTCATTTTGTATTGTGGAGCTAATTTTACACCAAAACCGCAAAAATGTCAACAAGAAAAAGCCGCCCGAAAAGGGGCGGCTTCTATTGTTAGAAGGCAAGCCTGACTATTCTAGTCGCAGACTGTATTTCAATTACGACTTGACCGATAGCCTTCTGATCACAGAGGTGATTTCTCGCGAACCCTAAGATACGGTCGGCTAACTGGTCATAACAATCCTGGTAAGCTTCCGCTTCGCTTAGGTCGCCAATACTGGCTGGGCCGATATCCGGAAATGATGCCCTCATGTCATAATTCGTGAATGGCTCGTAGCGGCCAATGCCTAGATAGTATTCTAAGAATTGATACGCATTGTATCGCCCTGGACACCCACGTTTTAGTACGATGCCATCTGTACTTTTAGAGACTACTCCGTCATTAGTAACAGAATTTACGACGGTAGCCATAACTATAGTACCGTTTGGCTCGACGCTGAATTCCACTTCTTTTAGGGCCTTTAAGGCCATTTCGAGCTCCAAAATCGCTCCGGGGTCCCCCTCCTTTCCCTGTGGGAGAAATTCCTTCTCCAGTACAGCTAAACGCTCGCTTTTTTCTGCCTCTCTAATTTTTCCAATGTCCATGCTTTTATTCCCTCCTTTCAAGCAATTCTTATATTATACCATACTTTACTATATTTGTGAAGAAACTGGGCGCAAAAAAGAAGGCTCCGTCAAGGAGCCTTCTTTAAAGAGATTGTCTAATTATTTAACAATCTTGGTGATAACACCGGAACCAACGGTCTTGCCACCTTCGCGGATAGCGAAGCGGTCGTTGTTGTTCATAGCGACAGGAGCAAGAAGCTTCACATTGAAGGTTACCTGATCGCCTGGCATTACGATTTCCTTGTCAGCTGGAAGTTCAACTTCACCAGTCACATCGGTGGTGCGGAAGTAGAACTGTGGCTTGTAACCCTTGGAGAATGGAGTGTGGCGGCCGCCTTCCTCTTTCTTCAAGATGTAAACTTCGCCTTCAAACTCGGTGTGTGGGGTAATGGAGCCTGGGGCTGCAATTACCTGGCCACGCTCGATCTGCTCGCGCTCAATACCACGGAGAAGAAGACCTGCGTTATCGCCAGCCTGACCCTGATCGAGAGTCTTGTGGAAGGCTTCGATACCGGTAACGACAGACTTCTGAGTCTCTTTGAGACCAACGATTTCAACTTCGTCGTTCAACTTGATAACACCCTGCTCGATACGGCCGGTAGCAACGGTACCACGACCCTTGATGGAGAAGACATCCTCGATAGGCATAAGGAATGGCTTGTCAAGATCGTGCTCTGGAATATCGAAGTATTCGTCCATAGCCTTAACGAGATCCATGATAGCTTGTTCGTTCTCTGGATCACCTTCAAGAGCCTTAGTAGCAGAACCCTTGATGATAGGAGCGTTGTCGCCATCAAAGCCATATTTGTTAAGAAGTTCGCGGACATCCATCTCAACGAGCTCAACGAGTTCTGGATCAGCAAGGTCCATCTTGTTGAGGAAGACGATGATCTTAGGAACGTTCACCTGGTGAGCAAGAAGAACGTGCTCACGAGTCTGTGGCAAAGGACCATCATTAGCAGCAACAACGAGGATAGCACCATCGATCTGAGCAGCACCAGTAATCATGTTCTTGATGTAGTCAGCGTGGCCTGGCATATCGACGTGAGCGTAGTGGCGCTTCTCGGATTCGTACTCCTGGTGAGAAGTAGCGATGGTAATACCACGAGCTTTCTCTTCTGGAGCGTTGTCGATCTGATCGTAAGCGACAGGCTTGTTAACTTCGCTTGGTAGTTTCTTTGCTAGAACTGCAGTGATTGCAGCGGTGAGTGTAGTTTTACCGTGGTCGACGTGGCCCATGGTACCTACGTTAATGTGAGGTTTGGAACGGTCAAAATCTGCCATTCTTTATTTCTCCTTTATTTTGTTAAATGTCTGGTAGCACTAATAAAAACCAGCTCCAGACTCTTGTCATCTATTTTATACTACATTTTCAGTTTTGTAAAGCATTTTTAAGGGGATTTTTTCGGGTTTTTGAGTTTATTGACTTAGCGCGTAAAGTGTGATATAATATGTAAAGAGGGTGGCGTAACTTTACAGGAGGGTAATAATATGAGAAGCGAAATTAAAGCAATAGATAGTGTGTATTGCACCGTCTATGATGACGATGGCATACTCTATCATGAATATGCATGCTGCATCACGCCAACTGGAGCGTGGTGGTACAAAGAAGCAAAATCCTTTAGTGACAAAGAGGAGCTCAAGGAATTTTTGAAAAAGGGTAGCAATTTAATGTTCTGCATTGCGACGCCTGTAAATGGTATCGTGAAGACCAATGGCGAAGTCCAGCCGTGGTTTACACCATGGCAGGAAGAAACCTATCCTCCATATGCAGGTATAGACTGTATTGAGCCCGCAATGGATCCTATATTTGACCACAAAATGACCATCGACAAGAGGTCAATTTTATTTGGAAAATGGGATCAGAGCTTAAAAACCTTCTTCTTCGATCCAGAAGAAAAGGATACTCAGCAGCTGCTCTTCATATTCCAGAATACGGAAATAACTCCGAAATTCCAGGAATTTGTCGACAAGGTCGACGGCATTCAGTTTGTCAATCCGCGCGTACGGGAAGATAATGTTGTCGGCATTGATGTCTTTATCATCGCTGATGCGCTGAAGGCCCAGACAGAAATTGGACTCAAAGGCAACAGAATATCGAAGAGACTCAGTGACGGAATTAGAGCATACGAGAAACATAACGCTTTAGTGGCTAGTCGCGATGCTGGCCAGGAGCTGACCGGTGAAGCAGCAATTAAGGAAGTACAGAAGACGCTCGACAGGCTTAAAGAGCTTGACGAGAGAATATGCGAGATAAATCCGAAATATGGGTTTGCAGTCGAGTATAACGACCGCTGGTTCGCTATAAACGGCCGGAGGTACAAATACACGACGGGCGCGAACGGTAATCTTCTGACGATTCTTAAAATTGCCAAAGACGAACAGCTGGAAAAGCTCGTTCCTCAGGCGCTTCTACAGAGGCGCAAACAGATGGAAACGTGTATCATGCACTTAGTAAGATACGCAACAAGATAGACACCCCCCTCTAAAAAGGTCCGCTTATAGCGGACCTTTATTTTTTTGGCTTAATTTTTATTCTGCATCTTCGGAAGCGTCTTCGATGGCAGAAAGGAGGCTATCTTCGACGTTCTTCTTTTTCTTCTTCTCTGGAGCCTTAGAAAGCTCGATGTCTAGCTCTAGGCCAGTAAGCTTGGAAGCGAGGCGGACGTTCTGGCCCTGCTTACCAATGGCGATAGACTGCTGGTCTTCGGTAACGTAGACCTTGGCTTTTTTGCCGTCAACTTCTACCTTGACGATTTCAGCTGGGGAGAGAGCTTCGCGAACAAATTCGGAAGTATTGTCGCTCCAGTTGATAATATCAATCTTTTCACGATCACCGATTTCGTTCATGACGGCCTGGACGCGAACGCCACGACCACCAACAAAGGTACCGACTGGATCGACGCCTGGAACAGCGGTAAATACTGCGATCTTAGTGCGCTTGCCAGCTTCCCTGGCGATAGCCTTGATCTCGACAGTACCAGCATCGATTTCTGGAACTTCCTGACGGAAGAGATATTCGATGAAATCAGCGGAGCCGCGAGTAAGAATCAACTGGGCACCACGCTCGTTTCTCTCGATTTCCTTGATCAATACCTTGATACGAGAGCCAACAGTGTAATACTCGCCGTCGATCTGCTCGGACTTTGGCATAATACCAGTAGCCTTGCCAATCTCTAAACGAACAAGCTTTGGCTCGACGCGAGAGACGATAGCGGTGACGACGGTGCCAATCTTGTCCTCGAAGTTAGAGAGGACGGCATCGCGCTCAGCTTCGCGGAGACGCTGAACCACGACCTGCTTAGCAGTCTGAGAAGCCACGCGACCAAAGCTCTTGACCTCGTAAGACTCTTCGACGATTTCGCCGACCTTCTTGCCCTTAGCTTCACTCTCTGGGATTTCGGTAGCTGGGTTGTAAGCTAGGCCATCCTCGATGACTTCACGAGCGACAAAAACCTTGGCGTCGCCGTTTTTCATGTTGAGCTCGGCGCGGACATTCATATCCTTGTCACCGTTATCACGACGCCAAGCAGCAGCAATAGCGCTCTCGACGACCTCGATCACGGTTTCTTCTGGGAGTTCTTTTTCTTCAGCGATGGCTTTGACCATGGCCGCCATCTGCTTTAAATCTAATCCTTCCATGTTTTCCTTTCTTTTTGGCGATTTCCGCCTGATATTAAAACGGCCGGCCCTTTCGGGTCGGTCAAGTAGGTATACTTCTATTATAGCACTGCTATGAAATTTTTGTCAAGAGAAAAGACAAAGGACCACCCGTTGAGGTGGTCCTCTGTATAATTTGGCACCTTGCTAGTTTCCCGCAATTGCAGTATAATCGCCGCTACTGGGCTTGACTTCTGTGTTCGGAATGGGAACAGGTATTTCCCCAGCGCTATGGGCACCAAATCGTAATAACAACGTCAATTATTATTACTATTGATGTCCATAAGATGCTTGATTTTAATGACGTCGCGACGTTTTTTAAACGCCGATTGCTAGCTATGTCTCCCAAGCTTTCACCGCAACCAAAGTTATAGCGAAAACTTGGAACATAAAAAGGCGATGGACCTATTAGTACTTCTCAGCTCCACATGTTACCATGCTTCCACTTAAAGCCTATCAACCAGATCTTCTTTCTGGAGTCTCCTAGGGAATTCTTATCTTGGAGTGGGCTTCGCGCTTAATATGCT
>CAMYUL010000009.1 GCA_947302125.1 uncultured Candidatus Saccharibacteria bacterium
AAGCTGATAATTCCTCCCAAGGACCTTCTTTGAACTGTTCATGGTTATAATTATACATAAGTAATTTCCAAAAAGCAACAAAAAACTCCCATTTTTCGTAGGAGTTTTTTGTAAGCTATAAGGCTTAGTTGTATAGGTTCTCTACGGAGATAGAAGGACCCATGGTAGTAGTGATAAAGATAGACTTTACGTACTGACCCTTGAGAGAAGCTGGCTTCTGAGACTTCAAAGAATCAAAGAAAGCATTAGCGTTCTCAAGAAGCTTGTCGGCGCCGAAGGAAACCTTGCCGAGACCGAGGTGAACAATAGCCTGCTTGTCGACACGGTATTCAACTTTACCAGCTTTAGCTTCTTTGACGGCTTTCTCGACGTCGGTAGTAACGGTACCAGCCTTAGGGTTTGGCATCAAGCCTTTTGGACCGAGGGTGCGAGCGTACTTACCGAGCTTAGGCATGTAAGCTGGAGTAGAGATAAGGACATCAAAGGCGATTTCACCTTTGTCCAAGCGCTTCAAGAATTCCTCATCTTCTGCGATGTCGGCGCCAGCAGCCTTAGCTTTCTTAGCCTCATCAAGAGGTGCGAAAACAGCGACGCGAACGGTCTTGCCGCTACCGTTAGGAAGAACGATAGTGGTACGAATGTTCTGGTCGGCTTGGCGTGGATCGACACCGAGACGAACGTGAGCCTCGAGGCTGGCGTCAAACTTGACTGGGCTAGTTTTAATAGCTAGTTCGACGGCGTCTTTGAGACTGTAAGTCTTGGTCTTGTCGATTAATTTGTGAGCTTCCTGGTATTTCTTGCCACGGCGCTCCAAGATAGGACGGACCTTAGGAGCTTCGCCTTTTGGTTTCTTGGCAGCTTCGGCGTCTTTTTCAGCCTTTTCAGCCTTCTTAGCCTGGCGCTCTTCTTCTGCTTTAACTTCTTCGATGTGTTTTTTGGATTTTTTGCCGGATTTGGCAAATTTTTCTTCCTCTGGGGCCTCTACAGTTTCCGTCTCTACTTCTTCAGTTTTGACATCTTCTGTAGCTTCTACAGCCTCTACAGGGGCTTTATCTTTGACATCTTTTTCTGCCATAGTAATTCCTTTCTGTGGTAATAGCGAGCAGAGTGCTCTCCCAACAAATTAATTAATATTAACCTTCGACTTCTACGCCCATAGAACGAGCGGTGCCGGCGACAATTTTGACTGCACCATCTAGATCGACAGCGTTCAACTGATCCATCTTCTTGTTGGCGATTTCTTCGAGCTGAGCACGAGAGATCTTGCCAACCTTTTCAAGATTAGGCTTACCGGAGCCCTTGTTGATCTTGATAGCTTCGCGGATGAGATCGTCAACTGGCTGTCCAAGACAGACCCAATCAAAGGTACGATCTTCGTAAACCTTGATGTGAACGATAACGTTCTTGCCCATGAAATCTTTGGTAGCTTCGTTGAATGGATTGATGAAATCCATCATGTTTAAGCCCCATTGACCGAGGGTAGAACCTACCGGAGGACCTGCAGTGGCCTTACCACCAGGGATGCGCAATTTAAGATTGCCGATACATTTTTTGGCTTCTGCCATAATATTATTTCCTTTCGATTATCTGTTGCCACTAGAAGCTTGGCAACAAAATCGTGCGTAACGTATCTATTGTACCAAATATTGACGGAAAAGTAAAGGGGTGATACAATTCGGAGGTGTGGGCCGTTCTTTTACAGGGAGGTGGATGAATGATTAGAGATTTAGTGAGGGAGATTGCCGATGAAGCGCTTGTCAACATGAAAAAAGTTTATGATAGTGATGAGCTTCATGGCCCAGGTAATGACAATATGGCGTCGGCGAGAGATTATCTGATTAATACTGAGAAGCAACTCGGATTAGAATTTAAGAGGATGCTGGCCGAGACTATGTGCAAGTATAAAGAAGAGGCTGACACTCTTTCGCGCAGGTTGTCGTCTGGTGAGCAATATCAGATACGTAAAGAGGAAGCAGAACGGCGGACTATCGAAGATACGCGTCAACTGCTACTGTCTATAGGTATCTTATTGTTCTTTTGTTTGATAACGATGTTCTATTTCGTAGTGCGTTTGATTGGGAACGACTCTTCGTTTCTGTCGATTGCGATTATTAGCATGTGCATACTCGCGGTGGTAATTTTTATCACTATTTGCATGAGGCATTCCGAGCTTGATGCTGAGGAGATCGCACGTATGGCTAGCCGCGAAATAGAAAAAGATACAAAACGCAAAGAAGACTTATATCTCATCTGTAATGTTATCATTAAGTATATTAAGATCATGCCGGTAATAGAGGAGCCTGAGGAGGCTTTTGACTATGACCTCTTAGTTATGACGGATAAAACAAAGCCAAAATGACAGTCCACACCCAAAAAACCGCCCCTTTTCGGGGCGGCTCTTTTTTGTCGATACAATTAGATCTTTTTGACCTGAAGAGCATCGAGCTCAACTGGGGTCTCGCGGCCGAACATGGAAACCATGACCTTGAGCTTACCTTTAACAGAGTCAATTTCAGCAATAGTGCCATCGAAGCCCTTGAAAGGACCATCGGTGATGGAAACGACTTCGCCGATAGTGTAATTGACCTGGAACTTTGGATCTTCTACGCCCATGCGCTTCTTAATCTTGGTAATTTCCTTTTCGGAAACAGGGGTAGGCTGAGTGCCGGTGCCAATAAAACCAGTAACGCCAGGGGTGTTTCTGATGATATACCAAGTTTCGTCAGAGAGCTTCATCTCGACAAGGACGTAACCCTGGAAGATTTTCTTGTCAACGACCTTGCGCTTGCCGTTTCTGATCTCAATCTGCTTTTCCTTAGGGACGAGGGCGCTAAAAATCTTGCCCTTCATTTCGGCACCGCCAACACGCTGATTGATACTGTCGGCAACCTTATCTTCGTAGCCAGAGTAAGTAGAGATTGCGTACCAGGCTCTGGTGTCATCATATCTGTTTACTGCCATATAATTCCTTTCTATCCTATGACGATACTAAATAGCCAGGTAAAGAAGGCATCTAGTAACATGATTATTGCTATAAATAAACCGGTGTAAATGAAAATTGCGAGAACTAATTTCCAGGTAGCTTTTCTGGTCGGCCAGCGCACTAGGCGAATTTCTTGCCAAGAGTTCTTGATGTAGCGTCCCAAGTAGACAAGGGGTCTAATCAGGATAAAAGGCTTTCTGCCTGCGGATTTTGCTGGTTTTTTCTCAGTTTTTTCCGCTTTTTCGGCCTTCTTAGGCTGTTTGACGGGTTTTTTATTCGAAGAGCCATCCTTGCCTGCTTTAACCTTCGCGACGGTCTTTGCTGTATTTTCTGGCTTTTCAGAGGATTTTCCCGGATCGGTGGCCTTAATTCTGGTAATTTTTGCCATTTACACTCCTTTAACCTATAAAAATAAGTCTATTGCTAGACTTGTCAAGTCAAGTATAGCGCTCTAGTCTACAAAAGTCAAGGGTTTTCTAGGGTTAAAAGATATGGTATAATGGAAACTGTTGTAATCGTGGGCGTTATATGTACATTAGGAGGTGAGAGTATGAACGTTTACGAGAAAATCTACGCATCGTGGAAATTCGAGGCTCTTACCCCGAGTTTCGCGATGAGGGGTGGGGTAAGATCGTGCGGATGTTCCCGCGAAGTCGGAGCTTTTGACTATGAAAAGTGTCAGAGCTTGGCAGAACATTCTCTTGGTATGAAGGCCTTGGTGGAGGCTATACTCAATGAGCCGTCGCTTATCCCTGAAGAAATTGCTGCTCTTGGCGATTGGACTCGTCAGTACGTAGCAATGTCGAAGGTAGCATCGATCCATGATGCTCCAGAAGCTCTTCTTGCTGGTGACATTTGCGCTGACGGTTCAAGGGATGATGTAAAGCAGGATCTAGCTGAACGGGAAAAATTTGAAGAATTTCTACTATTTTATCCGGCGCATTTGCAGGCGAGTATTCTGTCTTGCTACATTGAATTTCAGGAGAAAAGCAGTGCTAGAGGATGGTTCCTCTATTGCGCGGATAAGACCGATGCGATCTTGACGATGCTTGAGTATGCTTCTATGGGAAAAGCCGGTTCGGTTCTATGCCGACTCAGCCCAACTACGCAGGACCATTTGAACAGCGAGATTTGCCGTTCGGATGTTCCGTATGAAGCTTGGATGGTGCAGTTCTGCGATGATATCACGAGATATGCTAAATACAAGAATATTTCTCAGATTTTCGTGAATATTATCCTAGCGGCAAGGGCTAACCTTGCGCGCCGAATTGGCGACGAGGATGGCGAAGAAGCTTGCGATGTTGGCAAGTTTTATATTGAGCCAGAGATCACTTGGATTGATCGTTTTAACGAGGCCAAGAAGGTCACTTTCCCGTGTTCCGTTACACTCAACCCTTAAGAATTGCCCCTTTACAGGGGCAATTTTCTTTGGTAAAATTAGCTTAAATTCAGGAGGTAATATGTCGAAATTTGACGAGCAATATATCGATCTTTGCAAGAGGATTCTTTCCGAGGGTCAGAAAATTCAGAATTATTCTGGGAAATCGCATGGGAATTCTGCTGTGCCAGAGCATGTGGCGCAAGCTGGGGTAAAGACGATTCGTTTGCCGCATCAAATGCTGCAATTTGACCTTTCTGAGGAGTTTCCAATCTTATGTTCGAAAAAAGTAGCGTTTAAGACGGCGGTACTTGAGATGTTGTGGATTTATCAGGCACAGAGTAATGACGTGCGCTGGCTGCACGACCGTGGAATTAAGATTTGGGACGAGTGGGAGATCCCGGAATCTGGTGATTATATGGGGCGGCATTGGGATCCGGCTGAATTTGCACATACGATTGGCACGGCTTATGGCTGGATTGTTAATCGTTATTCTCTGACGCAGAATTTAATTGATACACTGAAGAACGACCCGGGAAATCGTCGCATGGTGCTTTCTCTCTGGCAAAATGAGTTTCTAGAGACCGCGGCGCTACCTTCTTGTGTTTGGAATTCGCAGTGGAATATTACCGACGGGCGCCTGAATCTGCTAGTTAACTCTCGCTCTTCTGATGTGCCACTGGGGTTGCCGTTTAATATCGTGCAATATGCGGTATTTTGCTACCTGATTGCGCATTGCTTGGGCTTGAAGCCGGGGCAGTTTACCTTTATGACCAATGATGCACATATTTACGAGAATCAGGTGGATGGTATTCGTGAACAGATTGAGCGTTATGAGAAAGCGGTTGCCGACGGGACTTTGCCTCCGGCGCCGAAGCTATGGATTAATCCAGAGGTGAAGGATTTCTTTAAGTTTGATAATTCCCGCGAGTTGTCCGACATTAAGCTTGAGGGGTATAAGAATTTAGGAAAGATTGAAATGCCAATTTCGGCATAGATGGAGGATTAGATGTTTTATTTGATAGCGGCGACTGGAAAAAACAGAGAGTTAGGCTCCAAGGGAGGGCTGGTTTGGCATCTTCCAGGGGATCTTCAGTATTTTAAGCAGGCGACGATGGGTTATCCGGTGTTTATGGGGTATAACACGTTTAAGTCTTTGCCGAAGATGTTGCCTGGGCGAAAGCACTACATCTTGGCTTATGAGCGGGGCGATTTGCCGGCAGAGGTTGAGGTGGTAACTGATCTTGAGGGGTTTGTAGAAGAACATAAGGATTCTTCTGAGGTGATTTTTGTGATTGGCGGGGCGAGCGTCTATGCGCAGATGCTGCCATATTGCAAGAAGTTGTTTTTGACAGAGGTGGATGCTACTTCTGATGCTGCAGATGTGTTTTTCCCGGATTTTGACAAGAGCTTATATTTGCGTAAAGTCGTAGGAAAGGGCGAGGACAATGGTATAAATTATGAATTTGTCGAATACACTAAGAAGTAATTTAAGGAGGTTATATGAAGGATCCAGTATTTGATTTGATTGAGGCGGAAAAAAACCGCCAAAAAGAGGGCTTGGAGCTGATTCCGAGCGAGAATTACGTTTCTGCTGACGTACTTACTGCAATGGGCTCGATTCTTACTAATAAGTATTCTGAGGGGTATCCGTCATTTAAGGGCATTTCCAGCCTTGCTGAGGCGTATTCTGGGGAAGTGGTGCCTGATAGCGGCGCGCTTGTTGAAGGGCTCTCTGAGGCCGAGAAGGGCATTTCTGAGGAAGTTTTGAAGAACTATCGCTATTATGGTGGCCAGGCCAATGTTGATAGGATAGAGAGGCTGGCGATTTCTCGGGCGATGCGGCTTTTCCATGCGGATCACGCTAACGTGCAACCACATTCTGGGGCGAATGCTAATGAGGCGGTGTACTTTGCTTGGTGCGAGCCGGGTGATAAGATCTTGGCGATGAATTTGGCGCATGGTGGGCATCTGACGCATGGTTCCCCTGTAACGCGCTCTGCGAAGATCTATAACTTCGTGGCATATGGGGTTTCGCCAGAGACCGGTGATATTGATTATGATGATCTTGAGAAAGTGGCGCTTGAGGAACTACCGAAGTTGATCTTGATTGGCTATTCGGCCTTTATGAAGATTCCGGATTTTGACAGAGTGGCGGCGATTCGCGATAAGGTAGCGAAGAAGGCTGGATATGAGGTGCTTTTGATGGCTGATATGGCGCACGTGGCGGGCTTGATTGCCGGCGGCGTACATCCTAATCCGCTTGATCATGGATTTGACGTAATGACGACTACCACCCATAAGACTTTGCGCGGTCCGCGCGGCGGGTTGATCTTGTCTCGCGGCGTGGTTTCTTCGCCGCTTAAAAAGTGCGAGAAGAAGCTGGAAAATATTCCGACCCTGATTGACAAGGCGGTGTTCCCTGGTACTCAGGGCGGTCCGCTAGAGCACGTGATTGCGGCGAAGGCAGTGGCGTTTTATGAGGCGCTTTCTCCGGCTTTCCGTGAATATGCCGCGAAGATTGTCGAGAACGCTAAGGCCTTGGCCGAGGGGTTAACTTCTCATGGGTTTATCCTACAGGGTGGTGGCACGGAAAATCATTTGATCTTAGTCCGCGTCGAGGACTCCTTCAGGGTAAATGGCAAGTTCTTTGAGCGCGCGCTTGATATGGTGGGGCTGACGCTCAATGCTAATTCTCTCCCTGGCGATAAGGGTGCGGCGTTTAAGCCGGGTGGTGTGCGCCTCGGGACCCCAGCGATTACTACGCGTGGAATGGGCGTATCCGAGATGAAACAGATTGCTGATTGGATGCATGAGGTGGTGCAAATTTGCGTAAAGGCTGGCTCGGAAGAAGAACTTTCGAAGTTTTCTAAGGAGCTAGAGGCGATTCATGACGAAGTTCGGGCGCTAGCGCTGAAGTTTCCAGTGCCGGCGATCTAAAGGTTGTCGATTTTTGGGCATGAAAATAGGGCGCAACTTAGGTTGCGCCCTTGTGAGGTGGTTTTAAGAAATACGACGAAGATCGTCGTCGATGTCGGGTTCATTGATTTTGCGGTTGGTCGCATCTACATAGCAACTAATCTTGTCTTTCTCGTCTTCGTTATCATTGCAATACACTGCGATCAAGCAGTCCATTGGAAGAGCGTCTGGTATTACCAGTTCGTAGAATTTCTTATTTTCGTGAAGAAAGCCCATGGCGGTGCCATACTGCTTATGAACGCAGATATATTTAAGCTCGGCATTGGCTTCACCTAAAAGGATTTTTTCTATTTCTTCAACATCTAATTTGCTCTCCGAATTGGCAAAGCTGGCGTCTTTTACGATAATGCAGAACCTACGAAAGTTTGCATTTATCTTAGAGCCTTCTGGTCGTATGACCTCGAATCTAATAGTTTTCATTTCTTTGTTAAACGATATCTCCGTTGACGGAGTTCTATCGTCAACGTTAACAACGTAAACTCTTGCAAGGTTGACACTGCCATATCTCAAAAAATTTCCCATAATGTCCCTCCTACATTTATTTTTAAAGTACTTGTTTTTTACTACAAAAAACCAAACCCCACGGTTTTTATTATACCACACCAGTGTAAAAAGTCAATACTCTTTCAAAAAGATCTTTGCGGTGATATAATAGGGGTAGTTGGGGATGTAGCTCAGTTGATAGAGCGCCGCATTCGCATTGCGGAGGTCGTGGGTTTGACTCCCATCATCTCCACCAGATTAGCATGAAAAAGGCGGTCACGATTTGTGGCCGCCTAATTGTTATTCAGTTTTATTTGGTTGCTTCCCTTAAGTGGTCGATAGTAGTCAGACCAGTGGTCCTTGCAACCTCTTCGGGCCCCTTAGCAAAGCTAGGAACTCCGCGCTCACCCCAGAGCTCATAGACCATGCTATGATTCGGGGCGGCATCCAGGAATGTCACTGGATGAAACTCCGGCTGCCAGCCGGTGAGCATAAAATAAAGTCTTGCACGGTCCCATTGTCCAGCTGAAAGTACTACGTGAAGCTGGGAATAGGTGCCTTGCTCAAACTTCTTCGCCGCTAGGCGATCCTCGTCGTTTCCAGAGAAAACGGCGGGAGATTCTTCGATGGTTGCAGCTTCGACTCCGTAGTCTCTTAACCACTTTGCACCGGCTGTTGCCAGTGAGGTAGTCTTGTGCCCCTCGTGGACCCCGCCAAAGGTGATAAATTCTACCTTGAGGCCGTCCTTTTCGAGATCTTCTTTGACCCGAAGCGCCTTCTTGAGGCGAGCTTCGTATTCTGGTCCAGGGGTGCCATCGCTGTTCAGTGGGTGCTGAGCCTTGATGGCGATCAGAGCCTTCGGCTCACCCTCTTCCCTACGGGCAAGAGTTCTGACACGGGATTCCTCTTCGAGGATAGCCCATTTGTAAATCTGTTCACTCATCCATTCCTGTTTTTTCATGTTCTGTCCCTCCCAAGTTGTCTTACAGAATTGATAAGTTACACGCTTTGCCAGCGCTTTTCTTATTATATCATAAATGGGCGCAGAAGTCAATATGAGGGTCATGCTTCATTGACTTTTTGGCTTAAGTGTGGTATAATAGTAAGTATTGGGACTTTAACATATTGTTTTCATATCAAAGGAGGGAAAATATGAGACAAAAGTATGCTAAGCCACATCTTCTACTGACAACTATGAGTATCATCACAATACTTATCGTTGTGGCTGTTCTGACACCTACAGAAACAGAACAGGTGGTAGAGGTAGTAATTGAGCCAATACCACAGCAGGAGATAAAGCTCTCTGCATTGCAGCCTAGAGATATCGAAGTAAAAGAAGAGTCGGATTCTTCTCTAATAATGTATTACACAGAGGAGGAGATGAATTATATCGGCCGGCTAATTACGGCTGAGGCTGGCGGATTGTCTAACGAGGAAATGCGAGCTGTCGCAATGACGGTACTACACCGAGTTGATAGTCCTAAATGGCCTAACGATATGGTTCAGGTCATCAATCAGGATGGCCAATATGCTGATGAAGATATGCCGGCATATGCCTCTGATAGGGCTTTGGAAGCAGCATTTGAAGCTCTTGATCAATGGAATTTGGCTAAAAACGGCCTCATCCCAGAAGAAGATTTTGAGTTGCCGGAGAAGTTTATTTACTTTTTTGGCGACGGGAAGCACAACTACTTCTATTGTTATGAGAATGGGGCGGTTGTGTTTTATGACGCTATGCCTAATGCCCCATTGCCAGGCAATATTAATGAGCTGTACGATGAAATAGTGCTGCAGCGAGCTACAAAAGTCGAAGCGACCGAAATGGCCACATCGACTGACGTAGAGGACGCAGTAATGGCGGCAGAGGAAGATGATGCACTTGCTTTTATCCCCAAGATGGAAGCACAGAATTCTGATGAGGATTCGGCTGAAGTTAAAGAGGATGAAAGCGTGCAGATAGACGAAGACGGTGAGGTAGGACGCTGTCTTTGAGCACCAAAAAGGCCCGGATGTAATGTCCGGGCCAATTTTTGTCTCCTAGCGCTGGTCGAGTAAGGCTCGACGGAGCGCTGCGTCGACTCGAAAAAACCAGAGCAGGCTCTGGTTTTTTCTCGTCTCCTAACGCTTACTAAACTGTTCTTTCTTACGTGCGGAGCGAAGACCGTATTTCTTGCGTTCTTTCTCACGTGGGTCACGTTTGACAAAGCCAGCTTTCTTCAAGACTGGGCGTAGATCTGGGGCGTCAGTGGTGAGCGCCTTAGAAATCGCTAGCTTGATTGCGTCGACCTGGCCAGCTAGACCGCCGCCAGAAACTTTGATTGTGATATCATAATCTTTTTGCTTCTGAGCGAGTGCTAGTGGGTCAGTGATCTCGGCAAGCTTGGACTTGTCGCCAGAAAGGTATTCTAGCGCAGGTTTGTCGTTAATGGTGATCTCACCCTTGCCTTTGTAGAGACGAGCGCGAGCGGTAGCAGCCTTGCGGCGGCCTAAACCGTAGATGTATTTATCCTTAGTTGCCATTACTTAATCTCCTTTGGATTCTGTGCAGTGTGAGTGTGCTCAGCGCCGTCAAATACGCGGAGGCGAGCTAGTCTGTCTGCAGCTAATTTATTCTTAGGGAGCATACCTTTAACGGCTTCGATGATGGCGTAGGAAGGATCTTTCTCGATGACTTCCTCGAGTCTTAGAGACTTCAAACCACCTGGGAAACCACTATGGCGATAATATGTCTTGTCGGTCATTTTGTCGCCAGTAACCTTGAGGTTCTTAGCGTTGATGACGACAACATAGTCACCATTATCGATATGTGGGGTGTAGGTAACTTTGCTTTTACCCATGAGTTTGTCGGCGATGACGACGGCAAGCTTGCCTAGAGGCAGGGTGGAAGCGTCAATTAAGTACCATTCACGCTTGATTTCTGAAGATTTCTGAGAATAAGTTTTCATTACTTGTCCTCCTTGATTTCGATTTCGTCGACAAAGGAAATGGTGCCAAGCTCGGTGTTGTCTCCCTTACGGAAGCCAGCGTGCTCGATACGGAGGTATCCAGAATCACGCTTAACCTGAGGTGCGATCTTGTCCATCAAGAGGTCTGCAATCTCGATGCTATCGAGACGGGAGATCAAGATGCGACGATTAGCGAGGCCACCCTTCTTAGCGATGGTGACTAGCTTCTCAGTCTCGCGGCGAATTTCCTTTGCACGAGCTAGGGTAGTAGTGATTGATTGGTGTTCAATAAGGGAGCAAATTAGCCCACGAGTCAATGCTTTCCTCTCACCTGTTTCACGGCCAAATTTGCGGCCTTTATATCCGTGGCGATGCATATTAAATATTTAACTCCGTTATCTTTTCTTTGACTTCGTCTAGAGCTTTTGCGCCAAAGCCTTTGAGATCCTTAAGATCAGAATCTGAAAGCATTACGAGATCACGAACAGTTTTGATGTCATTGTTAGTAAGGGCATTAGCTGTACGTGCAGAGAGACCGAGCTCCTCGATAGGAAGCATGAGTCCGGAATCTTCTTCTTCGGTGCCAGCTCCAGGAGCAGGGGCGCTTTCGACGGTAGTGCTGCCTGCTAGAGCGGTATATTGGTTAACTAGGATAGCTGCGGCTTCCTCAAAGGCCTCACGTGGGGTGATGGTGCCATCAGTATCAATAGTTAAGTTAAGTTGCTGTAAATTAGTGTCTTGTCCAACACGAGTATTCTCTACCTTGTAGCGGACGCGGAGAACTGGGGAGAAGACTGCGTCGAGAGCGATCATGTCGCCATGGATGCGCTCTGCACCAGATTTCTCAATAGTAAGATAACCGCGGCCAGTGTCTACGACCATGTGCATCTTCAAGACGAACTTTGGATCGTCGATATGGCAGATTACCTGGTTTGGATTAGCGATTTCTACTTCGGCTGGAAGCTTAATATCGCCAGCGACGACGCGCTTGTCGCCATCTTTCTCGGAAGCCTGTTCGGAGCCTTTAATCTCGAGATAAAGTTCGACAGGGGTGTCAGAGTGGGACTTAACGCGGATATTCTTAAGGTTGAGCATGATATCGACGACATCTTCGCGGATGCCAGGGATAGCAGTGAACTCATGAGTGGAACCCTCGATGCTGAAAGCAACGATAGCAGCACCCTTGATAGAGGAAAGAAGGACACGGCGGAGAGAATTGCCGAGAGTGTTGCCGTAGCCATAATAAAGTGGACGTACGACGAACTCTGCGCTGTTCTCGCCTAGATCATTCACCTCTTCGAGATTTGCTTCGTGAATAACTTTAGTTGTCATTTAATTCCTCCTTAGCGTGAGTAGTACTCAACGATTAATTGTTCGTTAATGCCCGCCTCTGCTTCTTCGCGCTTTGGCAAACCAGTGATTTCGATCTTCATCTTCTTACCGTCAACTTTGAGCCAAGACAAGGTCTGGCTACCAGCAGCGCTGATAATTTGATCAAGATTCTTGAAATACTCAGATTTCTGGGACTTTGGACGTACCTCTAGTACATCTCCTGGTTTCAAACGGATAGATGGAATATCAACTCTTCTACCGTTTAGTAGGAAGTGACCGTGAGATACGAGCTGTCTAGCC
This sequence comes from uncultured Candidatus Saccharibacteria bacterium, assembly GCA_947302125.1. Taxonomy (GTDB): domain Bacteria; phylum Patescibacteriota; class Saccharimonadia; order Saccharimonadales; family Saccharimonadaceae; genus Nanosyncoccus. Next base: position 12,401 of record CAMYUL010000009.1, read on the forward strand.
TGGCGACGAGTAGTCGCAAAGCCAGCACGAAATACGGCGTTATCGGCACGACGCTCGAGGTATTCTAGTAATTTCTCACCAGTTAGACCTTCAGCGCGGGTAGCTTCCTTCATCAATTTTGCAAATTGCTTCTCAAGGAGACCGTACAAGCGGCGAACCTTCTGTTTCTCACGAAGCTGAGTCAAGTAGAGGCTTCCGCCACGCTGACGCATATCTCCGTGCTGACCTGGAATACCGGTCTTTTTAGCCATAACCTTGTGGGCTTTTGGCGCGAGGGCGAAACCTTCGCGACGGCTTTGTTTAACGATAGGTGATTTATCTCTTGCCATTACGGTTTCCTTTCTCCTTTAGGACGGACACCACCGTGAGCAATTGGAGTTACATCGGTGATACTGTCAATTTTCATACCAACAGTGGAGACGGCGCGAATTGCGCTGTCGCGACCAAGTCCGATACCTTTAACGAAGACGTCGACGCTGTTCATGCCGTGATCTTTCTTAACGATCTCAGCGGCTTTCTCAGCGGCGATTTGAGCGGCATAAGCGGTGCCTTTCTTGCTGCCTCTGAAGCCGTTAGCTCCAGCGGAAGAAGCGGCTAACACGCCACCGTTCTTATCGGAAAAACTAATAATCGTGTTATTAAATGTTGCTTGGATGTGCATTTGGCCAGAGGTGACAATGCGCTTGCCCTTCTTAGCCTTCTTAGCAGCCTTAGGAGCTTCTGCACCAGCTTCAACTGGAGCTTCAGGAGCAACTTCTGCTGCAGTGTTTTTAATTTCTTCTTCAGCCATTTCTTACTCCTTTCCTTATGTCTTACTTGCTGCTTTAGGTTGTGCACCACCAACTGCGATAGCTTTACCCTTGCGAGTACGTGCATTCGTACGAGTACGCTGTCCGTTGACTGGGAGTTTTGCCTTGTGGCGAATTCCCTTGTAGGAATTGATATCCTTGATGCGTTTGATATTGTTGGTCACCAAGCGGCGAAGATCGCCTTCAACGTGATACTTGTTTGCAACTATCTCGTTGATTTTTGCTTCTTCAGCCTCGGTGAGATCTTTCACCCGAGTGGTAGGCTCAATTTTGGCCTCCGCAAGGATGGCTTTAGAGGTTGTTCTACCGATTCCGTAAACATAAGTCAAGGCAATCCAGACTTGTTTTTCGGAAGGGATAACAACGCTTGCAATTCTTGCCATGCTTAACCCTGCCTTTGCTTGTTCTTAGGTTTCTTCTTATTGATGACACGCAAAACACCTTTACGGCGTACGATGATGTCATCAGGGGAGATTTTTTTAACACTTGCACGAACTTTCATAAAGTGTCAAAATCCTTTCCTTGTTATTGCTATGAAAATCTTCTGTATTTCTACTCTTTTACGGCATTCGACTATCTTGCCATCTCTAGAGAATTGCTTCGAAATACTATAATTTCCATAGCAGTTGTTATTAATCTTTTAGGCGAAAACTGATACGCCCCTTCGTAAGATCGTAAGGGGTTAGTTCCACTTTCACCTTATCACCAGGCACCAAACGGATATAGTTTTTACGCATTTTTCCGCTCATGTGCGCAATGATAATATGACCATTCTCGAGTTCAACCCGAAATTGGGTATTAGGCAACGCCTCAACGACCTTGCCGGTGAGTTCAATCACTTCCTTTTGACTAGCCATAAATTACCAGGTAATTATATCACACTTTTTGAAAACTGTGAAGACTTTTTTCGAAGAAAATCGCAGAAAATTGCAGAAATTTAATAAAGAAAACCACTCACATAAAACTTTGGGCTCTAGGACTTGAACTTCAAAAATGTTATACCCTGGTAAACGTCAGGAATATACATTTTTGAAGTTCAAATCTGATAGGGTTATAGAGCCCAAAGTTTATGATTCGTGGTTTTCTTCTTCTTTTTCTTTGGCTTCGCGCTTCTCTTTGAGCTCGTTTTTGATCTCTGTTGGAGTATATTCGCGGCTTTCTTCGACTAGGACGGCCCGTAGGAATTGACGGGAGAGGTAGGTTTGCTGGACCTGGGACCAGGTGCCGGTACAGGTGATGAGGGAGAGGCTTTCTCTGCCGGCTTCTGGGGAGGTAAGCATTTTTTGCATGTAAGAATCAGCATCTGCAAGAGAAACCTCTTCGTTTTCGACTACTTGATACTTGAAATACTTGCCATCTCCGCGTTCAATCATAATAATGTCGCCAGCTACTAGCTCAGGAAGATGCTTAAACACCCCTTCTTTAGTCGGGCCACCATTATGCCCATCGATTAGCAGTGTCTTGCCCTTGCCAGGCTTACCAGAGGCGTTGTACCAGCCTACGTCATAAATACCTGCTGGAGTCTGCAATCTACCAGAGTTAGTTAGGCCGATTTCTAGTACGCGAGCGCGGTCGATACCGAGTTTCTCAATAGTTAGAAAGCGCGGACGATCTGCGGCGACCTTATAGGCCTGCTTTTGCTGCTCGGTGACGTCTTCCTCATTGACGTCTTCTTTAGTATCTTCTGGTGAATTAGTGACTGCTGTGGCAGTAGCCCTAGCACTACCTTCTTTTTCCTTGTAATAGTGATCCTCCCAGATCGCAACCTTAACAAGACAAGCGACAAGGATAAGCGCAATCGTACCCCAGATAATTCTCGGGAGATCTTTCTTCCAGTTAAATCTTAATGCCATTACTTATAATCGTCGTAAGTTACCATCAACGCGCGGGAATCTAGCTGACGTAGGCTTTCGAGTGCCACCGTCACTACGATAAGAAGACCTGTACCAGAGATAGATAGACCGATTGGGTAACCAAGGGTCAAGATAAAGATGTAATCTGTAATAAATGGTAGCATGGCAATTAGGCCAAGTGCAAAGGCGCCAAAGAAGTTGAGGCGGACCACTACAGTATTTAGGTATTTTGCGGTGGTTAGGCCGGGACGGACCTTCTCAATGAATCCGCCCTGTTTCTGAAGATTGTCGGCGATTTCATTAGTGTTGAAGATAATCGAAGTGTAGAAATAAGTGAATGCGACCACTAAAATGAAGTAGACGGCTGGATATAGGAACCACTTAGCAGTGATGCCGTTCGGGTATTCAGTGGCGAAATTAGAGGCCGAAGGCGCAGTGAATAGCGATACGAGGCTAGCGCCAAACTCATTACCTGGATCCATGGTCTGGATTAATTGACCAATAAGGGCTGGGAGAGCTAAGAATGAAGTAGCAAAGATGACTGGGATAACGCCAGCGGCGATCAACTTAATAGGTAAGATTGATTTAATTCCGCCGTAGCTGCTGTTGCCATGGACGCGCTTAGCATAGTTGATAGTAATAATTCGCTGGGCTTCGTTGAGCTTGACCAGGAAGTAAATAACGACGACAAGCGCAACAACAAACCCTAGCATGATCCAGAAGACTGTAGGATTGACTGGTAAGTTAAACCAACCGAAGAGTGACAGGGAGCCGTTAGAAGTATCGAAGAGAGAGGTGCCTAGAGAGGCAAGTGTAGTAGGAAGCTGGGAAATAATGGAGGCGAAGATGATCATAGAGATACCATTACCAATACCCTGCTCAGTAATAAGCTCGCCTAGCCACATTAGGATGACAGAGCCGGCAGTCATAGAGGTGACGGCTAGGAACCATTGAGCGGAAGACAGATCAATACTAGACACGGTGTTGGCAAGTGCAGATTCTTTCAAGATGAAGATGTAAGCAATAGACTGGACAATAGCTAGAGGGATAGTGAGTATTCTGGTCCACTGATTGATCTTGCGGCGGCCGGCCTCACCATCTTGAGAAAGCTCCTCTAACTTCGGCACGGCCTTAGTAATAAGCTGAATAACGATAGAGGAAGTGATATATGGTGACAGGCCTACAAGAATAATGGAGAATGACGTCAAGCCACCGCCGGAGATGAGGTTTAGGAAGCTACCGAAGTCAGACTTAGCTAAGAGGTTGCCGATGGCGTCCTTAAAGGTATTAGCGTCACCAAGAGGCACAGGAATATGGGCTAGTAGTCTATATACCACAATAATTGCGAGCACCAAAAGTACTCTTTTTAACATGTCTTTATTCTTGAATGATTTAAAAATTGTCTTGAAATGCATATATAACTCTGTCTTATCTTATCTATAATAGCACAGATTTTTTCTAGTCGCAATTATTGACTTTTGAAGTATTTATTGTTATACTCACTGGCTATCCAAAGAATTCCAGAGGGCGCACCATATAACTTAGCGCCCTCTTTTTTTGTGTAAATTTAAGCCCCCATTGGACAAACGACATATGATCTATACTGAGTAGAGCTAGTATTAATATTCAGGGTCATAATCGTCTGGTTGGCAGAGTAGGTTTGCTTGGAATGAGTCGCATTATACATGTTATAGACTTCGTATTCCATACTTTTTAGCGCGGACATAGTATAAACCCTGGAGCTGGAATTATAAGAAACTCTTACATAGTCGCCAGTGACGTTATCCGACGCTAACATAGTGGCGTTATTTTTAACTATACGGGCATAGCCACCACCGGTCCCATAAGACATAATCATAGCAAGTTCGGTGCCACAGCCTTTGATACCGCCTTGACCGGCCACTGTTTGCGCGACGTGATAGCCTTCAGCAATAGATAAGGTACCGTCATTCCAAGTTAGACCGGCATCGGCGGTGTTCTGAGCGGCCGTTTTGGTAGTATCGTATTGGGCTTGATAGTTGGGCATCGTACCAGTCTGGTTAATCCCGGCAGTATTGGAGGAGAAGGTGGCTCCGGATAACACGTTAGCAGCGGTAGCTCCACCTAGATCTACATTGTAAGTGCCGGCACTGTAATAACCGGCAGGATAGGTTAAGCTTGAAGTGGTAGCTCCGACAGATGGAGCGGCCCAGCTAGCTGCAGTTTGCAGGCTAAGCGGTGTTGCCGTATCAACGATATATTCTAATGCGTTAACTAGGGTAGCCTCTTTACTATAGCTTGGGATAGATACGACCACGTTATATTTTCCAGCATCATGGGCCGGAGAAGTACAGGTTATAGTCAAATTATTATCAACGTCTTGCGACAGATTGACCCCTGTACAAGGCTCTCCGCCGATAGTCACATTGACCGTGCCGGCTTGGGCTGGGGTGATATTATACAAGGTATTAATAGTTATCGTTTCCCCGCCGGTAAGCAACTCTGTCGTACTTGGAGAAACGTCTGCCACCTCTGGGACGACGCCGGCATTACCTACGACCGTATAAACGATGGTGCCCTCGTAGATACCAGAAGCTAATGCGGTGTTGGCTTTGACGCCATAGTAGATATCGGTAGCTATCCCCTCTTCAGAATTTGGCGTAGTGATTGTTTGTAGTAGCTGATCTTGACCTTTTTCTGGCATAGCGGCCCAAAGAACAGTAGGGTCAGGGACTGCAGTATTGTAATCAGTTGAAAAATTATTTTCTGGAGCACCTACAGCATTCTTATCGATGGCCCAGCCCCAGGAATTAGATCCTAGGACCGCTGGAGTACTAAAAGTTCCAGAGGTGGCTGAAATACTAGATTCTGATGCGGAGCCCTTGTCTTTATAGAGGGAGTTACAGTCTGAGGCGCAATTCTCGTCCCTAGCCATGGCGACGTAAACCTTGTAGCCTTCCGGGGCGTTTGATTTGACGTTGAGAGTGTCCTTAGCTAGAGCTATGGATCCTGAAGGGGTAGAATCTACATTGAGCTGTATAGTCCCCTGGGAAGCAGTTGAGGCGTTGATGTAATATCCACTGCCATTAACTACTACGGCGACATCTGTAGCGGCATTAGTGCTCTTGATAGTAAGGATACTAGTAGCATAATAGGCGGTTAGAAAGAAGCAGGCAAAGAAAATTATGGCGCCTATAAATAGCTTACCAAAATCGATGCCAAACTTAATTTCTATGCGTTTTTTCATATATCGCCTCTATTAAAAACAACCCTCTCTCTTCCTTTTAATTATACATAAGCAGCACAAAAAAGGCAACAAAAAAGCCCCGGCGGGGGGACTTTTTTGTTCAAAAGGCTTATTATTTCTCAGCTTTTTTACGAGCTGGAACAGCAGCTTTCTTAAAGCTACCGCCGGCTTTCTTGATAGCCTCAATAGCGGTCTTGCTAGCAAACTGAGTAGTAAGCTCGATCTTGGCGGTCAAATCGCCACGAGTGATAACCTTGACCTTGTTATATGGGCTGGAGATAAGACCAGCTTCGTATAGTTTAAAGTTATCAACTGCGCCCTTAAGATCGTTCAAACGATCAGTATAGACGACTTCAGCTTTAGCATGAATAGATTTGAAGCCTTTGAGCTTTGGAACAGCCTGCATAATTGCACGCTGACCACCCATGAAACCAGCTGGCATCTTGCGATGGCCGGTACGAGACTTCTGACCCTTAGTACCACGTCCAGCGGTCTTGCCCTGGCCGGCAGAGATACCGCGACCCTTGCGGCTTGGACGGGTATTAGCAGAGACGGATAAATCGTTGTACTTCATTATTTAGCCTCCTTCTTAGTAGCTTTCTTAGCCTCGGCCTTATCAGCTTTAGCTTTGGTGGTTTCCCAGTCTTTGCGCGGAACCTGAGCTCTTAAGCCTTCAACAACTGCGTAAGCAATGTTGACCTTATTAGTAGAGCCAAGAGACTTAGAAATAAGGTTCTTGACGCCAGTAAGACCGATGATGGAACGAACAACACCGCCAGCGATAATACCAGTACCTGGAGCTGCAGGCTTCATGAGAACGTCTGCACCAGTGACTTTGGTCTCGACTTCGTGACAGATAGTTTCGCCATTCATTGAAAACTCGATCATATTTTTCTTAGCCTTGGATGTAGCTTTCGCGACGGCGGAGGTTACATCGTTGCCTTTAGCGACACCGACACCGATCTTGTTCTTGTGGTTACCAATGGCGACGAGGGCCTTGAAGCGCATACGACGACCACCAGCAACGGTACGAGAAACGCGATCAATGTTAATAGTTACTTCATCAAACTCTTTTGGAGCGACATCAGCCTTGATCTGACCGCGGCGACGATTGTTGCGACGATCAAATGGGCGGCCACCGATATCTTTCTGCTTGCGAGAAGCAGCAGTCTCATCGGTCATTTTAAGGGTGCCGGATTTGTTGATTACTCTTGGTTGATTATTATTTTCTGCCATATTAGAACTCCAATCCTTCTTTTCTAGCGGCGTCAGCAAGAGCGGACATCCTACCAGCATAACCACGAGAACCGCGATCAAAGACTACGGACTTGACCTTAGCCTTCTTAGCTTTCTCGGCGATTTCTTTACCAATAGCAGCAGCTTTTTCAGTCTTAGTACCAGTTAGCTTGCTGCCAACGGTGGTAGCGTAAGCTAAGGTAGCCATTTTGTCATCATCAATAACCTGGGCAGTAATGTGCATATTGCTGATGTTAACAGTAAGGCGTGGACGTGTAGCTGTGCCATGAATTTTAGCACGGGTGCGATTTGCACGATATTCAGCTTTCATTATTTCTTACCTGCCTTTCCAGCCTTACGGATAATATATTCATCAACATATTTGATGCCTTTACCCTTGTATGGCTCTGGTTTCTTAAGAGCGCGGATCTCAGCGGCGACCTGGCCGACTTGTTGTTTGTCGATACCAGATACGGTGATCTCCATCTTATCAACTTTTAGTTCAATACCTTCTGGTGCGGTATATTTAACAGGGTGAGAAAAGCCAAGGGCCATCTCAATTTGTTTGCCACCGCCAGATAGACGGAAGCCAACACCATTGATCTCGAGCTTCTTCTCGAAACCTTTGGTAACACCGATAACGGCGTTATTAAGTAGTGCACGCTGCAAACCATGCCAAGCTCTAGACTCTGGCTGGTCGTCTTTGCGGGTGACTACGATTTTACCTTCTTCTACCTTAGTGGTAGTATTCTGTTGAACAGGAACCTTGAGCGTGCCTTTAGGGCCTGCAACAGTGATTTCACTGTCTTCGACCGTAATTGTCACGCCTGCTGGAATGTCAACAGGTAGTTTTCCGATACGACTCATCAAAAACTTCCTTTTTAGTTAATATCTTGTCCATTATAGCATACTTTATCTTAAAAATCAACAAAAAATCCCCCTTTTATAAGGGGGATTTTGGTCTTATTTTAGTGACCTATTGGATAGCCCCAAATTGCATATAGAGTAGTGTCTTTATCGATAGTAAAGATGCTCTTGCCCATCGGGTTATTCCATTCATCTTGGTATTCGTATTCTGGATACTCTGCGTCTGGGTTTGTTGACCATCCGATGACGATTCTTCCGTCGTTTTGGTATTCTGGCCATAGATCTTCTCCGCTAATCGGGTATGGCTCTTCTACGGCTTCAAGATAGAATCCGTATAAGCCATCATCGTAATGATCGCCATCTGCAAATGAGTGGAAGGCTATTCCAAAGTCGGTCGATTTAATAATAAAACCAACTTCTATGCTTCCGTCTGGATAGTAGATTGCTGGATATGATGGGTATTCGCCAGATTTTAGTGCTGTTCCATCTGGGCATGAAGGGTTTTCTTTTCCGATCTGCGCAAGCATTGCATCCTCATTCCAGGTTCCTTCAGAGAAACAGATCATGTCAGTATCTGCTAGGTTGTACCTAATGCGGACTTTGACTGGGCCATCCATAAAATTAAATTTCTTGTATTCAGAATAGCCTTTTTTATAGTCTGACTCGTCAAACTCACCTGTCTTCTGGTTTCCGTTTGCATCCTTCGAGGAATAGGTTACCATTCTAGGTGCTGGATAAACGACGGTATTTTCTGTTTCGCCGTTTTCGAAAGTTGAGCCGTTTGCATTAAAGGTGAGCGTAACATTCTTGCCCCAAACTGCGTAGAAGGTAGCATCATATCCCTCAATCTCACTGAGGTCGATGGCGGATACATACTCAGGTTCGGTTGCGTTCTTATTTCTTGACCAGCCAAGAAGTGAGTAGCCCTCTTTCTCTGGATAGGAATAGATATAGTAATCGCTACCCCATCTTGTCCAATAGGTAACGTCCTCTTCATATTCAGTCTCGCCATACTCATCGCCCCCATTATAGTCAAACTTCAAGTGTCTATTTAGTACCACTGGCTTACCAAACATACATAAGACTTCAAGGGATACATCCTCATTAAGCGGTGCAAAGATTGTATCGTAGTCCTCGTTGATAGTATAGACACCGTAAGCGGTATTCCATTCACTGGTAGCGCCATTCATTGGGACCCTAATAGTTCCAGTAGCCATGAGATATTTGTCGAGATTATTCCTCATGAGATGAGTCTCTTGGTTGAAGTCAGTTTCACCGATATCATTATATCTAAAGTTTTCCGATGCTGACGGCAATCTCCAGCCCTTTGGACAGATTGATTCCTCAGTGTTATACGCGCCGTAGTCCGCATCCATCAATTCTTCTTTTGAAGGATAACGGCCAACCATCGCGGTTGCTGGCTTGTAGCTACCATTTTGATCTGATTTTGCTGGAAGGATGTAATCTGAGTAGATGTTCGTATGCTTCGAGGTAAGAACCATGTCCTGATCCTCAGAGCCTAAGCGCAGACCTGAAGTCATATAAAGTGTCGGGTTCCAATAGCCGTCGTGACCTTTGACGACATCATAGTCGATGCCAGTACGACGATCGGTCAGTGTATGAGTTGAGTCATCTTCCCACTCGTCAATCATTGCGAGGGTAATATCTTGCATATATAATTTGTTAGCGTCGTGACTGTTTAGCTCATATAGGTAGGTATCTGTCTGATCTTCTCCTTGATTACTATTACCCGATCCACCCTGCTCGTTGGAGTTGCCAGAGTTAGCGTTGGTGCTGGAGTTGGTATTGGTCTGCGGCTTCGTAGTATTAGAAGCGCTAGACTGACTAGTAGTCTCCGTAGAAGTATTGCTGTAGGCATAATATGAGCCGCTCGAAGCCGTGGAGTCGTCCTGATTTGCGGCGTCCTCTTCCTCTTCGTCTTGAGAACCATTGGTTTCTGGAACCGTGATGTTCTTCGTTTTCTTATCGACCGAGCTTACTGTAGGCTTCGTACCTACTGGAGTACGTGAACCTTGTTTACTTGACACAAAATAAATTCCGCCGGCACTAATTAATACTACGGCCACTGTAACTACGGCAGCTATGACTTTCTTTTGCTGCCTACGCTTACGCTTCGACATAAAATATATACCTTCCTATTTATTACCTATATTGTATATGCTTTTTATTAAAAACGCAAGCTTTTTGACACACAAAAAATCCCCTATTCCAGGGGACTTTTTGCGGTTTTAATTACCAAACACGAACTAGGATTTCGCCACCGAGACGAAGTTTCTTAGCTTCCTGGCCATTCATCACACCCTTAGAGGTGGAGATGAGGACGATACCGCGACCGGATTTGACGGTAGGAATATCGTCGGCGGAAGTATAAACTCTTCTACCTGGTTTAGAAATTTTAGTGATTTCGTTGATGTTTGCAATCTCACCCTCTTTATTGATGACAACGTGGAGAATATCACGTGGAGTGGCTTTCTCGATGTCATAGTCAGAGATGTAGTGAGCTTTCTTGAGACCTTCGACGACAGCAACTTTCAATTTAGAAGTTGGTACACGGATTTCGGTCTTTCCAACCTGAATAGCGTTGCGGATACGGGTAATCAGGTCAGCGATTTGATCAGTAGATTGTAATGACATAATTCTCCTTTCTCCTTACCAGCTACTCTTTGTTACACCAGGGATTTCACCCTTGCTTGCTTTTTCACGGAAGTTAAT
>CAMYUL010000010.1 GCA_947302125.1 uncultured Candidatus Saccharibacteria bacterium
AATAAAAGAAGTCTCCACTTCAGAAGGTCACCTAGAAGCCCGCTGCACCCTCCCAGCTTATACTTTCCAGGATTATGATACTTATACCTATCCAGTTACTCTCTCTGTCCCAAGCTACGGCAAGACTTATACTGGTCCAACCCTAACAATTACTTACGAGAAGCCCGCATCAGACTTTTGGAGTATCTCTACTATGCAAGAAATGACTCCAGAAGTTTGTGCTACGGTCTACACCCCAACTAACGCCGTCTCCATGACCGATGCCAACATTATCACCCTAGAAAGATACAACAATGGTGACTATACCGTAGAAAGCGACAACTCCTCGCCACTAGTCCCAGAGAGAACCCTCCTAGACGACCGTGACGCTGACGGTACTGGTACCAAGAAGAGCTACAAAGTCAGAAAACTCGCTGATGGCAACTGTTGGATGGTAGATGACCTAGAATACGACCTCCTAGCCCTCTACAACAATGGTAAACGTGGCATCGGCTCTAAGAATGACGGTTCCACCTTCGAGATGACAGATGCTAACCTCGCGACTGGTGTAGCAGGTTATTACGATGTTGCTACTACGAATGGCTGGAACTACGTCATCAACCAGAACACTAAACCAGTAACCAATATCACTAGACAAAGCTACCTTGGCAACGTTACTGGCCAAACCGAATACTACTACAACTGGACCGCGGCCACTGCTGGCCAAGGTTCCCAAAGTGATGCTACGGACGGCGTCTCTATCGACGGCTCTATCTGCCCAGCTGGCTGGAGACTTCCTACCGCCTACCCTGACACTGCTAACCAAAATATCAGCTGGAGTGCCCTAACTAATGCTTATCTAGGTATTACTGCAAACACATCGACCACTACCGGTTACCAAACCCTAGACCAATATCCAATTAACCTTTATCGCGCCGGCCGCGTGCTCTCTGGTAGTAGCCAGGGTGGTGCCTCCCTCGGCCTCTATTGGTCCTCTACAGTCAATACTGCTAACTTCGGCTACTACCTGTACTACACCACGTCAAACGTCTACCCTCAGCTTGGCACCAATAAGTACCTCGGTCTCTCGCTACGCTGTCTAGCATCTCGTTAGTTCTTTAGTTCTTTCTCGCCCCCTCAAAAATTTCCCCACAAATCAAACCTTTTATGCTATAATGTAACCATCTTGCTATACCTCGGTCACTGGCAATGAGAAAATTATTTAGCTGTCAGTATCGTCATTTATACTTTCAGCCAGGAGCCAATAAATCAGGCTCGCATAAATGACTCCAATATTAATCAAAGGAGTTACTTATGAAAAATAATTTACAAAAAGAAAAAGTCGAAGTCATGGCACTCTTCGGTTACGAAATGACACCTTGCCAGCCGTTGTCTTTCAGACGACGTGGCGAGGCGCAAGAAACCGAAGTCACAGAGTTGCTTCGCACGACGATTAAGTTCGTCGGCAGCACCGCTGTACATCTCTTTGACGTCGCGGTAGGCCGCGATAGATTCGTCCTTGCGTTTAATTCGCAGGATCTATCCTGGCACCTCACACCTGCCGCGTAAAAAACAAAAATCGGCCTCCAGAGAATCAACGCTTCGGGCCGATTTTTTCGTGGTTAGTAAATTAATCTAATCCAATAAATTAGCCGTGAATCATGAAAATGTCAATGCATATCAAGGCTGAATTGAAGTCAAAATGACAATGAAATGTCATTTTAACAATTCACCTTGCATTGACATTTTTATGTGAACGGCTAATTTTTAGATCGATTTATCAACCTTTACAAACTCGCCAGGCTTTAGCCCAGCCAGCTGATATTTCCCAAACTGAATCCGATGTAGGCTGACAACCTCATATCCTACCGCCGCAAAAGTCCTACGAATCTGACGGTTGCGCCCTTCAGAAATCGACACCTGCCATTTCTTTCGAGTGTCGTCCAGGCGAGCTAACCCCATTTGCGACTTCCCGTCTGGCAAATCTATGCCAAAGTCAGCAATCATTTGCTGATGTAGCGGCTCCAGTGCGCGCGAGAGCTCTACGATATAAAGCTTCTCCTTGGCAAATTTCGGATGCGTCATGGAAAAAGCAAAATCTCCGTCATTAGTCAGCAGAATCAATCCAGAAGAATCCTTATCTAGCCGCCCTACAGTTTTTAAATCCTGTAGCTCTGGCGGAAGCAATTCGTAAATCGTCGGAGTATCACCCTGACGTTTTCTGGAACAAACATAATTAGTGGGCTTATTTAAAGCAAGATAAGTATAAGACACCTCAAACGGTACTATCTTCTTATTATAGCACACTTTATCGTTTTTGTCAATACGATCCCCCAATGTAGCGGTTTTGTCAGAGATGGTAACTTTGCCGGCAGCAATCAAATCATCGGCCTGCCTTCTAGAAATTCCAAGCCTCTCCGCTAGAAACTTATTTAAGCGGATTTTACTGGGCTGCTGGGGTTCCTGGCCAGGTTGCATTTTGCTGATCCGGAGTATCGTTTAATAAAGCATCCATTGCCGCAGCGGTAGCATTTTGAGCTGGCTCAGCTGGTGCGGGTTCGGCAGCGGGTTGCTCGGCTGGGGCTTCTGGGACGGAGATCGGCGCGCCGGTATTTTCGGCAGCAGCAGGCTGCTCGGTAGCTACGGGCTCAGCAGCTGTAGGCTCAGCTGCGGCGGGTTGTGCCTCAGCAGCACCCTCAGCAGCACCTTCTGCTGGAGCTGTACCCTCTAGTACTTCGTGTACAGCGTTAATCACGTCTTCAATTCCAACCTGAGACTTGACTAGGTATTTGTTAGCACCAAGACTCTCGCCACGCTGTCTCTGATCTTCGGAAGAAAGCGCGGTCATCATGATCACCTTAATGTCTTTTGTTTCTGGAGTAGAGCGCAAGATATCGAGCATGTCGAAGCCGGAAATTTTTGGCATCATCACATCGGACACAATTAAATCTGGGCGCTCCTTGACAGCCATTGCTAGAGCTTCTTCGCCGTCTCCGGCGGAAACAACTTCGTAGCCTTCTGCTACTAAGCGGATGCTGTAGATCTCTCTCAAGCTTTTGTCGTCTTCAACTAGCATGACTTTAGTCATTGTGATTCTCCTATTTAATGTTATTGTACACTACTTGTGCTTATTTGACTAGACTGATTTTGTTGCGAGGCTTGCTGAGCAAACTGTTGTTTTAATGCGGCAAGTTTCTCTGGATCCATGTCCGGAGCTTGTGCAACCGGAGCCGGAGCCGCAACCGGAGCCGCAGCCTGAGCTACGACCGGAGCCTCATTTACTGCTTGCATCGTCGCCGTCGCCATTGCATTAGCTACTGGCGCCGCAGCGGCAGGCCCGATCGGCATCGCAGCTACGTTCTTTAGCACCAGATTTTGGCGGTTGTATTCTTCTTCGGAAATCCTTGGCAGGGAAACATAGAATGTTGACCCTTCGGAAAAAGTACTTTCCGCCCAAACGCGCCCGCCCATCGCTTCCGTACGTTCCTTAACAATATAAAGCCCGAGACCAGTTCCGCCAATCTCGCGTGTTTGCGAATTATCGACGCGATAAAATTTCTGGAAAATATGTGTCAAATTATCTGGAGAAATTCCCATGCCAGTATCAGTTACGTTAATCAAAACATTATCACCGTCACCACGCGCCGCCACCCAAATTGCGCCCCCTTCCGGTGTGTACTTAATCGCGTTGCTAATCAAATTAGCTAAAATTTCTTGCAAGAAGTCAAGGTCTACCATTGCATAAACAAGTTGATCGACCTGAACATCGTCATTATCGGCGCCCGAGTCGGCTCCGCTGCCGAAGCTAAACGACAGTTTCTTGCCTTCAGAAAGTGCGTTGAATTGCTTCGTAGCAATATCGCGAACAGTAGAAACCATCTCAGCAGGCACTAAGTGTACCTTTGCGCGCTTGTCATCCAACTTTGTTACGTCGAGGAGATCCTGGAATAATTTACCAAGATGCTGCGAAGCGGCGTGCGCCTCAGTAAGATACTGACGTGCGCGGCCATCAATTGTCGCCGTCGATGGATTCAGCGCCAGACCAAGATAGCCCTCAATTGAAGCTACCGGCGTACGCATCTCGTGAGAAGCAGTAGAAATAAACTCCGTTTGCTCGCTTTCCTTTGCAAGCTCCTGAGCAATGTTTCTAAAAGTAATGATTCTGTCTGAATTTCTCCCGCCAGAAGGTACTAGGGAAATCGCAATCGGAATGCCCTCGCCCTGAAGGGATAACAAGTAAAAATCGCGTGACTCAAAATTGGCGTTATTTGCCGCAGCGTGCGCCAAAGGATTCTGATTGTCAGGAAGCGCTGCGCCCTCACCAGTCTGAAGCCTAAGTACCGATAAAAATGACAGCCCAAGCATGTCGGAAGGGCTATTATTCCCGGTCATTCTTGCTGCTGCTGGATTGGCTAACTTTACTAGACCATTTCCATCAACAATCAAAACGCCATCATGAATGGAGTTAAGTACAGTTTCAGCCAAGACCGCTTGCTCTGCCGAAAGATCATGGCGAGCCGCCGCACCCTGGGACTTTTTCTGGAATAAACTCACATATATATTTTATCACGATTATGCTAAAAACGCATAAAAATTACCACAAACGCGATGAAGTATGGTATCATGGTTATATGAATAAGGATGTTGTTTATATTGAGCCAGAGGACGATATTACAGATATCATCGCCCGGGTAAAAAACGCTAAACAAAAACTCGTCGCGCTTGTTCCACCGAAGAAAATTGGTGTTTTAAGAAGTGCTGTCAACACAAAACTGATCGCTAAAGCTGCACGCCAGGCCGAGAAAGTTGCCGTCGTCGTTACTACTGACCAAGCCCTCATCAAATTAGCTGCTACCGCTGGCCTTCCTGTTGCAAAAACTTTGCAATCTCGCCCAAAACTTCCTTCCGAAATCATTGAAGCCGAAACAACATCCACTGCTAAAGAACAAATTATTGACGAAAAAGATTTTGACGAAGAAGCTGATGGCAAGGCGGGTGACGCCGCTGGGGGGACCCCCAGCGCGGGTGGCCGCAAGGCCAACGCGATGGGGGAATCTGCGGCGGCAGGACCCGCCGTTCGCAAGAAGGCTGATCAAGAAATCTCTTCCGACGATCTCGAAAAAGACGACAAGAAAAAGTCCGACAAGAAGAACATTCCAGTTTTTGAGAAATATCGCAAATGGATTATCATCGGCGCCTCTGCTTTTGTCGTTCTGGTAATTTTCCTAGTTTGGGCCATTGTCTTTGCTCCGGCCGCAAATATCGCCGTTGCTATCCGCACCACTACAAATAATTTCTCAGACAATATCAGTTTCGCTACTAAGACCGGCACTGAGAAACCGGCCGACGGCGTGTTCTTATTAGAAGAGAAGAAGGTGGAGAAATCTAGCTCTGTAGAGTTTACTGCCACTGGCCAGAAAGACATTGGCGAGAAGGCCACCGGTACACTCGACCTAGTTGCAAAATTCAGCATGGATACTGCTACTGATCACATCACCGTTCCAGCTGGCAGCCAGTTTGCTTATGGCGACTATCAGTACACCTCTGACTCCGCATTGGATTTCTATCTCGATGGCGAGAAAGACGACTGTACTACCCTGCAACTCAAGAGTGGCACTTGTACTATTTCCGCAAAGGTCAAAGTTACCGCAATAAAGTCTGGCACCGATTACAATATTGGCGCTCACGATTCTGGCTGGTCCACACCTAGAGGCGACATTACCGCCACTAATTCCGCTGCCTTTACTGGTGGTACCACTAACATGGTAACCGTCGTGTCTAAGGACGACTTTGACAAGGCCAAGGATAAGTTAGAAAGCACTGGCAAGGAGGACGGTAAGGCCGAACTAAAGAATCAATTCGGCGACGACATGATTATTATTGAGTCAAGCTTAGAAGTTAATACTTCCGATCCAAAATCCACCCCAGCCATTGATGAGGAAGTCAAATCTGGCGTCACACCAAAGGTTGAGGCTACGACCACATACACTTTGTACGCCGTTGATAAGACCGTTCTAGAAAATTACATCAAAGAAAAAGCCGGCAAGAACTTGCCAGCCGATCAAAAGATCTATGCCGTCGACACGCCATTCTTCGAGAACTTCATCAAGTCAGACAAGGGTGATTACACCGCCAAGTTGAAGAGCTCTACTCAGACTGGCCCGAAGGTCACCGAGGAAGACATTCTAGAAAAGTCCAAAGGCAAGAAAGTCGGTGAGGTCCAATCTTTGCTTAAGTCTATCAATGGTGTCAGCTCAGTCAATATCAAGACTTCATTCTTCTGGGTCAACAAAGTTCCAAACGATCCAAACAAAATCACAATCGAGCTAAAGGTGGAGGAATAATATGAAAATTGTAGGCCTCGACGTCGGGACTAGGAGAATTGGTGTCGCGACTGCTGACTCTAGTGTGCGCATCGCTGTTCCTGGCACAACTATCACCGTTAATAACGGCGCAGAATTTACAGAAATTGCTCGCCTTGCCCGTATGAATAACACTGATTGGTTTGTGCTGGGCCTGCCGCGCAGCAATGAAGGCAACGAGACTAAGCAGACCGAGTATGTCCGTGAATTCGCAGAACGCTTGAAGGCGGCTGTTCCCAATGCTAAGATTCGTTTCCAGGACGAGAGCTTGACTTCCGTTGAGGCCGAGAAGCGTCTTAAGTCCCGCAAGAAAGCTTACGCCAAGGAAGAGATTGACTCCGAGGCCGCAGCGATTATCCTGCAAGATTTTATCGAGACTTTAGCGGTTGCTGGCAGCAAAGATGGGTTCACTCAGAGCACTACCCGTTATAATGCTACTTCTGTAGACCGCCAAGTTGTAAAAGGAGAGAAAAAAGGAAATTCCATGCTCAAGAAATTCGCAATTTTTCTAGTTGTTTTAATTGCCGCTGCCGTGATCGGCGGCATTGTGGCTATTAGCTGGTATAATTCTGCGCTTGACGCAGTTTATAATGTTGCGAATTGTAGCGACCTTAGGAATGACAGCCGCTGTGAGCTTGTTGACTTTACGGTCAACGACGGCGACAATATCCAAGTTATCGGTGACGGTCTCGAAGCTGTCGGCGTCATTAAGAGCTCATTCGCTTTTCAGATTTATATGCGCACTAATGGTTTTGCCGAGCAGGTCAAGACCGGCGACTATAAGTTCCAGCGTACTATGGACGTCAAGGCCATCGCCACGCAACTTATCGAAGGCTCCAAGAATCCAAATGTCTTTTCTTTCATGATCCGCCCAGGCGAGACCGTTAGGGAGATTAAGAAGAATCTCATAGAAGTTGGCTACTCGACCGCAGAGGTTGAAGCTGCCTTCTCCAAGAATTATCGTGGCGCTAGCGAGAATATCAGCAAGCTATTAGAGTCCGCGCCTGTTAGTAATCAATATGGCGCCGAGCCACTAGAAGGTTTTCTCTTTGGTGATACCTATGAATTTTATAAGACCGACAGCGTAGAAAAAATCATTACCACCGCGCTTGAAGCTATGTGGGAAGTAGTTGCCGGCAATGATCTAGTCGCAAAATACGCCGCCCACGACCTCAGTCTTTACCAGGGAATTACCATGGCTTCCATCGTCCAACGCGAGGCTTCTGATTGGGGCGAGCAGCCAAAGGTTGCCCAGGTTTTCTACTCTCGTATTTCTCAGAACATCCAGCTTGGATCTGACGTTACTTTGCAATACGCGCTAGACTTAGTTGATCCAAACCGTGAGATCTATACCGATAATGGTCTCGCTCTGGAATTGGACAACCCTTACAACACGAGGAGATCCGTTGGTCTCACTCCTGGACCAATCTGTAATCCTGGCGTCTCCGCGATGTTAGCCGTAGCTAACCCATCTGATACCTCTTATCTTTACTTCTTGACAGGAGACGATGGTGTGATGTATTATAGTTACACAGAGGCCGAACACAACCAGAACGTGATTGACAAGTGCAGAAACCTCTGTGGCATTCAGTTATGACAGCAAAAAAAGCTAAAAAATTTGAGTTTATCCGCAATAATTGGGCTTACCTTTTTGTAGCCGCCGCTATCTTTACGACCGCTTATTTTGGCTCACTCGACAAGACGATTTCTTCAGACGACACTATGAATGTCCGCTCGATTGTTTCTTCCGGCGCACAGATTTCTGCCGACCAGGTTAACCAGTTCTACATGGTAGCCGAAATGGCAGACAGTATGAATCTCGCTTCTGCTCGTCTCGCCCAGACAAACTACGATACGCTAGCAATTCTACAGCAAAACTCTCAGACCGCCGATGATTCTGGCAAGATTTCCAAGCCGATTACTGTTAATATTGCCGGTATCTCTCGCGGCGTTATCCAATATACCGTCAAAGACGGCGAGTCTATGGACAGCATCGCTAGACGTTATGGTATTACTGTGGACCAAATTCGCTGGTCTAATGGCCTCAAGAATGCCGACGTTACCCCTGGACAGAACTTGATGATCCCTACCGTTCCAGGTATTGCCTACAGAGTCAAGCGAGGCGATACTGTGGAATCTGTTGCCGACAAATGCCGTTCTTCCGTTGCAGAAATTATTGCGGTTAACGACTTGGAGAACGATCGCAACCTCGCAGTTGATACCGTCATTCTTATTCCAAACGGCGTCTTACCAGAGACCGAACGCCCAGAATATGTCGTCCCAGTCTCTACTTATAGGCAGCCAGTCTCCTCTAATTATCACTATGCAGCGTCTTACGCTTCTGGCAACAAGTATGCCTATGGCTGGTGTACCTGGTACGCCTGGCAGTGGCGCCATGATAATTTGGGCGGCAAGTATGATCTTCCTTCCAACCTCGGCAACGCAAACACCTGGGCCAACGCGGCCCGCGCCGCAGGCTTCGTAGTAAACCGCACACCAGCCTACGGCGCGGTCTTCCAGACCTCAGCCGGCTGGCTCGGCCACGTCGGTGTCGTCACCAAGGTCAATGGTGATGGCTCAATCGTCATTTCCGACATGAACGGTATCGCCGGCTGGGGCCGCGTCGGTTCCAAGACTATTTCTGCTGGTGAGGCCGCTCAGTACAACTACATCCACGGCCGCTAGCAATTAGTCAATAGTCCACATCTGTTATGCGCCAAAAAAACCAATTTTCCTCTTGCAAAAATACAAAGCTTATGCTATAGTGAGCCTAGACATGGGTCATAAAAACAAACATGCAAAATATTATAAGCGTATTTTAGCCACCTTTGGCCTCTTTTCTAGTGTCTTCATTTTGACCGTCCTAGTCTCCTCCATGCTTGCTCCAACTAGTCGCAGTAACGCCGACGTCCTCATCTTTGACGTTTCCGACGAAGGTTACACTGCATCGGTCTCTTCCGCTAATACTATAGAGTTAGACGTTACTTCTACTCCTACCGGCACCCTAGCCAAGGCCCACGATACCGTGAATGTAGTCACTAACAACCCAGAAGGCTACACTCTCTATATCTCCATGAACAACGTCTCTGACTATTCCGCCAGCAAACCAGGCAATGCTCTCTACCTAGACGGCAATAGCACTAGCGACAGCTTCATCTCCCCGGCCACTGGCACTTTAGCAGAGCCAGCAGCACTTGGCGTCAACCAATGGGGCTTTAGCCTAACCGACGGCCTCACCTTCGCCAAGGTCCCGCTAAAATCCCATCCAGAAATCGTCAGCACTTCCGACTCTGCCACCACTACAGGGGGAAATGACCTAGACGTTTATTATGGTGTCAACGTCAACTCCGCCCTTCCTTCTGGCTCTTACACTGGCGTAATTAACTATTCCGTCCTCTCTGACTATTCTACAGAATCTACCGATAGCGCCGGTGTTTATCCAAGTGCCATGGCTATCGACAGCGCTAACTTAAGTGATGCTAAGATTACTATCTCTACCAACCTTTATACTAATAGAACCTTCCAGAAAAGCGAAGTAGACGTCACAATCGGCGAAGAAGGGGAAGAGCAAGACTGTGACATCGACGAAGTCTCCACAGAAACTGGCCACCTAGAAGTCACCGCCGATCTCCCAGACCTTACCTTCAGCGATTACGGCACCTATACTTATCCAGTCACTCTCTCCGTCCCAAGCTACGGTAAGACTTACGCTGGCCCAACCCTAACGATTACTTACGAGAAGCCCGCATCAGATTTCTGGAGTATCACTACTATGCAAGAAATGACCCCGGAAGTCTGTGCCACTGTGTATACTCCTACTAACGCCGTCTCCATGACTGACGCTAACATTATCACTCTAGAAAGATACCGAAACGGTGATTACGATTCCGTAACCAGTGATAATTCCTCTCCACTAGTCCCAGAAAGAACCCTAGTAGACGACCGTGATGCTGATGGTACTGGTACTAAGAAGAGCTACAAAGTCAGAAAACTCGCTGATGGTAACTGTTGGATGGTAGAAAACCTCGCTTACGACCTCCTCTCCCTTTACAACAATGGCAAACGTGGTATTGGTTCTAGAAACGATGGTACTACCTTCGAGATGACCGACGCCAACCTCGCAACAGGCGTAGCAGGCTACTACGATGTTACTACTACGAATGCTTATAATTATGTGATTAATCAAAACACTAAGTCTCGTAATAATGTCACCAGGGAAAGCTACCTCGGAAATACTACTGGTCAAACCGAATACTACTACAACTGGACTGGCGCC
Organism: uncultured Candidatus Saccharibacteria bacterium; assembly: GCA_947302125.1. Taxonomy (GTDB): domain Bacteria; phylum Patescibacteriota; class Saccharimonadia; order Saccharimonadales; family Saccharimonadaceae; genus Nanosyncoccus. The sequence continues at coordinate 10,618 of CAMYUL010000010.1, forward strand.
ACGGCTGGCCAAGGCTCCCAAACCAACACTAGTGATACTGTCGATGGCTCCATCTGCCCAGCTGGCTGGCGTCTTCCGGCTAACTACACCGATGTGGATAATAGAGACATTAGCTGGGGAACGTTGATGAACGTCTACTTGGGCTTTACTGGGAATAAGTCTACGAGTACTGGTTACCAAACCCTAGAACAATATCCAATTAGTCTTTACCGCGCCGGCAACATCTATTCTGGCAATCAGTACACTGCTGACGGTTGGGGCTACTATTGGACTGGCACCGCTTTCAATGCTAATTCTGGACGCTACTTTTACTATCAGACAGACGCCATCTATTCTGGGTATGACGCCTACAAGTACTATGGCCTCCCAGTCCGCTGCCTCGCAACGCGCTAACCGCACTTCGCATAATGCTTTATTTCCCGCGCAAAATATGTTATAATTAAGGTATTATGTTTGTCGATACCGCAAAAGTCAGTCTAAAAGCCGGTAAAGGCGGCGATGGTGCCGTCTCTTTTCGCCATGAGATTTATATTCCTAAAGGCGGCCCGGACGGTGGTGACGGCGGTAAGGGTGGCTCGATCATTTTTAAGGCTGACAAAGACACCAACACCTTACTTGATTTTCGTTATAACCCAATTTTGACTGCCGAGGACGGCAAAAACGGCGCCGGCCAGCGCTCCGCCGGCCGCTCCGGCAAGGACTTAATTGTCGAGGTTCCAATCGGCACCGTAGTTAAAAGAGACGGTGCAGTTCTAGCCGATCTCACTAAGGATCAGGAGGAAGCGGTCATCGCCAAGGGTGGCGACGGCGGCTTCGGCAACGCGCATTTCAAGTCCAGCACCCGCCAGACCCCACGCATCGCCGAAGTTGGCGAGCCTGGCGAAGAGTTCGAGGCTGAGCTAGAGCTGAAACTCTTAGCTGACGTTGGCCTCGTTGGTCTTCCAAATGCCGGCAAATCCACTTTTCTCTCTGTTGTTTCTAATGCCAAGCCGGAAATCGCCGACTATCCGTTTACTACTATTACCCCTAATCTCGGCGTCGCCACTATCGACGGCAAAGACCTCTTAATCGCTGATATTCCAGGCCTTATCGAGGGCGCTTCTGAAGGTAAGGGCTTAGGCCACGCCTTCCTTCGCCATGTCGATCGCACCGCGGTTTTGCTTCATCTCGTTGACGCTTATTCTGATGATGCTGGTGCGGCCTATGAAACTATTCGCCATGAGCTAGAAAAATATTCCGACCTTAAGGATCGCCCAGAAATTGTCGCATTAACTAAGACCGAGGGCCTAGACCAGGAAATTGTCCACATGCAAATCGCCAGTATCCTCGCCAAGAATCCAAACGCCAAGGTCTATGCAATTTCTTCCGCTGCTCACCAGGGCCTAGACGACCTACTTCGCGCCCTAAGAGAAAAAGTCGACGAAAGAACCGCAGCGGCGGGTGACGTCGCTGGGGGGACCCCCAGCGCGGGTGGCCTTCAGGCCAACGCGATGGGGGAATCTGCGACGGCAGGACCCGCCGCTAACGTTATCCCAGTTATCTCGCTTTCCGACAAAGCTCTCAAGGATACCTGGACCGTCTCCGAAGAGGATGGCAAGTTCGTTGTAAGAGGCGAAAAAATCGAGAAGTTTGCTCGCCGCACCGACTTGGGCAACTATGCTTCACTAAATCGCCTGCGCGATATTATGAAAAAAATGGGCATCCGTGCCGAGCTAACCAGCCGCGGCGCCAAGGATGACTCGATTATTGAGATCGCCGGCAAAGAATTCACACTTGTTGAAGAAGATTGGTAAAAAAGTACCCCAGAAACTGAGGTACTTTTTTCACTGAAGCGCGCCCACCCTGGGGCACAAATTTTTGTTTTAATCCGCTGTTTTTGTTTTAATGTAAGTCTCCACACTCCACTAATTGATCAGTGGAACCCCTGTGAAGCGTTTCAGCTTATGTTTATTATAAGCACAAACATTAATTCTGTCAACCATTGACTTTTTGAGATAAGTGTGATATAATAACAAAAGGTAATGCAAATTACTGTTTTTTAGTTTTTGCCAGAAAAGGAGGGAAATTATGGCGAAAAAAATAATTTTACCTGAAGAAAAACCGAAAGTGTACAAGGCGCAGTACGATATTGATAAAATTGTAATAATGATATCGGACTACTTCGACGATCTTGGTAGAGAGGCTAGACTCTCGGAAGTATCAAAAGAGGTGGGCCTACCGAGCTCAAAAACAATCGTCAAGCGCTTCGGCCAGTACGGCTATCTCTTAGAAGCGGTGCGCGAGTACCGTAAAAGAAGGGGGTTACCAACACTCCCAACCATAAAGGACGTCCAATACGGACGAGCTCCTTCCACCAAATAAGAAAAAGGCCCCAGCGCTGCTGGGGCCTAAATTTTTCCGAATTTCGCTCGTCACTACTTTCCGGATAGGTTATGGTGAGAGGTGCTTTTGCCGAAAAAGTGGCGGATGTGTTTTAAAAAGCCTAGGGGTAATTTATTTAAAACTGAGGTTCCATTGGTTTTTTCTTGATTGCAGACATACATCCTTTCGTATTTTTGAAGGTTTATAGTTACGGCCCCAATCAGCTAAATAAGGTTTTCCACGACCTCTAAGTTCACATCTCTCACGTTTGTAATATGCAACTCTAGGAGGAACACCTCTAGAGTGGTGTTGAAAGTAGGAATGATTGTACCCCTACCCCAATAGTCAAAGTTTAACACCTATTGCTAAAAATGTCAACTTATTTTATAATAAAGTTATGCCAAAAATTAAATTCACGATTATTACGCTGTTTGAAGAGGCGCTAAAACCCTATTTAGAAACTTCCATGATGTGGAAGGCAGCAGATAAGGGGATCGCTGAATTTGATTTTGTAAACTTGAGAGATTTTGGGCTCGGCCCACATAAATCCGTTGATGATACTCCGTATGGTGGCGGTGACGGCATGGTGCTTCGTTGCGAGCCGGTTTACGCCGCAATTGAATCCGTCAAAGAAAAAGATCCATCTGCCGAGGTCATTTTGCCAACTCCGGCCGGTGAGCTCTGGACTCAGCAAAAAGCTAAGGAATTCGCAAGTAGGGCGCAAACTTCTGCTACGCATTTCATCATTCTGTGCCCACATTACGAAGGTTACGACGAACGCATCTTGGATATTGTTGATCACAAGATTTGTCTTGGCCCTTACGTCTTAACTGGCGGCGAGCTCCCAGCGCTAATTATTGTTGACTCCGTCGTCCGTCTTATTCCTGGCGTGCTCGGCGGCGAAACTTCTGCCGAGATTGAAAGCTTTTCCGACGGCGATAACATTGAGTATCCTCAGTACACTAAGCCAGCCGAATTTCGTGGCAAAAAGGTCCCAGAGGTCTTGCTTTCCGGTCATCATGGCAAGGTTGACGAGTGGCGCGCGGCCAACTCTAAAATTCTAGCAAAATAGCCCTTGACATATTTTTGGTTGAGTGTTAAAATACTCATTACACTATGCTGGACCTCCGTCCTACATAGCGATCTTTTTTCCAGGAAGCTCCTCCTGGAAGCAACTTACAAATGTGAGAGATATAGAAGCTAAATGCTAACTGTTTTGTTTTGTATCAGATCGTTAGGCGATCTTGAAACTAATTTGCCTTCAAAAAACATGAGAGACCTTGTTGGCCAATGCCAACCCGAACAATATTCAATATTCCCTTAAACACAGCGACATATTAACTCTATATCTCTCACCATAACTCCAAAGCCCCAGCAATGCCGGGGCTTTTTTCATGCTATAATCAGTACATGGACTTATGTGAGGAGGTCACCGCTGTAAGTGGCATTGGCGAAAAAACTGCCGAGGCCTTAAGAAAATCGGGCATCGAAACCGTGCGCGACCTCTTATATTTTTTGCCAAAAGACTACGAGAATTATCAAGCCGCCGCCAAGATCGAGAACTTGCACCCTGGCAAGATCATTATTAAGGGCAAGATCAAGAGCCTAAAAACTAATTATACCCGTCGCCGCAATTTTACCATTACTGAGGGAATTATCGAGGACGAGACTGGCGCAATCAGGGCGGTCTGGTTCAATCAGCCTTACCGCGTCAAGCAATTTGACGAGAAAAAAGAGTATTATTTCACCGGCGAATACGCCTTTAAGGCCGGCCGCTACCAGCTTCAGAACCCTTCTGCTGTTCTTGCTGAGGATATCAATCAGGAGAAATCTAGTTTCCATCCGATTTATGCCCAGAAAGGTGGCATCAAGTCTCAGCAATTCGTCAAATTCTTTGACAAATTAAGGGGCCAATTTGCTAAAATCCCTGATTTGATCCCGACAGACGGCGCCCCGAAATTCGCCAGCAAAAACGCCAGAAAAGAGGCGCTCTACAAGGCGCATTTTCCAGATACGGCAAGGGAAGTCGAGCAGGCTAGAAAGTATCTGGCTTACGAAGAGCTTTTTGAGCTCCTACTTGCGGCCAATCTCTCCAAGCAAGAGAACCAGAAATTACAGTCCGAACCCCTAGAATTCAAGGCAGAAAACACCAAGAAACTAATAGGATCGCTCCCGTTCACTCTTACCCCAGCTCAGAAGCGCGCTACCTGGGATATCTTGCAGGACCTAGAGAAAAAATCCCCGATGAACCGCCTCTTACAGGGGGATGTCGGCTCCGGCAAGACCGTAGTCGCCGCAATTTCTGCGTTCCAGGCGATTAAGAGCGGTTTTCAGGTGGCTCTGATTGCACCTACGGCTATCTTGGCTTCTCAGCACGCCGAGGGCTTAGACGAGCTCCTGGGGCCTCTAGGGGTCAAAATCGCGCTACTTACCGGTGCCACCAAACACAAGGACGTCCTAAAAGACCAGATCAAACAGGGAAACGTCGACCTTGTCATTGGTACTCATGCTCTCATCACTGATGATACGGTGTTTCACAATCTAGCCTTCTGCATCATCGACGAGCAGCACCGTTTTGGTGTGGAGCAGCGCCAGAAGCTACTCACTAAGACCGAGAAGAACCTAGATGCTACTACCCGCAAGGCCCCACATCTGTTATCAATGACCGCCACCCCTATTCCGCGTTCCTTGCAGCTCACCGTTTTTGGCGATCTTGACGTCTCTGTTATCAATGAAATGCCAAAAGGCCGCCAGCCGATTGAGACTAAGGTGATCAAGGAAACCGATCAGAAGCAGATTCTGTATCCAAAAATCGCCGAGGAGATCAAGAAGGGCCGCCAGGCCTACTGGATTTGTCGCGCCATTGAGGACAATCCGATGACGGAAACCACCTCTGTTAAGAAGCAGGCCAAGAAGCTCCAGGAGATCTTTGTAAAGCAAAAAATTGAGTTCTTGCATGGCCGCATGAAGCCCGCCGAAAAAGACGAGATTATGGAACGGTTTTCAAATGGTAAAATCGACATTTTGGTCTCTACCACCGTGGTCGAAGTTGGTGTCAACGTCCCAAATGCCACCATCATGGTGATTCAAGATGCGGAAAATTATGGCCTTGCTCAGCTGCACCAGCTAAGGGGTCGCGTCGGCCGTGGTCAGGAAAAAAGCTTCTGCTATCTAATTTCTGGTGCCGAGCAGCCGACTCGCCGCCTAAAGGCTATGGAGGCCACCACCGACGGCTTCAAGCTGGCGGAGCTAGACCTTAAGATTCGCGGCCCTGGCGAAATTTATGGCTCCTTGCAGCATGGTGCGCTCGACCTTCGTATCGCCTCGCTCTCTGACACTGCGCTCATCAGCGAGGCCCAGAAGCAGGCCCGTCTCGTCGCCTCAGAAATTGCTAAAACCCCAGACTATATGCTAAAATACAAAGAGTTACAACGTGGAATTTTCCACTATCAACAATTAACGACTTTAAACTAATATGTACTCAACCATCGGTCTACTTAAGAATGCCAAATATGGCGGCAAATTAACCGGCACGCACCAGCGCCTAGATCGCGCTGCTCGCGCTTGGTTCAAGAAGCTCGCCCCTGATGTAGATTTCCCGACTTCTAAGGAGATTATTCATTTTGAGGGTATGCGCGGCCCAGACGGTCTCAAGCGCAAATCCCCAGGAGCAGACGAGCCGATGCACTTCATTATCCCCGATAAGGATGACGGCAAATTAATCAAAATGATCTTAAATCACCAGTACAATCTCCGCCGCGCCTTAAAATCCGGCGACCGCGTCCGCGCTAGCTTCGAAGCGGCCTGGATGGCGCACGCTATTACTGATGGCCTCACTCCGGCGCACCATTTCCCGTACGAAGAAGCCGTTTCTGAGCTGATGTCTGAGAGGGAATATGCCACGATTTTTGGTCAGCCAATCAAGGGAATCATGCGTGGCGACAATCTCGCTCAGACCGCTCGCAACAACTGGCTTTACTGGGGCGTAGAGGGGCTAATGACTAAGCACATCGCCTTCGAGTATGGTGTTGCCGTTGTGGCTGCACCGCTTCCTAATCGTGCCCTCACCCCTAATTTATCTGCCGACGAGCTCAAGAGTCTCAAAAATTATCAAGATCTAGATTTGAAAGCCGAATTCTATAAATCTCTCAAGAAAATCGACGACCTCAAGATGTACGACCGTTTCCGCAACCACGGCTGGAACGCCGAACTTGCCCTCGAATCTAAGGAGATTTTACTCCCAGAAATTGTTAAAATGACAACCATCGGCTGGCTCTCTAGTTTACCAAAGGAGACCAAGAAATGAGCGGTTTTGTGCGTATTACCTCTGGTGAGTTTCGTGGCCGCAAAATCGCCACCCCTGACAGCTCTGCCGTCCACCCTATGGGCGACCGCGAGAAATTAGCCTTATTCAACACCTTAGGCCCCCTGAGCGGCTCTGAGCACGTACTCGACTGTTACTGCGGTTCCGGCGCTCTCGGCCTAGAAGCTATCTCTCGTGGCGCTAAGAGCGTAGTCTTTGTGGACCGCAACGTCCGCACCGCCTCAGAGAATATCCGCACCCTCGGCGTCGAAGCTCAATGCGAGGTGATAAAGGATGATGTCAAACAATTTTTCTCGGGCAATGGACAGCCAGCCCGCCGCCTTCGGTGTCTGTCCAATTCTTTTGGCCCGTCGCCAAAAAAAGCCCGAGAGAAAATTTTTGACATCATCCTCTTAGATCCTCCATACACTGACTTCCATCCCGAGGATTTCGAGGGCATTGCAGACCTCTTGGCTCCAGGCGGCCGCCTCGTCCTCTCTCATCCCGCCGAAATCGCCCCAGAAAGTCTTTTCAAGTCCCTAGAATTCCAGAAGACCAAGAAGTTTGCCCGCTGCCACCTCTCGTTCTACACGAAATAACATCTTTGCTGTTTTTGCAAAATCATACAAAAACCGTTGACTTTTTAAACAGTTTGTGCTATAATGGAAATTATAAGCGCTAAAAAGCGCAATAATAAGAAGTTAATTGGAGTTTTTATGGAATATAACTATGCAGCTGAAGATAAGGTTCAGCGTATCCGTGCAATCATTATTACGGTTGCTTTCTCTGTAATCGTGCTTGGCATTGCCGCTTGGGCAATCATCGCGATTGTAAGTAGCAGAAATGGCGGCGAAACCGCTAAGGTCGAAGAAGAGGCCCCTGTCGCCGTTGTCGAAGAGGCCAAGGTCGAGGAAAAGGTTGAAACCCAGCCTACCCCAGAGACCAAGCCTGTTGAGCCAGTCAAGGTAGAGACTAAGAGAGCTACCGTCAAGACTCAGGAGACCGTTCCAGAGACTGGTCCAGAAGAGCTTCTTCCACTAGCTATGATTCTCGGTACCGGCACCGCTTTTGCCTTCTCTCGCAAGATGGCTAAGGCTGAAGCCTAAGTCCGAAGAAAAACTCCAACAGATCATAAAAACTAAGAAAAAAGCCGCTAGTAAATCTAGCGGCTTTTTGATTTGCAATTCAATCAGTTTTTTGCTATAATAAAAAAAGTACAGTTTTGCCCGAGTGGTGAAATTGGTATACACGTATGCCTTAGGAGCATATGCCTCTGGCGTGCTGGTTCGAGTCCAGTCTCGGGCACCAAGCAAAATTGTATGAGAATCGGCCAAATCAGGCCGATTTTTTATTGTCATTTCAAAATCTTTATGCTAAAATGGATAAGAAGAAAGTTAAATAACAGGGTGGTTTGTGAATAAAATCGCGAAATATCTCAATCAGCATCTTATTGGCAGTGTTTTTGACTCTCCGCAAATTCTGGAGAAATATTCGACCGACCGCTCCGTCTTAAAGATTACTCCGCGCATGGTTGCCATCCCGGAAAATACCGCCGACGTCAAGAAAATCGTCAAGTTTATCAACCAGCTATCCAAGAAATCTGTTCACGTTCCGATCACCGTTAGAGGCAGCGGCCTCGACAAGACCGGCGCCGATCTTGGCAACGGCCTTATTCTCTCCACCGAGCATTTGAATGATATCTTAGAAATCGACGATCGCTCCCGCCTGGTGCGCGTTCAGGCTGGCGTCACCTTGGGCCAGCTCAATTCCGCCCTCGCCCTTTACGGCCTCACCGTCCCTGTTAAGGCCGACCCTCGGGAGACCATCGGCGGCCTCATTTCCAATTTCACCACCGACAATGCCGCCGGCAAGTACAATGGCATCTTCTACTATGTTGACTGCATTGAAGCCGTACTAGAAGATGGCGATGCTATCCAGACCTCTCGCTATCTCCGCCGTCACTTCAATCGCAAGGCCGACCTCACCAGTTTCGAGGGCGCAGTTTATCGCGATATTGATCAGCTAATTGAGAAGAATGAGACCCTAGTTAAGGATCTCGGCTCCCGCCCGACCATCGATGCTGCTGGCTACCAGATGATTACCCAGGTCGTCAAGGACGTGACAAAGAGTTTCGACCTCTTGCCGCTTTTCTATGCCGCTCAGGGTACCCTCGGCGTTATTACTGAGGTAATTTTGCACTGCGAGCTTTTGCCAGAACGTCGCCGCCGCTTTATCGCCGCTTTCGAATCTATCGGCGCCGCCGAGAGCTATATTCAGGAGATTATGCCGCTCATTCCAGAGCAACTCAACCTCTATGATGCGCGCGTCTTCAAGGCTGCCGCTGATCATGGCAAGGATCCAGCCCTCTTCGCCCCGAAGTTTAATAAGGGCTATTTCGTGCTGGCCAGCTTTGACGACAAGCGCCGCAAGCTTAATAAGAAGCTTCAGAAGTGCTTGACCCTCCTCCCTGATAATGCCGCCGCCGTTATGGAAACTGATGACAACACTACCGACTTCGAGCGCCTCAATTCCGCAATGATTAGCTTCCTCAATAACGACGTACGTGGCGAGCGCGCCGCCCTAATCGACGATTTCTACGTACCGTCCGATCATCTCGCAAACTTCCTCACCGATCTTCGCACCCTAGAAAAGACCTATGGCCAGGAGCTTCCAGTTTATGGCAGCTTCTCCACTTCTAATTACAACGTCCGCCCAGACATCCAGCTCGGCACCGTCGACGGTCGCCAGTTTGTAATTAAGTTTATCAAAGACTTCCAGGCCCTAGTAAAAGAGCACGGCGGCTCCATCACCGGTGGCGCCCCTGAGGGCCGCACGAAGGCTATGGCCACCAATCCTGCTTTATCCGAAGAGGAAACTGAGCTCTATCAGAAGGTCAAGGACATTTTTGACAAGAATCAGATCTTCAACCCAGACGTCAAGCTTGGCGCTGCCGCTTCCTCTACCGTCCGCCATCTTCGCACTAATTATCTCAACGACATCACCACCCTATAAATTCGTCTTTTTCCACATCTGTGGTATAATGAAAGAATGAAGACTACTGTAAAAAACCTATCAGATACTAAGGTGGAAATTAAAGTTGTGCTTGGCCCAGAAGAAATGGGTCCAGCCGAAGAAAAGGCTATCGAGCGCCTTGCCAAAGAGGTCAAACTCCCAGGCTTCAGAAAAGGCAAAGCTCCAGCCGACATTGCTAAAAAAGAACTAAACCCAAATGATATCAACCAGGTCGCGATGGATATCGCCATTCGCACCGCTGTGCCACAGGCTTTTATGGATAGCAAGAAGAACCCTCTCGTTATCCCAGAGGTCAACGTCACTAAGTATGTCCCAGGCGAGTCGATCGAGTTTACCGCTACTGCTGACATTCTTCCAGAGGTTAAGCTTGGTGATTTCAAGAAGCTCGGCGTCAAGAAAACAGCCGTCAAGGTTACCGACAAGGATATCAAGGAAGTTGTTGACAACGTCGCTAAGGCCTATGCCGAGAAGAAGGTCGTAAAGCGCGCCGCTAAGCTTTCCGACGAAGTTATTATCGATTTTACCGGCAAGAAGGACGGCAAGCCATTTGATGGTGGTGCCGCCAAGGATTACACCCTTGCTCTTGGCTCTGGCAGCTTTATCCCAGGTTTTGAGGACGGCATCGTTGGCCACAGTGTCGGCGACAAGTTCGATCTCCCACTTACCTTCCCTAAGGATTACCACGCTAAGGAACTAGCTGGCAAGAAAGTTGTTTTCGAAGTGTTGCTCAAGCAAATTTCCGAGATTACCGAGCCTAAGCAGGATGATGCTCTCGCTAAGAAATGCGGCCCATTCAAGACTATGGACGACCTCAAGGCTGACATTAAGAAGAATCTCGAGGCTCAGAACGAGCACAAGGCTACCGAGAAATACAAGGACGATCTCGTCCAGGCTCTCGTCGACAAGTCTAAGGTCTCCGCTCCAGAAATTCTCATCTCCGATCAGCTCCGCTTCATCAAGGACGACATTACTAGAAACGCTGCTTCTCGCGGCATGAGCTTTGAGGACTTCCTCAAGCAGACCGGCCAGAAGGAAGAGGACTGGGAAAAAGAGGCTAAGAAAGTCGCCGAAGCTCGCGTCAAGGCTTCTCTCGTTCTTCAAATCCTCGCTCGTGACCAGAAAATCGAAGTCCCAGACGATGAGGTTTCCGCCAAGATTGCCGAGCTCCGTGATGTTTACAAGAAATCTCCAGAAGCTCTCAAGAATCTCAAGGACCCACGTGTCCGCCAAGACCTCAAGAATCGTATGACCATCGAGAAAACTCTCGAATTCCTCATTGATTCCAACAAATAATTGACTTTTTGGCAAATCTGTGGTATAATGGAATTATGGTTAAAGGTTTAATTAAACTATACAAAGAGAACAGAGTGCTAGTCTTACTAGACATTGCCTATTTTGTACTCTCCATTCTCTCCTTCCTCCTTGCCGGCGTCGTTGCTCTCTTCAATCAGCCGCTCGGGGTAAGCATTCTCATTGTTCCATTGGCTGCCTTGGTCGCCTGCGTAATGAATGTCGTTGCCTGGGCCCTTGTCAAACTCGTCATGGACCAGTTATCAAGTTCCGACAAAAAGAACACTAAACACTAATAAAAAAGCACTCACATTAGTTTCTAACTTTAGGACTTGAACTTCAAAAATGTCATACACTGGCAAGCGTCAGGAATATACATTTTTGAAGTTCAAATCCGATAGGACTATAAAGTTAGAAAACTAATGTTCCGTGCTTTTTTGCTATAATGAAAATATGATTTATCACGTTTTAGTCAAACCCGGCTCCAGCAAAGACGAAGTCGTAGAGGAGAACGGGGAATTAGTCGTCCGCACTCGCAAGAAGGCCCACGATGGCGAGGCCAATACTGCCGTGATCAAGCTTTTATCAGAACATTTCAATACTGCTAAAACTCGCATCGTCATTAAATCTGGCGCCACCTCTAGACATAAAATTATAGAAATTATCTAAAAAAGTCTTCCATAAGCCAAACCTTTTATGCTATAATATGAAGCATATGAAGAGAGGTCTTAGACTTAAGTCTAACTACAATGCTGCAGCAATCACTTTTGGTATCTTTTTTGGTACCCTTATCCTCACTGTCTTAGCCTCTTCTATGCTTGCCCCAGCTAGCCGTTCCAACGCCGACACCCTCGTCTTTGAAGATCAGGATTCTGGCTACACTGCATCAGTCTCTTCTGCTAACACTATAGAACTAG
>CAMYUL010000011.1 GCA_947302125.1 uncultured Candidatus Saccharibacteria bacterium
CTTACCATGGATGCGCTCTACCGACTGAGCTATCGCGGCATACCTCTATGCTTTTAACATTATATCAAACAGTTTGTCTTTTGTCTATGGAAAAGGGCTCCAAATTGGAGCCCTTGGTGATCTTTTTGGTTATTTGCCGTCATCAAGTAGAGACGCTTCTGGCACTTTTCTCTCTCTGAAATAGTCTGAGGTGACTGCTCTTTGAGCGATCGCTTTGTAGACAGTCTTTTTTAGATATATTTTGTGACCTTCTTTGAGATACTCAAGTACACTGTCAACAATTTTATCAACTGTATTACTATTCGAATCCTTAGTAAAAGGATTGATGCTAATGATGACAATTCCAGCCTTAAACTGATTCTCATTAGAGCTGACACCTGCAATAGTGTAGCCATTATCGGCCAACGTGGAGATTAGGCCATCTATACCTGGCTTACCGTCAGGCTGAGTGCGGATAAAGTAGATCTGAATTGGCAGACCAGTGTCGCGTGAGCTACGCCCATTGCTATTCGTGATTCGCAAGGGATCTACTAATACGCATATGTCGTCTACGTTTCCAACATTGTTCAGGGTTTTGAGCGGGCTGTGTTCATGAATTGACAGTTGGCTCATAAAATCACCTCCTTTAAGGTTTTAAGGTACGATAACCAATAATCCAAAAAGATTATTTGCATTATAATATATAACTCCTAAAAAGGCAACGATGTGCCATCAATAATTGTATTTAGATCCTCAAAAAACCAATGCGAACATTGGTTTTTTATTCAAATTTCGTGGTGCTGGAGGTTGGACTCGAACCAACGATGGGGGAACCCCGGCAGATTTACAGTCTGCTGTCATAGCCACTAGACGACTCCAGCGCATTTTCTGATGGAGCCGCGAGTCGGACTTGAACCGACGACCTGCCGCTTACAAGGCGGCTGCTCTACCAACTGAGCTATCACGGCACGTGTATATATTCTAGCAAATTTTTTGTTAAAGCGCAAGACTATTGAATTTTGCGGCGGCGGATTGGTTTAGGCTGCTGCCTGCGGATTTGCTGACGGACTTGTTGGCGTAGCTGGCGTTGCTGCTGACGCTGTTGTTGACGTGGGCTTGGTTGTTGACGGACGGCCGGTTGACGAACGGCCTGAGTGCGAGCTTGCTGACGGATCTGTTGGCGTTGTTGATGAGTTGGGCGTGGCTGACGTGAGCCGAGATGCATCATGCGACGGCGCTCGAGCTGTTTTCTCTTGGCGTTTTCTACGGCCTGAGCCTCAATACGAGCGTTAGTAGCGTTGATTGCCTCAACATCTTCTGCAGCAGTGTAGATTGCTAAAATCTGGCGTAAGGTGCTAATACTATGGTCTAGCTCAAATGCAGATTCCAAAGCTTCGATAGCGGCTTTTCTGTTCCCCATTTTCTCTTCAGCTTTGGCAAGCGCGATGTAGCGGGCCGGCATATCACCTTCGATTTCTAGGGCTTGCTTGAAGGCCATAGCGGACTTTTCATATTCGCCAATCTCGTAATAAATCAAGCCAACGTTGTGAAGCGAAGAAGCGTTATTATCTAGGGACTGGGCAATTTCAAAACACTCAATAGCTTCTTCGAATTTTTGACCTTTAGCGTAAAGAATGCCAAGGCGGTTGTAAGCGGCGGCATTTTTCTCGTCGACTTTAAGAATGGCAAGCAGGGCTTTCTCGGCACGGAGCGGCTTTCTCTCACGCATAGAAACCTGGGCGATGTTCCAAAGTTTCTTGACCTGGACAGCGGTCTTATCTGGGAGCTTCTCCTTCTCTTCCTTCTTCTTAAAAATTGGGAACAAAAAAGCCATGTAGATAGTCACTAAAAGAATTGCTAGGATTCCTAACATAAGAATATTGTATCACACCTAGCACAAATCTGCCACTAAATGAAGCTTGATGTGGCCGTTTTTGCGGATGTTGTCCTCTAGAGTAATTAATTTTGGCATTTTTTTGATGAAGTTTAAATTTCCAGTTTTGAAGTAGGATTTGTAGGAAATTTCGATAGCGAGACTAATAATTGTAAGTATATTTTCACGCAAATCCTTCTTGATGCGAGGGTTTTTAGTAATCTCATCTGCTAATTTTGGGAGTTCGGCCGGCTTAGCGGAGATTAGTTTTTTTGCATAGTCTTGAAATTCTACGGATTGGCTGCTAAGCAGCTTAGATAACCTGTCGCGATCTTTTAAAATATAGATGTCGCCGCGAGATAAAACGGTCTCGAGTAGTGCGGATGTGTCGGTTATAAATAATACAAAATGATAATTTTCCCCAGGTTCTTCCAAAAGTTTTAGGAAGGCGTTTTCGGCTTGCTCATTTAATTTTTCGGCTTCACGAAGAACGATAAAAAATGGAGTATTTTGTTCTACTTTGCATAAATCAATGATGTCGCGGATAGTGTCAACGCTGATTTTGTCGTTTTTGCCAGGACTAATTTCTACGATATTCTTGGTTGCGAATTTGATGGTTGGAATTAGGGTCTTTGGTAAGACGAAAATGGAAAACCCAGATTTTTCGGCAAGGCTCTGGACCTTTTTTGGATCGTCGAAAAACATTAGTTTTTCTCCATCATTTCTTGGAATTCTTTAGGCAAGGGAGCGGTGAAAGTTTTCCTGATATTACTGTCTTTGCCGGGGATGGAGATTTCGAGATTGGTGGCGTGAAGGAATAGTCTGGTTTTTGGTGATTTTTCTGGTCCGTAGACTGGGTCACCAAGAATTGGGCAGCCTAAATATTTAAGATGGACACGGAGCTGGTGGGTGCGGCCAGTAACTGGCTTTAACTCGAGTAAGGAAAGCTTACCGGACCTAGAGGTTGCAATAACTTTGTAGTGAGTTTTTGACTCTTTCCCTTTTGGGTCGACCATAAAGGTAGTTGGGCGTTTTAAGTTTCTGGCAATTGGAAGGTCAATTAAGGCTTCGTCTAGCTTAGGACGGCCCTCAACGATGGCATAGTAAGTTTTGTGAGTTTTTCTTTCTTGAAACTGATTACGGAGCATTTTTTGAGTAGCTTCATTCTTGGCCAAAATGACTACGCCGGAAGTATCACGGTCGAGGCGATGAACGAGTAGCCCATAATCTTCTAGGGTTGATTCTTCGGTGAATTGACCCTTAGCCATGCTGAGTAAACCAGCAGGTTTGTTAATTACTATAACGTTGTCATCTTCGTAAAGCGGCTTTAGGTCTTGTGGAGTTTCGCGCTTTGGGACGGTAAGCATGATTTCTAATGGGGCGTCTTCCTCTGTGATAATTTCGGCGTTAGGCTTGGTGATAATCTCGCCATTAACGGCAACATAGCCGGATTTGATGAAATTTTGCAAAGTGGAGCGATTATATTCTGGGTACTTTTCAACGAGAATCAGATCTAGGCGAGTACGTTTTTTGGGCTTTTGCTCTTCAGTCAAAACAACGTCGCCGTTTTTGACGCGGGACATGGCGGGTTTGGAAAATTTTTTACCAGTGATAATCATGTATATATTATAACATATTTTGTGGTATAATGGGGCGCAAGTAGGCGGGCTAGATCTTTAAAAAAGGAGGTGGACACTATGAGCGAAAAGGTTGTAGCGAATCAGTTAGAATACGATGAAAGAAAGATGTTTACGCGGCTTATTGCACAGTTTGAGGTGCTAGATATGCAACAAAGCATCAAGGCAGCATATTATGCAAGAGATAAACATGCAGGAGCCGTTAGAAAAAGTACTGGACAGCCATACATTGTGCATCCGCTATTCATGGCGTCCTTAGCAATGGCACTGGATATGCGGAATGATAATCTGATTTCAGTGATTTTGCTACATGATGTAGTGGAGGATACTGATGTGGAAATTGAGGACTTGCCGTTTGATGAGACTATTAGAAAGGGTGTTTCAAAGATGACTTTTCAGATTTTCCCTGGCGAGTCTAAAGATATTGCTAAGACACGGTACTTTTGTGGATTGATTGAAAGTAAAGAAGCTGTAATTTGTAAGGCTTTGGATCGTTTTGTTAATCTTTCTTCAATGGCTGGCCAATTTTCGGATGATAAGATCCGTAAAAATGTAATTGAAACTGATCAGTTATTGATGCCAGTACTCAGGACTGCAAAGGACAAATGGCCAGAGCTTGGAACTAAGCTATGGCTGCTCAGAGTGATGATACGGTCCGTGAATGAGACGTTGGCTGGAGCATATAATATTCCTTTGCTTGGCGAGAGATTGTATGGCGGAGCTTCGCATTATTCTAGTAAAATGGAAGAGAAATCTGGCTTGAAGCCAGATGCCGATTTAGTCTAGTCTACCTTCTAAAAAGCCCCTTCTTGGGGCTTTTTTAATTTTTTGTTATAATGAGGAAAAGTGAGGTTTTTATGAAAGTTAATCAAATTGGTGGCATTGAGAAAGCATTAAATGATAATTTTCCCAGTAAAGATCAAAAACGTTTTAATGACACCAGAAATATGGATCAGAAGTATAACGAGTCAACTAAGTTCGGGCGCGAGAGCGGGTTTACGCCGGAGGACGCAAGGAGACAGCGTGAGCTAAGGCAGCAGCTTGGCAAGGGAGCTTTTCAAGCGATGCTTAATGAGAGTCTAGACAAATACAAGGATTAATTTTCCCTCTTTTAAAATGACGTAAATTATGTTATAATATAGAGTATGCTCAGCGCTTAAAGGAGGTGATGGTATGAGCAAGGTCTTTAAGGTTTCTGGGAATTTTACGGTAAATGGAGAATGGTACCAGGATGACCCGGCGTTTGAGGGGGAAATTGTAGTAAACGACGATGGCAACCTTTGTGGTTGCTGTCGAGAGCTATATCCCTCTTCGCAACCAGAGATAAATAAAATAAGGTATCTTGTGGGGGTATTTAACCCGGTTTCAACCGGTGGGCAAGGAATAATTTTCTATCGATTGTCAAATGATCCAAGACAAGCAGCCCAAGTATTCGCAGTGTCAGATTTTGAACGTGAAGGCACTTGGAAAGAATGCGATTTTTCTGGAGTTTTTCAGAATAAGGGCAGAGTTAGGATTATCGTCGAAGAGATGCCGCCCGGTGGGAAAACCGAAGGAGATATTAAGCTGGAATTTAGTAGGCTTGATGGAGGCGTTAACTTGAACGGCATATTGATATACAAAGCGCCATATTTATCTCCGTAACCGCAAGTTATTAGAAAAGGCCGAGCGAAGTTGCTCGGCTATTTTTCTGCACAAAAGTCTGGCGGCAAATTTATTCCGCTAATGTATTGACAGTGATTTTAAAGTACTTTATTATTAGAATAAGCATTAAAATAAAGAAGGTTATATATAGGAGGTAAAACTCCTATACTTTTTTATGGGGAATAAAAATAGACCCAGTAGATAGGCCTATATTTACATTATACCACACTTTGACGAATTTGTCAATGGTGGAGCGTATGAGACTCAAACTCATGACCTCTTCAATGCCATTGAAGCGCTCTAATCAACTGAGCTAACGCCCCAAGTGTTTTTATTTTACCATACTTTGTGCTAAAATAAAAGCATGAAAACGATTCTAACTGGCATCCGAGTGAATTCCGAGCCGACTATCGGTAATTTTCTTGGGGCGCTCGTGCCAATGGTGCGACTCGCAAACAAATATAGCAAAGATTACAATATTAATATTTTCGTTCCAGATTTGCATACAATCATCTCCGATGTTGATGGTGACTTGCAGCAGAACCTGCTGATGGAGATTAAGTATTACCTCGCAGCTGGACTAAAGGTGAATGAGAATGTGCATTTTTATCGTCAGTCTTATGTTCCGGCACATTCGGAAATGATGTGGCTGCTTTCTTGCTTAGCAACGACCGGCGAGCTGTTTAGGATGACGCAGTATAAGGAAAAATCTAATGGCGGTGACGAGTCTACCAATGCTGGCATTTTGAATTATCCGGTTTTAATGGCGGCGGATATTCTGCTATATGACGCAGAATACGTGCCGGTTGGCGAGGATCAATTCCAACATCTAGAATTAACGCGTAATTTAGCTTTGAGGATTAACCATAAATTTGATAAGGAGATCTTTGTTCCACCGGTAAAGACGGCTGATCAGGTGAAATTTATGGGCTTAGATGGTGGCTTAAGAATTAGAGACCTGTCTGACCCAACTAAGAAGATGAGTAAGTCGTCTAAGTCTGAGAATAGTAAGATTATGCTGCTTGATAAGCCGGAGGTAGCAGCAAAGAAAATTATGTCGGCAACGACTGATTCTGTTGGTAAAGTTCAGTTTGATATGATGAACCAGCCGGGTATTTCTAACTTGCTACAGATTGAGGCGCTAGTTAACGACAAACCACTTCAGGAAGTGATTTCTACTTGGGCGGGCGAGACGCGCTATGGCGACCTGAAAAAGCAGGTGGCTTCCTCGGTATCTTCTTTCCTGTCGGACTTCCAGGAGAATATTTCGGCGATTCCAGACGAGATGGTGTATGAGCTGCTAGAAACTGGCGAAGAATATGCCAATAATGTCGCTGATAAGAAGCTGCTAGAATTACAAAAAGCCTTGAACTTGCGTTAACTTAGCTTTTGGCCTATAAAGATACTTGTCATGCTTATTTTGGTGCGGTATAATAGATATAAATAGGAGGTCAGATGTCTAGAACTATACAGGTAGACACAAAAACATTTGTAAGATTTTGGCTGGTCATTTTAGGGCTTGCCGTTTTGTGGTTTTTGATCGTGCAGGCGCACGAAGCATTAATCATTATTGGGATTTCCATCTTTTTGGCGATAGCGATTAAGCCGCTTGCTAATCGCATCGACAAGATTGATAAGAAGAAAGACCGTCCGGGACTAACTGCCGGCGTGTCGGTGTTTGGCGTGGTTCTAATTATCGGCGCAATTATTGCGGCGGTAGGACCAGTAGTGATTGAGGAAACTTCTCGATTTGTCTCGCAGGTTCCGGATCAGGTGCAGAACTCAGTTGGTGCCTGGGACAAAGTAAATGAAGTTGGCAAATTCTTTGGTATTGCCGACGCGAAGGTACAGATTGTATCGATGGTTAAAGACACGGCTTCGTCCGTTCTGGGTAGCATACCACAGACTTTGGCGACAAGCGTAAGTACGATTTCTGGAATTTTGACCGGTACGATACTGGTAATTGTTTTGACGATTCTCTTCTTGACACAGGGGCCAGATCTGGTGGACTCAGTCGTAAATAGGGTTTATTCCAAAAATAGCAAGCGTGGAGAGGTTGCTAGAGAGTTAAGCAGCAAGATTGCTGGGGTGATTTCCAAGTATGTCACTAGGCAGGTGCTAGTGGCGGTATTAGATGGTACTGTGGCAGGCTTTGCAGTATTCGTATTGTCATTAATCTTTGGCTTCTCGTCTGGCTTAGCAATTCCGATGGCGATGATTGCGATGACGATGTATCTTATCCCAATGTTTGGGCCAATTATCTCCTGCGCGCTGATTACCGTGCTAATCTTCTTCTCCTCCCCATGGGCAGCGCTATGTTACTTGGTGTTCTACCTTGTGTACTCACAGATTGAGAACAATGTAATCTCGCCAAAGATTCAGGGCAATTCTCTAAACTTACCTTCGCTAGTGATCCTAGTTTCTGTAGTGATTGGCATGTATGCCTTTGGCCTGATTGGTGCAATTATCTCAATTCCAATTGCCGGATGTATCAAAGTTCTAATTGACGAGTATCCAAAGATCAAAGCAGCACGCGAGGAATAGTAAAAACTCCTAATTAGCTTTTCTCACGTCAAATCAAAATAACCTCTGTTCGTCGGTTCTGCGCCGCGGCTGGGACGCGTACTCGAACCGGAACAGAGGCTATTTTGATTTGGTTCGAAAAATATTAGGAGTTTTTATTATTCCTCGCGTGCTAACCTAGAACCTTGATTAGTCTTCGTTAGCGCGTTTGATGATTGGGAATGGCACGCCTTCGCGGCCAGAAACGCCTTCAAGCAGCCAGAAGTTTCTTTCTGAATTACCCCAGCCACAAGCTGGTGGCATACCATATTCGAGCATTTCCACAAAGTCTTGATCAAGCATTTGAGCTTCGGAGTCGCCAGCGTCACGCATAGCTTGCTGCTCTTCGAAACGCTTGAGCTGGTCTAATGGGTCGTTTAGCTCGGAGTAGCCGTTACCCATCTCGGTGCCGGCGATGATAGGGTGGAAGCGCTGAGTGACTTCAGGATTTTCTGGGACAACCTTAGCGAGCGGGCTGAGGCTGAGCGGTTCTTCGATTAGCCAGTATGGGCCGGCGGAAGTCTTTCTGATAAGCTTCCAGACGGAATCGATCAAACGGGCATTAGAAGCGACTTCTAGGGTGTGCTCTAGGGATTTTCTGGCGGCTTTGTCATTCTTGTCGGCAGAATTATTGAAATCGTCGAGGAGAATTTGTTTGAGTTGTTCCCTGTCTGGATTAAAGACGTCGACGTTGTATTTTTCTTTTAAGAGGTCGGCATACTTAATGCGAGGCCATTTCTGATCGAGGTTGATGTCGAAGCCATTAACATGGAATTCTAGAGTACCCCAAGTTTCCTTGGCGACATATTTGATCATTTCTTCGTAGAGATCCATGCCGTCCTCGTAGTTCTCGTAAGCGGCGTAGGACTCAAAGGCGATATGCTCTGGGAGATGCTCGTCGTCGATACCTTCGTTTCTGAAGCGTGGGCCGATGTCATAGACTTTCTCGAAGCCGGCGCCAAGCAAGCGCTTTAGCGGTAGCTCGTGAGAAATGCGGAGGTAATAATCCTGATCTAGGGCGTCCATATGAGTGACAAAAGGTGTAGCGTCGGCGCCACCAGTAGTAAGCTCGAGAACAGGGGTGTTGATCTCAATAAAGCCATGGGCGTTCATAAAGTCGCGAGTGGCCTGCCAGAACTTGCTGCGGCGAACCATACGGTCGCGGACCTCGAGATTGACGTTCATGTCGACGTAGCGGCGGCGGAAACGCTCTTCTTTGTTGGTGAAGCCGTCGCGGCCAGGAAGCGGACGAAGGGCCTTAGTAAGTAGGCGGATGCTCTCGGTAAAGACGGAGATTTCTCCGGTCTGAGACTTGTCGACAGTGCCTTTAGCCTCGATAAAGTCGCCGGTGTCGAGTAACTTGATGTCCTTGATGCTAAAATCGCCGGCAAGGTCATCCTTGATAAATAGCTGAATTTCTCCGGTGTAATCGCGAATTTTGATAAAGGCGAGCTTGCCGAAGCTTCTAATAGTGCTGATACGGCCAGTAACGACAACGGTCTGGCCTTTTTTGGCATCAAAATCGTCTAAGATTTCGGAAATCTTAGTGTCGCGGTAAGACTTGGCTGGGTAAGGATCGATACCTCTACCCTTTAATTCTTCTAGTTTTTTGATGCGTTCGTTGCGATAATCAGCTAATGTTGTCATGCTAAAATTATACCATATCTTGACTTTTTAGGCAAAGTGTGATATAATAAAAATATAGCCCTTAACTAGGGGCTATATTTTGTTTCTTGAATAGTTTTAGGAGATTTCTACAATCTTACCCTTGTTGCCATTAGGGAGCTCGTAAGTGTCGCCTACGACCTTGCCCATGAGGGCCTGGCCAATTGGGGATTTGTCGGAAATCTTGCCTTCGAGTGGGTTAGCTTCAACTGGGCCAACGATAGAGTAAGTATGGCGTTTGCCAGCTAAAGTAACGGTAACGGTAGCGCCCATAGAGACCTTGTCGTGAGAAGCGTTTCTGATAAGCTTAGCGTTCTTTAGGATGTCTTCTATCTCTGCGATGCGATTCTCTACGGTCTTTTGCTCGGCGCGGGCGTCAGAGTATTCTTGGTTCTCAGAAAGGTCACCAAATGCACGGGCAGTTTGCAAGCGCTCAGCAATGGCTGGGCGGCGAGAAATTAGCTCCTCGAGCTCTTTTTCGAGGTCAAGCTTTCCCTGTTTGGTGAGATTAACTGTCTTTTTCATACTTAGACAGTATATCGCGGAGTTCGTCTAATGTCAATAACTTTTGGGCGCCAGTTTTGCGGTCGGTGATTTCGGCTTTTTCTTCCGCTAAAGTCTTGTCGGAAATGACTACGCGGGAAGGTAGGCCCATGAGTTCGGCGTCAGCAAATTTTTCGCCAGGACGGAGATCGCGGTCATCATAAAGCACAGTGTCCTGATGCGCGGCTTCTAGCTCTTCGCCAAGTTTGGCGGCGGCTTCGCCGATGGTAACAAGGTGGAACTTATATGGAGCGACTTCTTCTGGCCAGACGAGACCCTTGTCGTCGGCGTATTTCTCAGCGATAACGCCCATAACACGGGAGACACCAATGCCGTAGCAACCCATGAAGACGGTATTTTTGTTGCCATCTTTGTCGGTGTAGCCAAGATCTAATGGTTCGGAATACTTGTATTTGAGGGTGAAGATATTGCCAACTTCGGCGGCGTTCTCGGTCTGTAAATCTTCCTTCTTGATATTGAACTCGTCTAGGACTTCTGGAACGACCACTTCTTCGTTAAGGACGATGGACTTGTCCTCGTTGAAATAAATCGTATCTTCGCCGACTGGAAGGACGGTCTGGAATTCGTGGGAGTACTTGGAGAAAATGCCACCAGAGGCAAAAGTCTGATAGGTGCAGTCACCAAGGCCAACGCGCTCGTAGATGCGTTTATAGGCGTCTTCGACTTTGTGATAAAACTCAGTATGAGACTCCTCGTCTGGGCAGAAGGAATAGAGGTCCTTCATTAAGAATTCGCGGGTTCTCATGATGCCAGACTTGGCACGGAGCTCGTTTCTAAACTTGGTCTGGAACTGGTAAGCGTAAATTGGTAGATCTTTGTAGCTCTTGATGTAGGTTTTCATCAAGGTAGTAATAGGTTCTTCGTGAGTAGGGGCGAGGCCGAGTTCGCCGCCGGCAGATAGCTTAGTCTTAAACCAAATATCGACTTCTTGGTCACTCCAGCGACCGGATTTTTGCCATGGCTCTGGATTCTGGAGAGCGGACATCTGAACTTCTTCGCAGCCGATGTTATTTAGCTCTTCACGAATGATATTCTCAATGTTTTTGAGGGTCTTTAGGCCAAGTGGCAAGAAATCATAAACGCCAGCCATTTCCTTGTGCAAGAAACCGGCGCGGATTAAGTAACTAGCAGACTTCGCGGTCTCGTCTTTTGGAGCATCGCGTAAAGTTTTGACAAATGAATGCGATAATTTCATGCATTTATTATAACATATTTTAGTACATCATGTTGTAAAGAATGAAGAAGGCGATGATGTTCTTAATCATGTGCATCAAGATGCCGGCATAGATAGAGTCAGAAATCTCGCGCAAGACGCAGAGGACGAGGCTCATGATAAAGACGTTGACAGCGGCGTTTAACTGATGAATGCCGGTGCTATTGATAATAAGATGCATGGCTCCAAAAGCGAGAGAGGTGAGGATGGTGGCGACAATGACATTGGAGTATTTTTTGAGTTTGCCGTAAAGATAGCCGCGGAAGATGATTTCTTCGGCGATTGGAGCGACGATGGCTAAAGAGAAGAGGGCGATAAGGCGTTCTGGGGCGTAAGCTAAGTTGTAAGTCATAGCTTGAGACTCGGTGGCGTCAAACCAGCTGAAGTTGGAAAGCAGCATAGTGGCGATGCCGGCAAGGACGGTAGCTACGATAAATCCGGCAGGGGCAAGGCCGAGGTCGGCGAAGGTAGGAAGGCCGAGGAGGCCGAGGCTTTCACGGGTGGACTTCCATTTTTTGTTAATGAGTTTAGGAACGAGAACCAGTATGGTAATCACTATGGCGTAAGTCAGGAGAGAATAAATAGTCTGGATGAGATTGCGAGAAAGGCTGGTGTGATGAAGCAAAAAGCTGAATGGGAAAGATAGTAGGAAGCTAACAAGATAGAAGGCTCCCATAGAAAATACTAGAATGGCAACAATTAGGCCGATACGAGCTGAAAGAGAAAGCTTACTCTTAGGCTGGGTGGATTCTGGTTTGTTTGGAGATTTTTTTGATGCCCTTTCCATAAGCAATCCTTAGAAGAACTTCGTGATATCTAAAATAGTAACGAGCGCGATGAGGACGAGGAGGAAGACGAAGGTGCGGGCGACGATCTTCTCTTCGGTCTCTTTCTTGAGCTTCTTGCCGAGGAGCCTGAAAATGGCGATTAGGGTGAAGCGGCCGCCGTCTAGGGCCGGGATCGGTAAGACATTCATACAAGCGAGAGAAATGGAAATGATGGCAGCGAGAAAGGCGAGGGTGGTAGGACCGGACTGGACGGATGCTGGGAAGATGACGCCAATAATACCGACTGGACCGGAAACTGAATCGCCAGCGGCGCCGATTTGCTCACGGCCAGCCTGCCTCTCGGCTTCGTCGCCGCTGAATTGTTTGGCAATGCCGTTAAAGAGTGAGCCAACCATCGTACCTAAGCCACGGTAAGTCTCACCGGTAAGCTGGACAGTGTTGACGATGCCGACAACTGGAGCCATTAGTCCGGCAGATTGATAAATAATCGGGGCACCCTGATAAAGATAGGCACCGAGTGGATATTGTTCTTCGCGAGGGTTTAAGGCAACTTTGATAGTCTTAGCCTCCAGCTCAGAGGCGTTTTTGCTTTCTGCGTACTTGTCTAGCTGATCCTTAGTGTAGACGCGGTAATAAACAGTGCTGCCAGCATGATTTAGGTTATATTCAATGAGGTCGGAAGGGGCGAAAAGGATTTGGCAATCTGGCGAATCAATAGAAGCTGAAGAAAATTCTTCCGAAGTGCAGGCGGTAGTAACAGAGGAGCCTGCTTCTAGGCCAGCCTGCTCGGCTGGGGAACCCTCGATGACTTTGTTAATTATAACGTAGTCGGGCTGAGAGATGGGCTCGCTGGTAGCAAATTGGCTGCGCCAGTTCTCCATGTAGCCAGGCATACCAGTGGCAGCAAGCACGCTCAAAATAATAGTAGCGGCGAGCCAGTTCATGGTAACGCCAGCGAAGAGAATCTTAGTTTTGCTCCAGAGCGAGGCGGCGCCAAAGCTGCCTGGGCGCTCATCGCTGTCGGACTCGCCCTTCATAGAGCAGAATCCGCCGATAGGTAGCCAGTTGATAGAAAAGACGAGAGTCTTTTGTGGCTTGCCCCACTCGGCCTTGGCGAGCTTGAGCCATTTTTTCGGGCGCGTTCCCTTCTTAGACTTTTTCCATTTTTCGTATGCCGGATTCTTGACCCAGGCCTTTGCACGAGGCGGAAAACCAATGCCGAATTCCTCTACTTCTACGCCGTTTCTCTTGGCGGCAATAAAGTGGCCAAATTCATGTGCTACTACGAGCAACATTAAAATCAAGAAACCAATTATTATCCCAATAACCGTAATCATAAGCTTATTATATCACAAAAAGTTGGCAAGGTGGCGCATTATTTACCAAAACGACGAGAGCGTGAACCAAACTCAGTGAGGATGTCGTCTAGGTCGGCGACCTCCATGTCTGGGAAGTATTTGTCTAGAAATAGAAATTCGGAATAGGCGGCGCGCCAGAGTTGGAAACCGGAAATACGCTCTTCGCCAGAAGTGCGAACGATGAGATCGCAGGCTGGAACTTCTGGGTGATAAAGGTACTTGGCGAAAGTCTCTGGAGTAAGATTGGTTTCGCCGGCAGCGATGGCTTTATTAGCAGCGTCAGCAATTTCCCAGTGGCCACCATAGTTAAAACAAATACAAACTGTGCCTTTGTCGCCGTCCTTGGTCGCTTCTTCGGCGGCGGCGAGTTTTTCCAAAACATCTTTTGGTGTAGGATCAGCGCGGCCCATGACCACCATCTTGATTCCCTTTTTCTGAAGCTTCTTAGATAAGCGGACGATGTTAGTTCTTAATAGATCCATGAGGTAAGCGACTTCTTCCTCTGAGCGATTCCAGTTTTCTGTGCTAAACAAGTAAAAGCTAGCAAACTTGACGCCTTTTTCAATAACAGCTTCCGCAATATCCTCGACGCGATCAAAACCACGGCGATGACCTTCTAGGGTAGGGAGATTGCGCTCTCTAGCCCAACGGCGGTTGCCGTCGACAATAAAACCAATGTGGGTAGGCAAATTTTCTGAGGTAACAGTAGACATATCTTGACTTTTTCCTATAAGCATGGTATAATAAGAGAATAGTAGGCTAGCAGCCTAAATCTTCATAATCTCTTCTTCTTTGGACTTAAACTCGGCATCAATTTTGTCGGTATATTCCTTAGTAAGGTCGTCAATTTCTTTCTCAGCGCGCTTAGTAGCGTCTTCTGGGAGCTTAGCCTCCTTGATGTCTTTTCTGGCGTCCTCACGAACATTCCTAATGCCGATTTTAGCTTCCTCTACCTTCTCAGAAGCAGTCTTGACGATCTCGCGGCGGCGCTCCTCAGTAAGTGGTGGGATAGGCACACGAATTACGCGGCCGTCATCGGATGGGTTAAGGCCCAAAGTGGAATCGGCACGAATAGCCGTACAAATGTTTGCAATGTTTCCAGGGTCAAATGGAGTAACTAGTAGCATAGTAGCATCAGCAATAGTAACATTGGCTACCTGGTTTAGTGGCATAAACTGGCCATAAGCCTCAACTTTGACGCTAGAAAGCATGTCTGGGTGTGCGCGGCCAGTGCGAACTTTCTTCATCTCGCCATTAAAGCGCTCTAGAACTTTTTCCATTGCGTCTTTTTCTTCTCTAGTGTCAAACATATAAAACTCCAGTTAATATGTCATTATTATAACATACAATAATAGAATTAGCTATTCATATAAAAATGGCTAATCATAATATAAATTAGCCGTTCACATAAAAATGTCAATGCAAGGTGAATTGTCAAAATGACATTTCATTGTCATTTTGACTTCAATTCAGCCTTGATATGCATTGACATTTTCATGTTTCACGGCTAATTTTACATAGTTCAGCCTTGATATGTATTGACATTTTCATGATTCACGGTTAATTTCTAGAGCAAGAAAATGGCGGTGTAATAGCCGGCGAAAGCGAGGAGCATGATGAGGCCTTCGGCGCGAGAGATTTTGTGTTGAGTGATGCTGAAAATGAAAAGTAGGATGGCGGAAGAGATGAGCATGATGAGATCGAGGACTTGGAAGCTGGCTGGGGTGACGGTGCCGAAGATGGCGACAGGGATACCGAGGACGACACAAATGTTAAAGATGTTGGAACCTAGGATGTTGCCGAGGACGAGCTCGGTCTCTCCTTTTCTAGCTGATACGACGGTGGTGACGAGCTCTGGGAGTGAGGTACCAAGTGCGATAACAGTAAGGGCGATGATGCGTTCGGAGACGCCAAAGTGGGAGGCGATAGTGGTAGCGGAATCGACAACGAGATTTGAGCCGAAGATAATTCCAGCGAGGCCGATGCCGGTGAAAAGTAGCGACAAGCCGATCTTCCACTTTGGTTTTTCGACTTTGCCTTTGTCGCGGTCGTGAAGAGCCATGCTAATGAGGTAATAAAGGAAGATGGCGAAGAATAGCAAGATAGCAATACCATCGCCGCGGGTAATTTGATTAATAGTGCCATGGTTGAGCTGAACGTCTAGGAAGAGCGTAACTAGCAGAGTGGAGATGAGGACGGTGATCGGAATCTCTTTTCTGATAGTATTCTTCTTAATGCGAAGCGGCTTGATTAAGGCGGCGAGGCCAAGAATTAAGAGAATATTTAAGATATTTGAGCCGATGACGTTGCCGAGTACCATATCAGTGCTGCCGGATGCAAGTGCTTGCATGGAAACAGCGAGCTCTGGGGCAGAAGTGCCGAAGGCGATGATAGTTAGACCAATTAAAATCTTTGGAACTTTGAAATTGCTGGCAGTGCTAGATGCGCCGTCGACAAAAAAGTCGGCACCTTTAATAAGTAGGATAAATCCGACAATAAGCAACAAAACTTGTGGAATGATTTCCATATGCCCTAATTATAGCATAAACGTTTTATTATGCCAAAATTCTTATAGTTATTTTTTGATTAGTGGAGCAATAATTTCTCGGACTTCGGCAGTGGATTTGCAATCCATGAGCTTGGTGCGGAGTTCCTTGGCGCCGTCAAAATTGTTGACATAAATCTTATAAAAATGCTTAAGCGGCTCGTATGAATATTTTGAGCCTCTTTGTTCGAGTTCGGCACGGCGTTGATCGAAAATATCGAGGTGGTAGCTGAGGAGGTTTAAGAGTTCTTGCTTGGTGGCAACGTAACTTTTGCCGTCGGTTCCTTTTTTGAAGCAAAATGGATTTTTAAAAACGCCGCGACCAATCATAAAACCATCTACGCCAGGATTTTCCTGATGGAGTTTTTTGATTTGTGCTAAATCCTCAATGTCGCCATTGATAATTAATTTGGTTTGTGGCGCGATCTCATCTCTTAGTTTAATGATTTCTGGAATTAGCTCATAGTGCGCGGCCACTTTGCTCATTTCTTTCTTAGTGCGAAGATGAACAGTGAGTGCGGCAAGGTCTTGTTCTAAGAGAAGCTTGAGCCAATCGGGATATTCCTTGATGTAGGTGTAGCCGAGACGGGTTTTGACGGAAACTGGAAGGCGCGTAGCGGATTTGGCCTGCTTAATACATTCTACGGCGAGGTCCGGAGTTTTGATCATGGCAGCGCCGCCGCCGGCCTTGTTGACATGCTTGTCCGGGCAGCCCATATTAATATCCAGGCCGCTAAAGCCGAGGCCTTCTAGAGCCTCGGCGGTTTTGGCAAAATGTTCGGGGTTTTTACCCCAGATTTGTGCGACGATTGGGCGCTCGTTTTCTGCGACGTCTAGGCGCTCCAGGGCATTATCTCTGCCTTTTTCTGAGGCGTAGCTAGAGACATTGGTAAATTCCGTAAAGAAGACATTCGGACGGCCGGCAAGCATAATTACGCGACGAAAAACAATGTCCGTGACGCCCTCCATAGGGGCGAGGACGGTAAAGGCTTCTGGTAGATCGTTCCAGAAGTTCGTTGGGGTAGCGACACTGCTTTTAATATTAGTCGACGTTTCCATAAGTATTATTATAACATAATTTCCTAGAAAGAAAAAGGGCGGAACATAAGTTCCGCCGCGTAGGTACTAGCCATGATTAGCCGTGATGTACGCCGATATATCTGGCTTTGTCCAAGATATCAAGTGCTTCCTTGCTGACGCTGTGGCCAGTATTGATTTGAGATTGAATCTCGGCTGCAGCTTGTGCGTAAGCGGTTTTATCGTTGCCGGATATCTTGTGACTCCGACCCATGGTCTTGTCGGTCCATACCAATTCCACGCATATACACCTCCCTTCGTATGGAATTTGGGTTATTATACTATGCTAGGATTGATTTGTCAAGAGCTTAACGAGGTACTACGCAGCGGATATTGTGCCCGTAATATTTTTCATAATCACTAAGATTGACAAGCGTTGCACTATAACGTAACTCGAAAGCCCATTTGTAGTTATAGGTCGTACTCGACCAATAGTAGCCCCAGTCGGTACCGCCCTGAGCTCCGGCATAGGCATCGCCGGCACGGTAGAGGTTGATTGGGTATTGCTCCAAGATTTGGTAACCGGTAGTGGTAGAGGTATAATATATAATCCCTGTATAAGCATTAGTTAGAGCACTCCAGCTAATTTCCTGTTCAGGAGTATGGTTGCTCCAGTCAGGCCTATCATTCTCGACAAAGTAGCCAACTGGAAGTCTCCAGCCAGCTGGGCAGATAGAGCCGTCAATGGAGACGCCAGCTGTAGTATCGCTTTGGGAACCTTGTCCAGCTGTGG
This sequence comes from uncultured Candidatus Saccharibacteria bacterium, assembly GCA_947302125.1. Taxonomy (GTDB): domain Bacteria; phylum Patescibacteriota; class Saccharimonadia; order Saccharimonadales; family Saccharimonadaceae; genus Nanosyncoccus. The sequence goes on from CAMYUL010000011.1 coordinate 17,639, forward strand.
CTGCGGTCCAGTTGTAGTAGTATTCGGTTCTAGTGGTGTCACCTAGATAACTTTTAACTGTTGCATTAGCTATCGGCTTAGTGTTCTGACTAATGACGTAGTCGTAGACGTTCGTAGTAGAGACATTGTAATAGCCAGCTACACCGGGAGCGAGGTTAGCATCTGTCATTTCGAAGGTAGAGCCATCGTTTCTAGAGCCGATGCCGCGTTTGCCTTTATTGTAGAGGGCTAGAAGGTCGTAAGCGAGGTTTTCTACCATCCAGCAGTTACCATCAGCTAGTTTTCTGACTTTGTAACTCTTCTTGGTACCAGTACCATCAGCATCACGATCATCTAGTAAAGTAGTCTCTGGGACTAGTGGGGAGGAGTTATCGCTGGTTACAGTGTAGGCACCGTTTTGGTATCTGGCGAACGTAATAATATTCTCATCAGTCATAGAGACTGTGTTGTTTGGGGTGTGAACTGAAGCACAAACCTCTGGAGTCATTTCTTGCATCTTGGAGATCTTCCAGAAGGCCGGAATCTCATATTTAATAGCTAGGGTGTCAGTATAGGTCTTGTTGTATTCTGGGATGGAGAGGGTGACTGGATAGGTGTAAGTGCCTTCTGTGTTGTAAGTAAAGGATGGGAGGGTACAGCGGGCTTCTAGGTGACCCTCAGAAGTAGAGACCTCGTTAATAGTACAAGCTTGTTGGGATCCTGATTCGCCAACTAGGACGGAGACTTCGTTATTCTCGAAGGTCTTATTAGTGTAGAAGTTAGTAGAAATGGTAATGTCGGTACTTTGTAAGGTAGGGGTTTCTGTAGTGATGGAGTTAGGGTAGATACCAGCACTGTCGGCAGTTTCTTGGGAATAGTCGGCTAGGACACTGTAGTTAATAACGCCACTGTAGTATCCAGAAGGTAGGGCGGAGGTGACGTTAACGCCATAGTAGATGTCTAGGTCGTCTCCTTCTGCGGTAGTAGCAGAGTCGGAAGTACTGATGATTTCTGGGTTAGACTTTAATGGGACTGCAGCAAAGGTAGAGTCGTCTACTATGTTAAAGCCCCATTCGTTAAGACCTAAGGCTGCTGGAGTAGAGACTGTACCAGAAGCTGGAGCAATGTAGGAAGCACTAGTGCTAGTACCGTCTTTGTACAAAGCATTGCCTGGCTTGTCTGAAGCATAGTCTACAGCATTGTCCATGGAGACATAGAGCTTATAGCCTTCTGGGTTGTTGGTGACTATGTTTATGGTGTCACTAGTAGTAGCTAAGGTACCAGTAGGGGTAGAGGTAA
>CAMYUL010000012.1 GCA_947302125.1 uncultured Candidatus Saccharibacteria bacterium
TTACCCTTCCATCCATCAGTAAGGAAGGCCACACCTGTAAATGGGCAGAAGGCAGCGCTTCTGGTACTCAGTACAATGGTGGCACTTCTAGAACCATCACTGCCGACACTACCTACTACGCAGTCTGTACAATCGATTCTCATAAACTAACCGTCAACCCTAACGGCGGTACCTGGAGCAGCAGCACTTCCAGCCAGGAGTTCACTCAGAATTACAATACCACCAAGACTATCGCCGCTCCATCCGCCAATGCTAAGTACACCATTTCTTATAACGCAAACGGTACTGGCGTAACCATGCCAACTTCTCCAGCAGACGTCACTAGATCCTTCACTGGCTGGACCAAGACTGGTGGTGGTTCCTGGAATAGTAGTAACAATACTTACACCTTCGGTACATCCGACGGTACCTTAACCGCCCAATATAACTCCACTTCAGATTCCTTTACCCTTCCATCCATCAGTAAGGAAGGCCACACCTGTAAATGGGCAGAAGGCAGTGCTTCTGGCACTCAGTACAATGGTGGTACTTCTAGAACTATCACCGGTAACACTACTTACTTTGCTGTCTGTACTATTAATCAGTACAAGCTCACTGTCAACCCTAACGGTGGTACCTGGAGCAGCAGTACTTCCAGCCAAGAATTTACCCAGAATTACAACACTACTAAGACCATTGCCGACCCAACCGCCACCCCAACCTACACTATTTCCTACAATGCTAACGGTACCGACGTAACTATGCCAACCTCTCCATCCAGCATTACCAGGTCATTCACTGGCTGGAACTTGAGCGGTGGTGGCTCCTGGAATAGCAGCACCAAGGTCTATACTTACGGTGCAGCCGATGGCACCTTAACCGCCCAATATAACTCCACTTCAGATTCCTTTACCCTTCCATCCATCAGTAAGGAAGGCCACACCTGTAAATGGGCAGAAGGCAGCGCTTCTGGTACTCAGTACAATGGTGGCACTTCTAGAACCATCACTGGTAACACTACTTACTTTGCTGTCTGTACCATCAATTCTTATAAGCTCACCGTTAACCCTAACGGTGGTACTTGGAGCGGTAGTACTTCCAGCCAAGAATTTACCCAGAACTACAACACTACTAAGACCATCGCCGACCCAACAGCCACCCCTACCTACACTATTTCCTATAACGCTAACAGCCAAGGCGCTACTTACACTGCATCTCCAGCCAGTGTTTCCAAGCCATTTACTGGCTGGACTGAGACTGGTGGTGGTACCTGGACCAGCAGCACTAAGACTTATAAGTACGGTACTTCCGCTGGCACCCTCACCGCTAACTATGGCGATGCTACCTTCACCCTTCCAGCCATCAGTAAGACTGGACACACTTGTAAATGGGCAGAGGGAAGCACTTCTGGTACCCAGTACGACGGCGGTACCTCCAGAACTGTTACTGCTAACACTACTTACTTTGCTGTCTGCACCATCAATTCTTATAAGCTCACTGTCAACCCTAACGGCGGTACTTGGAGCGGTAGTACTTCCAGCCAAGAATTTACCCAGAACTACAACACCGCTAAGACTATTGCCGACCCAACAGTCACGCCAACGTACACCATTTCTTATGATGCCAATAGCCAGGGTGCTACTTACACCGCCTCTCCAACCACCGCTTCCAAGCCATTCATCGGTTGGAGTCTAAGTGGCTCTGGTACATTTGCCGGAGGTATCTATACCTTTGGAAACGCTAATGGTACGCTCACGGCTCAATATGGCACAACGTCTAAATCCTTTACACTCCCAGCCATCAGTAAGACTAGCCACATCTGTAAATGGGCAGAAGGTAGCGTCTCTGGTACACAATACGAAGGTGGCGCTTCCAGAACCGTCAGCAGTAATACGACATATTATGCAGTCTGCGAACCAGATCTTCCAGACTTCTGGAACATCACTACTATGCAAGAAATGACGCCAGAAGTCTGTAATTCCGTCTACACTCCAAACAATACTATCTCTATGACTGACGAATACATTATCGACAGATCTAGAGCTCTAGCTGGAGATTACACCGTAACCAGTGACAATTCCTCCCCACTAGTCCCAGAGACTACTTTACTAGACGACCGCGATGCTGATGGCACTGGCACCAAGAAGAGCTACAAGGTCAGAAAACTAGCCGATGGTAACTGTTGGATGGTAGAAAACCTCGCTTACGATCTAGTAGGTCTCGCCAATCACAACAAGCTTGGCATTGGTTCTAGAAACGATGGTACTACCTTTGAAATGACGAACGCAAATCTTGCTAATGGGGCTGGGTATAGTACCAATACCGCCAATGCTCCTAACTACGTTATTAATCCAAATGCTAAAGCCCTAACCAATGTTACTAGATATAGCTACCTTGGCAACACTACTGGCCAAACTGAATACTACTATACTTGGACCGGTGCTACTGCCGGACAAGGTCTAAATTCAATGAGCGGCGTCGGAGTTAATGGGTCTATTTGTCCATCCGGTTGGAGATTGCCAGTGGGTTATGGCTCCGACGAATACTTAAACGCGACTCTTACTTATCTTACGCTTGCCAGAGCTTATCTCGGATATGACTACTACAGCCAGGGGTATCCAGCCATGGAGCAATATCCAATCAATCTTTATCGCGTTGGATACATAGAGAGTGGCAGCCAGGTATCAGCTAACGAAGGCGAATATTGGACTAATACCACTGGGAGCTCAAATATTGCTTCTATTTTACACTATACTACAGCGAGTCAATTTACCTCTACCGGTGAATATTTGTATGACGGCGTGCCAGTACGCTGTGTTGCCAATCCGGCTCCTCCAAAGACCATATTCCAAGTTGAAACTATGCAGGAAATGACGCCGAGAATTTGCCTTGCTACTACTAAACCAACGACTTCAGCATCACAGTTAGATACCGATGGTAGCCATTTTGGCGACACCTCATATGTTCCACAGAAAACTTTGACTGATACTAGGGATGGTAGTACCTATACCGTACGTAAATTGGCTGATGGCAACTGTTGGATGACGGAAAACTTAAAGCTCGGCTCAACCAGTACTACGTATACCCTCACACCAGAAGACACGGATATTGAATCTGGGACCTTTACTATTCCGCTTGCTCAAAGTACTGCTGGCAACACTTGGGGAACAGACGAATCCCATGTATATTATTATGACAACACATACGGCAATCTTTACAACTGGTATACCGCTACTGCCGGAAGTGGCACTAGTAACACTAGCGCAGAGCGTAGTGCATCGGCATCTATCTGCCCGAAAAACTGGAAACTACCAACTGTCGAGAACGGCGTTAGTGATTTTGAAAGGTTAAAGAGCGTTTACGGAAATACTCCCGCAACCGTACTAAATAGTCTTTTCCCAATAGCTATAAATGGATCCTACGTCAATAGAATCTATACCAACGAGAATACTCTATATACAGCAACGGCGTCTGCTGCTGATAAAGCTTACGTTAATCTAACTCAGACCACGGCCAACACATTCGTTTCGTCATCGGTGGGCGGCTATCCAAAAAACTATGGCCGTTCTGTAAGATGCAGGATGGAAAGCGACTAGACAAAACCACTAAGATATTGTAAAATATAAGCATGATTTATCTTGACCACGCGGCCGCTACGCCCGTCAGTAAAAAGGCACTTCTTACCATGTCGCCGTATTTTGATGATCAGTTTTTTAATCCGTCTTCTCCGTACTTGCCGGCCAACCACGTCAGAGATAATTACGAGTATGCCAAGGACCAAATTGCCCACGCTATTGGCGCAAAAGGCAACGACCTTATTATTACTTCCGGCGCAACCGAGGCGACTAACCTTGCCTTCACCGCCGTCAATACGATAGACGCAGAGCATCCAGAGATCCTCATCTTAGAGACTGAGCACGCCTCTGTAAAATCCGTCGCAAATAGCAAGCCTGCCAAACTCACGGAAATTAAAGTTGACAAAACCGGCCTCATCGACCTAGTCGATTTCCACCGCAAATTAAATAAAAACGTCATTTTTGTCTCCATCGCCCTAGTCAATAATGAACTTGGCACTATTCAGCCCCTTGCAGAAATCGCCGAGCTTATCAAGAAAGAGCGAGAAAGTCGCTTAGAGACAGGGAACAAGACGCCAATCTACTTCCATTCTGATGCCTCTCAAGCCCTAAACTGTCTTGAGGTCGGCGTCGCTCGCCTCGGCGTGGATCTCTTAACAATTAGCTCCGCCAAGATTGGCGGTCCGAAGGGCGTCGGCGCTCTCTATAAGAATCACGATGTGAAGTTGGAACCCCTCATCTATGGTGGTGGTCAGGAAATGAGCTTAAGATCTGGCACGGAAAACGTCCCAGGCGTTATTGGTTTTGCCGCCGCCGCAGCCGAGGCTAAGGAGCACGTGGGTGGCAACCGCAAAAAATACGAGAAATTGGCCGAAATCTTGCGCGCAGAACTCAAAAAATCCCCAATCGAGCCCCTATTCTTACACAATAAAAAACACAGTTTGTCAAGCTTCGTACCCGTCAGCTTCCCCGGCATCGACGCCGAGCGCCTAATCTATAAGCTAGAAGAAAAAGAAGTTTACGTCTCTACTGGCGCTGCCTGCGCTGCCAACAAGGGCACCCGGTCCCACGTCCTGGAGGCTATCGGTCTAAGCGACGAGGAAATTGCCGGCTCGCTTAGGATCTCTCTCGGCCCATTAAATACCGAGGACAACGTTAAAGAAGCTGGAAAACTCATCGTCGCGGCCATTAAAGAGGAACTAGCCAGATGAAAACGGTCTATCTAGGCATGTCCGGCGGCGTTGACAGCTCGCTTTCTGCGGTCTTGCTGAAGGAACAGGGTTATAAGGTCGTCGGCGTTTATATGAAAAACTGGAGCAAGAATCTCCCTGGTATGAAGTGCCCTTGGGCCGAAGACTTGGCCGATGCTAAGCGCGTCGCGACTAGGCTCGGCATTGATTTTAAAGTCTTTGATTTTGAGAAAGAATATAAGCAGAAAGTTGTCGATTATATGCTCGACGAGTTTAAAAAGGGCAACACTCCCAATCCCGACATTATGTGCAATCAGGAGATTAAGTTCAAGCTCTTTTATGATGTCGCTATGGAACAGGGTGCTGATTTTATCGCTACCGGCCATTACGCTAGAGTGGCGGGTGGCGTCGCTGGGGGGACCCCCGATGGACGCAGCCGCGAAGCGGCGAGCACAGCGGGGGAATCTGCGACGACAGGACCCGCCACACCTATGCTATTAAGAGCCGTCGACGAGAATAAGGACCAGACCTATTTCCTTTATCGCATCTCCGATGACGCCTTAAGGCACACCATTTTCCCAATTGGTGACATGTACAAGCAAGACGTCAAGGCTCTCGCCGCCGAAAAAGGTCTGACTAATGCCTATAAAAAGGAGTCGATGGGTATCTGTTTTGTCGGCGAAGTTGGAATTAAGGACTTTTTGAAAGAATATATTGATCAGGAACCTGGAGAAATCCGCGAGCTTGAGACTGGTAAGAAGCTAGGCATGCACGAAGGCGCGATTTTTTACACGGTCGGCCAGCGCCATGGCCTTAATATTGGTGGTGGCCTGCCATATTATGTGGCTAGAAAAGATGTTGAGAAAAATATTGTCTACGTCTCTCAGAACCTAAACGCCGCCGACCTCTGGACCGACGAGCTAAAATTAAAAGACATTGTGTTAAGAAGCACTAAGACGACAGGACCCGCCATTAATTTGCAGGTCCGTCTTCGCCACCGCGCCCCATTAATCCCAGCAACCCTAGATGGCGACACTGTCAAATTTAAGGAAAAAATCAAAGCCCCAGCCAGCGGCCAATCCGTCGTGTTTTATGATGGCGAAGTCTGCCTCGGCGGCGGGATTATTGAGTAAGGATATGAAAAAGGCGACGCATTTAAGCGTCGCCAATTTTTTTCTAGAGCTAATAACTAAAGTTAGGTATTATTGTCGATAAACAATATTCCTCTTCGTTCTCAAGTATCTCCACGTCGCTGGAGTCTTGGTCGAGTGCTGCTGTGCACTCGTAGAAGAACGAAGCTATTATTTTTTGCTTTGGAGATAGTCCTGTAACAGAATTTAGCATTCTGTTTTTTGTCCGAGCCTTTATTTTTGAGGCTGGGTCAGTATCTACGTAAGATACTAAGATCTCCACGCAAGGCTGTACCTCTCCATCTACGATTGTGAACATTTCGTAGACCTCGGGCTTCAGGCCGAGTGTCTTCATTTCGGTCGATACGTACTGACTGAACACTGCTGCTATATCAGACAGCTTAGCTCTGCCAGTAGTCGTGCAGAAATCCTCTGGTAATTGGATCTTGCAGCACATGCCTTTTGTTGTTTCTTTTTTTCTTCTTCCCATAAAATTCCCTCCTTTTATGAAAAGCAATCTGTTCTTCCTGAAATTCAGCGCCAAGAACAGAAAGTTACTATGCTGACCTCTGTCAGCACGCCAATGCTACTCTAGAGATTTAAAGAACAACCCCTATCCTCTAATTATAGCACAAAAGGCGCCAAAAGTCAATACTACCCCTATTAAACTAAGCGTGGTATAATGAAGCAATGAAAGCAAGCGAAGTTCGTCAAAAATTCTTAGATTTTCAGAAAAAACGTGGCCACAAGGTGATCGCCCCAGCACCACTAGTGCTCGAGAACGATCCGACCACTCTCTTTACCGGCTCTGGCATGCAGCCACTTTTGCCGTACCTTTTGGGCCAGCCGCATCCTGATGGCGACAAGCTTGCAGACTCTCAGCCGTCTCTTAGACTTCAGGATATTGAGGACGTTGGCGATCCTCGCCATACCACTGTTTTTGAGATGCTTGGCAACTGGTCGCTTGGCGATTATTTCAAGAAGGAGCAGATCCCAGCTTTCTTTAATTTCTTAACTCAGGAAATCGGCCTTAACCCGGAGAAGATTTATGTTACCTGTTTTATCGGTAATGAGAAGTATGGCATTCCGAAGGACGTTGAGGCTGCCGAGATCTGGCAGCAGGTGTTTAAGGATGCTGGTATTGACGCTAAGATTGCCGAAATTGGTTCTGCCGAGAATGGCGACAAGCGCGGTATTAAGCCTGGCGAGCACATTTTCTTCTATGATGACAAGGAGAACTGGTGGTCTAGAGGCGGTGGTATTGATAGCACCCCAATCGGCGACCCTTGTGGCCCGGATTCCGAGGTCTTCTATGACTTCGGCGAGGACAAGCAGGATGTCGAAAAGTATGGCCAGTCTCATCCGGCCTCTGATGGCGCTCGCTTTATGGAAATCGGCAATCAGGTCTTTATGCAGTATCGTCGCAAGGAAGACGGCACTTTCGAGGAGCTAGAGAAGAAGAATGTTGACTTCGGTGGCGGCCTCGAGCGCATTACTGCCGCTTCGATTGATAGTTTTGATGTCTTTAAGATTAGCTTGCTCAAGCCGATCATCGACAAGCTAGAGGAGCTATCCGGCAAGTCTTATGATAATAATACCGATGAAATGCGCATCATTGCTGACCATCTTCGTGGTGCATACCTCTTGACCGCTCAGGGCCTCGCCCCTTCGAACAAGCAACAGGGCTACGCTCTTCGCCGCTTGATTCGTCGCGCTGTACTAAAGGCGCTCGACCTCGGCATCGCTCAGGACTTTATCCCGGAAATTATCCCAATTATCGCGAAGAATTATGAAGATCTCCCAGATAGCATTTTGACCAATCGTGATACCGCTATTGCCGCTCTCGAGAAAGAGGAGCGCGCCTTCCGCCAGACTCTAAATAAGGGCCTCAAGGAAATGAACAAGATGGTCGAGCAGGATGCTGACGGCATTTTGACTGGTGCAGACCTCTTCAAGCTCCAGGACACTTATGGCTTCCCATTTGAAGTTTCTGTCGAGGAAGCTTACCGCCAGAATATCACTCTTTCCAAGGATTACAAGGAAGAATTTGACAAGGCTCTCGCCGAGCAGCGCGAGCGCAGCAAGACCGCATCCAAGGGTATGTTTAAGGGTGGCCTCGAGGATCATGGCGAGATGAGCACGAAGTATCACACTGCAACTCACCTTACTCTCGCCGCTCTCAAGAAGCTAGTTGACAAGGACATTCATCAGCAGGGTTCCAATATTACCCCAGAACGTATGCGCCTAGATTTTAACTTGGATAGAAAGCTCACCCCAGAAGAGAAGCAGGCGGTCGAGGATCAGGTTAATGAGTGGATCAAGCAGGATCTCCCAGTGGTCTTTGATACTTACGACAAGGCATACGCTAGAGACACCTTAAAGGCTGAAGGTATGTTCTGGGACAAGTACGACGACAAGGTTAAGGTTTATACTATTGGCGACTTCGACGCGCCAACCTCTCGCGAAATTTGTGGTGGCCCACACGTCGAGCACACTGGTGTACTTGGTCATTTTAAGATTAAGAAAGAAGAATCTTCCTCCGCTGGCGTCCGCCGCATCAAAGCGATCTTAGAATAAAAAAAGCCCGCGTCAAGCGGGCTTTTTTGATCGAGTAAGATTAGTATAAGTCTTCTGTTGTCTCGTCCGGCTGCCCCCTTTTCTTAATAGCCTCAATTGAATCTCTCACTTCTCTTTCGACGGTTTTAAGGTCACTCTCGGAGCGTGCCCGCCCCTCGGCGGTATCGACGCTCTGTCTATGTAGCTCTTCCGCCAGTGTCAGGAGCTCTTCTCCGGTAGACCTTGCTTCGTTAAGAAGCGTTAACAGCTGCGTGGAGATATTCGGCTGCTCGCGATCAAACCGCAGTAGAGCTATCTCAATCTGATCGTAGAATACTGACTCCATCTTGTCGATAGCGATGTCGGTACCATCAAGATACTCTGCTCGGTATTGCGCAATTAATATGCGCTGCCGATCCTGTAATCCATTAAAATTATTGAGCAGCGCATTTATGACTTTGACTGTCTTAGCTAGCTTTGAATATTCTTCAGGCGCTTTTTTACTGGGAGTGGCCAGCTTTTTTAACTGCTTATTAATGCGGTACCTGCGCTCCTCCTCGTATGTGTTGCATCCTGCGAAGTGAATCTCTTTCCGCGCCTTCTTCTCGGCGGCCTTTTCTTCTAATCGCTCCACGCGTTTTTGCTCTTGAGCCTCTTTTTGTCTTAAAGCCATTTTTGTGAAGCTATATGTCTGTCTCGCGTCTTCAAGTAGGCCTCCAACAATGATGCGATATATCGCTATCGCCGCTAATCCCATAGCTAAGACGATTGCGACTAAGCGGGGAATTGACGGCCCAGCTGGGCTGACGATATCGCGATAGCAGAAAAATACTCCAATAATGATAGCTATGGTGAGAAATATCACCGTAGCGATAATATAGGCCAGCTCGGCTGTCGCCCTATCAAAATCCTCTCTTATATCAAAAGACTCTCCTAATAATGGCAAATCTCCGGTTGTCGACCTGCCTAAATCTTCTCTTGATCCTGTTGCTTTTTCCATAGAATCCCTCCTGTTCTAAAAAACTAACCTCACTACGTTAAAAAACTAGCCAAAAAGGCTCTGTCCTTTAATTATAGCATACTTTACAGGGAAAGTCAAGGGGTTTCTCCCCAAAGCTCCATGGTATAATGAGTGTAATATGGAAAGGTTAATTCAGTATTTTAAGCCAAAGCATTACGCTTTGAAGTTAAATATAAACAAGCATACCGGCAAAGTTTTTGCCACCGCAGAGATTGATGGCGCACCGAAGCAGGATGTCATCAAGCTCCACGCTAAGAATTTGCATATCCGTGAGGTCGAGCTAAACGGCGCCAAGGCCACCTGGAACCTCGAAGACGACGTCTTGAGCGTGGCGAGTGACGTCGCTGGGGGAGTCACTGCGAGCGTGGCGGGTGACGTCGTTGGGGGAGTCACTGCGAGCGTGGCGGGTGGCGTCGCTGGGGGGACCCCCAGCGCAGGCGGCCGTCAGGCCGATGCGATGGGGGAATCTGCGACGACAGGACCCGCCACGCGTCTAACCCATCTCAAAATCTCCTAGTCCTTCTATCTCAACACCAACATGCAAGGCGCCTACCTTTCCAGCTACCAAAACGGCAACACCGAGGAGCTCCTCGTTTCTACGCAATTCGAGAGCCATTATGCTCGCGAATGCTTCCCGTGCGTAGACGAGCCAGAGGCCAAGGCTACTTTTGACCTAACAATTATCACCCCTGATACCGACGACACTATTATCTCTAATATGCCGGTCAAAAAAGAGCGTGTGTTAGAATATGAGACCGTCGGCGATGCCTCGCTTACTCTAAACACCAAGGCTAAGAAGAAGATTGTCGAGTTTGAAACTACTCCGAAGATGTCGACTTACCTCTTGGCATTTTGTATTGGCAAGTTCCACAAGCGCAGCAAGACCTCTAAGCACGGCGTCAAGGTTACGACTTATTGTACGGTCAATCAGGATCCAAAGACCCTGACTCACGCTAACGAAATTGCTGCCGATGCGCTAGATTATTATGACGATAAGTTTGGGGTCAAGTATCCTTTGCCGAAGTTGGACCAGGTCGCCATCCCTGATTTTGAGGCCGGCGCCATGGAGAACTGGGGTCTTGTCACTTATCGCGAGTCTTGCCTGCTTGCCGCGCCTAATGAATGCAAGGCCTGCCGCGAGTATATTGCTACGGTGATTGCTCACGAGCTGTCGCACCAGTGGTTTGGCGATCTTGTGACCATGCGGTGGTGGAATAATCTCTGGCTCAATGAGAGCTTTGCCAACCTCATGGAGTACGTCTGCGTCGATGCGATTCGCCCGAACTATCATATCTGGGAGAATTTCTATACTGGCGAGTGTCGCGTGGCCTTGATGCGCGACTCCCTTCCAGGGGTGCAGGCTGTCCAGCAGGATGTTAACGACCCGGCAGAAATCGCCACCCTCTTTGATGGCGCGATTGTTTATGCTAAGGGCGCCCACCTCATGTTTATGTTGATGCGTCTGCTCGGCAAAAAGGCGTTTTATAGCGGCCTCAAGGACTATTTCAAAGAGTACGCTTACAAGAACACCACCGGCGACGATCTCTGGAACGCTTTACAAAAGTATGCCAATTTCGACGTTAAAGGCTTTATGGACGCCTGGATTTCTCAACCTGGTTTCCCAGTAATTACCGATAATCATCAGCAGCGCTTCCTCCTAACCGGCGCCACCGATGATACTAAGTGGCCGCTAGAAGAGGTTAAAGACGATATGTCAGGACATTATATCGTCAATTTGTCAAGTGAGGAATTTGCGGAAAAATTGGCGAATTTCAAGAAATTAACAGAGGAACAGAAGCTACGTCTCTTAATCGACCGTTCGCTTTTGGCTAAGACCTCTCTAGTCTCTTCTGCCACCCATCTCGACCTCGTCCCGAAGTTTAAGACTGAGAAATCTTATGCCATCTGGAGCGCCGCACTCGGCCTGATTGCCGACCTCAAGCTGTTCTTTACCCCTGATGATCCCGATTTTCCAAAGTTCCAGCAGTATGTCTATGATGTTATCGAGCCAAATTTGAAGCGCCTCGGGCTAAAACCGGCCAAGAATGAGGACGATAATGAGACTAAGCTTCGCGCGGTAATGATTGGTCTCGCCCTCTACGCCGAGAATCCAGAGGTCATTAAGCAGCTTGCCAAGATGTATAACAAGGATCTTGCTAAGATTGAGCCGGAGCTTCGCGCCGACGTGCTAGTCGCAAAGTTGAAGCTAGAAGAGCAAAAGGCTGGCGCCAAGCAGCCTAAGGAGCTCAAGAAGAATGTCAAGATTAACGTCCGCACCCCTGATATTTTCGACGAATTCTTAAAGCAGTATCAAGAAACTGCCGATCCAAATATCAAGGACGACCTTCTGAATGCGCTCGCCATGGCCAAGAAGCACGCTCTGCGCCTAGTCAAGCTGCTTTCCCAGCACAATATCGTCAAGCCGCAGGACCATCTATACCTATTTGTCGATCTGCTACGTAATTACAAGACCCGCCAGAAGGCGATGGATTGGCTATATGATAATTGGACCGACGTCGAGGAAATGACTGGCGAGAAGTCCATTGAGGATTATGTTCGCTTGCTCGCCTCTAATATTCGCACCGTGGATGAGGCTAAGCGCTTTACGGAGTTCTTTACTCCGCTAGCAAATAGCCCGGTCTTAAAGCGCGCCATAGCTGTCGCTCAGTCAGAAATTGACGCCAAGCTGCGCCTGCTCTCGATGGATACCGAGGATGTCCACCGCCACTTAGATGAAATTACTTCTTAGACTTATATAATTTTGCTGTAACATCGTAAAGCGCCTGGGTGTGATTTTCTAGGAAATAATAATGTTTGACGTAGAAGATTTCTAGAATTACGAGCAGCGCCGACAGAACATAGAGCGGAATCATTTTGACGGTAAACCCGTACATTCCAAAACTCACACCGAGCGCCGTTAAAGCTGCTAGCATCAAGAATCCAAAGAAGAATGTCACAAATAGGTGGATCAGTCGTTCGTGCTGAAAACTCTCCATCATTTCTCGGTGATATTCGCGAAGCTCCGGCGTAGGATGCTCTGCAGCTTCTTTGATGAACTTTTCGTATTCTTTAATGCGTTTTTCCATAAGCTTATTATAACATAATAGGGGTTGATTTATCCACAGGATATGATACAATCCGTAACAGAGTTTTTTGACTTGTAACTTACAGTGTAGCATCACAAGAGGGAGGTGAATCTATGTCTAATAACTCTAGGAAGCGCCGCAGCTTGCTATTACTGCGTCTTGACCCACTACTTAATCGTCTTGGTTATTATCATCTTGAAGAGAACAGATTTTATTATACCGACGAAGATGGAACTCCGCATAGGGAACTAAGAAAGGTAGGAGGCAGGATGACATCCGGTTATTCAGGGGTAAAACAGCTTCACGAGGCATTGGGAGATAATGTCAATGCCTGGGATGATTGGGATTAAGCTACAGACAAAGCCCGCACAATTATGTGCGGGCCTTTTTCTAAAAGTCGAACCAGTTGCCACCGATCCCATAATAGAGTACTATTAACACTATTCTGAGAATGGTTATTCCGGCGACGAGTGCCCCTATTACTAGAAGCGTTACTCCGGCTGTCTCTCCAAGAGATCTAAAAAGATCTAACATTGCTTTACCCTCCTTCTTTGCAATATTTATACCCTTATTATAGCACACTTCTCCAGAAAAGTCAATATTTTACCCCTATAGCCACCTCTGTTGGGCGCAAAATTTACAAAAATCTTAAAAAATCTCTAAAAAAAGTCTTGCATTTTTATTTTGGGTGCGATATAATAGGGGAAGTTCAACAAGAAACTCTTAGTTTCCTCTGTCAAAAAAGTAAGGATGAGAAAGCGAGGTATATTTCCTTGCGCTCTAGGCAAAATTATATTTGCTGATAATTTAATCCGTTTAACAATTTAGGAAAACAATTTGTAGAAATTGTAGACGACATTAGCAATCAAGTTTTTCAAACGTCGATTGCTAGTTAAGTCAATGCATAAAAAGGTTACTAAGGGCACTAATAGTGGATGCCTTGACAATCAATACCGATGAAGGACGTAGAACTCTGCGAAAAGTCTCGGGGAGCTGAGAGCATGCTTTGATCCGGGGATGTCCGAATGGGGAAACCTAATATGGGTCATGCCATATTGCACTTACCTGAACACATAGGGTAAGGAGACGGGAACCAGCCGAACTGAATCATCTTAGTAGGTTGAGGAAAAGAGAATAACCAATGATTCCGAAAGTAGTGGCGAGCGAAATTGGAAAAGCCCAAACCTTACATAACCAATCGGTTTAACGGCCTGAGTTATGAAGGGGTTGTGAAATTAGATAATTTTTAAGCAAAGTGCCTAATTTCTTAGACATTTTGCTTAAAAAGAGACAGCGTTAACTGAGCTCATAATGGAAAAAACTGTTGATCCTAGCTGAAGTTTTTGGAATGAAACGCTATAAAGGGTGAAAGCCCCGTAAGCGAAAGGGTCATAGGCATTATATATCTTTTTTCAAGTAGGACGGGGCACGAGAAACCCTGTTTGAATCCGGCAGGACCACCTGCCAAGGCTAAATATATTGATTGATCGATAGCGAACTAGTACAGTGATGGAAAGGTGAAAAGAACCCCGGGAGGGGAGTGAAATAGATCCTGAAACTTAGTGCCTACAAGGTGTCGGAGCGGATTTATCCGTGACGGCGTGCTTTTTGTAGAA
>CAMYUL010000013.1 GCA_947302125.1 uncultured Candidatus Saccharibacteria bacterium
CGCGACACCTGGTTTTGGAGACCAGTGCTCTACCAACTGAGCTACACCCCTATAAGGGAGAAAAAGCTATTACAATTCTATCACATTTTAGCAGCGGTTTCAATCCGCCATTCAAAATCACGAATCACGTTCATGTAGTACATAAAGGCATCAAATGGGGAATCAAACGGCGAAAAGTAAGCGTGCACGTCGCCATCATTCCAATACTTAGTACACATATAGTAGGCATGGTCCGAAGTAGTCAAACGGCGCCAATCTTCTAGAAGATCCTTATCGCCAGTAGCAATTACTCTGTCTTTCATTGAATAAAGATCCTGCATTGCTTCTTGTTGCATTTCATTGCCGACCCAAGCCGTAAGATCGCGCTCAGTATCGGCCCAAGTCACAGTCTGTGGCATAGAAACTTCATCAACTGGCTGTTCAAGATCGGCCGCCTCAGAAACTGTCACAAATTTATTATCATACTCCTTGAGCCACATATAGATGAGCTGCTCCATGAAGTCAAAGATGCCAGTATCTTCCCAAATATTCTCACCAAATGTCTCAAAGTCCATAAATAGATTGATTAAATTACCACGCAGGGCGTCCATATTCAGCCAATTCTGGAACTTCTCTGCGGTCAGTGGCCATTCCTTCCAATTTCTATCCGAGAATCTAAACGCAATATCGTCAGATAAGCGATAATTTTTGAGCAGCAATCTGGTCTGCGTACCGCCAGCTACTTTATAAACATGGTTTGGACTGCGCCAGCCAAGGACCTTATCCCAGCCCTCAGTCAAGACCGCCTTGTAGCCAATTTCATCTGCCCACTTACCAAGCTCGTCGTTGTAGGCAAACTCCGTGTCCCTAAACACACGTGGACGCACGCCAAATAAGCGTGCCACCGTGTCGGAATGCATCTTTACTTGGTTCTGGAACTCAGCTTTATCGTAAAAGAAGCTCAAAGAATGATAATACGTCTCACCAACAATCTCCACCTGTCCAGTGGATACCATACGCCCAATTTGAGAAATTAATGCCGGGTCCCATTCTAGAGCCTGCTCAATCCAGGTGCCAGTAATCGACAATGATACCTTAAATTCCGGGTACCGTTTCAAGTTACGCTCTAAGAGATCAAGCATCGGATGATACGACTTCTCGGCGACCTTTCTAAAGATGCGCTCATTATTCTGCTTATCATAATAATCCTTCTCGTACCAATAGTTGTGATTGTGCGCGACATCAAAAATGCTATACCTTCTATACCTCCAAGGCTGGTGGATGTGTAGATATAGACATATCGCTCGCATCAACAAAACTCCTTATGGTTATCTACTTCATTATAGACCTGTTCAACCTTTTTTGCAACATCTTGCCAGGAAATTTTTAGGTATTCTTCCATGATTCCACGCTTTAAGGTATTCTTTAGCGCCTTGCTCTTGGAAATTGCTACAATTTCATCAGCTAATTTTTCCTCATCCCAGAAATCATATTCCATCGCATGACGAATCACTTCAGAAACGCCGGATTGCTTAGTCAGAATTAACACATCCCCGTGATGTGCGGCTTCCAGTGCAGTCAAACCAAATGGCTCGGAAATCGAACTCATTACAAAGATATCTGAAACCTGATAAACGTCACGCAATTTCTTGCCTCGCACAAACCCGGTAAATACCACGTTTTTAGAAATGCCAAACTTCGCCGACAATTCGAGAAGTTCTTGCTTCTGCTCACCATCACCAGCAAACACAAAAATCAATTTCGGGTTTTTAGAAATTGCTCGCGCCGCAGCCCGCATCAAATTTACTAGGCCCTTCTGCACGGTAAAACGCCCAACTGTCGAAACAATCGTGTACCCCATTTTTTTCATGGAATCTAGATACTTATAATCTTCGTCATCATACGTATAAGCTGACTTAATAAAATCTTCGTCCAAGGAATTATAAACAACGTCAATCTTATCTTCCGGAATATCGTATTTAGAAACAATGATGTCCTTCGTGGCCTGAGACACGGCAATAATTTTATCAGCCAGCAGCAACCCTTCGCGCTCAATCTCATGTACTAGAGGATTCCCGCCATGCATTCCAGAACGATCATACTCGGTCGCATGAACGTGCGCAACTAGCGGTATGCCAAAATTCTTCTTTGCGAGCACGCCCGCCTCAAAAGTTAACCAATCGTGCGCGTGCACCACGTCCGGTTTATATTCCATCAAATATTCTTCTACGAATTTACAATAGTTACGCTGCACATCGCGGATAGAAATCATCCTCTCGGCCGGCGCATCTGGAATCAATGCAGAATCTACAAACTTAGAATCATAGGCACCCACACCATAACGGAACAACGGGTCAAGCTCCATCGCCGAAAGCACATTCATAAATTTAATATCTTCATGCTCGGCTTCATACGGGACCACAAAATCAATCTCCGCGCCATCTTTAGCTAGTGCACGCGATAGGTTAAGACAAGCCACACCCAAACCTCCTGAGTTATGCGGTGGCAACTCCCATCCAAGCATTAATATTTTCATCATCTTTTATTATAGCACAAGCGTCTTATTTTTGTGAAGCTTTTTTAGCCACGTTTTATGCTATAATATTCTCATTATGAAACACCTGATCGCCTATCTCCAGACCATCGACAAAAGATGGCTTACCACCTGGACCCTGATTTATGTTGGCTTTGTCATCCTAGGCAGCTTCTTTCCGGATTTTATCGGAACTTCTATTCTAAAAATCGTCAGTATTGCGCTCTGTGTTGTCTACGCTTGTCAAAAATTCAAAAAAGACTCGCTCCTCATTATCGCCCTTGCATTCACCCTGCTAGCTGATGTCATCTTAACTATCAACGACGTCTCAATTGCTGGCGTCGTCACTTTCTGCTTCGCTCAATTCTTCCATACCGCCAGACTCAAGCAAACTAAGCCGATCTTTCTCGTCTTTTACGGTCTCACGGCAACGATCATTTTCATGATTGCCGTCTGGCTAGAAATTGACCCAATGTATGCCATCGCCAGCATCTATGGCTACGGGCTTTTCTCCAACCTTTTCTTCGCCGTCCGCTGGTATTTCGCCGAAAAGTCTACCGCCTCAACTTGTGCCGCCATGGGATTTCTTCTCTTTGTCTTCTGTGACCTTTGTGTTGCCATGTCCTATCTTGGCGTAACCGGCGTCTTGCCATTTATTTTCAAGCCAGTCGGCGATTACTTTGCCTGGATCTTCTACTACCCATCCCAAATCCTCATCTCCAATTCGTCAGCCACCGGAACACCTAACGCCAAGAAGACACTAAAAAAGCTTGCAACAGATTCTTAATCCGTGCTATAATGAAAACATTATGGAAGGTAAAAAATCACAGTCACTTTCGCAGCCTCGTGCGATTCTAGTCTTCGGAGCCCCGGCTAGCGGCAAAACAACATTCTGCGAGAAATTCTCGCAACAATTTAGGGCCCCTTATTACAACTTAGCCGAAATCGGCACCGAGAATGGTTTTTCTCGCGAGAAAATTTTATTAATCTTAAGTCTCATCGCTAAGACTGGCCAGAATATCATCATCGAGGGCCAGCTCAACACTGAAGCAGACCGCGAAGAGATCAAGAAACTTCTCCGCGAAGAGAATTATAATCCATCTCTCATCTGGATTCAGACCGATGTCAATACTATCAAAGCTCGCTTGAAGGCTCGCCTCAAGTCTGTCACCAAAGCTAAGGAAGAGTACGATACCAAGATCGCTGAGCTCGAAGCTCCAGCTGAGGATGAGAAGCCTATCGTCCTTTCCGGCAAGCACACCTTTGAGACCCAGCTCTCACACGTCTTGTCACAGCTCGCTGCATAATGATTATTGAAGACAAAGAATTCGGCGAAGTTATCGTCAGAAAAAGCCCGCTCGCTTCTGGCATTCGTTTTTCAGTGTCCACTTCTGGCCGATTACAAATGTCTGTGCCAACTTACACTTCCACTTTTCTTGCAAAGCGTTTTCTTGCGGCCAATCGCTCAGTAATTCGCAAAAAATTACCGTTAAAAGATCCTGCTTCTCAGCGCGCTCGCGACGCCAAGAAGAAGATTCTAATGAAAAAAGCCAAGGAGTATCTGCCTTATCGCCTAGAATATTACGCCAAAAGATACGGCTATAAATACGATCATATCCGCCTTTCCCATGCCGGCACCCGCTGGGGTAGCTGCTCGTCAAATCGCACCATCTCTTTAAATATCGGATTGATGCAGGTTCCAGAACCTCTTCGCGATTACGTCATTATTCACGAGTTAGCTCATCTTAACCACATGGATCACTCCCCAGAGTTTTGGGCCGAAGTCGGATCCCATGACCCGCGTTACAAAACCCATCGCGACAAGCTCAAACATTTTTCTCCTGGCGTCTAACGCTTATGCTATAATAAAGGCATGAAATTATCTGAGATTGTCGACCCAGTTTATCTCAAATTCCTCCCTCGGCTTTCCAAGAGAGGCCACCTCTTAGACCTCGATCTCCGTTATCCCAATATTAAGATTTCTCACCCAGAAAAAATCTCAGTACCGCTTACTTTTTACCTCAGTTTTATCGAAAAAGAGGGAAGATCCGCTCATGTCACTATCTCTAGTACCGAAAATTCTTTAATTATCAACGATTCAGAAACCCTACTCACCCCTGATCAACTACCGATTTTTAAAGGAGATGGCATCAAGGTTTCGTCCAGGCTTGGTTTTGGCACAAAATTGATTATTTCTTTCTAGACCACCCCTGTTAGGAAACCATAACAGGTATTGACTTTTTTGTCAATCTGTAGTATAATTAAGACATATAGCTGTTTAGGAGTTATAGAGGTGAAAAGGTTAGATTCTAATTTTGTACTTGGTTTTAACCAGAATTTTGCAAAATATTGCAAGATTTTTGCTGCAAAACGCCAGAAAAACGCCAAAAACCGCCAAAAATCATACAAAAACTCCTATAAAATTGCCAGCAAAGCCTCTTGTCAGGCCAAGCTCAGAGCTCAAACTTTTGTCTACGAGTCAAAAATTATCCGCCCGGCCGCCATTATTGCCCTCTCTTTCATTTTTGGCTTCAATGTTGGCAAAACCTTCTTACCGATCAACCGTGCTGAAGCTGCTCCGTTAAACATTCCGGAGCCAGCTATCTCCATTGAAGCAACCACTAAAGAAGAAAAATCCGCACCAGAAAAGGCCGAAATTTCCACTGTTACGAGCGGTGTAGCCGGATCTGCTAGAGCCGTATCCTACGCATCGCCTGCAGCTACATCTGTCGCCCCAGCAGACCTCAGCATTCCAAGTATTGGTATTTCCACTTCAGTCGTTGCCTCTAATTTATCAAACAGTAATCTCAGCGTTCCGGCCTACGGCGCATCAAAATATAACTCCCTCATTATGGGTCACTTATTTGGCGTGTTCTCCAATCTTAGAAACGCCTCTGCTGGTCAAAAAATCTACCTCTACGGCGAGTCTTACACAATCTACGCTGTAGAACGTGATCTTCCAGTCTCCGGAGACCGCAAATCTGTTGGTAGCTACTCTATGAGCAACCTCATTTACCGCGGCTCCGATCTTGTACTAATGACTTGCGCCGGCAGTTACAACAACGCTCTTGGTACCTACTCTCACCGCACGCTAGTTTTTGCTAAAAAAGATTAAAAAATCTTCTATTTCACACCCCGCTTATGCTATAATATAAGCATAAATGGGAAGTGTCATATATAGGTCTCGTTTTTCTAAGGAGGTAAAAATCAAATTAGGAATTTTTGCCACCTATTTTGTCGCCGCCGTAGCTTTTGTCTACTTTGGCTTACAACCGGCCACCAGCCCAGAACAAGTTTACGCTGCAGAGTCCGAGTCCGCCATTGCCACTTTGTCCATCCCGACCGAAGGCCAAGATTCTCACCAGGATCTCCCCGTCAAAAAGATTGCAAAGAACGGCAAGGAGCTAGAAGTCCCAGAGCAAATCGTTGGTGTCTATTCCGTGCACAAGAATAAAACTCTCCTTATCGGCCACTCCTCTACTGCCTTCTCCAATCTCAAAAATCTACAGCAAAATGACAAGATCACCTACAACGACAAGGAATACACGATCAAAAATATTGAAGAGAAACCTAAAAAAGATATCTCCATGAAGGAGATTTTGAAAGCTGAAGAAGAAGACACCATCGTTCTTATGACCTGCTCCGGAGAGCAAGTCGCAAACTCCGAAGATTATACTCACAGATTAATTGTTACAGCTTCTTAAGTCTTACCGCAAATCCGCCACCTGGTGCCATCCAGATATCCAAGAAATCAGTAGCAGAAACACGTCTCTTTTCAACGACTAGCGATAGTTGGTTTTCACGATAATGTGCATCGTCACCATCACGATAAATCTGCGCCTCGTATTCACCATCCAGAAACTCCAAAGAGACTCGCACCCTACGCGCCTCTTCGTTAGTTACGCCACCAATATACCAGTCATCGCTATAACGATCACGTCTGGCTACAACATAGAACTGACCAATCTGTCCAAGCAGCGGCAAAGTCTTCGCCCAAGAGACTGGCACATCCTTAATAAAGGTAAACAAATCCGGATGTACTTCCTCATAAAATTTCGGACGATCCGCGGCCATCTGCATCCCCGAATAAATCGTCACATAATATGCTACTTGACGCGCCAAGGTCGTAGCCATCCTTTTTACGTTATTAGAAACATCAAAAATGCCCGACGTATAGTCCATACCGCCAGACAACAACCTCGTAAATGGTAGAATCGTCGCATGCGAAGGGAACAAGGCGCCACCTTCATATTCCTGCCCACGCGCACCTTCGCGCGTTAATAGATTTGGCCAGGTACGCTCAATGCCAGTTCCTTTAATCGGCTCATGTACGTCTAAGCAAATCTGGTATTTTGCTGCCAGTTCCAAAGCCTTCTGGTAATGCCTCACACCAACCTGCGAGTGATGATATTCGCGCCGCCCTTGCACAGTCATGTACGCTCCGGCATATCCAGGTTTTACATAATGGATCCCATTATCCGCATATTCCTTATACGCCTCATCAATCTGCCGTTCATAATTATCGATGTAGCCAACCGTCTCATGATGCCCAACTAGCGACACGCCCTTTGCCTCCGCATATTTTGCCACTTCTTCTAGGTTAAAATCCGCAGATGGGT
Organism: uncultured Candidatus Saccharibacteria bacterium; assembly: GCA_947302125.1. Taxonomy (GTDB): domain Bacteria; phylum Patescibacteriota; class Saccharimonadia; order Saccharimonadales; family Saccharimonadaceae; genus Nanosyncoccus. Next base: position 7,132 of record CAMYUL010000013.1, read on the forward strand.
GCACGAAATCATTCGTCGGACCATTAGCCAGCCAGTCGCCATTCCAGCCATTGTTCCACCCTTCTACTAGGAGCCCCGGAATTCCTAGCCGTACACACGCGTCGATATACTCCTTAGTGTGTTCCGTCGTGGCACCATGCCTCTCGCCTTCCGCCCAAGTCCATTCCCCCACATACATTGCCCACCAAATACCCATAAATTTCAGCGGCTTCACCCAGGAAAAATCCTGCTTCGGCGGATCGTTCAAGTTGAAAATCATCCGGTTCATTGTTAATTCTAGCGGATTGTCTGCAATCATAATCACGCGCCATGGAGTATCAAATGGCAGCTCCACATACGCTCTTGCCCCATCAGAAAGCGGCGTAATATCCGAAATCAAGGCCCCATTGCCATCTACCTTCAAAGTCATCGACCCATAGTTATATAGTGCCGCCTCATGAATCGATAGGAAAAATCCTGTAGGCGTCTCAATCGTTAATGGCGTGTGCACCGACCCGGTTAGCTCATAAATCGAATCACGCGTGTAATTATACTCATACCGATCGGGCTGATATGCCGGGATATGCCAAGCATAGCTATTGCTATCCACATTAAACTCCGACAACTCGTTTTCAACTATCAGCTTCTGAAATTCTGGCTGTGGCGGCAGCTCATAACGGAAAGCTACACCATTATCAAAAACTCTAAAACGCAAAGTAAACAAACGTTTCTTACCACCAGATTCAGAAAGATAAAACGCTGTTTCGTTATAATTATTTCGCACATATTGCTCCTCACCGCAAACAGTCTCCCAGGTCTCATCAAAAGTTTTCGACACTGCCCTAACCAGCATCAATCCATTTAGAAGCGGCTCGTCGCCCCTAAGTTCCATTCCTACATGAGACTCCCTAACGATGCTCTTGCCATCTTTTTGTACCGAGTACACCACTTGGCCATTCAACAACCGCACCATACATTCAGTTCGACCATCCGGCGACAAGATTTTTCCATCATACTCAAGTAACGGCTTCTTCGAGCCAAACAGCCATTTAAAAAATCTAGCAATAGCCTTAAACATAAGCTTATTATAACTCAAAATTATAAGATATGCTATACTTAACGTATGAGACCGAATTACGATTCTTACAATACGCACAGAAACAATAACTATGAGAGCAAACGAAACCGCTCTAAGGGTCCGCGTCTTCGTATCTTTATCTTAACTTTTCTCATATCTTTCGCTAGCTCCACTAGCGTGATTATTTTGTACAACCTTTTCAAAAAAGACGGCATTATAGAAAACATCACTGCGCCAAAATCCGTCACCATCAGAGTTCCATACTTACCGGTTACTACCTTTAGCGACCCTACTCAAAATATCACAAAAGACGATGTTGAGAAGTACGAACTCGTGCCAATAAGCGATCTCACCGCAGATCAAAAGGTTCTAGGCATCGACAATGTTTACTATCTCGATAATTTTGACGAAACTGGTGCCGTCATGAAAGAGCTAACTTTTAACGTCGACGATCCGAATCTCGACAAATACCCAGAAATCACTAAAGACAACATTCTAAAGATTAATCAGACTGGCGTCACCGCTCTCACGCGCGCCATGCAAAACAAATTAAACCAAGTAGGAGATGCCACCTTCTTCTCGGAAAAAATTGCCGACTTCTTAAAGGATGCCGACTTTACCCATATTTCCAATGAAGTCAGTTTTGCGGATAATTGTAGCAACAGCGCCAACATGCGTCTTTGTTCCGATCCGCGCATGTATGACGTTATTGAAGCAATCGGTACTGATATTATTGAACTAACCGGCAATCATAATAATGACTGGGGGGTCAATAACAACACCGCAACCATCAATAAGTATCACGAACATAATATTAAAACTTTTGGCGGCGGCCTAAATGAAGAAGCTGCTAAGGTCCCCGTAGAAATTTCCGAAAAGGGAACTAACATCACTTGGATCGGCATCAATCATTCTACCAGCAGCAAAGCTAATGGCGAAGGAGCCGATGGGGACAATCCTGGTGCCAATATCTACGACCCGGAAGATACGCTTGCCCGCATTAAGTCTGCCAAAGAAAAAGGCGACTTTGTCATCGTAGATATTCAATTTGCCGAATGCTATTGTTACCCAGAAGAAGGCCAGGAAATGCCGGAGTGTGATGCTCCAATTTCCGGACAAGCAGCCTTCTTTAGAAGCCTCATTGACGCCGGTGCCGACATGGTTGTAGGTACTCAGGCTCACCAGCCACAAACCTATGAGCTCTACGCCGGCAAACCAATTTACTATGGCCTCGGCAACTTGTTCTTCGACCAAACCTACTGGCCGGGTACTGAGCGGAGCCTAGTCCTAACTCACTATTTCTATAACGGCAAATTGATCCAAACCAAGGTTACGCCAACCGTCTACGACAATAATTACCAAACTCGTGTTATGAATACCGACGAAGCGGAAGCGTATTTAACGAGATTACTCGACTAATCTTTTTCTCACCGCTTAAAAATGGTCAGTTCTATAAAACTGACCATTTTTTATCAATCAGCTAGTCTTTCTTCTTAGAGTCTACAATCGAAGCAACTAAGTTTAGAATCGCCGAGACCTCATTAAGATCTCTCTTTTCAAAATCAATTTTACCCATTGGCTGACCAATCAAGACCTGTCCAAAAGGATGTCCCTTAGCATCGCGCATTACCGCAACAGCCTTAATCCCACGCTCGTTGAGAGTCTTTTCCGTTTTACCACTGATCTTCTGCCAAACTCCATCAGAGTCTTTTAGCTTCGCAATGCTAGAAATCTCATCCTTAGAAAGTCTCATTTTTTTAGAAGAGGCGTATAGCTTACCATCAACTACAATTCCCACTGTCTTAAAATGCAAATTCTTCGCCAAAAATGCAGCCAGAGAAGCAAGCTTCACGTTATGCGTAGCCAAGAAATTTAATCGCTTGATTACGTATGTCAGATCTACTCTCTGGACCAGCACCCGCGCATTAATCGCAGTGTTTAGTCCGTTTAGTACTGGCAAGATAACTACCAGGACCAAAATCATTATCATATTAATCGCGATTGCATCGGAAGTCATATGGAAGTGGAACAATTCCTTCGCAATGAAGTAGTAGAAAACTACATACACTATAACAGCGCAGGAAGCCAAAGTCACATAATTCCAGACCTTGACAATTGCATTTCGTACGTCAAAGAAACGATACTTAATCACCTCAAGATAAGTTACAAATGCGACTACCGCTGCAATCAGGTAAAAGACGTAGCTATACTCCTCCCACCAGACAATCGTCACCGCAATTAGCGCCGAAATTACTAGGAAAAATCCTAGCGCCTTAAATTTTTTACCTTTGCCCGCCCCGATTATTGCAAGTAGGCCGGACAAGAATGCGTATCCGATCATCACTAGTGACAAAACTGGAATTAGCTCCATATAACCTCCTTTATTCTTATGCTTATAATACCAAACATTGCAAAAAAACGCAAACCGTGCTACAATAGAACATAGCGTTGGGGATTCGCCAAGTGGTAAGGCACTGGGTTCTGGTCCCAGCATTCGGGGGTT